>NZ_JBFALS010000007.1:245902-528316 GCF_040656295.1 Streptomyces sp. NPDC049954
CCCCGCCGCCCCGCCCGCGCCCGGGCCGCCGCGCTCCGCCCTCGGCGCGCGCGGCGGGCCGGCCGCCGCCCCCCCCCCCCCGCCCCGCCCGCTTCATACGTCACCCCGCCGCCGGCACCCGCCGCCCGCCGAGGCGCTACCGGGACCGGCTCACCGGTAGTTCACGAACTGCAGCGCGAAGTCGAAGTCGCGGCCCTTGAGCAGGGCGATGACCTGCTGCAGGTCGTCCCGGCTCTTCGAGGACACGCGCAGTTCGTCGCCCTGGACCTGCGCCTTGACGCCCTTGGGGCCCTCGTCGCGGATGATCTTGGCGACCTTCTTGGCGTTGTCCTGCGAGATGCCCTCCTCGACGGAGGCGAACAGCTTGTACTCCTTGCCGGAGACCTGCGGCTCACCCGCGTCCAGGGACTTCAGGGAGATCCCGCGCTTCACGAGCTTGGACTGGAACACGTCGAGGATCGCCTTCACGCGCTCCTCGGAGTTCGCCTCCATGAGGATCTTCTCGCCGGACCACGCGATCGAGGCGCCGACGCCCTTGAAGTCGTAGCGCTGCGAGATCTCCTTGGCGGCCTGGTTGAGGGCGTTGTCGACCTCCTGCCGCTCGACCTTCGAGACGATGTCGAAACTGGAGTCGGCCATGTGCTGTGGCTCCTTGGATCGGGGTGCGTAGGGGCTGCGACCCCCAACGGGCCGCACCCCCAAAGCCTAGTCACCGCCCCGCCCCCCGGAACCGATCTATCGGGTGGCGGACCACCCCCACCGATCAGGTATTGTTTACGTCGTTGCCAGGGAACACCCGCTCCGGCGGAGTCCCCAGCAGCATCCCAGGCGGTGTGCCCGAGCGGCCAAAGGGAGCAGACTGTAAATCTGCCGGCTCAGCCTTCCCAGGTTCGAATCCTGGCGCCGCCACACGGACGAGAAACCCTCTCCGATCAGCCCGAAAGAGCTGGTCGGAGAGGGTTCTTTCGTTATCGGAGCAGTGGCCGTGCGGCGAGGGCTGTCTCAGCGCGCCTCGCGTGCGTCCCACCCACGGTCGGCCCGTGTCCCCCCGGCGTCCCCCGGGGTGACGGCCGCCCTGGTCGGGCTGGTTCCATCGACGACAGCCCTCTTCCACGCCAGGCTCTTCCCACAAAGCCCGAGGCCGCGTGTCCGTTCGCGACCGGCGGTTGCTCACGTTCGTCGCTGTTGGTGTCAGGCGTTGATGTCAACCAGTCCGGCGCGGGCCTCAGCCGCTGAGGTGGCGGAGAAAGTCTGTGCCGAACTTGTCCACTTCCCTTTTTGGTGCTGGTGTCCTTGACGTCGATGCGATTGATGTATCTGACGCCCGCGTTCCGCAGGAGCCGAGCCGCTCGCGGCTCTTGTCGTCCGAGCCGCGCCCCGTATGGTGCGGCCTATCGATCTCGATCACTCCCACGTAGCCGGTGCGTTTAATGCGCAGTCTCTACCGGGCTTGCGTCACCTTGCTCTCGCCGCCTGGCATGCCTGCGCCGCGGTGGAAGCGCCGGAGAAGGCGGGGGTGGTCGACACCGGGGCCGGGCGCGTCGTCTTCCCCCCGGTGCTGCACGAGACGCTCGCCGGTTGACGATGCCGCTGGTCGCGACGGCGCTGGGCTGGTCGCGATGCCGCTGGACGGCGGTGCCGTTCTCGCCGTTCCGGAGCGGCCCCGCGAACACCTCCCCGCAGCCTTGCGCAGGCAGGGAGCCGCGCCCTTTCCGGTGACTTGTCGGTGGGGCGCGGCACACTGGGGGCATGTCGTCCACGCCACGTCGCAGGTGTCCGCAGTGTCGTCGTGAGATCGCCGTTGTCGCCGGGCGGTACGCGCGGCACGATGCCCCCGGGACGCGGGCCGCCGGGGGGCTTCAGTCCTGTACCGGGTCGCGGCGGCTCGCGCCCCTCGGAGGGGCGCAGGCCACTCTCGACGGGTACGTCGTCCCGGATTTCCCCGGGCAGATGTCGCTGTTCTAGCGGGACGGGACGAGGGTCAGGCGGTGCCCGCGTCTCGTACCGCGACCGCCAACGGGGTGTCGCCGCCGATCAGTTCCAGGGTCAGGCCCACCGTGCCCGGTGCCTGGGCCAGTTCCGCCAGGACCGCCGCGACGTCCTGGCGGGGGACCGAGCCCCGGCCGGTCGACGGCTCCAGGCGCACCTGCCCGGTGCCCTCGTCGTCGGTGAGTGCACCGGGGCGCAGGATCGTCCAGTCCAGGGTCGTGCGCGCGCGTACCGCGTCGTCCGCCGCGCCCTTGGCCCGCAGGTAGATGTCGAAGATGCCGTCCCCCTTGTGGGAGGCGTCGGCGCCCATCGAGGAGACCATCAGGAAGCGTCGTACACCTGCCTGTTCCGCCGCCTCGGCCAGCAGGATCGCCGCGTCGCGGTCCACGGTGTCCTTGCGTTCCGCCGTACTGCCGGGGCCCGCGCCGGCCGCGAAGACCGCCACGTCGGCGCCCTTCAGCAGCTCGGCCACCTCGTCCACCGACGCGGACTCCAGGTCGCAGAGGGCCGGTTCGGCGCCCGCGGCCCGCAAGTCCGCCTCCTGGGCCGGGTTCCGGATCAGGCCCACTGCCTCGTCACCGCGTGCGGCGAGCAGGCGCTCCAGCCGCAGCGCGATCTGTCCATGTCCTCCAGCGATGACCATGCGCATGGTTCCGACCGTACGCTCCGAGACCGGAACGCGCGCGTCGTCCGAAGCGCCTGGGACGGCGGCGGGCGACTGCCGCCCCGGTACGTTCACGGCGCACCCGGCCGAGCCCAGGCGACACGCCGACCGTGACCGTTCCGTTGTTCGCACTCGCGCAACTGTGTGCGGTCTCCGTGAGTCTCCTGTGTACAACGGGAGACAAACGGGAGACATCATCAACACCGTACGACGTACCACTCTGACCGCCGCCACGTGCGCCGCGCTGGCCCTGACGGGGCTCGCCGCCTGCGGCACCGTCAAGAGCCTCAGCGCCGCACAGAAGATCCAGAACGCCAGCGAGAAGCTCGGTGAGCAGCGCTCGCTGAAGGTCGAGTTGGGGCTCGACGCCGACCCGAAGGTGCTGGAGGCCGCAGCGGCCTCGGACTCGCCCGAGGACGCCATGCCGCCCCAGGCCGCGAAGACCCTCGCCCACCTGCGGGTGTCCCTCTCCGTCGAGGCGTCCAAGCCCCTGGCCAAGGCCGAGGAGAAGGACTTCAAGGCCATGGCGATGACGGTCGGCTCCGGCAAGGGGGCGGACCTCGTCGAGGTGCGGATGATCGACAAGACCGTCTACCTCAAGGCCGATGTCGACGCGCTCGGCAAGGCCCTCGGCACCCCCATACCCGGGGCCGGGGCGGGGGCCGGGGAACTGCCCCCCGAGCTGGGCAGCCTCAAGGACCTGTTCGCGGGCCGCTGGGTCAGGACCGACGTCGACTCCGCCGAGGCCGCGGCCGGCGGCAAGGGCAAGGGCGGCAAGGACGGGGAGAACGCGGAGAAGCTCGACAGCAGGACGCAGCGCAAGCTGCAGACCGATCTCAAGGCGATCGTCGCCCGCCGCGTGACCTTCACCGACCAGGGCGAGAAGGACGGCGCCGAGCACATTCTCGCCAAGGCCTCGGCCCGTGACCTGCTGAGCGACGTCTTCGGCGCCCTCAGGAACGTCTCCGACGAACTGCCGCCGCAGCTGAGCAAGGGGCTGCCCACGGAGAAGGACCTCAAGGACGCTCCGAAGCGCAAGATCGGCGTGGACTTCGCGCTCAAGGACGGCGCCCTCTCCGGCATCACCTTCGACGCCACCCAGCTCGCCGAGCCCGGCGACCCGGTCAAGAAGGGCGACAAGTTCGACATCGTCCTCGGCTTCGGCAAGGCCGGGAAGATCACCGCCCCGGCGGGAGCGACCGAACTCCCGAAGGGCGACGACGGTTCCTTCATGGTGAAGCCCGACTCCCTCTTCGGCGGGCCGGGCACGGCGGAGGACGCCTCGGCCGACCTCAGCCCCTTGGACGGTCCGGACGATGACGCCCTCAGCGACGACCCCACGTACCGCAAGGCGTTCGAGCAGGAACTCCGCAAGGAAATGAAGAAGGAGTTCGGCGCGGACTACGACAAGGGCCCGCTCGGCGACGAGATCGAGAAGCAGATCCAGGAGCAGCTGAAGGAGGAGTTCGGGGACGGCGCGACCGGGAAGGGCGCGCTCAAGAGCTGACCGCGAGGGTGGCCGTGCGTGGACGAGTCGGCGCACGGGCTGACTGACCGTCGCGGGCGGATCCTGGCTGTCGTCGGCTGTCGTCGGCTGTCGTCGGCTGCCCGTCGTGGACGCCGTCCGACCGTGGCGGTTTCCCGGGCTGACCGCGACGGTCGTCCGCCGGACCGCACGGTCCAGGTCACGGGCGACCCGTCGCCGGACGTCGTCGTAGTCGTAGTCGTACACGTCGGTCTCACCGGTGGTGTCGGCCGGTACGTGCCCGTGGCACGGGCCGGGGCGCCGGCCGTGTACGGCTCGTGCACACGCTTGTGCGCGCTTGTCGCGAGCCGCACGCCCCGCGCCAGGAGCGGGCCGCGTACGGCCCTGTGCCGGCCCCCGGCCGTCGTCCGCCCCGAGTGTCGTCCGGCCCCGCCCGAAGTCCGCCCGGCCCCGTCCAGGCGGCTCCGCGGGCCCTACCGGCGCTCCTGCCTGCCCTGCCTCGGCAGGTCGAGGGCCGAGACGGAGTCGCAGTACTCCCGTACCGCGCTGGTCCTCGCGACGACGCGGCCTCGGTGGATCACGATCCTGCTGTACGCGAGCGAGAGCGCCCCCGACAGCTGCTCGCCCCGCACGGCGAGCAGCTCGGCGGGGAAGCCCGCCTCCACACGGATCTCGGGCAGTCCGAGCACCGCGCGCGCCGCCTCGCTCACCGCCCCGTACGCGTCCTCCGGGCGCAGCCCCTGCTGCGAGGCGAGGAGGTAGGCGGCCTCCAGCGGGTCGCCGCGGCCCACGGGGTTGGCGATGTCGCGCAGACCGCCGCTGCCGGCCGCGACGGTGACCCCCGCGCCGCGCAGCATCCGCACCGGCGCCGTGCCCGTGCCCCGGCGTTCCACGCCGCCGCAGTCGCCCTGCGGAAGGCAGACGACCGCGACTCCGGCCGCCGCGAGTTGCCGCGCGCAGCGTGCCGCGGCCTCCTGCGGCATGCGCGACAGCCCGCCGCACGGGCTGAGCGCCACCCCGGGGCGCAGCCCGCCGGCCATCGCGGCGAGCCGGGACAGCCGGGCCGGGTCCGCGCTGTCCGTGTGCAGGTCCACGGGGCAGCCGTGTTCCGCCGCCGTCTCCAGGACGATCTCGGTGTAGCCGGTCGGGTCGGGGTCCAGGTCGGGGCAGCCGCCGACCACGCCGGCGCCCATTTTCACGGAGTCGCGCAGCAGTTCTCGTCCGTCGGCCCCCGCCGCGCCGGTGAGCAGCCGCGGTACGGCGACGGCGGTCAGCTCCGCGAGGCCGGTCAGCGCTCGGCGCGCCTGGAGGACCGCCTCCAGGGCCGAGAGCCCCTGCACGTCCCCGACCCGCACGTGGGAGCGCAGGGCGGTGGCGCCGTGACCGAGCTGGAGCAGCGCCGCCTCCGTCGTACGGCGGCGGACCTCGCGCGAGTCGAACGGGACGGGGCCGTCGGCGCGGGCGGCCAGCGCCGTGTCGGCGTGCGCGTGCGGTTCGGCGGGGGCCGGCAGCAGGAGGTAGCCGCTCAGGTCGACGCGCGAGTGGTGGGCGGGAAGGCTGCCCGCCGTGCCGACGGCCTCGATGCGGCCACCGCCCAGCCGAACGTCGACCGTCCTGCCGTCGGTCAGCCGGGCGCCGCACAGCAGGAGGCCGGCCGGGCCGCCCGCGCTGCTGCCGGGGAGCGGGGGTGGCTGCGGATGGCTGTCGGGCATGGCGCTCCTGGTGGCGTTCGGACGGCTGCGGGGCTCGGACCGGTGGGCCGGGGACGGTCCACGACGGAGCACTGGGCCGGACCGCGACGCCACCGCCGCCGTCAAGATCACTGAGAGTGGACAAGAGCCTAGGGCGCGCGCCCGGCGGCTACGAGCAGGAGCGCAATAGTCGTACTGGTGTGGTGTGAAGGCCGCCCCGCCCGGGAGGACGGCCACAGGGGCCCGGGAGGCCCGCGGCGGCGTGGACGGGGGGCCCGCGGCGGGGTGCGACGGGGGTCCCGGCGGGGTGCTTGTCGCGCCCGCCGCGCAGGGGGTGCGGAGGGCGCCGTGGGAAAGCCGCGGTGCAGGTCCGGGGGCGCGCGGGGCCCGGAACGGGGGCTCGTCGTGGGCGCGCTTCCGCAGATGTGGAGAGACCCGGCAAACGGATTTGGGCGAACGGTGGGCGACCGTGTAATGTCTTCATCGCTCGCCCCAATAGCTCAGTCGGCAGAGCGTCTCCATGGTAAGGAGAAGGTCAACGGTTCGATTCCGTTTTGGGGCTCTGATGTGCCAGGCCCCCCGTTCTCGGACGGGGAGCCGAAGCGCATCGCAGCGGTGTAGCTCAGTCGGTAGAGCAAGCGGCTCATAATCGCTGTGTCACCGGTTCAAGTCCGGTCACCGCTACAGACAGTAGCCGATTGCGGGGTCGGTCCTTCGATCGGCTACTCTTCTATGCGTTAATCATTTTCTATCCGTTCGTCAAGGAGCACTCACGTGGCTGCCACCGACGTCCGCCCGAAGATCACGCTGGCCTGCGTGGAGTGCAAGGAGCGGAACTACATCACCAAGAAGAACCGGCGTAATGACCCGGATCGTCTGGAACTCAAGAAGCACTGCCCGCGTTGCAACGCGCACACCGCGCACCGCGAGACGCGATAAATCAGGCTCGTTCACGAGGCCGTTCCCTTCGGGGAGCGGCCTCGTGGCGTTTCCGGTGCCGGGTCGCCCGGGGCGTCGGCCTCCGGGCCCGGTGGGCAGAGGGGAGCGCGCGCCCTCCGGGCCCGGAAGGCGCAGGGGAGCGCGCGGGGGCGGTAAGGGGCGTGCGCGGGATCGCCGGTATGCCGCAGGACGCGATTGCGCGCCGTGAGACGCTAGGGCCTGTCTTCAAACTGGCGCCGCGCGGCAAGCGGCAGTTTGAAGACAGGTCCTAGGGCGCCGCGCTCCGCCCGGCGGTCGTCGCGTACGTCCGCGTGGGCGGTGGCCGTGTGCGTCCGCAGGGCGCCCTCGGGTGCGTCCGGGTGTGTGGTCTTCCGTACGTCCCGTACGCCGGTGGGCATGTTGTCCCACGGGCCGGGCGACCGGTGCGGTGCGCGGTCCGTGTCACTTCGCGGCCGCGTACGACGTACGGGCCGAGTTGGTGTCCGCCGGTGTGCCTGCCGGCTGTATTCGCTGTGAGAACCAGGAGGTGCCGAGGCGCATGGCGCTCGACCAGTCCTTCGTGGGGCGGAGCTACCCGCCCACCGATCCCTATGAGGTCGGCCGGGAGAAGATCCGCGAGTTCGCCCGGGCCGTCGGCGACCCGAATCCCGCGTACACCGACCCGGAGGCCGCCAGGGCCCTCGGGCACGCCGATGTGATCGCGCCCCCGACCTTCGTGTTCGCGATCACCTACCAGGCCGCGGCTCTGGTCGTGCAGGACCCGCAGCTGGGCCTGGACTTCAGCCGGGTGGTGCACGGTGACCAGAAGTTCGCGTACACGCGTCCGGTGCGCGCCGGTGACCGGCTGAGCGTCACCTCGACGATCGACGGCATCAAGTCGCTCGCGGGCAACGACATCATCGACATCCGCGGAGAGGTGCACGACGCCTCCGGGGGCCATGTCGTGACGGCGCTGATGAAGCTCGTGGCCCGTGCGGCGGCCGAAGGGGAGGGCGGAAACTGATGGCGGCGAAGATCTCGTACGAGGACGTCGAAGTCGGCACCGAACTGCCGGCCGCGGAGTTCCCGGTGACCCGCGCGACCCTCGTCCAGTACGCGGGCGCCTCCGGGGACTTCAACCCGATCCACTGGAACGAGCGGTTCGCGAAGGCCGTCGGACTGCCCGACGTCATCGCGCACGGCATGTTCACGATGGCCGAGGCCGTCCGTGTCGTCACCGACTGGGTGGGGGACCCGGGCGCCGTCGTCGAGTACGGAGTCCGGTTCACCAAGCCGGTCGTGGTCCCGGACGACGACAAGGGCGCCGTCATCGAGGTCAGCGCGAAGGTCGGGGCCAAGCTCGACGACCAGCTCGTCCGCGTCGACCTCGTTGCCAAGAGCGCGGAACAGAAGGTCCTCGGCATGTCGCGCGCCGTGGTGCGACTCGGCTGAGCGGTAGCGGCCGGCTGGTGCCTGGTGCCTGGTGCCTGGTGCCTGGTGCCTGGTGCCTGGTGGCCGCCTGCTGGTGGCTGACTGTCTGTGGTCGACTGCCGGTGAGTGGCGGGGGCGGCCGGTGAGTGAAACGGGTCGGGCCTCCCGCATCCGTGGGTGAACCGGTCGGGCCCCCGCATCGATGGGGGCGGGGGCCCGACCGAAGCCGTCGACGGCCGCGCGGGGCCCGAGTCAGGGGCACGGCACGGCGGGGGCGCGGGACGTTGAGGTTTCGCGGGGCGGGGCCTCCGGGGCGTCGACGTCCGGAGCGCGGTGAGCGGTAAGTCGGGGCGCACGCGGCGAGCGGTAAGGGGCGGCGGCAATGGGGGAGTGCCCCTTACTGAGAGTGCCCCCCTGGCCTGAGCCTGCCCACCGCATTTCGCTCGTACGCGGAGAACTTCGTGCGCGGAGAATCAACCTGTGCCCAGGTGCCCAGGTGCCCAGGTGCCCAGGTGCCCAGGTGCCCAGGTGCCCAGGTGCCCAGGTGCCCAGGTGCCCAGGTGCCCAGGTGCCCAGGTGGTCCGGAACTCGGTAGGTCGGTGTTCCGGCGCCCCTGCGTGGTGTGTGGGGTGCTTCGGCAGTAGGGGCAGGGCTGGCCCCCTGGCGGACCCCGGTCGAGGGGCGGCGGTTCGGGTGGGGGTGAGCCGCCCGGGACGCGTCCCTTGCTCTCGTCCCGGACACCGCTCCACCCCTGGGCCCCCCATTCCTCCCCCCGCCCCTCTCCGTCCTGTGGTTTCCTCGCCCCCTTGCGAAGTTAGTGATTGAGTACTAACTTATCTTCATGGTTCGGATGAGTGCGGGAGAGCGGCGCGAGAGCGCGGTGCGGGCGGCTGTGGTCGAGTTTGCCGAGCGTGGGTACGACGGCACCTCGACGGAGTCGATCGCGCGGCGGGTCGGGGTGTCGCAGCCGTATCTCTTCCGGCTGTTCAAGAACAAGAAGGCGCTGTTCCTCGCGGCCGCGCAGCACTGCGTCGGCGAGACGCAGAGGGTGTTCCAGGTCGCCGGGGAGGGGCTGGAGGGTGAGGTCGGTGAGGTCGCCGTCGCTGCGATGGGGCGGGCTTACCAGGAACTGCTCGCCGAGCAGCCCGAGGTCGTGCAGATGTACCTGCAGATCTACGGTGCCGCCGCCGCCGCGAAGGCGTCCGGGGACGAGGAACTGGCCGAGGCGCTGCGGCGCGCGTGGGCCGATTTGTTCGACTGCGTCGTCGAGCTGCACGGCGGGGACGTCGGTGAGGCGACCCAGTTCCTGGCGTACGGGATGCTGGTCAACAATCTCGTCGCCCTCGGGTTCTCCAGGGAGCACCGGGTCTGGAGCGGGGTGTACGAGGAGGCCAGGGCGCCGGAACCAGATGCGGAGGCCGGGCGGCGGACCGCCCGCTGACCGGTTCGCCGGCGGAAAAGTGTGGGGCGGCGGGGCGTATCGGCCCGTCTGTGGCGCACCCGTCTGCCCGCAAAAATTAGTGATTAATAACTAACCCACGTCGGACGTGGAGAACTCCAGGGGGAGACCGTGAAGCACGAGAGCCAGGAGCAGTACCAGCGACACGAGCAATCCGGGACAAGTCAGAAGCACGAGAAGCATGAGAAGCCGGAGAAGCCGGAGAAGCACGAGAGGGGAGGGCTGCGGGGAGGGCGGTCCGCAGGGCCGGGGCCGAGGACGGGTGGAGACGCGCGAAGCACTTCGTCCTCCGGGCAGCGGCGTCCGGTCTTCTGGGCCCTGCTGATCACCAGCATCGCCGGGTTCATGGCCGCGCTGGACAACCTCGTCGTCAGCAATGCGCTGCCGTCCATCCAGGCCGATCTCGGGGGTGGGCTCGGGGACCTGGAGTGGACGGTCAGCGCGTACACCCTGACCTTCGCGGTGCTGATGATGCTCGGCGCGGCGCTCGGGGACCGGTTCGGGCGGCGGCGGCTCTTCCTCGTCGGTGTGGGGGTGTTCACCGCGTCCTCGGCCGCCGCCGCGCTCTCCTCGGGGATCGGCCAGCTCATCGCTGCGCGCGCCGTGCAGGGCGTCGGGGCGGCGATCATGATGCCGTTGACCCTGACACTGCTCAGCGCCGCCGTGCCGGCCGCCCGGCGCGGGATGGCCTTCGGGATCACCGGCGCGGTCAACGGCCTGGCCGTGGCCTGCGGGCCGCTCATCGGCGGGGCGCTCACCGAGCACATCTCGTGGCACTGGATCTTCTGGCTGAACGTTCCGCTGGGCGTCCTGCTGCTCGTCCTCGCGCCGCTGCGGCTGCGGGAGTCCACGGCGCCCGGTACCCGGCTCGACTTCCCCGGCACACTGCTGGCGAGCGCCGGTCTCTTCGGCATCGTCTACGGGCTGATCAGCGGCAACCGGGACGGCTGGACCGACCCGCTGGTGCTGTCCGGACTCGTGGCCGGCGCCGTGCTCCTGGCCGCCTTCGTCCTGTGGGAGCTGCGCACACCCCGGCCGATGCTGCCGATGCGGCTGTTCCGCAGCCGCGCGTTCACCGGGATCAACGCCGCGAGCCTGCTGATGTTCCTCGGGATGTTCGGCTCGATCTTCCTGCTGAGCCAGGCCTTCCAGGTGGTCCAGCACTACTCGCCCACCGAGGCGGGGCTGCGGATGCTGCCCTGGACCGGGATGCCGATGCTCGTCGCTCCCCTCGCCGGATACCTGTCCGACCGGATCGGCGGGCGGAACGTCGTCGTGACCGGGCTCGCGCTCCAGGCGCTCGGACTCGGCTGGTTCGCGGCCGTCATCGACCCGGCCATGAGCTACGGGGACATGCTGCCCGCCCTGATCCTCGGCGGGATCGGCATGGCGCTCTACTTCGCGCCGGCCGCCGCACTCGTCATGGGAAGCGTCCGGCCCGTCGAACAGGGCATCGCCTCCGGCACCAACAACGCCCTGCGGGAACTCGGCGGGGCGCTCGGTATCGCCGTCATCAGCGCCGTGTTCTCCGCGAGCGGCGGATACGGGACGCCGCAGACCTTCGTGGACGGGCTCACCCCCGCCCTCTGGGTCGGGGCGTCCGCCGTGGCCCTCGGTGCCCTGCTCGCTCTCCTCATCCCGCGCCGCTCCGGGATGACGACGGCGGGGACACCGGTGGACAGGAGCACGGTGGAGGGGAGCGCGGTGGAGGGGGCGCGTGAGGCGGCCGGGGCCGACACCGTCCCCGGCTCCCCGGCCCCCGACCACCTCACCCCCGCCGGTCTCTGAGCCCTCGGCCCTCGGTTCTCGGACGGAGAAGCGGCGAGGACTCGGCGAGGGACCGGCGAGAAGTCGGCCAAGGAGCACGAGCGTAAGGGGCGGGCCCCAGGTGGCCTGCCCCTTACGCTTGTCCTGTGCAGGAACTCCATGACGCCCCCCTCGCCCCCCTCACGACCCTCCGGCTCGGCGGGCCCGCCACCCGGCTGGTCACCGCCACGACCGACGCCGAGGTCGTCGAGACGGTCCGGGCCGCCGACGCGGCCGGTGAACCGCTGCTCGTCATCGGCGGGGGCAGCAACCTCGTCATCGGCGACAAGGGCTTCGACGGCACGGCCCTGCGGATCGCCACGCGCGGCCGTCGTATCGAGGGCACGACCCTGGAACTCGCCGCGGGGGAGGTCTGGAGCGAGGCGGTCGCCGCCTCCGTCGAGGCCGGGCTCGCCGGGATCGAGTGCCTGGCAGGCATCCCCGGATCGGCCGGCGCCACGCCGATCCAGAACGTCGGCGCCTACGGCCAGGAGGTCTCCCAGACCGTCACCGAGGTCCTCGCCCTCGACCGCGCCACCGGAGAGACCGTGACCCTCGGCAACGAGGAGTGCGCCTTCTCGTACCGGCACAGCCGCTTCAAGGCCGAACCCGAGCGCTACGTCGTCCTGCGGGTGCGGTTCGCGCTCGCCGACGAGGACGGGCTGTCCGCCCCGATCCGCTACGCCGAGACCGCCCGCGCCCTGGGCGTCGAGGCGGGCGACCGGGTCCCGCTCGCGCAGGCCAGGGACACCGTCCTGAAGCTGCGCGCGGGGAAGGGCATGGTGCTCGACAGCGAGGACCACGACACGTGGTCGGCCGGGTCCTTCTTCACCAACCCGCTGCTCGACGAGGCCCAGTTGGCGCTGTTCCTCGACCGCGCCCGCGCCCACCTCGGCGAGGACGTCGTACCGCCCGCCTACCCGGCCGGCGAGGGACGCACCAAGACCTCCGCCGCCTGGCTCATCGACAAGGCCGGGTTCACGAAGGGATACGGCGCGGGTCCCGCCCGTATCTCGACCAAGCACACCCTGGCGCTCACCAACCGGGGCTCCGCCACCACCGAGGACCTGCTGGACCTCGCCCGGGAGGTCGTCGCCGGGGTCGAGCGGGTCTTCGGCGTGACCCTCGTCAACGAACCCGTCACGGTCGGCGTCAGCCTCTGACCGGAGCGCCGGGTCCGGAAAGCCCGCCGACCCCGGGGAAGACAGCCGGTCCCGGAAGGCCCGCCACTCCCGGGAAGCCGACGGACCGGCGTCGGCCTTCAAGCCTCAGTAGCGCCACGCCGCCGCACACCGGAGCGGCCCACATCAGGAAGCGGTCCACTCCGCGCACCCTCCCCCGTGCGGCGGGATCGAGCGGGGGATGCGGCGAGGGGGCGGCTGACGTGTGGGACCGCGAGGGCTGTTTCATGACCGGCGGGTTTCCCGTCACCGGGGTGGAACGCGTGCCTCCGCACGGAGGCGGGCCCGGCGCGAGAAACCTCGCGCCCGGGCGGCGACAGCACCCCCCGAGAACCGGCCGGACACGCCCGCCCACCTCCTGCGCGACGGCCGCGCCCCTCACCCCGCCAGCCAGTCCTCCACCCCCGCGAGCAGCTTCTCCCGCACGTCCGGCGGGGCCGCCGAACCGCGCACCGACTGGCGTGCCAGCTCGGCCAGTTCGGGGTCGGTGAAGCCGTGGTCGCGGCGGGCGATCTCGTACTGGTCGGCGAGCCGGGCGCCGAACAGCAGCGGGTCGTCCGCGCCCAGCGCCATCGGGACGCCCGCCTCGAACAGCGTGCGCAGGGGGACGTCGGACTGCTTCGGGTAGACGCCGAGGGCGACGTTCGAGGCCGGGCACACCTCGCAGGTCACGCCGGAGTCCGCGAGCCGCCGCAGCAGGTACGGGTCCTCGGCGGCCCGCACCCCGTGGCCCACGCGGGCCGCGTGCAGATCGTCCAGGCAGTCCCGCACCGAGCTGGGCCCCGCCAGTTCCCCGCCGTGCGGAGCGGCCAGCAGACCGCCCTCCCGGGCGATCGCGAAGGCCCGGTCGAAGTCCCTGGCCATCCCGCGCCGTTCGTCGTTGGACAGGCCGAAGCCGATCACCCCCCGGTCCGCGTACCGCACCGCGAGCCGGGCCAGGGTGCGGGCGTCCAGCGGATGCTTCATGCGGTTGGCCGCGACCAGCACCCGCATCCCGAGCCCCGTCTCGCGCGAGGCCGCGTCCACCGCGTCCAGGATGATCTCCATCGCCGGGATCAGACCGCCCAGCAGCGGCGCGTACGAGGTCGGGTCGACCTGGATCTCCAGCCAGCCCGAACCGTCCCGCACGTCCTCCTCTGCGGCCTCCCGCACCAGCCGCTGGATGTCGGCGGGCTCCCGCAGACAGGACCGCGCCGCGTCGTACAGCCGCTGGAAGCGGAACCAGCCCCGCTCGTCCGTGGCCCGCAGCCTCGGCGGCTCCCCGCCGGTCAGCGCGTCCGGCAGCCGCACCCCGTACTTGTCGGCCAGTTCCAGCAGCGTCGTGGAGCGCATCGAACCGGTGAAGTGCAGATGCAGATGGGCCTTCGGCAGTTCACGAAGGTCCCTGGTCCGGTCGCGGGCACCCGCACCTGGCGGGGTCACGTGCATGCTCTCCATTCATAGATCCTGCCGCACGCGCGCGGCCGGGCCCAAGCCGGTTACCCCTTCGAGTCCTTGCCCGAACGCGAAAGCGGGCCCCCGGCAACGCCGGAGGCCCGCTTCTCGCCGTCAGGGAAGGCGTTCAGTCCTTCGCCTCGGCCAGCAGCTTCTGGATGCGGGACACGCCCTCGACCAGGTCCTCGTCGCCCAGCGCGTAGGACAGCCGCAGGTAACCCGGGGTGCCGAAGGCCTCGCCCGGGACCACCGCGACCTCCACCTCGTCCAGGATCAGCGCGGCCAGCTCCACCGAGTCCTGCGGGCGCTTGCCCCGGATCTCCTTGCCCAGCAGGCCCTTGACCGAGGGGTACGCGTAGAACGCGCCCTCCGGCTCGGGGCACAGCACGCCGTCGATCTCGTTGAGCATCCGCACGATGGTGCGCCGGCGCCGGTCGAAGGCCGTCCGCATCTCGGCGACCGCGTCCAGGTCACCGGAGACGGCGGCGAGCGCCGCGGCCTGCGCGACGTTGCTCACGTTGGACGTGGCGTGCGACTGGAGGTTCGTCGCGGCCTTCACGACGTCCTTCGGGCCGATCAGCCAGCCCACCCGCCAGCCGGTCATCGCGTACGTCTTCGCCACGCCGTTCACCACGATGCAGCGGTCGCGCAGCTCGGGCACGATCGCCGGCAGCGAGGTGAACTTCGCGTCGCCGTACACGAGGTGCTCGTAGATCTCGTCGGTCAGCACCCACAGCCCGTGCTCGGCGGCCCAGCGGCCGATCCGCTCCGCGTCGGCCTCGGAGTACACCGCGCCGGTCGGGTTGGACGGCGAGACGAACAGCACGACCTTGGTGCGCTCGGTGCGTGCCGCCTCCAGCTGCTCCAGCGTCACGCGGTAGCCGGTGGACTCGTCGGCGACCACGTCGACCGGGACGCCGCCCGCGAGCCGGATTGACTCCGGGTACGTCGTCCAGTACGGCGCGGGCACGATGACCTCGTCGCCCGGGTCGAGGATCGCCGCGAACGCCTCGTAGATGGCCTGCTTGCCGCCGTTGGTCACGAGGACCTGCGAGGCGTCGACCTCGTAGCCCGAGTCGCGCAGCGTCTTGGCGGCGATCGCGGCCTTCAGCTCGGGCAGACCGCCGGCCGGGGTGTAGCGGTGGTTCTTCGGGTCGCGGCACGCCTCGACGGCCGTGTCCACGATGTACTCGGGGGTGGGGAAGTCGGGTTCACCCGCGCCGAAACCGATCACCGGCCGGCCGGCGGCCTTGAGGGCCTTGGCCTTGGCGTCGACGGCGAGGGTCGCGGACTCGGAGATCGCACCGATGCGGGCGGAGACCCTGCGCTCGGAGGAAGGGGTAGCAGCGCTCATGTCCCCCATCGTTTCAGACAGGCAACAAGCCGGGCACACAGGTTTGCGAGCTGAGACGCGCATAAGGGGCGGGTGACGGGGAGAGCGGGGCCGGGACGATCACCGCCACGGCACCGGCCGCCAACAGGGCTCGCGGAGCATCGCGTTCGACCTCAGGGCCCTGAGCACGTATGCTCTGTGCTCGTTGGCCTTCGGCGGACCTCTTCGGCACAGGCACTTAGTGCATGCGGGCGGATGCGGTACGTTGGAGGAGACAAAGGGTCGTAGCTCAATTGGTAGAGCACTGGTCTCCAAAACCAGCGGTTGGGGGTTCAAGTCCCTCCGGCCCTGCTACACACAACCTTTCGCCAGGTCGTGTGCGCATGTGTACGTACAGTAATTGCACCGCCGTGCGGCTCCATCGGGCGACGCACGGCACCGATCCGGAATTCAGGTGAGGACACGTGACGGACGCCGTGGGCTCCATCGATACGCCTGATGCCCAGGACGAGGTGCCTGAGTCGCGGAAGAACCGCAAGGGCGGCAAGCGCGGGAAGAAGGGCCCCCTGGGCCGTCTCGCGCTCTTCTACCGGCAGATCGTCGCCGAGCTCCGCAAGGTCGTCTGGCCGACGCGTGGACAGCTCTCGACGTATACGAGCGTCGTCATCGTCTTCGTGGTCATCATGATCGGTCTGGTGACCGTGATCGACTATGGATTCTCCCAGGCCATCAAGTACGTTTTTGGCTGAGCCGAAAAGTGCACAATGCGGAGGGCGCCGGAGTCGGCGCCCCTTTCGCGTGTTCCACCCCTATGTATCCAGGAAGAAGCAGCGACGTGTCTGACCCGAACCTGAACGGCGCCGACCAGCCCGCGAGCGAGGACCTGGAGTCCCGCGAGGACGGACTCGACATCGTCGGGGCTGCGGACGCCGAGGCGCCGGACCAGGCCGAGGCTGCGGACGCCGCCGCCGCTGAGCCCGCCGAGGAGGCCGCCGTGGTCGAGGCCGCCACCGAGGAGGCCGCCGCCGACGACGTGCTCGCCGAGGGCGACGAGGAAGCCGCGATGGTCGGCGAGGGCGCCCCCGTCGAGGACGGGACCGAGGCCGAGGGCGAGACCACCGGTGAGGTCGCCGAGGACGCCGCGGCGGAGGAAGCCGACGCCGAGGAGCCCACGGCTGAGGACGCTCAGGACGAGGAACCCGCCGAGGCCGTCGACCCCGTCGCCGCCCTGCGCGAGGAACTGCGCACCCTGCCCGGCGAGTGGTACGTCATCCACACCTACGCCGGTTACGAGAACCGCGTGAAGACCAACCTGGAGCAGCGCGCCGTCTCGCTCAACGTCGAGGACTTCATCTTCCAGGCCGAGGTGCCGCAGGAAGAGGTCGCCCAGATCAAGAACGGCGAGCGCAAGACCATCCGTCAGAACAAGCTCCCCGGCTACGTGCTGGTGCGCATGGACCTGACGAACGAGTCCTGGGGCGTCGTCCGCAACACCCCCGGTGTCACCGGCTTCGTGGGCAACGCCTACGACCCGTACCCGCTGACCCTGGACGAGATCGTCAAGATGCTCGCCCCCGAGGCCGAGGAGAAGGCCGCCCGCGAGGCCGCCGAGGCCGAGGGCAAGCCGGCCCCGCAGCGCAAGGTCGAGGTCCAGGTGCTGGACTTCGAGGTGGGCGACTCGGTCACCGTCACCGACGGCCCCTTCGCGACCCTCCAGGCCACGATCAACGAGATCAACGCCGACTCGAAGAAGGTCAAGGGCCTCGTCGAGATCTTCGGCCGCGAGACCCCGGTCGAGCTGAGCTTCGACCAGATCCAGAAGAACTGACCCGCGTATCCGGCAGAACCGGCCCGGCGGACACCAGCCGCCGGTCGGTCACGCGACAGCCTCCCCCAGGACTCCGCTCCTCGGCGGGAGGCTGTTTCGCTCTCCGCCCGCAGGACTGCCGGAACCCCGCCCACGAGGACGGCCGAAGTGGACCAGGGGCGGCCCACGGTGACAGGATGGGTGACTGATCCACCTGTTCACGGCCGTGCGAGCGCTGACCGACCAGCGACCGGCCGTCCCCAGCACCGGAAGAACCGGCCCGGGCGCCGGTTCCCGGACTTACGCCTCCGACCGGGGCGGAGGGGCTTTTCCAGCCGGAAAGGCCCCTCTGACCTGTCGGTTTTGGCCGTACGTCGATACCCGTTATCGTTGTGCGGTATGCCTCCATCCGGATGAACCGGACGGAGGCGGAACACTCTCACTAGGACCCGGAGAGAGCAATGCCTCCCAAGAAGAAGAAGGTCACGGGGCTTATCAAGCTCCAGATCCAGGCCGGCGCCGCGAACCCGGCTCCGCCGGTCGGCCCCGCGCTGGGCCAGCACGGCGTCAACATCATGGAGTTCTGCAAGGCCTACAACGCCGCGACCGAGTCGCAGCGTGGCTGGGTCGTGCCGGTGGAGATCACGGTCTACGAGGACCGCTCCTTCACCTTCATCACGAAGACCCCGCCGGCCGCGAAGATGATCCTCAAGGCCGCGGGCGTGGAGAAGGGCTCCGGCGAGCCGCACAAGACCAAGGTCGCCAAGATCACCCAGGCGCAGGTCCGCGAGATCGCCCAGACCAAGCTGGAAGACCTCAACGCGAACGACCTGGACGCCGCGTCCAAGATCATCGCCGGTACCGCCCGTTCCATGGGCGTCACCGTCGAGGGCTGATCCTCCCCGTACGACCTTTAGTGGCAGGGCCCGCGCCGGCCCGGACCACGACTCCGAAACGACAACAGGAGCAGAAGTGAAGCGCAGCAAGTCTCTCCGCGCTGCCGACGCCAAGATCGACCAGGAGCGCCTGTACGCGCCCCTGGAGGCGGTCCGGCTCGCCAAGGAGACCTCCACGAGCAAGTTCGACGGCACCGTCGAGGTCGCCTTCCGCCTGGGCGTCGACCCGCGCAAGGCCGACCAGATGGTCCGTGGCACCGTGAACCTCCCGCACGGCACCGGCAAGACCGCCCGGGTCCTGGTCTTCGCGACCGGTGACCGTGCCGAGGCCGCGCGTGCCGCGGGCGCCGACATCGTCGGCGCCGACGAGCTCATCGACGAGGTGTCGAAGGGCCGTCTGGACTTCGACGCCGTCGTCGCCACCCCGGACCTCATGGGCAAGGTCGGCCGCCTCGGCCGCGTCCTCGGCCCGCGTGGTCTCATGCCGAACCCCAAGACCGGCACCGTCACCCCGGACGTCACCAAGGCCGTGACGGACATCAAGGGCGGCAAGATCGAGTTCCGCGTCGACAAGCACGCGAACCTCCACTTCATCATCGGCAAGACGTCGTTCGACGACACCAAGCTGGTGGAGAACTACGGCGCCGCCCTTGAGGAGATCCTCCGCCTCAAGCCGTCCGCCGCGAAGGGCCGCTACATCAAGAAGGCCGCCCTGAGCACCACGATGGGCCCCGGCATCCCGCTGGACCAGAACCGCACCCGCAACCTCCTCGTCGAGGAGGACCCGGCCTCCGTCTGAGCCCCCGTGCTCACCGGTGGCCGCGTCGCGCACGCGTAGCCTCAACGGACGGGCCCCATACCTGACTTCAGGTACGGGGCCCGTCCGTTTTGCCGTACTGCCCCGGGCGCGGGCCGCCTAGGGTGCCAGGTGGCGTGCGGGTACGGCGACGGGGAGGCGGCCATGAGGCGACGTACGGCGGCGGCGGTGTGCGCGCTCGGGCTGCTGCTCGCGGGCTGCGGCGGCCCGGCGAAGGACGAGGCCCCGAAGGACGAGGGCGCCGCGGCCGCCCTGCGCGCGGCCCGTACGGCGACCGCGCTGGCCGGTTCCGCGGCCGTCGACTCGGTGACCGAGGCGGACGGGGTGCGCTCCCTCGCGCAGGGCTCGCTCGACTGGTCGCGGCCCGGGGCGCCGCGCGGCCGGCTGAAGGTCCGGGCGCCCGGGGTGGGCGGCCCCGCCGAGTTCCGGGTGCGGCCCGAGGCGTACTGGGTGCGGCTCGCGAAACCCGTGGGCGGCCGGCACTGGATGCGCTATCCGCAGCAGACGGCCCAGACCCTCGCCCCGTACGCCTCGGTGGACCTGCTGTTGTCCGCCGCCGACGCGCACCTCGCGGGCCGGGCCCGCATC
The DNA here is from genome assembly GCF_040656295.1 of Streptomyces sp. NPDC049954. NCBI lineage: Bacteria > Bacillati > Actinomycetota > Actinomycetes > Kitasatosporales > Streptomycetaceae > Streptomyces > Streptomyces sp. NPDC049954. The sequence goes on from NZ_JBFALS010000007.1 coordinate 265,403, forward strand.
AGAGGGGTCGTGGCCACGCACTACGCGGGCGTCGTGCACGCCTCCGAGTCGGCGAGGGTCCGCGACGCCGGGGTCGGGCGGCAGTCCGTGGACCTGTGGGTGGACGCGCGGGGCCGGCTCGTCAAACGCGTCGAGTCGGGGCGCGGGGACGGGGGCCTGATCCGCACCACGACGTACTGGGCGGACTTCGGCGTCACGGTGCCGGCGGTGCCGGAGCCCCCGGCCGCGGACCGGATTTCCGCGGCGGAGCTGTCGCACTGATCCGGTAGCGTGCGAACGGCAGGTGAACACACACGTCAAACCGGTGGGGTGGGGATCTTGGGGATCACGGTGGGAACGGTGCGGGGGCGCGCGGGGCGGATCGCGGGGGCGGTCCTGGCGACGGCGCTGCTCGGGGGCGCGGCCGTCGGCTGCTCGGGGAGCGAGGACAAGGCGGACGCCGAGCCGACCGCCGCCGCCTCGAAGAAGGCGGCCGGGGTGAGCCCGGCCGCCGCGATCAAGGACGCGGCGGCCAGGAGCCAGGAGCTGACCTCCTTCACCTACCGCATGGAGGGCACGACGCCCGGCGCGGGCAAGATGTCGGCGAAGGCGGCGATGAGCACGAAGCCGCTCGCCGCGCGGATGACGATGGAGATGGCCTCCGCGCAGGAGGAGGGCACCGAGATCCGGCTGGTCGACGGGAACATGTACGTCGACGGCGGGGCCGCGACGGCCAAGGAGACCGGCGGCAAGCGCTGGATCTCCCTGCCGGTCGGCGACCTGGACAAGGCGGCGGCCGCCGAGCCCTCCGCGACCTGGGCCAACAAGAACCCGGCGCAGGACTCGACCTTCCTGACCGCCTCCGACGACCTGAAGAAGGTCGGCCCGCAGACCGTCGACGGGGTGGAGACGACGCACTACCGGGGGACCGTCTCCCTCGACGAGCTGAGCGCGCAGGCCAGGAAGGACCCGGCCACCGCGAAGCAGCGCGAGGCGGCGGTCAAGCAGTACCGGGACCTCGGTGTCGAGACGATGACGATGGACGTCTACCTCGACGCCCAGGGCCGCACCAAGCGGTTCCGCACGACCTCGAAGACGGACAAGGGCCCGCTCGACCAGGTCGTGACCTTCGGCGACTACAACAAGCCGGTGAACGTCACCAAGCCCCCGGCCAAGGACCTGACCTCGCTGGAGGACATGCTGGGCGAGCTGGGCGACCTCAGTCCGGACGAGCAGGCGAAGCTCGCCGAGGAGCTGGGCAAGAGCTGAGCCGGCGCCCTTCCGGGACGGGCCCGCGCTCCTGTGCGGACGGGTCCCGCGCCCTTCCCCGTACGGGCCCGTCCGAGCGATTTGCTCCGGCGGGCCCGTCTCGCGTACGCTCCCAGTGAAGCCAAAGACCGCTGGTCGTCGCTGTGTCTCGCAAGAGGCGCGGTGGCCGAAGGATTCGCTGAACGCGAGCGACCCGCGCAGGTGTTCGTGGAACGAGTTCCCGGGAGTGATTCCGGTCGAGCCCTCGCCCCGTGCGCCTGCGCCGGGGCGATTTGTTTTCCTCTTCTTCCTTCCAAGCTCCTTGAACCAGGTGCCTGATCCGTGCGGTCCACCGGCTCGATCGCGGCTGATCGTGAGGTCAGTCGAAGCTCATCACCCCGGAAGGAGGCCGAGGCTCATGGCGACGTCCGACAAGGTCGATGCCGTCGAGGAGATCACGGAGAAGCTCCGTAACTCCAACGCGGCTGTAGTGACCGCTTACACCGGACTGTCCGTGGCGCAGCTCAAGCAGCTTCGCCGTTCTCTCGGCGAGAACGCTCAGTACCGTGTGGTGAAGAACACGCTGACCAAGATCGCGGCCAAGGAGGCCGGGTTCTCGGAGCTGGACGAGCACCTGAAGGGCTCGACGGCAGTCGCCTTCGTCACCGGGGACCCGGTCGAGGCGGCGAAGGGTCTTCGTGACTTCGCCAAGGAAAACCCCGCCCTGGTCATCAAGGGCGGTGTACTCGACGGCAAGGCGCTCTCCGCCGACGAGATCAAGAAGCTTGCGGACCTTGAGTCCCGCGAGGTTCTGCTGGCCAAGCTGGCGGGCGCCATGAAGGGCAAGCAGTCGCAGGCTGCCGCGCTCTTCCAGGCGCTTCCCTCGAAGTTCGTCCGCACCGCGGAGGCGCTTCGTGCCAAGAAGGCCGAGCAGGGCGGTGCCGAGTAATTCGGCTCGCAACTGACCCGAGCCGATCCCGGCGGAGGTCACCGCGGGCCGTACGTACGCCCGCCGACATGTACATCCGGCACCTGCCGAATTAGTGGAAGGACCGCCATCATGGCGAAGCTCAGCCAGGAAGACCTGCTCGCTCAGTTCGAGGAGCTCACCCTCATCGAGCTCTCCGAGTTCGTGAAGGCGTTCGAGGAGAAGTTCGACGTCACCGCCGCCGCGCCGGCCGCCGTCGTCGCCCAGGGTGGCGGCGCCGCCCCGGCCGAGGCCGCTGAGGAGCAGGACGAGTTCGACGTCGTCCTCACCGGCGCCGGCGACAAGAAGATCCAGGTCATCAAGGTCGTGCGTGAGCTGACCTCGCTGGGTCTGAAGGAGGCCAAGGACCTCGTGGACGGCGCCCCCAAGCCCGTCCTGGAGAAGGTCGACAAGGCCGCCGCCGAGAAGGCCGCCGAGTCCCTCAAGGGCGCCGGCGCCTCCGTCGAGGTCAAGTGACCCCCTCCGTACCCCTGGTACGGAACTGACGACGCGCAGCGTGTGAGCGCGTCGTGGCGATGCCCCGGCCCTGCGGCCGGGGCATCGCCCGTTCCGGCGTTTCACCCGCACGTGTAACGCCGCGGGCCCTCAGGGCGATCACCCAACCGGGTGGTCGCCCTTCGGCGTTGCCGTGGCGGGAGCTGCGGGTCGTCCACCCCTGCGGGTAGGGTGATCTTCGTTGTGCCCCCGTACGTCGTGTCGGGCTGCCAGGCGGTCGGCGGCCGCGCGACCGGCCGGGAGGCGGGGGCCTTGACGAACGGCACGCAGCGCGCAATTCTCAGGACGCGTCGTCACAACGATCCGGGTTCCGAGGCATGGATCGACGGCCAAGAGGGCAGTAATGAGGTGCGTCGCGAGACGCACGACGTGCCGCAGGAGTTGAGATCAGCGAGGGACTTCAGCAGTCGGGGCGAAACCCGCACTGGACATCAGTGGGCCAAGTGGCTACACTGACCCTTTGCGCTGCCTGTTAGCTGCCTCCTGCCCGTCACCAGGGGCATGCCCGTGCCGAGCACCGATCGAAATTACCGCCCTGAACAGGGCTTTCACTCGGTGCGTCCGACATGGGACCGGTACGCGCGTAGTGAGTCCGAGCCCTCGGAAGGACCCCCTCTTGGCCGCCTCGCGCACTGCCTCGACCGCGAATACGAACAACGGTGCCAGCACCGCCCCGCTGCGCATCTCCTTTGCGAAGATCAAGGAGCCTCTTGAGGTTCCCAATCTTCTTGCTCTTCAGACCGAGAGTTTCGACTGGCTGCTCGGTAACGACGCTTGGAAGTCCCGTGTCGAGGCGGCTCTGGACAATGGCCAGGACGTCCCCACGAAGTCCGGTCTGGAAGAGATCTTCGAGGAGATCTCGCCGATCGAGGACTTCTCCGGGTCGATGTCGCTGACCTTCCGCGACCACCGTTTCGAGCCGCCGAAGAACTCCATCGACGAGTGCAAGGAGCGCGACTTCACGTTCGCCGCCCCGCTCTTCGTCACCGCCGAGTTCACGAACAACGAGACCGGCGAGATCAAGTCCCAGACGGTCTTCATGGGCGATTTCCCGCTCATGACCAACAAGGGCACCTTCGTCATCAACGGCACCGAGCGTGTCGTCGTGTCCCAGCTCGTCCGCTCGCCGGGTGTCTACTTCGATTCCTCGATCGACAAGACCTCCGACAAGGACATCTTCTCCGCCAAGATCATCCCCTCCCGGGGTGCCTGGCTGGAGATGGAGATCGACAAGCGCGACATGGTCGGTGTCCGCATCGACCGCAAGCGCAAGCAGTCGGTCACCGTGCTGCTCAAGGCCCTCGGCTGGACGACCGAGCAGATCCTTGAGGAGTTCGGCCAGTACGAGTCGATGCGCGCCACCCTGGAGAAGGACCACACCCAGGGCCAGGACGACGCGCTGCTCGACATCTACCGCAAGCTCCGCCCGGGCGAGCCGCCCACCCGCGAGGCGGCCCAGACGCTGCTGGAGAACCTCTACTTCAACCCGAAGCGCTACGACCTCGCGAAGGTCGGCCGCTACAAGGTCAACAAGAAGCTGGGTTCCGAGGCGCCGCTGGACGCCGGGGTGCTGACGACCGAGGACATCATCGCCTCGATCAAGTACCTCGTGCAGCTGCACGCCGGCGAGACCGAGACGACCGTCGCGAACGGTCAGTCGATCGTCGTCGAGACCGACGACATCGACCACTTCGGCAACCGTCGTCTGCGCAACGTCGGCGAGCTCATCCAGAACCAGGTCCGCACGGGCCTGGCGCGGATGGAGCGCGTCGTGCGTGAGCGCATGACGACGCAGGACGTCGAGGCGATCACGCCGCAGACCCTGATCAACATCCGGCCGGTCGTCGCCTCCATCAAGGAGTTCTTCGGCACCAGCCAGCTGTCCCAGTTCATGGACCAGAACAACCCGCTCTCCGGGCTGACGCACAAGCGTCGTCTGTCCGCGCTGGGCCCGGGTGGTCTCTCCCGTGAGCGGGCCGGCTTCGAGGTCCGTGACGTGCACCCGTCCCACTACGGACGCATGTGCCCGATCGAGACCCCGGAAGGCCCGAACATCGGCCTGATCGGTTCGCTCGCCTCCTACGGCCGGGTCAACGCCTTCGGCTTCGTCGAGACGCCCTACCGCCGGGTCACCGACGGCATCGTCACCGACGAGGTCGACTACCTGACCGCCGACGAGGAGGACCGCTTCGTCATCGCCCAGGCGAACGCGCCGCTCACCGAGGACCTCCACTTCGAGGAGGCCCGCGTCCTGGTGCGCCGCCGTGGCGGAGAGGTCGACTACGTCCCCGGGGACGACGTCGACTACATGGACGTCTCGCCGCGCCAGATGGTGTCCGTCGCGACCGCGATGATCCCCTTCCTGGAGCACGACGACGCCAACCGTGCCCTCATGGGCGCGAACATGATGCGCCAGGCCGTGCCGCTCATCCAGTCCGAGGCGCCGCTCGTCGGCACCGGCATGGAGTACCGCTGCGCGACCGACGCCGGTGACGTCCTCAAGGCCGAGAAGGACGGTGTGGTCCAGGAGGTCTCCGCGGACTACATCACCACGGCCAACGACGACGGCACGTACACCACGTACCGCCTCTCGAAGTTCTCCCGCTCCAACCAGGGCACCTCGGTGAACCAGAAGGTCGTCGTGGACGAGGGGGCCCGGATCATCGAGGGCCAGGTCCTCGCCGACGGTCCGGCCACCGAAGAGGGTGAGATGGCGCTGGGTAAGAACCTGCTCGTCGCCTTCATGCCCTGGGAGGGCCACAACTACGAGGACGCGATCATCCTGTCGCAGCGCCTCGTGCAGGACGACGTCCTCTCCTCGATCCACATCGAGGAGCACGAGGTCGACGCCCGTGACACGAAGCTCGGCCCCGAGGAGATCACCCGGGACATCCCGAACGTCTCCGAGGAGGTCCTCGCCGACCTCGACGAGCGCGGCATCATCCGCATCGGCGCCGAGGTCATCGCGGGCGACATCCTGGTCGGCAAGGTCACGCCCAAGGGCGAGACCGAGCTGACCCCGGAGGAGCGCCTGCTGCGCGCGATCTTCGGCGAGAAGGCCCGTGAGGTCCGCGACACCTCGCTCAAGGTCCCGCACGGCGAGATCGGCAAGGTCATCGGCGTCCGCGTCTTCGACCGCGAGGAGGGCGACGAGCTTCCCCCGGGCGTGAACCAGCTGGTCCGCGTCTACGTCGCCCAGAAGCGCAAGATCACCGACGGTGACAAGCTCGCCGGCCGTCACGGCAACAAGGGCGTCATCTCGAAGATCCTGCCGATCGAGGACATGCCGTTCCTGGAGGACGGCACCCCGATCGACATCATCCTCAACCCGCTCGGTGTCCCGTCCCGAATGAACCCGGGACAGGTCATGGAGGTCCACCTCGGCTGGCTCGCCAGCCAGGGCTGGGACGTCTCCCAGGTCCCCGAGGACTGGGCGCAGCGGCTGCGCGCGATCAGCGCCGACCGGGTCGACCCCCGCAGCAACGTCGCGACCCCGGTCTTCGACGGTGCCCGCGAGGACGAGCTGGCCGGTCTGCTGGAGCACACCATCCCCAACCGGGACGGTGAGCGCATGGTGCAGCCCACCGGCAAGGCGCGGATGTTCGACGGCCGCTCCGGCGAGCCGTTCCCGGAGCCGATCTCGGTCGGCTACATGTACATCCTCAAGCTCCACCACCTGGTCGACGACAAGCTGCACGCCCGCTCGACCGGTCCGTACTCGATGATCACCCAGCAGCCGCTGGGTGGTAAGGCGCAGTTCGGTGGACAGCGTTTCGGCGAGATGGAGGTGTGGGCGCTGGAGGCTTACGGCGCCGCCTACGCCCTCCAGGAGCTGCTGACGATCAAGTCCGACGACGTGACCGGCCGCGTGAAGGTCTACGAGGCCATCGTCAAGGGCGAGAACATCCCCGAGCCCGGCATCCCCGAGTCCTTCAAGGTGCTCATCAAGGAGATGCAGTCGCTCTGCCTGAACGTGGAGGTGCTGTCCTCGGACGGCATGTCCATCGAGATGCGCGACACGGACGAGGACGTCTTCCGTGCCGCGGAAGAGCTCGGTATCGACCTGTCCCGGCGCGAGCCGAGCAGCGTCGAAGAGGTCTGACGGGCCCTCCCGTCGCCCCGCCCACCGCCTCAGGCGGTGGGCCGGCGACGGGAGACAACCCGGCCCCCCATGGGGCGCAGGACCCGTACAGACCACTTTTGACACAACCCTGAGAGGGATTGACGCATAGTGCTCGACGTCAACTTCTTCGATGAGCTGCGGATCGGCCTCGCCACCGCGGACGACATTCGGACCTGGTCGCACGGCGAGGTCAAGAAGCCGGAGACCATCAACTACCGCACCCTCAAGCCGGAAAAGGACGGGCTCTTCTGCGAGAAGATCTTCGGCCCCACCCGGGACTGGGAGTGCTACTGCGGCAAGTACAAGCGTGTCCGCTTCAAGGGCATCATCTGCGAGCGCTGTGGCGTCGAGGTCACCCGCGCCAAGGTGCGCCGTGAGCGGATGGGCCACATCGAGCTGGCCGCTCCCGTGACCCACATCTGGTACTTCAAGGGCGTTCCGTCGCGGCTGGGCTACCTGCTCGACCTCGCCCCGAAGGACCTGGAGAAGGTCATCTACTTCGCCGCGTACATGATCACGTACGTGGACGAGGACCGCCGTACCCGCGACCTGCCCTCCCTGGAGGCCCAGGTTCAGGTCGAGCGTCAGCAGGTCGAGAACCGTCGCGACTCCGACCTGGAGAACCGCGCCAAGAAGCTTGAGACCGACCTGGCCGAGCTGGAGGCCGAGGGCGCCAAGGCCGACGTGCGCCGCAAGGTGCGCGAGGGTGCCGAGCGCGAGATGAAGCAGCTGCGCGACCGTGCGCAGCGCGAGATCGACCGCCTCGACGAGGTGTGGAGCCGGTTCAAGAACCTCAAGGTCCAGGACCTGGAGGGCGACGAGCTGCTCTACCGCGAGCTGCGCGACCGCTTCGGCACCTACTTCGACGGTTCGATGGGCGCCGCCGCGCTGCAGAAGCGGCTGGAGACCTTCGACCTCGACGAGGAGGCCGAGCGCCTCCGCGAGATCATCCGGACCGGCAAGGGCCAGAAGAAGACCCGTGCGCTCAAGCGCCTCAAGGTCGTCTCCGCCTTCCTCCAGACGGTCAACAGCCCCAAGGGCATGGTCCTGGACTGCGTCCCGGTCATCCCGCCGGACCTGCGTCCGATGGTGCAGCTGGACGGTGGCCGCTTCGCGACCTCCGACCTCAACGACCTGTACCGCCGCGTGATCAACCGCAACAACCGCCTGAAGCGGCTTCTCGACCTCGGCGCGCCCGAGATCATCGTGAACAACGAGAAGCGCATGCTCCAGGAGGCCGTGGACGCGCTCTTCGACAACGGCCGTCGCGGCCGCCCGGTCACGGGCCCCGGCAACCGTCCGCTGAAGTCGCTGTCCGACATGCTCAAGGGCAAGCAGGGCCGCTTCCGTCAGAACCTGCTCGGCAAGCGCGTCGACTACTCGGCCCGTTCCGTGATCGTCGTCGGCCCGCAGCTCAAGCTGCACCAGTGCGGTCTGCCGAAGGCGATGGCGCTGGAGCTGTTCAAGCCCTTCGTGATGAAGCGCCTGGTGGACCTGAACCACGCGCAGAACATCAAGTCGGCCAAGCGCATGGTCGAGCGTGGCCGCACCGTCGTGTACGACGTCCTCGAAGAGGTCATCGCCGAGCACCCGGTGCTGCTGAACCGTGCGCCCACCCTGCACCGCCTCGGCATCCAGGCCTTCGAGCCGCAGCTGGTCGAGGGCAAGGCCATCCAGATCCACCCGCTCGTGTGCACCGCGTTCAACGCGGACTTCGACGGTGACCAGATGGCCGTGCACCTGCCGCTGTCCGCGGAGGCGCAGGCCGAGGCCCGCATCCTGATGCTGTCCTCGAACAACATCCTGAAGCCGGCCGACGGCCGTCCGGTCACCATGCCGACCCAGGACATGGTGCTGGGCCTCTTCTTCCTCACCACGGACGAGGAGGAGCGCAAGGTCATCGGCGAGGGCCGGTCCTTCGGCTCGACCGCCGAGGCGACCATGGCCTTCGACGCCGGGGAGCTCTCCCTCCAGGCGAAGGTGGACATCCGGTTCCCGGTCGGCACCATGCCGCCCCGTGGCTGGACCCCGCCGAGCGAGGAGGAGAACGAGGAGTACGGCACGGCCGCGTACCAGCCGGGCGACTCCTTCCGGCTGCGGACGACCCTGGGCCGCGCGCTCTTCAACGAGCTGCTGCCCGAGGACTACCCGTTCGTCGACTACTCGGTGGGCAAGAAGCAGCTCTCCGAGATCGTCAACGACCTCGCCGAGCGCTACCCCAAGGTCATCGTGGCGGCGACGCTCGACAACCTGAAGGCGTCCGGCTTCCACTGGGCGACCCGTTCCGGTGTCACCGTGGCCATCTCCGACGTCGTGGTCCCCGAGGCCAAGAAGGCGATCGTCCAGGGCTACGAGGCGCAGGACGAGAAGGTCCAGAAGCAGTACGAGCGCGGTCTGATCACCAAGGACGAGCGCACGCAGGAGCTCATCCGGATCTGGACCATGGCCACCAACGAGGTGGCCGAGGCGATGAACGAGAACTTCCCGAAGACCAACCCGATCGCCATGATGGTGAACTCGGGCGCCCGAGGGAACATGATGCAGCTGCGTCAGATCGCCGGTATGCGTGGTCTGGTGTCGAACGCCAAGAACGAGACGATCCCGCGTCCCATCAAGGCGTCCTTCCGCGAGGGCCTGTCCGTGCTGGAGTACTTCATCTCCACGCACGGTGCCCGTAAGGGTCTGGCCGACACCGCTCTGCGTACCGCCGACTCCGGCTACCTCACGCGTCGTCTGGTCGACGTCTCGCAGGACGTCATCATCCGCGAGGAGGACTGCGGCACCGACCGCGGTCTGCGCCTGGCCATCGCCGAGCGCGGTGCGGACGGTGTGCTGCGCAAGACGGAGAACGTCGAGACCAGCGTGTACGCGCGCTGCCTCGCCGAGGACATCGTCGTCGGGGACGTCGTACTGGCCCCGGCCGGTACCGACCTCGGTGACGTGCTCATCGACGAGCTGGTCCGCCACGGCATCGAGGAGGTCAAGACCCGTTCGGTCCTGACCTGCGAGTCCGCCGTCGGTACCTGCGCGATGTGCTACGGCCGTTCGCTGGCCACCGGCAAGCTGGTCGACATCGGTGAGGCGGTCGGCATCATCGCCGCCCAGTCCATCGGTGAGCCCGGCACGCAGCTGACGATGCGTACCTTCCACACCGGTGGTGTGGCCGGTGACGACATCACCCAGGGTCTGCCCCGTGTCGTCGAGCTCTTCGAGGCTCGTACGCCCAAGGGTGTCGCCCCGATCTCGGAGGCGGCCGGCCGCGTCCGTATCGAGGAGACCGAGAAGACCAAGAAGATCGTCGTCACCCCGGACGACGGCAGCGAGGAGACGGCGTACCCGATCTCCAAGCGTGCCCGGGTCCAGGTCAGCGAGAACGAGCACGTCGAGGTGGGCCAGAAGCTCACCGTGGGTGCCACCAACCCGCACGACGTGCTGCGTATCCTCGGCCAGCGCGCGGTCCAGGTGCACCTGGTCGGCGAGGTCCAGAAGGTCTACAACTCGCAGGGTGTGTCGATCCACGACAAGCACATCGAGATCATCATCCGGCAGATGCTGCGCCGTGTGACGATCATCGAGTCGGGCGACGCGGAGCTGCTGCCCGGCGAGCTGGTCGAGCGCTCGAAGTTCGAGCAGGAGAACCGTCGTGTGGTCACCGAGAGCGGTCACCCCGCTTCCGGCCGTCCGCAGCTGATGGGTATCACCAAGGCCTCGCTGGCCACCGAGTCGTGGCTGTCGGCGGCGTCCTTCCAGGAGACGACCAGGGTCCTGACCGACGCGGCGATCAACGCCAAGTCGGACTCCCTGATCGGCCTCAAGGAGAACGTCATCATCGGTAAGCTCATCCCGGCCGGTACGGGTCTGTCCCGCTACCGCAACATCCGGGTCGAGCCGACCGAGGAGGCCAAGGCCGCGATGTACTCGGCCGTCGGCTACGACGACATCGACTACTCGCCGTTCGGCTCGGGCTCCGGCCAGGCCGTCCCGCTGGAGGACTACGACTACGGTCCGTACAACCAGTAAGGCGATCCGGGCCGTTCGCGGCCTGTAGCGCGGTGAAGGGCGGCCATCCTGCTTCGGCGGGGTGGCCGCCCTTTCGCGTGCGCCCGGCCCGGGGCAGGGACGTCGGCCGGTGTTGGTGAAACGGCTGACGGGGGCTGTGCGGCCGGTCTAACATCCCGCCATGATTCACAAACGCTTCACGATATCCGCCGGTTCTCTCCTCATCGGGCTCGTGCTGACGGCCTGCGGCGCCGGTGGCTCCTCCTCGGCGGGCGAGGCGCACCGGACGGTGGCCGTGTCCTCCTCGCCCGCCGAACGGTCCGCGCCCGCGTCCGGGTCGCCGACGCCGAGCCCCTCCGCACCGGCCGCCTCGCCGACGCCGAGCCCCTCGCGCACGACCACGCCCGCCCCGGCCCGTACCGCCCCGGTCGTCACGCCCACGCCGACCCGTACGCACACGGTGGCCCCGGCGCCCACCCGTACGCACGCGGCGGCGGCCGTCCCCACCCGCACCCGGGTCCCGGTCACCAGGCCGGCCCCGGTCGTGAAGTCCCCGGCGGCCAAGCCGAGCGTGGCCCGGCCGGCCACCGAGTTGTGCGACATCCGCTCCAACGCGGGCAACTGCTACCGCGCGGGCCAGTTCTGCCGGGGCGCGGACACCGGCCGCTCCACCACGGACGCCTCGGGCCGCAGGATCACCTGCGGCCAGTCCGCCAACGCGCTGCGCTGGCACTACTGACCCGCGGGCGAACATCGTGAACCTCTCGGCCTCCCTCAGGCGTGTACCGGTCGAAGGACGTACGCCGCTCGGGAGGAGAGACGTTGATGAGGGCGAAGACGACGAGGTGCAGGCGCCGGCTGGTCTCGGCCGCGGTGGCGACGGCGGGGGCGGGCGCGGCCCTCGCGCTGACGGTGGGGCCCGCCTCCGCCACCGACTACGTGAACATCTGGCAGTACAACGAGAGTTCGGCCGGCCGGTGCAGGGGAGCGGCCGAGACCAGCAACGAGTGGTGGGGGTATCCGCAGGACGGCAGCGGCCCGTACTGGTTCTACTGCGGGGGTGGTTCGGGCAGGGAGCTGTGGGTCAGGCAGCCCGTCGGCGGCTACTGGGGCTGACGGGCGGCGGCTCGCGGGAGACGGGGGGTCAGCTCTCCTTGGGGCGGCTGCTCAGTGACCAGCCGCCCCGGGTCTGGATCTGGAGCAGGGCGGTCCTGGTGGTGCGCGGCAGCCACAGCTGGGCGGGGCCGCTGCCCTCCGCCACGACCCCGGCCGGACGCAGGCTCTCCGTGAGGTGCCGTACCTGGTAGGGCCCCTGCCCGGTGTGCCGGAACAACAGCCGTGGCACGGGCCGTACGTGCAGGAGGTCGCCGCCGTGGCCGTGCAGGGCCGGGGTCTCCTCGTCGAGCGTGCGGATCACGGAGGCGCCGAGCACGGCCGCCCGCCAGGCGCCCTCGGTGTGGATCTCCAGTTGCAGGGTGGCGTCCTCGCGGGCCTGCAACGGCAGCCGGGCGCAGACCGGCCCGCCCGCCTCGTACAGCCGTATCCAGCTGCCCCGGGGGCCGCGTGTGCGCAGCCGGACCAGGCCGAGCGCCGGGCCGGTGAAGGCCAGCACGGCGGGCCGGCCCGGCTCCGGGCGCACCAGGCGCAGGGTGGCGTGCCCCGTGCCGTGGTTCCACTCGGCGTTGGGCACCCGCAGCCGGGCGAGCGCCGTCCAGCCCTCCTGGAGCGTCACGGTGGCGTCCTCGTACCCTTCGTCGAGCGCCTTGTCGTAGGCGTCGAGGGCGAGTTGGTAGTCGGCGAGGTCGTCCTCGGTGGAGTCGGGCCCCGGCCGGTAGTCGAGCGCCTGCACCTCCCGGGCGTAGTCCAGCACCTCCGGCTGCACGGTCCGGGCCGGCCGCTTGCGGGCGAGCGCGGGGTTGCCCCGGCCGTAGTGGTGCGCGGCGAGCGCGGGCGGGACGACGAGTCCGCCGAGGAAGACGAGGGCGAACAGCTTCCCGTCGGGGAACAGCGTCATCGACAGGACGAGCAGCAGGAACAGCACGGTGCCGCTGGCCACGCCGTGCCCGACCGCGCGGGGCCAGGTCAACGGGCGCCGGTCCGTACCCGGTTCGGGCTCCCCCGGGGCGGACGGTCGGCTGGACGCGACGTCCGGGAACCTGTCCCTCGGGGACCTGTCCTCCGGAAACGGGGACGGGGAGGCGTCGTGCGGCATGGAGTTCCCCCTCGATGCTCGGCCTGTCCCCATGGTGCGCTTTCCCTGGCGGGGGCGACAGGGGGCGCGGGGCGTACGTACCGGCATGTCCGGCAACACGTCATTTAGCGGCACGTGTTGAGTCGCCGCGCGTGGACTTTCCGTGGAGGCCCGGCCCGGGACGGCGAAATCTGGCGCAACCCGTGAGCGCCCGGATAGCGTCTTCGGTTGACAGGTACTCCCCACGTCTCTGGAGCCCCGTAGTGAATCGCCAGCGCCTCCTGCCCGCCGCCGCCCTCCTGGCCGCCGCCTCGGTGATGTTGACGGGGTGTGGGGGAGGGGGCGGCGGGGACGGGGACGGGGAATCGGACTCGGGGAAGAAGGTGGCGGGGGCCGATGTGGGCTCGCCCAAGGCCAGCAAGAGCCCTTCGCCTTCGGCGAGTACGTCGGACCCGAAGGCGCCGGACCTGAGCCTGCCGAAGGACGTCAAGGTCGTTGCGGACTGGCGGGAGCCCGCTGACAAGGAGCAGGCGCAAGTGCTCCGGGCCGCTGCGAACTTCATGGTCGGGCTGAATCGGGCCATCGCCCAGCAGGACGCGAAGGACCCGGCCTACCTGTACTACTCGTATCCGCAGGGGCAGACGCGCCAGTCGTCTCAGAAGAACGTGCAGGAGCACGTGGACAAGAAGTACTCGGTCACCGGCACGGAGCGGATGTCGAGACCGAGCGTCAAGATCGTGCACTCGGGCAGCACTGCCGTCGTCTCCTTCTGCGTGGATGACACGAACTTCTATACGAAGGATCTCAAGACCGGGAAGCCGATGCTGACCAAGCCCAGCGCGGACGACCACACCAAGTTCGAGTTCGGCATGGTCGGCTCGGGTGAAGCGGGTGGCGTGTGGCGGGCCAAGGAAGTCCGTGCGGACGTGGGGGCGCAGGAATGCCAGTGAACGGAGTGAGGCGTCCCTTCCTGCCGCTGACAGCGCTGCTGCTGGGGAGCGGTCTCCTGCTGTGTGCGCCCGGTGTCGCCTCGGCCGGACAGGGCGGCCCGGGGTGGGGCAACAACCTTGATGCGGACCAGCACGGAAACTCCCACAACCGCGAGATCAGCTCCACCGTCCACATCACCTACACCCAGCGCGGCGGGGCTTCCGGTGGTTCCGGGGGCCGGGCCACTGTCGCCGACTGGGATCCGCCCGGCTGCTGGTACGCCCCCGAGTACACCCCGGAGGAGTTCGAGAAGTCGCGGCAGCGGTTGTACTACACGGCTGTGCACGATCCCGGTGCGGACGACATCGTGCGCGACATCTCCGGAGAGAACCAGGGCTACGCGAAGGACGAGTACCACAAGAAGGACAAGGGCAAGGGGATGTACTGGTCCGTCCAGTACCGGGACGACGCCACGCTGGAACAGATGATGGAGTGCGACCGTCCGCCCTTCTGGGCGGAGAACGGTACGGCTCCGGACGTGCCGAACGCCGTCTCGCCCGAGATCCTCGCCGGCCTCGCCTACGAGCGTATGAAGGTGCCCAGTCTGAAGGCGAAGCTCGCCCCGGCCGCTGCGAGCAAGGTCAACCTGCCGACGTGGGTGTGGCTGGACCGGGCGGATGTGGAGCCGGTGTCGGTCACGGCCTCGTTGGATGTGGGTGGTTTCCATATGCAGGCGACGACGGTGGCGACGCCGACCGGGATGAAGGTGGAGCCGGGTACGCAGGACGCTCGTGTCATACCGGGCGACGGGACCTGCCCGGTGGTCGGCGGCACGATCGGTGAGCCCTTCGCGCCGGGGAAGGCGGACCGGACGCCGCCCTGCGGGGTGACGTACACGCGGTCCTCGGGGAAGGGCACGTACCGGATGTCGGCCGCCGTGAACTGGGAGACGCACTGGACCGGGACGGGCGGCGCCGGAGGGGATCTGCCGGACGGGACGTACGGGCAGCAGCAGGACGTTCAGGTGGAGGAGATCCAGGCCGTGAACCGGTGAGGCCCGCCGGGCCGGGCGTCCCCCGGCCACCGCTCACGTACGCACCGTGACCGTCCCGGGAGTCGGCGCCCGCCTCTCGTGCCACACTCGTACGGTCCCGTCGTACGCATGTGCATTTGTTTTGACCCAGGTCCATACGGTAGGTACGCTCTGACCTTGTGCCTGGGGTGTGCCCGGGTCCTCGTGCGTGCCTATCCACCGCATGTGGGACTCGACACCGGCCACCGTGATCCGCATCCTCTCCGCCTTGTGCGGAAGTCCGCAGGGTTCGACACACCCGACCGCGTGGGTCGGAGGTGTTCCAGGTTAGCTTTACCTATTCGGCACACAGAAACCGGAGAAGTAGTGCCTACGATCCAGCAGCTGGTCCGGAAGGGCCGGCAGGACAAGGTCGAGAAGAACAAGACGCCCGCGCTCGATGGTTCGCCTCAGCGCCGTGGCGTCTGCACGCGTGTGTTCACGACCACCCCGAAGAAGCCGAACTCGGCCCTCCGTAAGGTCGCGCGTGTGCGTCTGACCTCCGGCATCGAGGTCACGGCCTACATCCCGGGTGAGGGACACAACCTGCAGGAGCACTCCATCGTGCTCGTGCGCGGCGGCCGTGTGAAGGACCTGCCGGGTGTTCGTTACAAGATCATCCGCGGTTCCCTCGACACCCAGGGTGTCAAGAACCGCAAGCAGGCCCGCAGCCGCTACGGCGCCAAGAAGGAGAAGTAAGAATGCCTCGTAAGGGCCCCGCCCCGAAGCGCCCGGTCATCATCGACCCGGTCTACGGTTCTCCTCTGGTGACCTCCCTCATCAACAAGGTGCTGCTGAACGGCAAGCGCTCCACCGCCGAGCGCATCGTGTACGGCGCCATGGAGGGCCTGCGCGAGAAGACCGGCAACGACCCGGTCATCACGCTCAAGCGCGCGCTGGAGAACATCAAGCCGACCCTGGAGGTCAAGTCCCGCCGAGTCGGCGGTGCGACCTACCAGGTCCCGATCGAGGTCAAGCCCGGCCGCGCCAGCACTCTCGCGCTGCGCTGGCTCGTCGGCTACTCGCGCGCCCGTCGCGAGAAGACCATGACCGAGCGGCTGACCAACGAGCTTCTCGACGCTTCGAACGGCCTCGGTGCCGCGGTGAAGAAGCGCGAGGACACGCACAAGATGGCCGAGTCCAACAAGGCCTTCGCGCACTACCGCTGGTAGTCGCTACCCCCATCGAGACCGAGAGAAGACAGAAGCCTTATGGCTACCACTTCGCTTGACCTTGCCAAGGTCCGCAACATCGGGATCATGGCGCACATCGACGCGGGCAAGACGACGACCACCGAGCGCATCCTGTACTACACCGGTGTCTCGTACAAGATCGGTGAGGTCCACGACGGCGCGGCGACCATGGACTGGATGGAGCAGGAGCAGGAGCGTGGCATCACGATCACCTCTGCTGCCACCACCTGTCACTGGCCGCTGAACGACGTCGACCACACGATCAACATCATCGACACCCCGGGCCACGTCGACTTCACCGTCGAGGTGGAGCGTTCGCTGCGCGTGCTCGACGGTGCTGTCACGGTGTTCGACGGTGTCGCCGGCGTTGAGCCGCAGTCCGAGACCGTCTGGCGTCAGGCGGACCGCTACGGCGTCCCGCGTATCTGCTTCGTCAACAAGCTCGACCGCACCGGCGCCGAGTTCCACCGCTGTGTCGACATGATCATCGACCGCCTCGGTGCGACGCCGATCGTCATGCAGCTGCCCATCGGGGCCGAGGCCGACTTCCAGGGTGTCGTCGACCTCGTCACGATGAAGGCCTTCGTGTGGTCCGCCGAGACCGCGCTGGGCGAGGCGTACGACATCATCGACATCCCGGACACGCACACGGAGACCGCCGCCGAATGGCGCGGCAAGCTCCTTGAGGCCGTGGCCGAGAACGACGACGCCATGATGGAGCTGTACCTGGAGGGCGAGGAGCCCTCCGTGGAGCAGCTGTACGAGGCCATCCGCCGCATCACGATCGCCTCCGGCAAGGGCGACGGCACCACCGTCACCCCCGTGTTCTGCGGTACCGCGTTCAAGAACAAGGGCGTTCAGCCCCTGCTCGACGCCGTGGTCCGTTACCTGCCCTCCCCGCTCGACATCGAGGCGATCGAGGGCCAGGACGTCAAGAACCCGGAAGAGGTCATCAAGCGTCGTCCTTCCGAGGACGAGCCGCTGGCGGCCCTCGCGTTCAAGATCGCGAGCGACCCGCACCTCGGCAAGCTGACCTTCGTCCGCGTGTACTCCGGGCGCCTGGAGTCGGGTTCTGCCGTGCAGAACTCGGTCAAGGGCCGCAAGGAGCGCATCGGCAAGATCTACCGGATGCACGCCAACAAGCGTGAGGAGATCGAGTCGGTGGGTGCCGGTGACATCGTCGCCGTCATGGGTCTGAAGCAGACCACCACCGGTGAGACCCTCTGCGACCCGGCGAACCCGGTGATCCTGGAGTCCATGGACTTCCCGGCCCCCGTGATCGAGGTCGCGATCGAGCCGAAGTCCAAGGGCGACCAGGAGAAGCTGGGCGTCGCGATCCAGCGTCTGGCCGAGGAGGACCCGTCCTTCCGCGTCAAGACCGACGAGGAGACCGGGCAGACGATCATCGCCGGCATGGGTGAGCTTCACCTGGACGTGCTGGTCGACCGTATGCGCCGTGAGTTCCGCGTCGAGGCCAACGTCGGCAAGCCGCAGGTCGCGTACCGCGAGACCCTGCGCAAGGCCGTCGAGCGCCTGGACTACACGCACAAGAAGCAGACCGGTGGTTCCGGCCAGTTCGCGAAGGTGCAGATCGCCCTTGAGCCGCTTGAGGGCGACGGCTACGAGTTCGTGAACAAGGTCACCGGTGGCCGTATCCCCAGGGAGTACATTCCCTCGGTGGACGCGGGTGCGCAGGAGGCCATGGAGTTCGGTGTGCTCGCCGGCTACCCCCTCACGGGTGTCCGCGTCACCCTTCTCGACGGTGCCTACCACGAGGTCGACTCCTCCGAGATGGCCTTCAAGATCGCCGGTTCGATGGCCTTCAAGGAGGCCGCCCGCAAGGCCAGCCCGGCCCTGCTGGAGCCGATGATGAAGGTCGAGGTGACGACGCCCGAGGACTACATGGGTGACGTCATCGGCGACATCAACTCCCGTCGCGGTCAGATCCAGTCCATGGAGGACCGCCACGGCGCCAAGCTCGTCACGGGCCTGGTTCCGCTGTCGGAGATGTTCGGCTACGTCGGAGACCTCCGCAGCAAGACCTCGGGTCGCGCAAGCTACTCGATGCAGTTCGACTCCTACGCCGAGGTTCCGCGGAACGTCGCCGAGGAGATCATCGCGAAGGCCAAGGGCGAATAACTCACCCGAGTTAACGCCGTAGGCTTGACTCCGGAGCCCGATGGGGCGCCCCCACCGCTACAGCGGCGGGCGCCCCGGGGCACCGGGCATCCCAGCAAAGATCACCTGGCGCCGATGAAGCAAGGCGTACAGAACCACTCCACAGGAGGACCCAGTGGCGAAGGCGAAGTTCGAGCGGACTAAGCCGCACGTCAACATCGGCACCATCGGTCACATCGACCACGGTAAGACGACCCTCACGGCCGCCATTACCAAGGTGCTGCACGACGCGTACCCCGAGCTGAACGAGGCCTCGGCCTTCGACCAGATCGACAAGGCTCCCGAGGAGCGCCAGCGCGGTATCACCATCTCCATCGCGCACGTCGAGTACCAGACGGAGACGCGTCACTACGCCCACGTCGACTGCCCCGGTCACGCGGACTACATCAAGAACATGATCACCGGTGCCGCCCAGATGGACGGCGCGATCCTCGTGGTCGCCGCGACCGACGGTCCGATGCCGCAGACCAAGGAGCACGTGCTCCTGGCCCGCCAGGTCGGCGTCCCCTACATCGTCGTCGCCCTGAACAAGGCCGACATGGTGGACGACGAGGAGATCCTGGAGCTCGTCGAGCTCGAGGTGCGTGAGCTCCTCTCCGAGTACGAGTTCCCGGGCGACGACCTTCCGGTCGTCAAGGTCTCCGCTCTGAAGGCCCTTGAGGGCGACAAGGAGTGGGGCAACTCGGTCCTGGAGCTCATGAAGGCCGTGGACGAGTCCATCCCGGAGCCCGAGCGCGACGTCGACAAGCCGTTCCTGATGCCGATCGAGGACGTCTTCACGATCACCGGTCGTGGCACCGTCGTCACCGGCCGTATCGAGCGCGGCATCCTGAAGGTCAACGAGACCGTCGACATCATCGGTATCAAGCAGGAGAAGGCGACCACCACGGTCACCGGTATCGAGATGTTCCGCAAGCTGCTCGACGAGGGCCAGGCCGGTGAGAACGTCGGTCTGCTCCTCCGTGGCATCAAGCGCGAGGACGTCGAGCGCGGCCAGGTCATCATCAAGCCCGGCTCGGTCACGCCCCACACCTCCTTCGAGGCGCAGGCGTACATCCTGTCGAAGGACGAGGGTGGCCGTCACACCCCCTTCTTCAACAACTACCGTCCGCAGTTCTACTTCCGCACCACGGACGTGACCGGCGTCGTGACCCTCCCCGAGGGCACCGAGATGGTCATGCCGGGCGACAACACCGAGATGACCGTCGAGCTCATCCAGCCCGTCGCCATGGAAGAGGGCCTGAAGTTCGCCATCCGTGAGGGTGGCCGGACCGTGGGCGCCGGCCAGGTCACCAAGATCAACAAGTAAGTCTTGTTGCTCGCGTGAGCTGAGTACGACCTCTGACCCGCTCGCGGGTCACCGCTCCGGGCCCTGCCCCCGTCCTTCGTGGACGGGGGCAGGGCCCGGAGTTTTTTTGTGCGGTTACGCCGGGGCGATGGGGTTGTTGGGGCCGTCCGGGCCGTCCGGGTCGTCCAGGTCGGACAGGTCGAGGACGAAGCGGTAGCGGACGTCGTTGCGGCTCAGGCGGTCCAGGGCCTCGTGCACCTGGGCCGAGGGAAGCAGTTCGATGTCGGCGGTGATGCCGTGCTCCGCGCAGAACTCCAGCATGGCGGCGGTCGCGGGCAGGCCGCCGCTTCCCGCGCTGCTGAGCTTCTTGCGGCCCACGAGCAGGTCCATGGCCTCCACGGTGAGGGTGCCCAGGTGCCCGAGGTGGCTGAGCGTCCCGTCCATCGCGACGAGGCGCAGGTAGGGGCCTACGTCGTGCGGGGCCGAGATGGTGTCGATGAGGACGTCGAAGCGGTCGCGGGCGGCGGCCATCTGCTCCGGGTCGGAGGAGAGCACCAGATCGTGGGCGCCCAGCCGCCGGGCGTCCTCGGCCTTGTCCGCCGAACGGCTGATGACGGAGGTCTCGGCGCCGAGGGCGACGGCCAGTTTCACCGCGAGGTGCCCGAGGCCGCCCAGCCCCGCCACGGCGACGCGGGTGCCCGGCCCCACGCCGAGGCTGCTCAGGGGTTCCCAGACGGTGATCCCGGCGCACAGCAGGGGAGCGGCGGTGGCCGGGTCGAGTCCGGCGGGCAGGGGATGGGCGAAGTGTTCCCGTACGACGTACTCGCGCGCGTAGCCGCCGAGCGTGGTCGTCCTGTCCTGCCGGTCGGTGCCGCCGTAGGTCAGGGTCGGGAAGGTGTGGCAGAAGTTCTCCTGACCGGCCCGGCACATGGGGCAGGTGCCGCAGGAGTCGACGATGTTGCCGACCGCCACCGGGTCGCCGGCGCGGAAGCGGGTGACCTCGGGCCCGGTCTCCGTCACGGTGCCGGTGAACTCGTGGCCCGGCACCAGGGGCGAGTCGTCCTCGGCGGACCGGGCGCCGAGGGCGTGCAGGTCGGTGTGGCAGACGCCGCAGTAGTCGACCCGGACCGCGAGGTCGTCCGGGCGCAGGTCGCGCCGCTCCAGCGGCACCCGTCGCAGTACGGCCGGGTGGCCGTCCGCCTTCCATCCCACGGTGGTTCTCATGCGGGTCTCCTTCAGGGTGATCGGCGGACAGTTCGCGGCCGGCTGGCCGGCTGGCTGGCCGGCCGGTCCAGCGCCGGACAGTTGGCCAGCCGACGCCAGACAGACTGTTCGGTCTGTTTGTCTTTCGTCCGAGCGTAAGCCGCGTGGAGCGGGCGGGCAAACCAACCGTTCTGTTTGGTAGCCTCCGGGTATGGCGCAACAGCCCTTGACCTCCCGCGGAGCGGCGACGTACCAGCGCATCATCGAGGTGGCGACGCAGGAATTCGCGGAGTACGGGATCGCCGGTGCGCGCGTCGAGCGCATCGTGGCGGCCGCCCGTACGAACAAGGCGCAGCTCTACACCTACTTCGGCAGCAAGGACGGCCTCTTCGACGCGATCTTCTTCGGCTCGCTGGAGCGGATCACCAACGTCGTCCCGATCGACGCGACCGACCTCGCGGACTGGGCCGTGCGCCTCTACGACGAGTATCTGCGCCGCCCCGACCTCATCCGCCTGGCCACCTGGGCCCGCCTGGAGCGCCGCTCCGCCGGCCACCTGGTGGAGGACCACGAGCACTTCGACGACCCCAAGCTCCGCGCCATCACCGAGGCGCAGGAGGCCGGCCTGGTACGCCGGGGCGACCCCTTCGACCTGAAGGCCATGGTGATCGCCATGTCCATGGCCTGGTCCCCGGTGAGCAACGTCTACGCGGCGACCGCCGACGAACCGCCCGAGGTCCACGAACAGCGCCGCGCCCTGCTCCGCGAGAGCGTGCTCCGCGCGGTGGGGGTGGAGTGAGGGGGCGCGGCGCTCGGGTTGTGCCGGGAGCGTGGACAGGTGCTCGTACCTCGCGTGGGAGGTGTGGTTCGCGTCCCGGGCAGGTGTGGAACGCGGTCCCTGATTGGGGTTAGCTGTTCTCGTTCGCAGACGATCCGGCTTTTTCTGTGGACCGTGCGGAGCCCGGCCGTGGCCGAGGCCGAGGGCGAAGCAGAGGTGACGACTGGAGAGAAGCACCCGTGGACACTCCCCGCCTGGAAGAGGTGCGGCTGACCTCGTTCAAGAGCTTCACGCGCCAGGTTCTGCCCCTTCAGGACCTGACCGTGCTGATCGGCAGGAACGGCAGCGGCAAGTCCAACGCGCTCGACGGTCTCATGGTGCTGTCCCGGCTCGCCCTCGGGGAGCCGGTGCGTGACGCGCTGGACGGGCCCCGCGTGGGCGAGGAGGCGATCCGGGGCGGGGCGGAGGGGTGCGCGCCGCTGGGGGAGGACGCCTTCACGGTCGGCGTCCGGGTGCGTTCCGGTACGGCCGTGTACGACCTGGACGTCACCGTCGCGGTCTCGCCCGAGGTGCGCGTCCTGAGCGAGAGGCTGACAGCCGTCGAAGGCGTGCCGTACGCGGGGCGCCGGCTGGGCAAGGGGCGGGCGCTGCTGGCGAGTGACCCTCCCGACCCGCGACGCGGCGATCTCGACGTGCGGTACTTCAACGGCAGACGAGGACTCGATCCGGGGCTCCCTTTCGCCTCCGACCGGTTGCTGTGCTCGCAGGTCCCCGTGCGCGTCCCGGCCACCACGGAGGCCACGAAGCTGGTGCACCGGGCGGCGCAGGAGGTCCTGGAGGTACTGCGCGGGGTCTTCCTGCTCGATCCCGTCCCGCATCTCATGCGCCAGTACGTCAACGCGCGGGACGTCGAGCTGCGGCGCAGCGCCGACAACCTGAGCGCGGCCGTCGACGGGCTGAAGCACGCGGACAAGGACGCCTTCGACCGGCTGACCCGGCTGGTCGCGGGGATGCCGGAGTACCCGGTGCGCGGGGTGCGCAGCGTGGGGACGCGGCTCGGCGACGTCCAGCTCGTGCTGCGCGAGGACGGCTACCACGGCCGGGTGCACGACGTGCCCGCACGGCTGCTGAGCGACGGGATGCTGCGTTTCCTCGCCTTCGGTACGGCCCTGCTCAGCGCGCCCGCCGCCCACCAGCCCCCGGGATCGGCGGGGCAGCGGCATCTCGTGATCGAGGAGGTGGAGAACGGGCTCTACCCGACGCAGGCGGCGCGGGTGCTGGAGCTGATGAAGGACGAGTCGGTGCACCGCCGTATCGACGTCCTGTTCACCACGCACAGCCCGGCCCTGCTCAACTCGCTGACCGCGCAGGACCATTCGGGTGTGGTCGTGTGCACGAGGGACCCGGACTCGGGGGAGAGCGTGCTCTCGCGCCTCACCGAACTTCCGGGCTACGTGGATCTCATGGCCGCGGGGGAGCTGGGCGACGCGGTCACGAAGGGGCGTCTGCCGGAGGCCGTCCGTCCGAGGGACGGGGAGCCCGGTGGCGTCGAGGACTTCCTGAGGAGCCTGTGAGCCGTGCCTGCCTCTTCCTCCTCGTCCCCGGCGCTGCCGCGCCCGGTCGTGGACTTCCTCGACACGTCGGTCCTGGTCGAGATCCTCGACGTGCCGCACATGAACGCCCAACGCGCTTCTGTGCTGGCCGAGATGGACCGACGGCTCAGAGCGCGTGCGGTTCGTCCTGCCGACGGCCACCGTCATCGAGACGGGTAACCACGTCTTCCAGATCAAGGAGGGCACGGCGCGCCGTGACCGGGCCGAGAAGTTCGGCAGTCTGCTGGTGAAGACGGCCATGGGGGAGGCTCCGTGGGTCCTGCACGAACGGAC
Organism: Streptomyces sp. NPDC049954; assembly: GCF_040656295.1. Taxonomy (NCBI): domain Bacteria; kingdom Bacillati; phylum Actinomycetota; class Actinomycetes; order Kitasatosporales; family Streptomycetaceae; genus Streptomyces; species Streptomyces sp. NPDC049954. Next base: position 288,954 of record NZ_JBFALS010000007.1, read on the forward strand.
GTGGGGCGGTGACTTCCTGCGGACGCTCCAGAGCGGGGGAAGCACCGGAATCGACCTCGCCGAACACGCCACCCGACAGTTGCTGGGCGCCGGGGATCTGAGCATCGTGGCCGAACGGGATCTGTACGCGGCCAGGGTGCGGGCCGACGTCAGGATCTGGACCTTGGAGCGCACGATGGGAGCCTGGGCGGGACCCGTCTGAGGCCGTTGCGGTCGCTCGGCGGGCGTTTGCGTGGCCCCGGCGTCCCGGCGTCCCGGCGTCCCGGCGGTCGTCGGCCTCGGGCTGAGTGAACCCGGCCTCGACGGCGACACCCTGTGGACGGGCGTGGCCGGCCTCGTGGTGTGGATACCGCTCGTCCTGTTCCTGCGGCCGCCGCACACGCGGGAGTACCGGATCGCGGAGCGCCAGGCGGCGGCGAGCACGGGGGACCGGGGGCCGGGGGAAGCCTGAGAGGTGCGGGCTCCTGCTCCCCTCCGTCCGACGAGTGCCCGCTCTTCCCGACGAGTGCCCCCCCCTGCCCGATGAGTGCTCGCGCCGGACCGGCGTGCCCGGTGCCCTCCCCGGCGGCGTCGTTCAGTGCCCGCCGGTGAGTTCTCCGCTCAGCTTTCCGTGCAGCGCGGCGCTGGCCGGGTTCAGGCCGACGATCTCGACCGTGCTGCCGCGCTCCCGGTACTTGGCCTCGACGGCGTCCAGGGCCGCGACGGAGGAGGCGTCCCAGACGTGTGCCTCGTGCAGGTCGATGACGACGTGCTCCGGTGCCGTCGCGTAGTCGAACTGGCCGACCAGCTCGTTGGAGGAGGCGAAGAAGAGTTCGCCGGTCACGTGGTGCACGACGGTGCCGCCGTCGGGGTCGGTGACCGAGGTGACGCGCGTGAGGTGGGCGACGCGCCGGGCGAACACGGTCATCGCGGTGACCGAGCCGACCACGACGCCGATCGCCAGGTTGGACGTCGCGACGACGACCGCGACCGTGATCAGCATGACGGCGATCTCACCCAGCGGCATGCGCCGGAGCGTCTTCGGCGCGATCGAGTGCCAGTCGAAGGTGCCGAAGGCCACCATCACCATGACGGCGACGAGGGCGGCCATGGGGATGTCGGAGACGACCGGCCCGAAGACGACGCACAGCACCATCAGGAACGCGCCCGCCAGGAAGGTCGACAGGCGGGTGCGGGCCCCGGACACCTTCACGTTGATCATGGTCTGGCCGATCATGGCGCAGCCGCCCATCCCGCCGAAGAACCCGGTGACGATGTTGGCGATGCCCTGGCCGACCGATTCCCGGGTCTTGGACGAACGGGTGTCGGTGATCTCGTCGACGAGTTTCGCCGTCATCAGCGACTCCATGAGCCCGACCAGCGCCATCGCGAGCGCGTACGGGGCGATCGTCGTGAGGGTGTCCGTCGTGTACGGCACGTCGGGGAGCCCCGGCACCGGCAGCGAGGAGGGCAGCGCCCCCTCGTCGCCCACGGTCGGGACGGCGATGCCGGCGGCCACGGTGAGCGCGGTGAGGACGGCGATGGACACGAGCGGGGCCGGGATCACCGTGGTGATCCTCGGGAAGAACACGAGCAGGGCGAGGCCCGCGAGGATCAGCGGGTAGACCGGCCACGGCACGTCGTGCATCTGGGGCACCTGCGCCAGGAAGATCAGGATCGCGAGGGAGTTGACGAAGCCGACCATGACCGAGCGCGGCACGAAGCGCATGAGCTTCGCGACGCCGAGCGCGCCCAGCACGATCTGGAAGACCCCGGCGAGGACGACGGTGGCGACGAGGTAACCGAAGCCGTGCTCCCGGTTCATGGGGGCGATCACCAGGGCGACCGCCCCGGTGGCCGCCGAGATCATCGCCCTCCGTCCGCCGACCACGGAGATGGTCACGGCCATCGTGAACGAGGCGAACAGCCCGATCTTCGGGTCGACGCCCGCGATGATCGAGAAGGAGATCGCCTCGGGGATCAGCGCGAGCGCGACCACCAGACCGGCCAGCACCTCCGTCCGCCACACGCGCGGATCGGCCAGCCAGTCGGGGCGCAGCGCCCGCAGCCGGGCGGCGCTGGGCGACGTGGGCGACGTGGGCGAGGGGGAGTCGGCGGAAGGGGTCACGGGACGGCCACCTGAGTCGTACGGGCACGCCCCGGGAGGGGCTGAGCGGGGCGGGGAGGGAGGGGACGGGCTACGGGGGAGGAGGAGGTCGGGGCGGGGCGCGGCCCTGGGCCGCTCGGGCGCACACCCCTCGCTCCAGCGGGAACTGCGGGACCCGCTGGGGGACCTGCGAGAATTGGGGTCGCGCCGGGGCCGCGTCGGCTCTGGCGCGGCGCCTGCGGTGCGCGCGCTCCTGCTGGGGCGGTGCGCACCTGGGCAACTCTACCCTAACGTTAGGGTAGAGATCGGCGTCTCCTTCCCGTGACGCCCAGCACCTCTTCGCCGGGACGAGCGGGAGGGCGGTGCGGTGGTGCGGTTCGGGGCGCGAGTCGGAGTTCGGAGGATCGGTGGGCGTGGACGGCGGGCACATGCAGATCGGTGAGGTCGCCGCGCGGACCGAGCTGTCCCTGCGCACCATCCGGCACTACGAGGAGACCGGCCTCGTCATTCCGAGCGCCCGTTCCCAGGGCGGATTCCGTCTGTACACGGAGGCGGACGTCGCGCGCCTCATGGTGATCCGCCGGATGAAACCGCTGGGCTTCACCCTGGACCAGATGCGCGACCTGCTGGACGCGACGGACCGCCTCGACGCCGTCGACGGCGGGCAGGACGCGAAGGACGGGGCGGCTCGTGACGTCCTGCTGGAGCGCGTACGGGAGTACGAGCGGGCGGCGACGGAGCAGGTCGAGAAGCTCCGTGTCCAGCTGAGCCGCGCCGAGGACTTCGCCGCGACTCTGCGCGCGCGACTCGACGAGGGGTAGCGGAGCCGGTCACTTGCCCAGTTCGCGGGCCAGGGCGGCGCGCCGGGCCAGTACTTCGTCCCGCGATCCGGCCATCTCCCGCAGCGCGGACTTGCGTTCGCGCTGGGCGAGCCGGTCCAGGTAGAGACGTCCGTCCAGGTGGTCGGTCTCGTGCTGGAGGCAGCGCGCGAAGTAGCCGCGGCCCTCGATCGTCAGCGGTTCGCCCTTCCAGTCCTGGCCCCGGACGACGGTCCGGTCGGGCCGGGCCACCACCCGGTACGGCCCGGGGACGGACAGGCACCCCTCGCTCTCCTCGACCAACCTCCGGTGTTCCTGCGGTACTTCGTCCAGTACGGGGTTGGCGATGTGCCCGACGTGGCGCACCCCCCAGTCGTCCGTGATGTCCCAGACGAACAGGCGCAGGTCCACGTCCACCTGGTTGGCGGCGATGGCCGCGCCGCGTGCGACGTGGTTCGTGGCGAACATGTCGTCGATCAGCGCCGACAGTCCGGGGGTCCCGAAGGCGGTGACCGGCCGGCACCGGCGGCGCAGGATCTCCTCGCCGACGACGGTGACGCGCCGCACCCGCCCGCGCTCGGTCTCCGGGGTGACCAGGGGCCAGGAGGCGACGGGTTCGCCCTGCACGCGGACGCGGACGCGGTCGTGGTCATGGTCGTGGACGCGGTCGTCGGGGGTGCGGTCGCGGGGGTCGCGGGGCCCCTCCGTGCGGTCACTGGATCGGACAGCGGCCATGTGTGTCAACGCCTCCCCGGCACCCGTCAGTTCGCCGGGGGCCTGCCTGCTTGCCGCACCGGCGAAGTCACCGGTCCCCGGCCCCTCTTGACCGGAGGCTTTGCAAAGTAGCACTCTTTGCAAAGTGACTGAAGACGAGATTTCCTCTGCGGCCGGTGCGTCCGGTGCGTCCGACGCTTCCCAGGGGGCTGCCGCGTCCGACGGGCGCCGGTCGCCGCCGCGTGCGCCCCGCTCGCTCCCCGATCACCCCGTACGGGTGGCCCTGCTGGACCTGCTCGCCGAGGTCGGCACCCTCACGTCCACGCAGGCCGCCGCCCGCCTCGGCCACAGCAGCGGCCTGTGCTCCTTCCACCTGCGCCAGCTCGCCCGCCACGGGCTGATCGAGGAGGCGCCGCACTCGGGCGGCAAGGCCCGGCCGTGGCGGCTGCGCTGGGAGGGCGAGTCCGAGGGCGGGAGGCCGGACGATCGTGGGCACGGGCTCCCCGAGGGCTTCGCCGGGCTGTCGCGCGAGCTGGAGGACGAGAGTTATGACAGGTGGCGGGCCGAGCGGGACCGGGCGCCGAGCGCATGGCGGGAGGACGAGTCCTTCAGCGCCGTACTGCACCTGACGCCCGAGGAGTTGACGGCCCTCGCGGACTCCGTACGGGGGCTGCTGGCCGAGTACCGCGAGCGCGAGACGCGCCCGGGGACCCGCCCGGCGGGGAGCGTGCCGGTCGCGGCGGTGGTGCGGATGTTCCCGCTGGTGGACGGGGAGCCGGGGCGGGGGGAGGAGTAGCGAGGGGGCGGGGGCACCGTCTCCTCTCCAGTGGAGCCGCGAAAAACCCGGCACGCCGCCCCCCGACAAGGGGCTGACGCGCCGGGCGGGACGTCGCGTGCCGGTCAGGCCGCTTCGTCGGTCGGCCAGATGGTGCGGTGGTCGGCCAGGCCGAGGATGGCCTCGGCGTCGTCCACCGGCGGGTAGATCCACTCGGTGTTGATCTGCTGCTTCAGCTGCTTGGCGTCCTGGCCGGTGAGCTGGACCACGCGGTCCCAGCCGGCCGTGAGCACGGCGCCGGCCGGGCCCAGGTCGAGGCAGGTCACGTAGGGCGCGGGGGCGAAGGGCACCGGATCGGTCCCCAGCAGGTCGGCGGCGACGTTGTGGCCCGCGAACTTGCCGAGCGGCACGGCATGCTGGCAGCTCTGCGTGACGAAGTGCCCTTCGCCGGCCACGGCGGCGGCGGTGTCGCCCGCCGCGTAGACCTCGGGCGCGCCGACGACGCGCAGGAACGCGTCGACCTCCAGGCGGCCCATGCGGTCCCGCTCGCCCGGGATGTGCGCGGTCAGCGGGCTGGCCGCCATCCCGGCCGTCCAGATGACGGTCGAGGCGGGGATCGTCTCCCCGTCCGCGAGGTGCACGACGCCGTCCTCGTACCGTTCGACGGTCGTGCCGAGCCGCTGCTCGATACCGAGGCCGTCCACCACCTCGGTGATGTGCGGGCGGGGCGTGGCGCCCAGCTCGGGGCCCAGCTCGTCCGCGCGCTCCACGAGGACGACCCGGACCGCCTGCCCGTCCGGGGCGAACTCGGCGAGCCGCCCGGTCAGTTCGGTGGCGACCTCCAGCCCGGTGAAGCCCGCTCCGACGACGACGGCGGTGAACTGCCCGTCACGCCCGGCCTGTTCGGAGAGGCGGCGGACGTGGTGGTCGAGGGCCGCCGCCGCGCCCATGGTGTCCACGTCGAACACGTCCTCGGCGCCCGGGAAGCGCGGGCGGGCCGTCTGGCTGCCCGTGGCCAGGACCAGGCGGTCGTACGGCAGGGACAGGGACTCCCCGCCCCGGCTCAGGGCTGTGACGCTCCGGGCCTCGGTGTCGATGCCCGTGACGGTGGCGGCGACCCGGCGTACGCCGATGGGGCCGAGCACCCGGTCGAGCGCGACGCGCTTGCTCTCGGGGTCCGCCTCGTACAGACGCGGCCGTATGACGAGGTCGTCCCCGGCGCTGACGAGCGTCACCCGGATCTCCTCGGCCGGTCCCGCCTGGGGGCCGGCCGTCGCTGCGGCGTGCAGGCGCGCCGCGCGGACGGCGCCCGCCGCGCTCCAGACACCGGCGAAGCCGCCACCAATAACCAGGATATTTTTCATCCGGATTCACCTCCTGCGTCTGCGCGGCTCGTGCCGCGCGATGGTTTGGGTCGGGGCGACCGCGCTCGTACGCGGACGGTCGCCCTGGTTGTTCTGCGGTTGTTCTGCGGTTGTGCTGTGGCCGCCCGGTCGCTCGCGGTCAGTCGCTGCCGAGGGCCCTGCGGACGGCGCCGCCGACGTTCGGGGCGTGCTCGTCGGTCGCCCGGCCCACGTCGGCCAGGGACTGTGCGGCCAGGGCCTCGCGCCAGGCGGTCTCGGCCCTGCCGAGGGCGGACTTCACCGCGCAGGGCAGCGCGAAGTCGTCCGGCCCCGAGCACTCGGCGCCGACCAGGCCGCACTGCCGGATCTCGGTGCAGCGGAAGAGGGGTTCGTCGCCCTCGATGGCGAGGACGACGTCGAGCATGCTGATGGCCTCCGGTGCCCGCGCGAGCAGGAACCCGCCCCGCGCCCCCGGCACCGACTCCAGCAGCCCGGCCCTGACCAGCGCCTGGAGCTGCTTGTGGAGGTAGGGGCCGGGCAGGTCGTGTCCGGCGGCGAGCTGCGCGGTCGCGACCGGCCTGCCGTGGTCCACCCACGCCAGATTGAGCAGCGTGTGCACCGCCCACTCGACGCCCTTGCTCATCCTCATAACCTGGACACTAAATATCCGGAATCGAAGGTGTCAAATTGTCCGGGCGTCCGGGCGTCCGGGTGTCCGGGTGTCCGGGTGTCCGGGTGCGGTGCGCGGCGGCTGAGGCGGTGCCGCAGCCCCGGGGCTCCGGCGGGCCGGTCTGGGGGCCCGGCAAAAAGCCCCCCGCCCGCGCACCGGGTGCTCTAGTCTCCCTCGATGGCCAGCGACCCGATGACCAGCGACCCGTCCCCTCTCACCCTCACCGTTCTGGGCAGCGCGACGCCGTACGCGCTCGTGGACAACCCCTGTTCCGGCTACCTGGTGTCCGGCGGCGGTGCCCGGGTGTGGGTGGACGCGGGCAGCGGGACGCTCGCGCAACTGCAACGGCACGTGCGGCTCGACGAGTTGGACGCGATCTGGATCTCGCATCTGCACGCCGATCACAGCGCCGACCTGCTCACCGCCTATTACGCCGCGCTCTTCGCCGACATCCGGCTCCCGGCGCCGATCCCGCTGTACGGCCCGCCGGGGATCGCGGACCGGCTGGCCCACTTCCTCACCAACGGCGCCAGTCGCAGCCCCGTCGAGTCCGCCTTCGCCGTCGGGGAACTGCACGACGGGCACCGGGCGCGGGTCGGCGGCCTCACGCTGACCAGCGGGGCGGTGGCGCACGGCATGCCCGCCTTCGCCCTGCGCGTCGAGACCGGGACTCCTGCGGGGCTCCCGACCGGAACCGGGACCCCGGGCGGCCGGTCCCGGTCCCTGGTCTACTCCGGTGACTCCGCCCCCTGCGCCCGCCTGACGAGCCTGGCCGAGGGCTGCGATGCCCTGCTGTGCGAGGCGGAGAGCGCCGAGGCCCCGGCGGGCGACGAGGAGCGGGTGCACCACACGCCCGAGGACACCGGGGAGACCGCGCGGGCAGCCGGGGCGGGACGGCTGATCGTCACGCACGTGGGGCGGTTCCTCACGCCGGAGCAGGCGGTGGCCCGCGCCTCGGCCCGGTTCGACGGTCCCGTCGACTACGCGGCGCCCGGCGCGGTGTTCACCATCGACTGAGCCGGGTGTCCGGCTGGGAGAGCGGGGAGGGTACGGGGACGAGCTTCCGGCCGGCGGCGTACGCCACCGCTCACCCGTCCTGCCCCGCCGCCCCCCGCCGCCCGCCCGGCGCGTCGGCTCGTACCAGCGCCCGGGCCAGGTCGGTGGCGGCCGGCAAGGTGTCGAGCGGGAGTGGCTGCGTGGCGAGGACGCCCTCGTGCAGGACGAGGAGGCGGGCGGCGAGGGTGGTGGGGTCCGGGCAGTCCGCTTCGGTGGCGAGTTCCTCGAAGAGGTTCCGCAGCCAGAGCTTCTGGTTCGCGGCGATGCGGTGCGCGGGGTGCGAGGGGTCCGGGAGTTCGGCCAGGGCGTTGATGAACGCGCAGCCGCGGGCGTTGGTCCCGCTCCAGATCCGCAGTGCGTCGAAGGGCGCGGTGACGGCCGCGACGGGCTCCTCGCAGGCGTCGACGCGGGCGCGGACGAGTGAGCGCCAGCGCTGGTCGCGTTCCGCGAGGTAGGTCGTGACCAGGCGGTCCTTCGAACCGAACCGGTTGTAGAGGGTCCGCTTGGTCACGCCCGAGCGTTCGGCGATGAGGTCCACGCCCACCGCGGTGATGCCGCGCTCGTAGAACAACTCCTCGGCCGCCGCGACGATGCGGCGGCCGGCCGGTGTCATGGGCGGCGACGCGTCCGGCTCTTCGGCCCCCTGGGGCGTGGTCCCTCGCGTGGAATCTCCCCGCATCCCGGCGTTCCTCCGCATCTCGGCGTCCCCTCGCATCTCGGCGTCCCCTCGCATCCCGGCGTCCCCTTGCATCCCGGCGCTCCTTCACCGATCGGTGTACGGTGGAGGAAGTTCACCGATCAGTGTACCTGCGAGGAGGTTGAACGATGGGTCTGCCCGAGACCATGCGCGCGATGCGGATCACCCGGCACGGAGGTCCCGAGGTCCTGGAGCCGGCGGAGGTGGCCGTGCCCGTCCCGCAGCCGGGTGAGGTCCTGGTCGAGGTCGGTGCCGTGGCGCTGAACAACACCGATCTGTGGACCCGGGAGGGCGCCTACGGCCGTCCGGAGGACCCGGAGGCCCTGTCGGGCTGGCGGGGCCCGCTCGACTTCCCGCGTATCCAGGGCGCCGACGTGTCCGGCCGGGTCGCGGCGGTCGGCGCCGACGTGGACGGGGGACTCCTCGGCCGCCGGGTCGTCGTCGACCCGGCGATCTACGACTCCGAGGGCCCGGACGCGCATCCGGTGGGCCTGATGGGCAGCGAACGCGACGGCGGCTACGCCGAGTTCGTGACCGCGCAGGCCGGGCGGGTGCACGACGTGACGGACTCCCCGCTCACCGGCGACCAGCTCGCGACCCTGCCGACCGCCTACGGCACGGCGCTCGGCATGATCGAGCGGGGAAGGCTGCGGGAGGGGGAGACCGTCCTCGTCTCGGGGGCGTCCGGCGGGGTCGGTGTCGCGCTGGTGCAGCTCGCCCGTGCGCGGGGCGCGAGGGTGCTCGCCATCAGCAGCGGATCGAAGATCGAGGCGGTGCGCGAGGCGGGCGCCCACGAAGTCCTCGACCGCGCGCGGGAGATCGCCGGGCAGGTGCGGGCCGCCGCCCCCGAGGGGATCGACGTCGTACTCGACGTGGTCGCCGGGGACCTGGTGAGCGAGGGGCTGCCGTTGCTGCGCGAGGGTGGCCGGTGGGTCGTGGCCGGTGCGCTCGGCGGGTACGGGGTGGCCTTCGACGTACGCCGTCTCTACCTGCACAACGCCCAGTTGATCGGCTCCGCGATGCACACGCCCACGCACTTCGGCCTCCTCGTGGACCTGGCGCGCGAGGCCGCGTTCCAGCCCGTGGTCGCAGCGACGTTCCCCCTGGAGCAGGCCGCCCGGGCGCAGGAACAGCTCGCCCGCAGGGACCACGTGGGGAAGATCGTCCTGCACCCTTGAACGAGGGTCGGCCACCCGGGGTCCCGGGACCGTCGCCCGGCCGGGGCGGTGCCGGAGGTCACCTCCGTACGGCGGGGATCACCTTCGTGCTGCGGGGCTCACTTGTCGTCCGACATGATCCATGGCCAGGTGAGGGCGCAGACCACGAAGGGCGCGATGGGCAGGGTCAGCAGCCACAAGCCCACGGTCGCCGGTGAGTAGACGTAGTACTGCCACTGCTCCGGGAGGGCCGACGGCGCGGCGAAGAGCACGAGAAGCGCGAGCTACGTAGCCACCACCACCGCCACCAGGCGTACCGCGATCATCCCTGTCGGCTCCCCCGGCGACGGCTGTGAGCGCCCCTTGGAGGCGCTGGAGGCGATGGTACGAGAGACGGGTGATCGGGGCCGGGCCCGGGCCGGGTCCGGTGTGGCCACGGCGGCACCGGAGCCGTCCCGGGCGCCCCGGTGACTGGGAGTCGCCGTCCGCCTCAGGGCGCCGGTACTGGTCGCAGCCGTGCACGAGTGGCTGTGGCCGGCACCGCTTCGCAACGGCCCTCGGACGACGTCGAATCTGTTGCCCTCGGGGTCCCGCACGGCGGCCGCGTGGAGCCCCGTGCCCGGTTCGTCCCGTCCGTTCATCCCGTCAGGCAAGCCCGGGACGGTGGGGCGCCACGGCCTGGGGTGGGGCGTCTCTCGCGCAGTCCCTGCACTGTGACGCTTTGGTGGGGAGGGCGCGTTCGCAGGTGTCGCAGCTGTGGGTCCAGCGGGTGGTGGAGCGTGGTGCGGGGCGGGGTGTTTCGTACGGGGTGGGGCGGGGGCCTGGTGGGGGCATGGGTGGCAGGCCGGTGCGTAGGCGGTGGGTGAGGAGGGCTGCGGGGCGGTGGAGGGGTTCGGGGAGGTTGGTGGTGAGTGCGGTGCGGATGGCTTCGGGGCCTGCCTCCCGCGTGAGCCATTCGGCGACGGCGGGGGTGAGGCGGGTGACTTCTGTTGCGGAGAGGAGGAGGCGGGGGTCGGCGTGGCGCAGGGAGATCAGGATGCGGACCGCGCGCGTCTCCACGGCGGAGAGGGGTGCCGGTGGCGTCTCGGCCCGGGTGTCGGCTTCGCTGCCGGTCTCGGTCTCGGTCTCGGTCTCGGTCTCGGCCCCGGTCCCGGCCCTGGTCACGGTCCCCGTCCCGGTCCTGGTCCCGGTCTCGGTGTGCGGCGCGGGTGCGGTCGTCGCGGCGGGTGCGGGGGTGGGTGGTGTGGGCTCGTGGCGGTCGTCGTACGCGTCTTCGGGCGGCAGCGGCTGTGGCTGTGGTTGTTGCGGTACGGCCTTGGTGCGCGACAGTCGGGCGACGCGGGTGACGACGGTGGGGCGGGTGGGGGCGGTGTCCCCCTTCGGCTGGTTGTACGAGGTGGTGCGGGTGACGATGGCGCCGCTGGGCAGTCGTACGCGTTCGCGGTGGTAGTAGCCGTGGTGTTCCAGTTCGCGCAGGGCGGTGGCGATGCGGGCCTCGCTCTCCGGGAAGCGGGAGGTCAGCCGTTTGATGCTGACGTCGGCTCCGGCGGGGAGGGACTGGATGTAGACGGCGAGGCCGATGGCGATGAGGCTCAACTCGGCGTGTTGTGCGAGGTGGTTGCCGATCACGGTGAAGTGCGCGGTGTGTCGGCGGTTGGAGTGCGTGACTCCGCGACAGGGCGCGGACAGCCGATTAAGCTGGGTCCCAGCCATGAGGAAGGCTCTCTCTTCCGAAGTGGTTAGGCCCTCGCCGGGATGCCAGTCCCTGCGGGGGCCCATCTGCGTTATGGGCGTGTGCAGTTGTGAGGAAGTCTCGGTGTTGCTCGCGGCGAGCATATGCCAGCACAGTTGCTGCTTTACCAGCCCAAACGTCCTCGTTCACCCCTACGGGTGAGCTTGGGGACGGGTTCCGGCAGGCAGGCAGGCAGGAAGGGTCCTTCTCTCTCGTCCTTTACGGGGTGATGTCGCCCGGCAGCGGGTCGCGCATCACCGGGTCGCAGGTTCCCGCGACCCGGTGACGTGTGCGGCGGGCGACGTGCGTATCGGAACGGGACTCACCGCAGAGCCAGTTCGGCCCATACCGTCTTGCGGGGGACGGGGCCCTGCTCGACGCCCCAGTCGTCGGACAACGCCGAGATCAGGAGCAGCCCGCGCCCGCCCTCGTCCTCCGCCCCGGGCACCGAGACCACCGGCTCCCGGTCACGCCGCGTGTCCGTCGCCTCGATACGGAGGGTGTCGGTCGTGGCCCGCATGGACAGCAGGAAGTCCCGCCCGCGCACGTTCCCGTGCGTGACGGCGTTCGCGGCGAGTTCGGCGATGATCTGCGCGGGAGCCTCCAAGGGAAGCTCCCAGGAACGCAGTTGCTCAACGGCCAGCAGGCGCGCCAGGCGCGCGCCCCGGAGCGTGGAGGAGAGCTGCACGCTGAAGTGTCGGACGGTTTCGGGGGTGTGGGTGATTTCGTGATTCACGTCACTAAGGTTCGTTCGCTCTGCGTAGGCTGACCAGTGACGATGCCTGTACGGATCGTGACTGTCCAGTAGGGTTGAAGGCTTGTCCGGTGCTGTCCGGGTGAACGGAGTGACTATGGTCGTGAACGGGGCTGTGGACCCGGAGGAGTCCGGCTGGGACTTCGAGGATGAAGACGAGGCCAGTGCGGTACTCGCGGCAGTGGGGCGCCAGATCAAGTTGTGGCGCCAGGCCGCCGGGCTGTCACAGCCGGAGTTCGGCAAGGCCATCGGGTACGGCGAGAACTTGGTGTACAAGGTTGAAACGGGGCAGCGGATTCCCCGGCCGGAGTTCCTGGACCGCTCGGACGAGGCGCTCGGTGCGGAAGGCAAGATCTCGGCCATGAAGCAGGACGTGGCCGAGATCAAGTACCCGAAGAAGCTACGAGATCTCACCAAGCTGGAGAAGAAGGCGCTGGAGATCGGGGCCTACGGCAGCCACAACATCCATGGGCTGCTTCAGACCAGGGAGTATGCCGAAGCGGCCTTCGATGAGCGACGCCCCGTCCTGTCCTCGGAGCGGTACGAAAACCTAGTGGCCGCACGGATGCTTCGGCAGGAGGTGTTTACGTGGGAGCCGATGACGACGCTGACCTTCGTACAGGAGCAAGTGACGCTTGAGCGCCCCATCGGTGGGCCTGACGTACTGCGCCGTCAGCTCCTGCACATCTTGAAGCTCAGCAGGCAGAGGAACGTCGAGTTCCAGGTGATGCCAACGGGTACGAGTGAGCACGCCGGGCTGAGCGGGGAGTTCCAGCTGCTCAAGCTTCGGGACGGGTCGGCGATCGGCTATTCCGAGACCCAGTTGACGAGCCGACTGGTAGATGATCCGAAACAGGTACAGGTGCTCGAACTGCGGTATGGGATCATCCGCTCGCAGGCCCTGTCGCCACGCAGGTCGCAGGAATACATCGAGAAACTGCTGGGAGAGACATGACTCTGAAGCCTTCTGCCATGGACCTTGCGGGGCTGGAGTGGTTTAAGAGCAGTTACAGCGGAAGTAACAACAATGACTGTGTTGAGGTGGCAGTGACTCCCGGCGTCCTGCATGTCCGCGACTCCAAGGACGTACGCCGTCCGGGCCTTGGTTTCGCTCCGGCTGCCTGGTCGGCATTCGTCTCGTCCGCGCGGGTCTGACTTCTCGGTCCGTTGCTCGCTCGTCACGGTCGGCGGCGGTCTTGTGCCGTCGACCGTCGCGGTCCAGGCTTGGGCGTATGGACGCTTACCGGCAAGGCCCGTTGAAGTGGTTCAAGAGCAGCTACAGCGACTCCAGTAACGGCCCCTCCTGCGTGGAGGTCGCCGTGGCTCCCGGTGCCCTGCATGTCCGCGACTCCAAGGACGTGCGTCGTCCGGGCCTTGGTTTCGCCCCGGCTGCGTGGTCGGCGTTTGTCTCGTCCGCGCGGGTCTGAGCGGCTGCTGTCAACGCGGTCTTGTGCCAGGCCACTTCGCGCCTCAGTCTGAAGCGCATGGACACGTACCGGCACGGCTCCGCCCCCTTGGCGTGGTTCAAGAGCAGTCACAGCGACTCCAGCGACAGCAGCGCTTGTGTGGAGGTGGCCGTGGCCCCCGCCGCCCTCCTCGTCCGTGACTCGAAGGACACCACGCGCCCCGCCCTCGGCTTCGCCCCGGCCGCGTGGTCGGTCTTCGTCACGTCCGCGCGAAGCTGACTCCTCGACGGGTGTGCCCCGCCCGGCCCGACTGGAACCGCGTACCGCCTCCACGCCGAGCCGCAGCCCCAGGCCCGGGGCCAGGCCCAGGCCGTCTACGACGCGTCGTCGGCGGGCGGGTGATCGGTGGAGAGGGTGAGGTCCGCCCAGGTGTCGAGGTCGCGGTCGACCGCCTCGCGGCCGGCCCGTACCAGGCGCAGGGCGTCGGACCCGAGGACGAGGTGGGCCGGAGGGGTTGGCTCGTCGAGTACGCGCAGGAGGGCGGCGGCCGCCTTCGCGGGGTCGCCGAGCTGTTTGCCGCTGGCGCTCTGCCGGGCGGCGCGGATCGGCTCGAACAGCTCGTCGTAGTCGGGGACGGTACGCGGGGCGCGCACCATGGAGCGGCCCGCCCAGTCGGTGCGGAAGGAACCCGGCTCGACGGCCGTGACGTGGATGCCGAACCCGGAGACCTCCTTGCCGACGGCTTCGAGGATGCCTTCCAGGGCGTACTTGCTTCCGCAGTAGGCGGAGACGCCGGGGAAGGAGGCCAGGCCGCCCATCGAGGTGACGGCCAGGATGTGCCCGCGACGCCGTTCGCGCATGAACGGCAGGACGGCCTGCACGGTGGCGGCGGCGCCGAAGACGTTGACGTCGAACTGGGTGCGCAGCTCGGCCAGAGGCGTCTCCTCGAAGGTGCCCTCCAGGCCGTAACCGGCGTTCGCGATGAGGACGTCCACGGGGCCCACGGACTGTTCCACGTCGCCGACGACGGCGCGGACCGCCGCTTCGTCGGTGACGTCGAGGAGGCGGGCGTGGGCGCGCCCCGGACGCAGAGCGGTGAACGCCTTCGCGTCGGCTTCCCTGCGGACGGTGCCGACGACGGTGTGGCCGGCGTCGAGAGCGGCGGTGGCGAAGGCGCGCCCGAGGCCGCTGCTGACGCCGGTGATCAGGAAGTTCCTGGTGGTGGTCGTCCCGGTCATGCCTGGGTCTCCTTGTAGAGGACGAGGTGCTCGTGGAAGAGCACGCCGTCGCGGATGTCGCCGGTGGCGGTGAAGCCGGTGTCGTCGACGTAGTCGAGATGGCTGCCGGTCACGGTGTAGCGGCCGGTGTAGGCGCTGCGGCGGGTGCCGCGCGCCTCGTCGTAGCGGCCGTCGGGCAGCAGCTCCTGCCGGATGTGCCCGTCCGCGGTCACCCACATGCCGACCACGTCCACGTCACCGGTTCCTTGTGCGGAGGTGCCCTCCGGCGGGCTCGTCCGGTGTCTCATGATGCGTTCCTTCCCGTTCGCGGGTGCTGACCTGGCCACCAGCGTGGCCGGGCCGGGGGAGGGGAGCCAGGACGAGTCGTGCCCGGGTACGGCACACCCAGGCACGACGGCGGGACGCGGATTAGCCTGAAAAGGTGACCAGAAACGATCTCGGGGACTTCCTGCGCGCCCACCGCGCCCGCCTGCGGCCCGCCGACGTCGGACTCGCCTCGTACGGTGTGCGCCGGGTGGCGGGGCTGCGGCGGGAGGAGGTCGCCGTCCTGGCCGGAATGAACAGCGACTACTACGCCCGCCTGGAACAGGGCCGCGAGCGCAGCCCCTCCCCGCAGATCCTCGACGCGATCGGCAACGCGCTGCGCATGGACGACGAGGCGCGCGAGCACCTGTTCCGGCTGGCGGGCACCGCGCCGGACGGCGAGCGGCCGCAGCCACGGGAAACGGTCAGTCCCGCGCTGCGCCAGCTGCTGGACGGATACCCGAACGCCGCGGCGTTCGTGCTGAACCCGGCCACCGACTTCCTGGCGTCGAACGCGCTGGCCGACGCCCTCTTCTCGGCGTTCGGCACGAGGGACAACATGGCCCGCATGACCTTCCTCGACCCGGCCGCCCGGGGGTTCTTCACGCGGTGGGACCGGGCGGCCGAGGCGGTCGTGGCCGGACTGCGTCACGCCACCGGCCTCGACCCGCACTACCGGCGTCTGCACGACCTCGTCGACTCGCTGACCGAGGCGAGCGAGGAGTTCGCCGAGCTGTGGTCCTCGCACACCGTCCATGGCAAGACCCGGGACGGCAAGGAGGTCGTGCACCCCGACGTCGGCCCGCTCGACCTCACGTACCAGACCTTCGACGTGCGCGGGGCCCCCGGCCAGCAGTTGGTGATCTACCACGCCGCACCGGGAAGCCCCGCCGCGGAGGCACTGACCCTGCTCGGCAGCCTGCACGCCACCCGTCACCCGTAGCCCTTCCCGGAGCGGTAGCGCAGCCGACGGTTCGGCCGCCTCCCTCCCCGTCCGCGACTCGAAGGACCTCGCGCCCGCCCTCGGCTTCGCGCCGGCCGCCTGGTCGGTCTTCGTCGCGTCCGCGCGGGTCTGGCTCTCCGGTCCACTTCTGGGCCGTCGAGCCCGTCTCGCCGTTACCCGGCCGACCACCATCGCGGCCTGAGACCATCGAGCGCATGGGTAAGCACTCTCGTCCCGGGCCGCCGAACCAGCCGTCGCGCGCCGTCGCACGCGTCGACGGCGATGAACCGCTCGCCGAGTACCACCAACGGCGCCGGGCGCCGATGGACGTCTACCGCCGCCACCGTCCGCTGCACGGCGGTGCGGGTCACCTCCGGCCCGAACAGCCCAGGGTCCTGGAGACCTGGGACGGGTTCGCCTACGTCCCCGCCGGGACCGCCGAGAACCTGCTCGCCGCGCAGGCGTGGGCGAGCGGGACCGAAACCGGCGCCGGTGCCGGTGAGGCGTAGATCCCGGACGTCGGCCGGCCGGGAAGGTCGCGGGCCTCCGGCGCCTCACCTCGTGGCAACCCTCCAAGATCGGCCCGGCATCACTGTCCTGTACCGGGCCCCCGCCGGGACGCGTACGGCTGGAGACTTGGGGGACCGGCGCTCGCGGACGCGGCGCTCGCGGACGCGGTCCTCGCGGGACGCGCTTCTCGCTCCTGCGGCCGCTCTGTCCGCGAGCGCGCCCCCGACCTGCGAGGAAGCTCATGAGTGAACGTGTTGTCGCGCCCCGGAATCGTGGATTCCTGTTCTTCGACTCCCATCCCGCCGGCTGCGCGCGGGTGGTCGAGGACATGTGGCGGGCCACGCCGCCGCCCGTGGCGGACCTGCGCGAGGCGGGCGCGGACAGGCCCGTCGCTCTCGTCATCGGCTCCTCGGCCGGCTACGGGCTCGCCGCCACGGTCGCGGGCCTCGCGCACGCCGGGGTCCGGGGGATCGGGGTGAGCTTCGAGAAGGCGCCGGACCGGCGTACCGGGACGGCCGGGTGGTACCGCACGGCGGCGACCGCCGCGCTCGCGGACCGGCACGGGCACGACTTCGTGTTCCTCAACGGCGACGCCTTCGGCGACGCGATGAAGGACACCGTCGCCCAGCTCGTCACCGACCGCTTCGGCGGGAAGATCGACTACCTCGTCTACTCCGTCGCCGCCCCCCGGCGCACCGACCCGGACACCGGCGAGAAGTACGCCTCCGTGCTCAAGCCGATCGGCCGGGCACACCGCACCAAGAGCCTCGTCTTCGACGGCGACGGGCGGCCCGAGGTCACGACCGTGGAGACGGCGCCCGCCGAGGGCGACGACATCCGGCAGACCGTCGGGGTCATGGGCGGGGCCGACTGGCGGCGCTGGGTCGAGCGGCTCGCCGGACGCGGTCTGCTCGCCGAGGGGTTCACCACCGCCGCCCTGTCGTACATCGGGTCCCCGCTGACCGCCGCCCTCTACCGGCAGGGCACGATCGGGGCGGCCAAGGCCGACCTGGAGGCCACCGCCCGCGAACTGACCGACTACCTCAAGGCCCACGGCGGTCGCGCCGTCACCTCCGTCAACGGCGCCGCCGTCACCCAGTCGTCCACCGCGATCCCCGGCGTCGCCCTCTACCTCGGGCTGCTGCGGCGGGAGTTGGGGGACGGCCTGGTCCCGCCCATCGTCCAGCTCACCGCGCTCTGGGACCAGCTCACCGGCGTCGCGCCCCTCGACCTGGACGAGGAGGGCCGCGTACGGCTCGACACCTGGGAGCTGGACCCGGCGGTACAGGCGGCGGTCGGTGAGCGGTGGGGCGGCGCGGACACCGGGTCCCTCGGGGAACTCGCCGACCTCGACTGGTTCCGTACGCAGGTCGAGCAGCTGTACGGGTTCGCCGTCCCCGGGGTCGACTACAGCGCCCCCGTCGAGACCGACGTCCCCTGGCCCGCCGCCACTTGAGCCGAGACCGATGTCCCCTGGCCCGCCGCCACCGAGCCGCCGGACTCCCCGTACCGCGCCCGTGCGGACCTGACGGATCGCCCGTCGATGCCGGCCGGGGGCGGGCGCGGGGACGTAGATTCGCGGCATGACCCGGGAGAGAAGCTCCGACCCCCAGCAGCAGCCGTACGCGGGACGGGCCCGCGCCGGGACGGACCGGTCCGCCCGCCGGGCTGCGGGCGACGCCGTCCGGCGGGCCGCGCGCGGCTTCGTCCGGCGCGCCGACGCGGAGGTGTCGGCGTGATCGACCCGGCCGCCCACGTCCGGGTGGCCAGGCCCTCGCGTGATCTGGCCGCCGCCGAACGGTTCTACGTGCACGGCCTCGGGCTGACCGTGCTGTGGCGCACCACCGAACGCGTCCCGGGCGAGCACGACCTCGTGATGGTCGGACCGGCCGGTGGCGCCTGGCACTTCGAGCTGACGCACGACCCGGAACGTCCGCTGGAGCCGAGCCCCACGGTCGACGACCTGTTCGTGGTCTACCTCGGCGAACCCGTGGATGAGTCCCTCACCGGCCGCCTGGTCGCCGCCGGTGGCACCCGGGTCCCGGCGCACAACCCGTACTGGGACGAGCACGGAGTCACGGTCGCCGACCCGGACGGCTACCGCCTGGTGCTCTGCTCCCGCTCCTGGCCCTGAGCGAGCACGTGCACCGGTACGGGAAGCACGAAGGCGCCAAGGCCGCCTGATGGTGCCACCCGGGAGCCCGTTGGCCGGTGGTCCCGGCGCCTCCGGTGCCCTCCGGTGGGCGCCGGTGCCCTCCGGTGGCCGTGCGGCAGAAAGGTTCACCCGGTAGTGCTATTGGCCCGTTGGGGCGACAGTGCGTTGTCCGGGTGTGCCCGCTCCGCGCCGGTTCGGCATAGTTCTCGCCAAGTCGTTCCCGGTGTCGAGAACTCCAGAGGGCTCAGGTGCGCAGGTCTCTTTCGTTGGTGTGCACCGTGGTGCTGCTCGGCGCGATCGTCTCCGTGGTGGTCGCGGTCACCTCCTTCTCCGCCCCGTCCGAGACCACTCACCGCTGCGTGATGGAGGAGGCCCCTCCCCGGGTGAGCGGGGAGGGGCGGATCGAGGCGCGGGTGCGGCAGACCTGCGAGGGCGGCGGCTGGAAGACGCAGTGGGTGAAGGCCCGCATCCTCAGCCGGAGTTGCGAGCGCGGGTGCCCCAACAGGGTCGTCATGACCTACGCGCGCAGCCCGCTGCCGGACGGCGAGGGCCGGGTCGCCGAGTACCGCGGCGGTGTCGCGTGCGCGCCCTCCGACGAGCCCCGGTGGTTCGTCGTGGAGGGCAGCTCCTACCTCAGGGACGGCGAGTTCCAGACGCGCGGCTCGTCGGCCGCGGTCCGGCTGCCCTGCGGGAACTGACCCGCGAGGGCCTTCGGGACCCCGGAGCCCCTGAAGGCCCTCGTGCAGCGGTGGTTCAGCGTTCCGCGAGGCGGTCGAGGACGTCCTGCGTGGTGCCGCACTCGCCCAGGCGGGGGAAGACCCGCTCGACGCTGTTGGCCTGGGCCGCCGCGTCCATGTCGGTCATGGCGTCCGTGGGCAGCGTGACGTTGAGGCCCAGTTCGCTCGCGCTGCGGGCGGTCGACTCCACGCCGAAGGCCGTCGCGACCCCTGTCACCACCACCCCGGTGACCGCGCGGGCCGCCAGCCACTCGGCCAGGGAGGTCCCGGTGAACGCGCCCCAGCGCTGCTTGACGAGCACCAGGTCCTCGTCCTGCGGCTCCAGCTCCTCCATCAGGGCGTCCCAGTTCTCGGGCAGCCGCACCTTCAGCCGCCCCAGGCTCAGGGGCGCGTCGACCCGGGTCGGTGCGACGCCCCGCGAGTCGGCCCGCGTGAGCACCACCGGCAGGCCGCGCTTGCGGAACTCCCGTGCCAGCGCTGCCGAGTTGTCCACGACGCCGGTGACCGGGTCCGTGTAGGGGAAGGTGCGGACCGCGTTCTGCAGGTCGATGACCAGGAGTGCGGTCACGGGGTCCAGGCGGGTGACGGGCATGGGTCAGAACGTCCTTCCGAAGATCTTCTGTGCGGTGCCGATGTTGATCTCGTGCGCGGCGCCGGGTATGTCGGCCAGGTGCGCGTCGAGCTGCGCGGCGAGGGAACTCGCCACGCTCAGCGGAGCTGCCGGGGAGTCCGTCCCGAACAGCACGTGGTCGGGGCCGGTGAAGGCGAGCAGCCCCTGGAGGGTCGCCGGATGGGTGGACAGCGCCGTGTCGAAGTAGAAGCGGCGCAGGTCCTCTTCCACCGCCTCCCTGGTCACGTCCGGGTTGGTCGCCGTCAGCTCCTCGAACCGGGTGATCTGGTAGGGGAGGAACCCGCCCGCGTGCGACAGGACGAACTTGATGGACGGGAACGCGCGGAGCACCCCGTTCACCACGAGATGCAGCGCCGTCCTCGTCGTGTCGAAGGGCCACTCCGCCCACCCCGCCAGCCCCGGCAGGTCCGCGAGCCCCGGGGGAGAGGTCGGGTGGATCAGGACCACCGCCGCCCGCCGGTCGAGCGACTCCCACAGCGGGCGGAAGGAACTGTCCCCCAGGTACTTCCCGCCCGCGTTGCTCAGCAGCGCGATGCCGTCCGCCCCCAGCTCGTCCAGCGCGTACTCGGCCTCGGCCACCGCCTCCTCGACGTCGGGGAGCGGCAGGGAGGCCAGCAGCCCGAGGCGGTCCGGGCGCAGGCGCACCGCGTCCGCGCCGAACTCGTTGACCGCGCGCGCGAGCCGTCTCGCCTTCTTCGCGTCCCCGAAGTGCACGCCGGGGCTGGTGAGCGACAGCAGCGAGAACCGGGTGCCGATCGCGTCCATGGACCGCAGCGCGTTCGTCTCCGACCAGTCCGCGATCTGCGCGAGGTGCGGGTCGACCGAACCGGCGGCCTCCTTCCAGAAGGGCGGCGCGATGTGCTGGTGCACATCGACTCGTCCGCCGTCTGCGCCGCCGTCTCGTCCACCGTCGAGAACCATGGGGTTTCCTTCCGCGCTGAGTTACGGCCATGGGGGACACGGCCGTGAGAGGGGGCCCCGGGGCGCGAGGCTCGGTGTCCGGCGAACGAGCGTCGCGACGGCGGGGTGCGTGCCGGTACGCCGGAAGAGCGGCCCGGTAAGGCGGGTGCGGACCGGTGCGCCGGGCGCGGGGCGGGGACCGACGGCCCCCACCGCTCCGCACGGCTACACTTTAGTACCGTACCGTTTCGTACTTTGGAGTGTCCTCATGAGTGTGCCCACCCCGCAGCCGGTCCGTCGGCCGCGCGTCACGGAGGACCGCGCCGCGGACCTCCTTGCCGTCGCCCTGGACGTGCTCCGCGAGGTCGGGTACGAGGCGGTGACGATGGACGCCGTCGCGGCGCGCGGGCGGTGCAGCAAGGCGACCCTGTACCGCCTCTGGGGCGGGAAACCGCAGATGGTGGCCTCGGCGCTGCGTGCCGCCCGGCCCGCCGACACGGCGTCCGTGGACACCGGGACGCTGCGCGGCGACCTCGTCTCGATGGCCCGCCTGGTGGCCCGGCAGGTCGCCCAGGACACCCCGCTCGTCGCGGCCCTGGCGCACGCCGCCCTCCAGGACCCCGAACTGGCGCGGGCCATGCGGCAGACCCTGCTGACGCCCGAGGAGCTGGGGACCTTCGTGGAGCGGGCGGTGCGGCGCGGCGAACTGCCAGAGACTCCGGCGGCGGCCAGGTTCCTGCCGCAGATGTTCTTCGCCGCGTGCTTCACCCGGCACCTCTTCGAGGAGAACACCTTCGCCGACGCCGACTACATCGTGGAGTACATCGACGTGGCCGTCCTGCCCGCGCTGACCCGGGGGGCCGGTCCCGGGGCGTAGCGGGCTCACGCGGGAACCCCCACGGCCAGGGCCCGGTGCAGGCCGTCCACCAGACCGGGCAGGTCCGCCGCCGAGCGGGCGGTGCCGTAGACGTAGTGGTCGGGGCGGACGAGTACGGCGGTGAACCCGGCCTCGGCGAGGTGCTTGAGGTAGACGCCGTCGGTGTCCTCGGCCGCGTACGGGTTCCCGGCGGCCGGATTCCCGGCGGCCGGGTCCCCGGCGGCCGGATTCCCGGTCCCGGTGGCCTCCGCGGCGCCCGGTGCGGGGACGAGGTGCAGGACGTGGACTCCCGAGCCGGCGAGCCGGGACAGGCGTCCGGGCCCGAGCGCGGAGCGCGGGTCCTCCGCCGTGAGGAGGACGAAGCCCGCACCGGTGACGGTGTCCAGCAGCCCGGTGCGCCCCGCGCGCGTGACACGGCCCTGGAAGCTCAGGACGCCGTCCCACGCTCCCGGGGTGCCCTCGGGTGTGCGGTGCAGGAGCCCGGACGGCAGCCGGGGCGGCGGTACGGGCGGCAGGGCGCGGTCCGGGTCGGCGTCGTGGGCGAGGAAGTGCGCGTCGCGCCGCCGGGCCGCCTCCGGGTCGGTGACACAGATGACCTTGCCCAGCTCCACCGACATGCCGATCGCGTGCCGGACGTGCGCGGCGCGCTCCTCCCCGTACGTGTCGAGGAGGGCGGCACCGGCGCGTCCGCGCAGCACCAGGTCCAGCTTCCAGCTCAGGTTGGCGGCGTCCCGGATGCCTGAGCACATGCCCTGACCGGCGAACGGCGGCATCAGGTGCGCGGCGTCACCGGCGATCAGCAGCCGGCCCGCGCGCCAGCGCTCGGCCCAGCGGGCGCCGAAGGTGTACAGCGCGCTGCGTTCGACCACGCAGGTGTCCGGGGTCAGGCCCCAGGGTTCGAGGAGGAGCCGGACGTGTCCGGGCGCGGTCAGCTCCTCCTTGGTCTCGCCGGGCATCCGCATGAACTCGAAGCGCCGCCGCCCCGGACCGCCGGACACGACGGTGGTGGGCCGCCCGGGGTCGCACACCTGGAGGTTGGCCGGGGTCCACGGCGTCCGGTCGTGCGGCAGCACGTCGACGATGAGCCAGTCGTAGGTGAAGCCGAGGTCGGTGAAGCCGGTACCGATCGTGCGGGCCACGAGGCTGTTCGCCCCGTCGCAGCCGACGACCCAGCGGGCGGTGAACTCGCGTGCGCCCGCCGGGACCTCGCCTGCGTCCCCGTCCCCGGCGCCGGTGGTGCGGGCGGTGACGGTGGCGAACTCCGGTCCGTCCTGGGCCGAGAGCACCTCGTGGCCGCGCAGGACCGTGATCAGCGGATGGGCCTCGGCGGCATCGGAGAGGGCGCGTTCCAGGTCGGGCTGGTGGAACATGGTGGCCCGGGGCCAGCCGGAGCGGCCGGGTCCCGACCAGTCGAAGTTCAGCAGCGTCTCGCCGTGCGCGTTGCGCCACTCGTAGGTGTCGGCCGCCTCGACGACCCCGTCGAGAGCGGAACCGATGCCCGTACGGGCGAGGAGACGGGCCACCTCGTCGTCGTAGTGCACGGCGCGAGGGCGCGCGTACGGGGAGGGCCAGCGCTCCAGGACGGTGACGCGGTGCCCGGCGCGGGCCAGGTACAGGGCGGTGGTGAGCCCGGTGGGCCCGGCGCCGACGACGAGGACCTCGCAGTCGGGGGTGGTGGTGCTCATGGCGGCCGCTCACTCCCCGTCGCTGTGGGCGCCGGTCATGAGCGCGGCCAGGTCGTCGGGGGCGAGGAAGGACGGGGGAGGCGGCGGGCCCCAGGCGTACAGGGCCCGGGCGTCGTCCCACACCCCCGGCTTCCACAGCGCGTCGTCCACGACGCAGTCCAGGTCCGCGTAGTACTCGGAGAAGTTGCCCGCCGGGTCCTTCAGGTACCAGAAGAAGTTCGAGCCGATGAAGTGGCGGCCCAGGCCCCACACGTGCCGCCCGGGGTCGGCCTCCAGCATCGCGCTCGCCCCGCGCCCGACCTCGTCCACGTCGTCGACCTGCCAGGAGGTGTGGTGCAGGAAGGCGACGGGGGCCTGCTGCACGAGCACGTTGTGGTGATCGGTGGAGCAGCGCATGAAGGCGGCCAGGCCCGGCACGCTGTCGCTCACCTTGAAGCCGATGCCCTCCTGGAAGAAGCGCTGCGAGGTCTCCTGGTCGGTGGAGCCGAGCACGACATGGCCGAGCTTGCGGGGCCGGACCGGCGCCTCGCGCAGGATGCCGGGAGCGCGCTCGTGGAGACGGGGCGTCACCCCCGGCGCGTTGTACGCCGGTACGGGGCCCGGCCCGGAGCTGACCTGTGGGGCGATCTCGACGCGGACCAGGACCTCGGTGCCCGGGTCGTGCGCGAGGACGGCGCCCGGGGTGCGCTCGAAGGGCATGCCGAGCCGGGCCAGGGAGGCGGCCACACGGTCGAGGTCGTCCGGGTTCCCGGCGCCCACGCCCAGTTCGAGGAGGCGGCGGCGCGGCGCGTACGCGAGGTCGAGCTGCTCGCCGCCGTCGGCGGTGGCGAACACGCAGCGGGCCGCGCGGGCGGTCGCCTCGTGGACGGCGGCGGGGCTCGCGACGGCGACGGGGCTCGCGGTCCCCGCCGGGACCGCGGCCGGGCTCTTGACGGGGGTGAGCCCGAATTCCTGGTAGTACGCGGCTGTCGCGGCGACGTCCGGTACTCCCATGACGATGCGGGTGAGGCGGTGCAGGGACACGACGCGGTCCTTTCGGGGCCGGGGGCCGGGGCGGGCCGGGGCGGAGGAGGGGCGGGGGAACGAAGGGGGCGCGGCCGGGAGGAGTGACCGGGTTCAGGCCGCGCGCATCGTGTTGCGGAGCGTGCCGACGCCCTCGATCCAGCTCTCCAGGACCTCCCCGGGCCGCAGGAACCGCTTCGGGTCACGCGCCCCGCCGACCCCGGCGGGCGTCCCCGTGAAGATCAGGTCACCGGGCAGCAGCGGGCACACCGCCGAGAGCCGCTCGACGAGTTCGGGGACGTCGAAGACCATCTGCGAGGTGCGGCTCTTCTGGAACACCTCGCCGCCCGCCAGCCCGCAGCCCAGTTCCAGGTCGTCCGGGTCGGCGAACTCGTCGGGGGTGACCAGCTCGGGCCCGAGCGGGGCGAACCCCGGGTAGGACTTGCCGAGCGAGAACTGCGGCGCGGGCCCGGCGAGCTGGAGCCGGCGCTCCGAGAGATCCTGGCCGGCCGTCAGCCCGGCCACGTACGACCAGGCGTCCGCACGTGACACCCGGTGCGCCTCGCGGCCGATGACCACGACGAGTTCGACCTCCCAGTCGACCCAGCCCTCCGGCAGCTCCACGTCGTGCTCCGGGCCCGTGAGCGAGGTGACGAACTTCGTGAACACGGCCGGTTCCCCGGGCACCGCGAGCCCCGCCTCGGCGCAGTGGTCCCGGTAGTTGAGGCCGATCGCGAAGATCTGGCGCGGCGCCGGGACGGGGGCGCCGCGCACCGCGCCCGCCTCCGGTTCGCTCACGGCGGCCGTGGACAGCGCGCCCGCCGCCCAGGAGGCGAAGCCCGCCCAGTCCCGGAACGCGTCCTGCGGATCCGGGCCGAAGCGCCCCCCGCTCGCCCCGGCCACGTCGACCGGCCCCCGAGGAGTGACCAGTGTGAGCCTGCCGCCGATGTTCGCCATACGCATGAGGGGCCTCCCGTGCACCGCTGTGTGCTCAGTAGCTGACTGCCCGGCGGCAGCCATGTGACAGGAGTGTTGCCGCTGAATTTCGCCAGCGCAATGGATTAGCGATATTTTTCTTCATTGCCGTTAATCCGGACCCAACGCCGCCCCATCGCTACCGTGAGTGACGAAGGCGGGATCGGGGCGGGATCGGGGGCGGGCCTGGTGGGGCCTGGCGCGAGGTCGGCGTGCGGTGTGCCGTGCGGACCGGTGCGGGGGGTGCGGGGGTGCGCGCCCGGTGTGTGGGCGGGGGTGAGCGGGGACGGGCGTCTCGCGTGTGCCGCGAGCCGCCGATCAGGCTTTTCGCGGCCTTCGGTGTGCTTCGGTGCCGTTCGGCGTCCTTCGCGCCCTGTGGGTCCGCTCCTGTGGCGCCCCGGTTCGTGGGCCGTCTCGTGACCCGGTTCACGTGCTGGTTCGCGTGCTGGTTCGCCGGCCGGGTCGTTGGCCGGTTCGTCCGGGTCGGCCGCCTCTGTCCGGTGGCAAGTTCTACGTTCAACCTCTTGCGTTTCGTGATCCCGCCACTATGTTAGTACGAAACCGTTCCGTACGTAATGGCTCGGGAGTGGCCCGCGTGTCCGCACGCCGGAGCCCCCGGGCCCGCGCCGCGGCAGAGGACGAACACCAGGTCCGGACTGCCGTCGGTGAAAGGAGACACCGTGACTTCTGCCGGCCCCACCAAGGCGTCCGCCCCCTCGGCGGAGGAGGTCGTGGCCCACAGCCGCCGCCTCGTCCCGCTGCTGAGGGAGCGCGCGCTCGCCACCGAGGAGCTGCGCCGGCTCCCCGAGGAGACCGTCCAGGACGCCTACGACGCGGGCATCTTCACCCTGCTGCTCCCGCGCGACCTCGGCGGCTCGGGCGGCGACCTCGCCCAGGCGGTCCGGGTCATGCGCACCCTCGCGGAGGGCGACCCCACCGCCGCGTGGACCCTCGGCTTCCTGATGTGCCACAACTTCCTGCTGGCGCGCTGGCCCGAGGCGGCGCAGCGGGAACTCTTCACGGACGGCAGGCCGGCCCAGATGGCGGGCGTGGCCAACCCGCCGGGCCGGGCGAAGGCCGTCGAGGGCGGCTACGAGGTGTCCGGGCACTGGAGCTACTGCTCGGGCGTCATGCACGCCGACTGGGTGAGCCTCGTCGCGGTGATCGAGGGCGAGGACGTGCCGTGCTGCTTCCTGGTCCCGCGCGCCGACGTGGAGGTGCGCGACACCTGGCACGTCTCGGGGATGAAGGGCTCGGGCAGTCACGACGTCCTCGTCGAGAACCAGTTCGTCCCCGGCCACTTCGTGCAGCGCCTCGACGCCGAGTTCTCCCGGCACAGCCCCGGCGCCGCGCTGCACCCCGAACCCCTCTACTCGTACGACAGCCGCGACCTGATCATGCTCATCGTGCCGATCGTGATGCTGGGCGGGGCCGAAGGGGTCCTCTCCGGCTACCGCGAGCGGCTGGAGAAGCGGCGGGCCGCGTTCAGCCCCGTACTGACCGGCGACACCACCGCGGGCCAGATGCGGTACGCCCGCGCGACCGCCACGCTGCGGGCCGCCGCCGCCCTGCTCGACGACATGGTGCGGCGGATCACCGAGGCGAACGAGGCCGGGCCGGAGGAACTGAGCGCCGGGACGCGCGCCCTGCTCGAACTGGACTGCCAGACCATCGCGCGCCTGACCTGGGAGGCCACGCAGACCTGCCTCCAGGGCTCCGGCTCCAGCGTCTACAAGTCCAGCGACGTCACCCAGCACTACGTCCGCGACCTCCAGACCCTGCGCGGGCACGCCACGATCGACGACGACCACATCCTCAGCAAGGTGGGGGCGCAGCTGCTCGGACGCGTCCCCGAGGTCGCCGGCCGGCTCGTCGGCCAGTGAGGCCGGAGAGCGGGGAACGCCCCGGCCCCCGCCCACGCGCCGCGCGCGCGGCGTGCACCACCCGAGTAGAACGAGCTGAGGGACAGACATGACGTCGCAGGACACGTCCGAGATCATCGCGGTGACCGTCCGGTACTGCTGGGCCCTGGACCAGCGGCGCTTCGAGGACCTGGCACAGGTCTTCACCGAGGAGTGCCACGCCGACTACGGCGCCGACCACATCATGACCAGCCCCCAGGAGATCGGCGGCTTCTTCGCCAAGGTCGTCGACGCCCGCTCGGTGGACCGCTCCCAGCACCTCGTGACCAACCACGAGGTGGAGGTCGACGGGGACACCGCCACCAGCCGCTGCCAGTACCAGTCGCACTACTTCACCCAGACCACCGCGGGCACCGACGTGGAGGACGTCGGCGGCGTCTACTTCGACCGCCTGCGCCGCACGGACGAGGGCTGGCGCATCGCCGAACGCGTCGTGCGCACCCACTGGCGGCTCGGCGGACCCGACCCCTCGGTCGCCGCCACCCCGCAGAGCGCGGCCTCCTTCATCGTGGCCGGCACCTTCGCCGTCGACCCGGGCCGTCGCGCGGACGTCCTCGCCTCGGCCCGCCGCCTCGCCGACGCCACCCGGGACGAGGCGGGCGTCCTCGACTACTCGCTCACCCCCGACACCGACCCCGGCGCCGTACGCGTCCACACCCGCTGGCGCACCGAGGGCGACCTGCGGCGGCACCTGGACGACCCCCGGGTGCGGGCCTTCCGCCGCGAACTGGGCGCGGCGGGCTACCGCGAGGCCGCGCTGCGCCGCTACGCCGTCCGCGCGGAGACCCCCGCACTGATCCCCGCCCTCCCGATCGAGACCTCCGCCTGAGACCTCGGCATCCCGCGCAACCCGCAGTCGCGTTCCTGCGGTTCACGCGGTTCACCCAGTTCACGCGATTCAAAGGAGAGACGCCGTGACCAGCACTTCCACCAGCACGTCCACCGGTGCCACCGCGCGCACCGGCGTCCCCGCCCCCTCGCAGCACCTGCCCGCCCGGCTGCACCACAACGCCCACGTCGTCAAGGACCAGCGGGAGACACAGCGGTTCTACGAGGGCGTTCTCGGCTTCCCGCTCATCGCCACCTGGACCGAGGTGGACGAGCTGATGGGCGCGGAACGCACGTACTGCCACACCTTCTACGGCCTGGCGGACGGCAGCGCCCTGGCCTTCTTCCAGTTCGCCGACCCCGCCGACCAGGAGCAGTTCGAACCGCGGTTCCGGCCCTCGCCGTTCCTGCACATCGCCCTCCAGGTCGACGCGGACACGCAGGACGAGCTGACCCGCAGGCTCACCGGGAGCGGCTGGGCGCACCAGGTGATCGACCACGGGTACTGCGTCTCGCTGTACGCGACCGACCCCGACGGCCTCCAGCTCGAATTCACCCGCGACCACCCGGACGCGGAGCGGATCAACGTCGAACGCCGCGCGAAGGCCCACGCCGACCTCGACCGCTGGCTGGGCGGGGACCACAGCAGCAACAACCCGTTCCGCAGTGAGTCCTGACATGGCCGCGCGACACCGGCTCACCCTGACCTTCGACAACGGCCCGCACCCGGAGGGCACGCGCTTCGTCCTGAGGCAGCTCGCGGACCGGGACCTGAAAGCCACGTTCTTCCCGGTCGGCGACCAGATCCGCCGGCCGGGAGGCCGTCAGGTACTCGAAGAGGTCGCCGCGGCGGGACACGCCATCGGGAACCACTCCATGACGCACACCGTCCCGCTGGGCGAGAGCCCGGGCCCCGAGACGGTACGGCGCGAGATCAGCGACATGCGGCACCTCCTCGGTGAACTGGCGGGTCCCGAACCGCTGTTCAGGCCCTTCGGCGGTGGCGGGCACCTCGGTCCGCACCTCTTCAGCCAGGAGGCGCTCGACCACCTCGTGGCCGAGCGGTACACCGTGGCCCTGTGGAACAGCGTCCCCCGGGACTGGGAGGACCCCGACGGATGGAGCGAACGGGCGCTGCGCGACATCGGGCGCCGGCCGTGGACGCTCCTCGTCCTGCACGACCCCGTCGAGGACGCCATGCGGCACCTCCCCGCCTTCCTGGACCGCGTGCTCGACGACGGCGTGGAGATCACCGCACAACTGCCCCCGGACTGCGTGCCGATCCGCCGGGGCGAGATCACGGGTGACCTCGGCCCGCTCGTCACGAGGACCTGACCACCAGGGGTACGCAGAACGCGCCGGGCCGGGCGCGCACACCACGCCGGCCCGGCGCCACGCACATGGCACATCGCACATCGCACGAAGGGGAATGACCGGTGGACCGCACACAGACATTCGACGGCCGACAGTTCCGGAACGCTCTCGGGCACTTCGCGAGCGGGGTCACCATCGTCACGGCCGCCACGCGAGAGGGAGCGGTCGGCTTCACGTGCCAGTCGTTCACCTCGCTCTCCCTCGAACCGCCCATGGTGGCCCTGGCCCCGGGCAAGTCCTCGACGAGCTGGCCCCGGATCCGGGAGGCCGGAAGCTTCTGCGTCAACGTGCTCGCCGACACCCAGGAGGACCTGTGCCGCGCCTTCGCGGCCAGCGGTACGGACAAGTTCGCGGGCGTGACATGGACCCCGGGACCGAGCGGGGCGCCGCGCCTGCCCGGGGCCCTGGCCCACATCGAGTGCGCGCTCACGGAGGCGTACGACGCCGGGGACCACGAACTGGTCATCGGCGCGGTACGGGACATCGAAACGCACCACGGGCAGCCGCTGCTCTTCTACCGGGGCGGCTTCAACCGCCTCGGCGACTGAGCGGTGACCTGAGCCCGGTGCACCGAACGGCCTTACCCCTGCGCCAAGATGGGGCGATGCCGACCGACCCGGGCACGATCCAGCTGGACGTACACGAGCTGCGGGCCGTCACGGGCTGGGCCGCCGACCGCGCGAGCCGGGTGCTGCCCCTCTTCGAGCAGGCACATCCCGAGGACCCGCGCCCCCGCGCAGCCGTCGACGCGGCACGTGCCTTCGCACAGGGCGGCCCGCGCACCACGGCCCTGCGGCAGAGCGCGTGGGCGGCGTACAAGGCGGGCCGCGAGGCCGCCACCCCCACAGCCGCCGCCGCGGCCCGCTCCGCGAGTCACGCGGCCGCCGCCGCGTTCCTCCACCCCAAGGCCAGCCCCCACCAGGTGAAACACGTCCTCGGCTCGGCGGCACACGCCGCCCTCGCGGAGGAGACGGCGGGAAGGGCCCCGGCCGCCCCCCTGGAACGGGCACTCGACCACGCCCCGGACGCGGTCACCGCCGTACTCGCCCGCCTGCCCGCACCTCTGCCCGGGGGCGGACGCGTGGGGGAGCTGATCCGCGCACTCGACGCGGCGGCCCGCCGCCGAGGCTGACGGACGGACCGGCGGGGCGGCGGGCCGGCGGGCCGGGGCGACGGACGTCCGGCACACCGGCATGCCCTAAGTCCGGCCGGGCCGGGGCCGGGTCCGGTGCCCGTGACCCCCGCCCGGTCGGCAACGCCCCTCAGCGGCAGCGGATGCCCACGAGGGCCCGGCGAGCCCGGCCGTTCTTCACCGCGGCCACGCTCGCGTCAGGCTGTCGCGCAGCTCCGCCAGTGCCGTGGACCCCAGTTGACTGCCGAGCTCCTGCTCCAGGTCGTGAAGAATTCCCCAGGCGACCTCACGGCGCCGACAGCCCGCGTCGGTCAGCCCGATGAGGGTGCTGCGCGGAAAACCCGGCCCCGGCGTACTGGTCAGCAGTCCTTCGCCGAGAAGTTGTGTGACCGCGCGGTGCATCGTCTGGCGGGTGACTCCGGCACGGCGGGCCAGTTCGGCGATGCTCAGCGAGGTGTCCCCGTCCAGGTGCGCGAGCACGACCGTGTGCGCCGGGGTGATGGGGTCCACGCCTGCGGCGTCCAGGCGCTCCACCAGTTCGTCGGAGAACCACCGGACGCCTCGTTGCAACAGGTGGAGCAGCGGCGGGTCGACGTCCGGACGATCCTCGGCACCCATTGTTTGCGTCCCTCCGGCTCGCGAGATAACTTTCTGTGTCAGCATAGCTGACACAGAAGGAGTCCGGTTGCCATGACAGTCACTGACGTTGACGTCCTCGTCGCAGGGGCCGGCCCGGTCGGACTCACGGCGGCGTGGCAACTGGCCCGTCGGGGTGTCTCGGTCCGCCTGGTGGACGCCGCGCCCGGTCCGGCCACGACCAGCCGCGCCCTGGGTACGCACGCCCGCAGCCTGGAGATGTACGACCAGCTCGGGATCCTCGGGGACATCGCTCCGCACGGAACACGGGTCAACGCGTTCATCCGTCATCAGGCCGACCGCGCGTCCCGGGTCGACTACGACTTCGGCGACCTGACGACCCGGTTCCCGTACATGCTCAACATCGACCAGGTGATCACCGAACGCGTGCTCCGCGGACACGCCGCTGCGGCCGGGACCGAGGTGGAGTGGAACACCAGGCTGGAGTCCTTCCAGTACGACGACGACGGCGTCACGGCCGTGCTGGGCGGCGGCGACGGCTCCGGCGCGGGGCAGGAGACGGTGCGGGCGCGATACCTCTGGGGCTGCGACGGCGGACACTCGACCGTCCGCAAGACCCTCCGGCTCCCCCTGGCGGGCGAGACCGCCCACACCTGGCTGATCGCCGACGCGATCGTCCACACCGGGCTGGACCGAGACGGCCTGCACTGGCTGTTCCCGTCCGGCGGCGCGCTGATGCTGTTCCCGTTCCCGGATCCGGGCAAGTGGCGGCTCCTGGACACGACCGGCGAAGGAGACGCCGAGCGGCCCGGAGAGATCGCCCGGCAGTTCAGCGCCAAGTTGTCGCAGGCTCTGGGGCGCGACACCCTCGTGGACAACCCCACCTGGGCGTCGAAGTTCACCATCCAGCAGCGCGCCGTACCCGCGATGCACGTCGGGCGGTGTTTCGTCTCGGGGGACGCGGCCCACGTCCACTCCCCGGCGTCCGGGCAGGGCCTCAACACCGGCATCCAGGACGCCTGCAACCTGGCGTGGAAGCTGGCCATGGTCGTGCACGGCCACGCCGACCCCACGCTGCTCGACACCTACGACGCCGAGCGCGTGCCCATCGGCCAGGCCCTGCTCGCCTCCACCGGAAAGGTCATGAACACGGCCATGGTCGAGGACACCACCGAGGACCCCCAGGAGTCCGATCGAGGCTTCATGCGCCAGCTCATCCGGAACATGTCGGGCCTGAGCATCGCTTACCCCGACAGCCCGTTGACGGTGCCCGACGACGAGCCGGGCGAGGGGCCACGACCTGGCCGGCGACTCACCCAGATCTCCGCCGCCGACGCTCAGGCACCCGGCTGGACGGCACTGCGCGCCTCGCTCAGGACCTCGGCCTGGCACCTGCTCGTCTTCGACGACGGCAAGCACGCCACCCGCCGGGACCAGGCCACCGCGGGGACCGAGTCACTACCGGCCTGGCTGGACAAGGTGACGATCAGCAGGCACCGGCCGGACGGGGACGGCGACGCTGTGTGGGATCCGGACGGCCGGGTCCAGGACACGCTGGCCGCGACCGACGGGGACTGGATCCTCGTACGCCCGGACGGCTATCTCAGCGCCCGCGGTACCGGCGACCCCGGTCTCCGCGCCGCCCTGAACCGGTTGACGAGCCTGCACTCGGGGGAGCCGTCAGGCGGGTGATCAACCGGTTACGAGGGTTTCGGCAGCGATCAGCACCCCGTGACGGGGGAGGGAACCCACCCTGCTCCGCCATGACTTCGCGGACGACGTGACCCGGCCGCACGACGGGGTGTGGGTATGGCGGGCGGACTTCGCCGTACCGGACGTCCCCGAGGCCCGGGGCTGGTCCGCGCGCTGGACACCTTGACGGCCACGCCGCCGGGGCTGGGGGCGCGGCGGCGCCGTCGTCACCTCACCACGTCGTGGCGAGCCACGCGGCGACTCCCGCGAGTGCGACGAGGCTGAAGTTGAGGCCGGTCTCCCTCGCCTCGCCGCGGGACAGGTGCAGGGCCGCCGCCAGTATCTGGAGCACGGCGAGGCCGAGCGCGGCCACCACGGCGAGGGCGGGCGCGATCCCCGTCAGCGGCGGCAGGACGAGGCCGAGGACGCCGAGCACCTCGATCACGCCGACCACCCGGACCAGCCACATCGGGACCGTGTCCACCCAGCCCATCATGGGCGCCAGCCGCTCCTTGTCCTGCACGGCCTTCTTGCCGCCCGAGTAGAGGTAGAAGACCCCCAGCAGCCCGGCGACGATCCAGTAGGCGAGCCTCACGTGCTTCGTCCTCCGTCGATGTGACAAGTGGTAAGTAACCGCATGGTCGGTGACTATGAGGGCCCCTGCAAAAGGCACACGGGTGTGCGTGGCGGCAGGCAGGGCGAACGGTCCGGGCGCGCGGCCAGGACGGAAGCGTGGCAGGCCGGACGACGGCGCGGCCGGACAGCGCACGGACGAACAGGCGGAGGGCGCCCGATGTCGAAGTACCGCAGGTCCTGTCTCATCCGCGGTGACGGCGGCCGGGCGGTCCGGGGCGTCCTGGACCGCGTCGGCGACAAGTGGAGCCTCCTGGTGGTGGCCACGCTCGACGGCGAACGTCTGCGGTTCACCGAGCTCCAGCAGCGCGTCCCGGGCATCTCCCAGCGCATGCTGACCCGCACGGTCCGCCACCTGGAACGCGACGGCCTCGTGTCCCGCACCGCTTTCCCCGAGGTCCCGCCACGCGTCGAGTACGAACTGACGGCGAGGGGCCGCACCCTGATCGAACCCGCCGTGAAACTGGCCGAGTGGGCCGCCGACCACAACGCC
This sequence comes from Streptomyces sp. NPDC049954, assembly GCF_040656295.1. Classification (NCBI taxonomy): domain Bacteria; kingdom Bacillati; phylum Actinomycetota; class Actinomycetes; order Kitasatosporales; family Streptomycetaceae; genus Streptomyces; species Streptomyces sp. NPDC049954. The sequence continues at coordinate 322,789 of NZ_JBFALS010000007.1, forward strand.
GACATCGAGCGGAGCCAGGCGGAGTACGACGCGCGGGAGCACTGAGCCCGGGGACGGGACGGGGACGGGACGGACCGGTCTGGTCCGGCTCCGGGGCCGGCCCCGGACCGCCGTGCCCCACCCCGTGGTCAAGGTGGTCAAGTCCCCACCTTCGCCCGGCAATCCGGTGGCCCCGGGACGGTCACCAAGGGCATGATCACCCTGCCCGCCGGACCCCGCACCGGGGGAGCGGCGACCTGTCGCAGGACCACGAGCCGAAGGAGCCCCATGACGCAACCGAACCAGCGGCCGCAGCAGGAGACGCCCGGCCCCGGGCCCCTGCCGGTCACCGACCCCGAGACCCTCCACCCCATGCCGGGGCAGCCGCGCGTCGTGCTGCTCAAACCGCTCGTGACCTCACCGCTCATCGAGGTCGGCGCGTACACGTACTACGACGACCCGGACGAGCCCGAGGCGTTCGAGACGCGCAACGTCCTCCACCACTACGGGCCCGAGCGCCTCGTCATCGGGAAGTTCTGCGCCCTCGCCGCCGGGGTGCGCTTCCTCATGAACGGCGCCAACCACCGGATGGACGGCATCTCCACCTTCCCCTTCCCGACGATGGGCGGCCCCTGGGCCGAGCACTTCGGGCTGCTCGCCGGACTGCCCGGACGGGGCGACACCGTCGTCGGCAACGACGTGTGGCTCGGCGACGGGGCCACCGTGCTGCCCGGCGTGCGCATCGGACACGGGGCGATCGTCGGCGCCGGGTCCCTCGTGACCCGCGACGTGCCCGACTACGCGGTCGTCGGAGGCAACCCGGCCCGCGTCCTGCGCCTGCGCTTCACCGAGGACGAGATCGCCCGGCTGCTCGCCCTCGCCTGGTGGGACTGGCCCGTCGAGCACCTCACCGCACACGTGCCCACGCTCATGACGGGGGACGTCGCGGCCCTCGAAGCGGTGGCCCCCGTGGGGAGTTGAGCGCCGGGCGCCCACCCGGCGGCCCTCGCCTCAGCGCAGCCCGCGCCGCCGCGCCTCCAGCACCGCCGCGCGCGGGCCGGTCACCGGGTCGCCGTGGCCCGGCAGCAGCAGACCGGCGCCCAGCTCCGCGATCGTCTCCAGCGAGGCGAGCGCCTGCGCGCCGTCCTGCGTGAAGCCCTCGCACACCAGGGTCGGGCCCCGGTGGCCGGTCAGCCCGTCGTACGTGACGAGCGCGTCGCCGGTGAACAGGACCCCGCTGCCCGGGAAGCGGAAGCCGACGCTGCCGCCGGTGTGGCCGGGCAGCGCGACCACCTCGGGCCGCCCCGGCACGGAGTCCAGGGTGCCCGGGCCCGCGAACGTACGGGCCCCGGACACGGCGGGCGCCGTGAAGCCGCCCTTCAGGCCCATGTGCAACGGGGTGCCGGCCGCCGCCGGCCTGCGCGCCAGATACCCCAGCATCGAGCGCTGCGGCCTCGCGTGCCGCAGCGCGCTGCGCGGACCGTCCCGCAGGATCGGCGCGTCCCTCTCGTGCACCCAGATCTCCGCCCCCGCCCTCCGCAGCGGGGCCAGCAGACCCGTGTGGTCCGGGTGCGCGTGCGTCAGCAGGACCGCCCGCACGTCCGCCACCGAACGCCCCGAGGCCGCGAGGAACCGCTCCAGCCCCTTCCGGTGACCGGGCAGGCCCGCGTCCACCAGGACCGGCCCCTCCGACTGCTCGACCAGGTAGTAGTTCACCACCGCGTCCCCCAGCCGGAAGACCCCCGGAGCCACCTCGGCCCCCGGCCGCCGCGTCGCTGCTCCCATGCCGACTCCACCTCATTCCGTTACAGTCGACTGTAACGGAATGACGGGGCCGATGGGAGAATCCGCAGGTGAACTCCGCCGCCGCCGTACCGCCCGCCCCTGATCCGTCTGATTCGTCTGATGCGTCTGATCCCTCTGGTTCGTCCGGGGCGCGGCGCCGCCCGTACGACACCAGTTCGCGCCGGGCCGCCGCGCGCGCCCACCGGGCCGCCGTACTGGACGCGAGCCGCGAACTCTTTTTGCGCGACGGGTACCGGGCCACCACGATCAAGGCGGTGGCCCGGGCGGCAGGGGTCTCCCCGGAGACCGTCTACAAGGGCTTCGGCACCAAGGCCGCCCTCCTGAAGGCGCTCTGGGACGTCACCCAGGCCGGCGACGACGAACCCCTCACCATGGCCGAACGGCCGCTACTGCGCGGCGTGCTGGACGCGCGCGCGGACCTCGGCGAGACGCTGTGGCGGTACGCGGGCTTCGTCGCGGACACCCACGAGAGGCTCGCGGACCTCGTCCTGCTGCTGGAGCAGGCGGGCCCCGACGCGAGCGGGATCGTGGCCGAAACCGACACCGAACGGCTACGCGGCGTGACCGCCTTCCTCGGTCACCTCGCGGAACAGGGCCTCCTCGGACCGGGAGCGGAACGCGCCCCCGGGTACGCCGCCGACGCGGGCTGGGCCCTGACCGGTCCGCTCCTGTACGTACGGCTCACCCGCGAACGCGGCTGGAGCGCCGCGACGTACCGCCACTGGCTGCGGGACATGCTGAGCGCCGCGTGGGGCCCCGAGGGGGCGGGAGGACCGGCGGGGGAGTGACCGAGGCGGGAACGTCGGTCATCTTTCCTTCACTTTTCCTGGTCGCTACGATCACTTCGTTCACGCAAGTGATCGTTCTGTGTTCAAAAGCGGCCAGTCGGCCAGGCGGGGAGTGAGCAGGTGCCCGGACTTCGTGGCGTCCACAAGGTCCGACGAGGTGCGCTGACCGGCGCGGCGGCACTCGCCTGCGCGGCGGCCCTGCTCGCCACACCGGCCGCCGCCGAGGACGAGCCGGCCCCCACCGAGGTCACCCTCCCGGCGGGCACGACGCTCTCCGAGGGGGCCGACCAGGGCCCCGTCGTCGCCGACACCCCCACCGACACCGAGCCCGAGCCCGGGACCGCGCCCGAGCCCGGGACCGCGCCGGACGCGTCCGCCTCCGCCTCCGCCAAGTCGGCGACCGCCTCCGCCTCGGGCCCCCCGTCCGGCTGCCTCGGCCGCACCGCCGCCTACGGCTCCTCGGTCTGCTTCGTCCCCCACGGCGACGTCGTCTGGGTCCTGGACACGGAGAAGGACGGCATGTCCGCCGCCGCCGGCGTCTACACCGACTACGGCCGCGCCCCCGAGGCCTGCCTCAACAAGGCCGGCGCGAACCACTGGGTGAAATGCGACTTCGACTACTCGGAGAAGGGCAGGGTCCAGCTCCGGGCCTTCCGCTACGACACCGACACCGACAAGTTCTACGTCCCCGAGGCGTACTCGGACTGGATCCCGGTGAACGGCAAGTACTGAGGCGCGGGGCGGGCCGGGCCGGAGGCTACCGGGGTTCCGGCTCGGACCCCGACTCGGACTCGGCGAAGATCTCGTCGGCTGCTCGGGCGGTGACGGCGCGGTCGAACCAGCGGACGAGAGTGTCGTAGTCCTGGCAGGCGGAGACGCGGGTCCGGGCGGCTTCGGGGATGTCGACGCCTCGGCGCGCCAGCAGCGCGAGCACGGCCTCGGCACGGTCGGAAACCCGCCCTTCGACCCGGCCCTCGTCCCGGATCTCCTGGGACAGCGGTGATGTGTAGAAGGAGAGGTCGGCTGCCACGAGGTTCCTCCACTGGTGTGCGGCTCGGCCTCGGCCGAGGCCCTGTGCGGTGAGTTCGACGAAGGTGTTGGCCTGGTCCTCGGACACGTCCCGAAGGGCCGTGGACAGTGCCTTCAGTATCGCATCGACGTCCGGGTCGGCGGCGTGGGTCACGGCCGAAAGGACGGTCAGGGGAATGTCTGTGCGGGCCCGGTCGGGGTCGGTGATGACCGGCATGTTGTGCGGGCCGACGACCAGCGGGCGCAGGGTGATCGTGGGCCACTCGGGGGTGCCCATGTGGCGGGGCTCGGCCGCCCAGGCCGCCGTCGCGCGGCTCTGGCACACGACCATCAGGACCGTCGGCAGCGCGTACTTGCTGCGCAGGTACGTGACGTAATAGGCCCAGGCGTCCGGTTTCGCGTGGTCCTTCTTGCCCTGGGCCTCGACGGCCAGGAGGAAGGAGCCGTCCGCCTCCTTGCCCTCGACCTTCAGGAGGGTGTCGACCCGGCGTTCCAGCGGGCTGTTCTCCGTGAGGTCCGTCGGCAGGAGGCTCACGGCCACCGGTTCCTCGACCGACAGGCCCAGCGTGCGGAAGACGCGGGCGTAGAGCGTCGGGTCCTGCTGGAAGACCCGGTGCATCGCTTCGTGGGGTGCGCTGACCATGAGGCGAACCTAGGGCCGGAAAGCCGCCGCGCGGCTGCATATGCCGGAGTCATGCTCGAAGAGGTGATACCGGCCACTCCCGGGTTGACCCGCGAGGGTCCACGCGCCCGTACCCGCGTTTGATACCTGCCCCGCCCGGGGTAAGCTGCTTGACCCGATTGGCCGGGGCCCCGGCCCGTGTGGCACACTGACCAGGTTGCTCGGTTGAGTGCCGATGCTGCGCGCCTCCCGCCGGGAGGACCTGAAGCGAGTCCCACAGTACTCGTCGGCCCCACGCGGGCCGGACGTACGGGAATCTTCGGGGAAGCGTATGCGGGGCGCCGGCCAGGCGCCCGGTGGATGTTCTTCCATCACAACCCCGCGGTCACGGATCGCAAACCCTCAGCGGTTTTCTGTTGGCGGGGATGCGACACGCCCGACCGCGTGGGTCGGACAAGGACAGCAGGACCACCGGGTCCCATGAGCGTGACGAGAGACAGGACTACCAAGTAGCCATGGCGGGACAGAAGATCCGCATCCGGCTCAAGGCCTACGACCACGAGGTCATCGACTCCTCGGCGAAGAAGATCGTCGAGACGGTGACCCGCACTGGTGCGTCGGTCGCAGGCCCGGTGCCGCTGCCCACAGAGAAGAACGTGTACTGCGTCATCAAGTCGCCGCACAAGTACAAGGACTCGCGCGAGCACTTCGAGATGCGCACGCACAAGCGCCTGATCGACATTCTCGACCCCACGCCGAAGACCGTTGACTCGCTGATGCGCCTCGACCTTCCGGCCGGCGTCGACATCGAGATCAAGCTCTGAAGGGCGCGCGAGAGATGACCAAGCAGATCAAGGGCGTCCTGGGCGAGAAGCTCGGCATGACCCAGGTCTGGGACGACAACAACCGCGTCGTCCCGGTGACCGTGGTCAAGGCCGGACCCTGCGTCGTGACCCAGGTCCGTACGAATGACTCCGACGGCTACGAGTCGGTCCAGATCGCCTTCGGCGAGATCGACCCTCGCAAGGTGAACAAGCCCCTCAAGGGCCACTTCGCCAAGGCCGACGTGACCCCCCGCCGCCACCTCGTCGAGATCCGTACCGCTGACGCCAGCGAGTACACCCTCGGCCAGGAGGTCAACGCCGAGACCTTCGAGTCCGGCGTGAAGGTGGACGTCACCGGCAAGAGCAAGGGCAAGGGCTTCGCCGGTGTCATGAAGCGTCACAACTTCAAGGGCCTCGGCGCCGGTCACGGCACCCAGCGCAAGCACCGCTCGCCCGGTTCCATCGGTGGCTGCGCCACCCCGGGCCGCGTCTTCAAGGGCCTCCGCATGGCGGGCCGTATGGGCGGCGAGCGAGTCACCACCCAGAACCTGACCGTCCACGCCGTTGACGCGGAGAAGGGACTGCTCCTCATCAAGGGCGCCGTCCCCGGTCCGAACGGCGGCCTCGTCCTGGTCCGTACTGCGGCCAAGGGGGTCTGAGGTAACAATGAGCACCGTTGACATCCTTTCGCCCGCGGGCGACAAGGCCGGGACCGTCGAACTCCCCTCGGAGATCTTCGACGCGAAGATCAGCATTCCGCTGATCCACCAGGTCGTTGTCGCTCAGCTGGCCGCTGCCCGCCAGGGCACGCACAAGACGAAGACCCGTGGCGAGGTCCGCGGCGGTGGCCGCAAGCCGTACCGCCAGAAGGGCACCGGCCGCGCCCGTCAGGGCTCGACCCGCGCTCCGCAGTTCGCCGGCGGTGGCGTCGTCCACGGCCCCGTGCCGCGCGACTACTCGCAGCGGACGCCCAAGAAGATGAAGGCCGCCGCCCTGCGCGGAGCCCTCACCGACCGGGCCCGCAACGAGCGCATCCACGTCGTCTCCGGCGTGGTCGAGGGCGCTGCCTCCACGAAGGCCGCGAAGAGCCTGCTCGGCAAGATCAGCGAGCGCAAGAACGTGCTCCTGATCGTCGAGCGTGCCGACGAGGCCGCGTGGCTGTCCGCCCGCAACCTGCCCCAGGTGCACCTCCTGGAGCCGGGCCAGCTGAACACGTACGACGTTCTCGTCTCGGACGACGTGGTCTTCACCCAGGCCGCCTTCGAGTCCTTCGTGTCCGGCCCGAGCAAGGCCACTGACACCGAAGGGAGCGAAGCCTGATGGCTACGCGTCACCCGAGCATCGCCCCCAAGGCGGCCAAGGCCGCCAAGGCCGCGCGCCTCGCCAAGGCGAAGCGCCACGCCACCGAGGGCAAGAACACCGTTGAGACGCCGCTGAGCAAGAGCTTCACGGACCCCCGTGACGTTCTCATCCGCCCGGTCGTCTCCGAGAAGAGCTACGCGCTGCTCGACGAGGGCAAGTACACCTTCGTCGTCGACACGCGTGCCAACAAGACCCAGATCAAGCAGGCCGTCCAGGCGGTCTTCGAGGTCAAGGTCACCGGGGTCAACACGATCAACCGCCAGGGCAAGCGCAAGCGGACCCGCACGGGCTTCGGCAAGCGTGCCGACAGCAAGCGCGCGATCGTGACCCTCGCCGAGGGCGACCGTATCGACATCTTCGGCGGTCCGACCTCCTGACGGAGGTCCGGATCGTCCGATATCGGACGAGGACTTAAGAATGGGTATCCGCAAGTACAAGCCGACGACTCCGGGCCGTCGTGGCTCCAGCGTCGCCGACTTCGTCGAGGTCACGCGGTCCACGCCGGAGAAGTCGCTGGTCCGCCCTCTGCACAGCAAGGGCGGCCGTAACAACGCCGGTCGTGTGACCGTTCGCCACCAGGGTGGCGGACACAAGCGCGCCTACCGAGTGATCGACTTCCGTCGTCACGACAAGGACGGCGTGCCGGCGAAGGTCGCGCACATCGAGTACGACCCCAACCGCACCGCGCGCATCGCGCTGCTGCACTACGCCGACGGCGAGAAGCGCTACATCCTCGCGCCGCGCGGTCTCGTGCAGGGTGACCGGGTCGAGAACGGCCCGGGCGCCGACATCAAGCCGGGCAGCAACCTCCCGCTCCGCCACATCCCGGTCGGTACGACCGTCCACGCCATCGAGCTGCGGCCCGGCGGCGGCGCGAAGTTCGCCCGCTCCGCGGGTGCCTCCGTGCAGCTGCTGGCACGTGAGGGCGCCATGGCGACCCTGCGTATGCCGTCCGGCGAGATCCGCATGGTGGACGCGCGCTGCCGCGCCACCATCGGTGAGGTCGGCAACGCCGAGCAGTCGAACATCAACTGGGGCAAGGCCGGCCGTATGCGCTGGAAGGGCGTCCGCCCGACCGTCCGCGGTGTCGCGATGAACCCGGTTGACCACCCCCACGGTGGTGGTGAGGGCAAGACCTCCGGTGGTCGCCACCCGGTCAGCCCCTGGGGTCAGAAGGAGGGTCGTACGCGCTCTCCCAAGAAGGCGAGCAGCAAGTACATCGTCCGCCGCCGCAAGACGAACAAGAAGCGCTAGGAGCGGGTTTAGATGCCGCGCAGTCTCAAGAAGGGGCCCTTCGTCGACGACCACCTCATCAAGAAGGTGGACGTACAGAACGAGGCCGGCACCAAGAACGTCATCAAGACCTGGTCCCGCCGCTCGATGATCATCCCGGCGATGCTCGGACACACCATCGCGGTGCACAACGGCAAGACCCACATCCCGGTGTTTGTCACCGAGTCCATGGTCGGCCACAAGCTCGGCGAGTTCTCGCCGACGCGCACCTTCCGGGGCCACATCAAGGACGACCGGAAGTCGAAGCGCCGCTAAGCGCGGGGTGGATTGACCAATGACAGACACTGAAGGGACAACCATGGAAGCCAGGGCCCAGGCGCGGTACATCCGCGTCACGCCCATGAAGGCCCGCCGGGTGGTGGACCTCATCCGTGGCATGGACGCCACGGAGGCCCAGGCGGTCCTGCGCTTCGCCCCGCAGGCCGCGAGCGTGCCCGTCGGCAAGGTGCTGGACAGCGCCATCGCCAACGCCGCGCACAACTACGACCACACCGACTCCTCTTCGCTGGTCATCAGCGAGGCGTACGTCGATGAGGGCCCGACTCTGAAGCGTTTCCGTCCGCGTGCCCAGGGGCGTGCCTACCGGATTCGCAAGCGGACCAGCCACATCACCGTGGTCGTCAGCGCCAAGGAAGGAACCCGGTAATGGGCCAGAAGGTAAACCCGCACGGGTTCCGGCTCGGCATCACCACCGACTTCAAGTCCCGGTGGTACGCCGACAAGCTGTACAAGGACTACGTCAAGGAAGACGTCGCCATCCGCCGGATGATGACGAAGGGCATGGAGCGGGCCGGCATCTCGAAGGTCGAGATCGAGCGCACCCGTGACCGCGTCCGCGTCGACATCCACACCGCCCGGCCGGGCATCGTCATCGGCCGTCGCGGCGCGGAGGCCGACCGTATCCGCGGCGAGCTGGAGAAGCTCACCGGCAAGCAGGTCCAGCTGAACATCCTTGAGGTCAAGAACCCCGAGGTGGACGCTCAGCTGGTCGCGCAGGCCGTGGCCGAGCAGCTGTCCTCCCGCGTCTCCTTCCGTCGCGCCATGCGCAAGAGCATGCAGTCGACGATGAAGGCCGGCGCCAAGGGCATCAAGATCCAGTGCGGTGGCCGCCTCGGCGGCGCCGAGATGTCCCGCTCGGAGTTCTACCGCGAGGGCCGTGTGCCCCTGCACACGCTCCGTGCGAACGTCGACTACGGCTTCTTCGAGGCCAAGACGACCTTCGGCCGCATCGGTGTGAAGGTCTGGATCTACAAGGGCGACGTCAAGAACATCGCCGAGGTTCGCGCCGAGAACGCAGCGGCCCGTGCCGGCAACCGTCCGGCCCGTGGCGGCAACGACCGCCCGGCCCGTGGTGGTGGCCGTGGTGGCGAGCGTGGCGGTCGCGGTCGTAAGCCGCAGCAGTCCGCGCCGGCAGCCGAGGCCCCCAAGGCCGAGGCTTCCGCCGCTGCCGCTCCGGCTGAGAGCACCGGAACGGAGGGCTGACCAATGCTGATCCCCCGCAGGGTCAAGCACCGCAAGCAGCACCACCCCAAGCGCAGCGGTATGGCCAAGGGTGGTACTGAGGTCACGTTCGGCGAGTACGGCATTCAGGCCCTGACTCCGGCGTACGTCACCAACCGCCAGATCGAGGCGGCTCGTATCGCGATGACCCGCCACATCAAGCGTGGCGGCAAGGTCTGGATCAACATCTACCCGGACCGCCCGCTGACCAAGAAGCCCGCCGAGACCCGCATGGGTTCCGGTAAGGGTTCCCCGGAGTGGTGGATCGCGAACGTCAAGCCCGGACGGGTGATGTTCGAGCTCTCCTACCCGAACGAGAAGATCGCTCGTGAGGCGCTTACCCGCGCTGCTCACAAGCTCCCGATGAAGTGCCGGATCGTTCGGCGCGAGGCAGGTGAGTCGTGATGTCGGCCGGTACCAAGGCGTCCGAGCTGCGCGAGCTGGGCAACGAGGAGCTTGTTGCCAAGCTCTCCGAGGCCAAGGAAGAGCTGTTCAACCTCCGCTTCCAGGCGGCGACCGGGCAGCTCGAAAACCACGGGCGGCTCAACTCCGTCCGTAAGGACATCGCCCGGATCTACACCCTGATGCGTGAGCGCGAGCTCGGCATCGAGACGGTGGAGAGCGCCTGATGAGCGAGAACACTGTGACTGAAGAGACCACCCCCGCCACCCGCGGCTCCCGCAAGGTCCGTGAGGGCCTTGTCGTCAGCGACAAGATGGACAAGACCGTCGTCGTCGCCGTCGAGGACCGCGTCAAGCACGCGCTGTACGGCAAGGTCATCCGCCGTACGCGCCGCCTGAAGGCTCACGACGAGCAGAACTCGGCCGGCACCGGCGACCGCGTCCTCCTGATGGAGACGCGTCCGCTGTCCGCGGGCAAGAACTGGCGCATCGTCGAGATCCTCGAAAAGGCCAAGTAAACCCCTCCGAGGGGGACTTCACCTCCTCGGAACAGTTCCGCCAGGCTCCGGGGGCACTCGCTTGCGAGGCCCCCGGGGAACCGGCAGACGATCAGGAGATAGACGTGATCCAGCAGGAGTCGCGACTGCGGGTCGCCGACAACACGGGTGCGAAGGAAATTCTCACCATCCGTGTTCTCGGTGGTTCCGGTCGCCGCTACGCGGGCATCGGCGACGTCATCGTCGCCACCGTCAAGGACGCGATCCCCGGTGGCAACGTGAAGAAGGGTGACGTCGTCAAGGCCGTCATCGTTCGCACCGTCAAGGAGCGTCGCCGTCAGGACGGCTCGTACATCCGCTTCGACGAGAACGCCGCCGTCATTCTCAAGAACGACGGCGACCCTCGCGGCACCCGTATCTTCGGCCCCGTGGGTCGTGAGCTGCGCGAGAAGAAGTTCATGAAGATCATCTCGCTCGCGCCGGAGGTGCTGTAAGCATGAAGATCAAGAAGGGCGACCTGGTCCAGGTCATCACCGGTAAGGACAAGGGCAAGCAGGGCAAGGTCATCGCGGCCTTCCCCCGCGAGGACCGCGTCCTGGTCGAGGGTGTCAACCGGGTCAAGAAGCACACCAAGGCCAACCAGCCCGGTCAGGCCTCGCAGGCCGGCGGCATCATCACCACCGAAGCCCCGGTCCACGTGAGCAACGTGCAGCTGGTCGTGGAGAAGGACGGCAAGAAGGTCGTCACCCGCGTCGGCTACCGCCTCTCCGAGGACGGCAGCAAGATCCGCGTGGCCAAGCGGACCGGTGAGGACATCTGATGACGACCACCACTGCCCCCCGCCTGAAGCAGAAGTACCGCGAGGAGATCGCGGGCAAGCTGCGTGACGAGTTCAAGTACGAGAACGTCATGCAGACCCCCGGCCTCGTCAAGATCGTGGTCAACATGGGTGTGGGCGACGCCGCCCGCGACTCCAAGCTGATCGAGGGCGCCATCCGCGACCTCACCACGATCACCGGTCAGAAGCCGGCCGTCACCAAGGCCCGGAAGTCCATCGCGCAGTTCAAGCTGCGCGAGGGCCAGCCGATCGGCGCCCACGTCACGCTCCGTGGCGACCGCATGTGGGAGTTCCTGGACCGCACCCTGTCGCTGGCGCTTCCGCGCATCCGCGACTTCCGCGGCCTGTCCCCCAAGCAGTTCGACGGCCGTGGCAACTACACCTTCGGTCTCACGGAGCAGGTCATGTTCCACGAGATCGACCAGGACAAGATCGACCGCGTCCGGGGTATGGACATCACCGTGGTGACCACGGCGACCAACGACGCCGAGGGCCGCGCGCTTCTCCGTCACCTCGGCTTCCCGTTCAAGGAGGCGTGAGCCGTGGCGAAGAAGGCTCTTATCGCAAAGTCGGAGCGCAAGCCGAAGTTCGGCGTGCGCGCGTACACCCGCTGCCAGCGCTGTGGGCGTCCGCACTCCGTCTACCGCAAGTTCGGCCTGTGCCGTGTGTGCCTTCGTGAGATGGCTCACCGCGGCGAGCTGCCGGGCGTGACCAAGAGCAGCTGGTAGTTCCCGCTTTCAGGGAATCGCCAGCCTCTCGGTAAGCATCGGGGCGTCGGGAGCCCACCCCTCCATGGCTTAGGCTTGGAGGGCTGGGTCCCCCGCCGCCCTGGACCACTGGCGGGCGTCAGGCCCGCAGTCAACGCTTACTACGCCGTAGGTCCCCGCGCCGCACCCGTCCCGTCTCGGATCGGGGAGAGGGATGGCGCATACAGGAAACCCCGGCGAGAAAGGCCCAAGGCCAATTCATGACCATGACTGATCCGATCGCAGACATGCTGACGCGTCTGCGTAACGCCAACTCGGCGTACCACGACACCGTGGCTATGCCGCACAGCAAGATCAAGTCGCACATCGCGGAGATCCTCCAGCAGGAGGGCTTCATCACGGGCTGGAAGGTCGAGGACGCCGAGGTCGGCAAGAACCTCGTCCTGGAGCTCAAGTTCGGCCCGAACCGTGAGCGCTCCATCGCGGGCATCAAGCGGATCTCGAAGCCGGGCCTGCGGGTCTACGCGAAGTCCACCAATCTGCCGAAGGTGCTCGGCGGCCTCGGCGTGGCGGTCATCTCCACGTCGCACGGTCTCCTCACCGGTCAGCAGGCCAGCAAGAAGGGCGTAGGTGGGGAAGTCCTCGCCTACGTCTGGTAGTCGGGAACGGAGGAAAGCATATGTCGCGCATCGGCAAGCTCCCCATCCCGGTTCCCGCCGGCGTGGACGTCACCATCGACGGGCGCCAGGTCGCGGTGAAGGGCCCCAAGGGGAACCTTTCGCACACGATCGCCGCTCCGATCGACATCGCCAAGGGCGAGGACGGCACCCTCTCGGTGACCCGCCCCAACGACGAGCGTCAGAACAGGGCCCTGCACGGCCTGTCCCGCACGCTGGTGGCGAACATGATCACCGGTGTGACCCAGGGATACGTCAAGAAGCTCGAAATCAGCGGTGTCGGTTATCGCGTCCTCGCGAAGGGCTCCAACCTGGAGTTCTCGCTGGGCTACAGCCACCCGATCCTGATCGAGGCCCCCGAGGGGATCACGTTCAAGGTCGAGAACCCGACCCACTTCTCGGTCGAGGGCATCGACAAGCAGAAGGTCGGCGAGGTTGCGGCCAACATCCGCAAGCTGCGCAAGCCCGACCCGTACAAGGCCAAGGGTGTCAAGTACGAGGGCGAAGTCATCCGCCGCAAGGTCGGAAAGGCGGGTAAGTAAGCCATGGCATACGGCGTGAAGATCGCGAAGGGCTCGGCCTACAAGGCCGCTGCCATCAAGCGACGTCACATCCGCGTCCGCAAGAGGATCTCGGGTACGCAGGAGCGTCCCCGCCTCGTCGTGACGCGTTCCAACCGCCACATGGTCGCCCAGGTGATCGACGACATCAAGGGTCACACCCTGGCGTCGGCCTCCACCCTGGACACGTCCATCCGCGGCGGCGAGGGCGACAAGAGCGCGCAGGCCCAGCAGGTCGGCGCCCTGGTCGCCGAGCGTGCCAAGGCGGCCGGCGTCGAGACTGTCGTCTTCGACCGCGGTGGCAACAAGTACGCGGGGCGCATCGCTGCCCTCGCGGACGCCGCCCGCGAGGCCGGACTCAAGTTCTGAGTCCCGTTCGTAGCTAGCGGAAACAGAGAGAGGTATATCCAATGGCTGGACCCCAGCGCCGCGGAAGCGGTGCCGGTGGCGGCGAGCGGCGGGACCGGAAGGGCCGTGACGGCGGAGCTTCCGCCGCCGAGAAGACCGCGTACGTTGAGCGCGTCGTCGCGATCAACCGTGTTGCCAAGGTAGTCAAGGGTGGTCGCCGCTTCAGCTTCACCGCGCTGGTCGTGGTGGGCGACGCGGACGGCACCGTCGGTGTCGGTTACGGCAAGGCCAAGGAGGTGCCGGCCGCGATCGCCAAGGGTGTTGAGGAAGCGAAGAAGAACTTCTTCAAGGTCCCGCGCATCCAGGGCACCATCCCTCACCCGATCCAGGGTGAGAAGGCCGCCGGTGTCGTCCTCCTGAAGCCGGCTTCCCCCGGTACCGGTGTTATCGCCGGTGGCCCGGTGCGTGCCGTTCTGGAGTGCGCCGGCGTTCACGACATCCTGTCGAAGTCCCTGGGCTCCGACAACGCGATCAACATCGTTCACGCGACTGTGGCGGCCCTCAAGGGTCTCCAGCGTCCCGAGGAGATCGCGGCCCGCCGCGGTCTGCCCCTCGAGGACGTGGCCCCCGCTGCCCTGCTGCGTGCGCGTGCCGGGGCGGGTGCGTAATGGCTCGCCTCAAGATCACGCAGACGAAGTCGTACATCGGCAGCAAGCAGAACCACCGTGACACCCTGCGTTCGCTCGGGCTCAAGCGCCTGCACGACACGGTTGTCAAGGAGGATCGTCCCGAGTTCCGCGGCATGGTGCACACCGTCCGCCACCTCGTGACGGTCGAGGAGGTCGACTGACATGGGTGAGCAGAACCCGCTGAAGGTCCACAACCTCCGGCCCGCCCCGGGCGCCAAGACCGCCAAGACCCGTGTGGGTCGTGGTGAGGCGTCCAAGGGTAAGACCGCCGGTCGTGGTACCAAGGGCACCAAGGCCCGCTACCAGGTTCCGGAGCGCTTCGAGGGCGGGCAGATGCCCCTCCACATGCGTCTCCCGAAGCTCAAGGGCTTCAAGAACCCGTTCCGTACCGAGTTCCAGGTCGTGAACCTCGACAAGCTCGGAGCCCTCTACCCGGAGGGTGGCGAGGTCACCGTCGAGGGCCTGGTCGCCAAGGGTGCTGTCCGCAAGAACAGCCTCGTCAAGGTGCTCGGCCAGGGCGAGATCTCCGTGGCGCTGACGGTGAAGGTCGACAAGGTCTCCACCTCCGCCAAGGACAAGATCGCCGCCGCTGGCGGCACCGTCACCGAGCTGGTCTGAGTCCCTCGGGCTGTCTCGTGACGTGAACACATCCCACCGGGGATACCCCACTTATGGGGTATCCCCGGTTGGTCGTTCCCGGGGGGTGGCGTCGCCGGTAAGGTGGCGTGCACTGTTATGCCCGCGTGTCCTCTCGTGAGTTCACGCGGTTGTCCTGACAGCAGTATCCGTTTCCGTCGAACCTCAAGACCGTCACCCTTGACGCAGTAGCGCGGGGGTCGCAGGAGGCACCGTGCTCACCGCGTTCGCCCGAGCGTTCAAGACGCCCGACCTGCGCAAGAAGCTGCTCTTCACGCTGGGCATCATCGTGATCTACCGGCTCGGTACGCACGTACCGATCCCGGGGGTCAACTACAAGAACGTGCAGACCTGTATCGACCAGGCCAACACCAACTCCGGTCTGTTCGGTCTGATCAACATGTTCAGTGGCGGCGCCCTGCTCCAGATCACCATCTTCGCGCTGGGGATCATGCCGTACATCACGGCGAGCATCATCCTTCAGCTGCTGACCGTCGTGATCCCGCGGCTCGAAGCCCTGAAGAAGGAGGGCCAGGCCGGTACGGCGAAGATCACCCAGTACACCCGCTACCTGACCGTGGCCCTCGCGATCCTCCAGGGCACCGGCCTCGTCGCGACCGCGCGCAGCGGCGCCATCTTCCAGGGCTGCTCCGTCGCCGGGGACATCGTCCCGGACCAGTCGATCTTCACCACGGTCACCATGGTCGTCACCATGACCGCCGGCACCGCCGCCGTCATGTGGCTCGGCGAGCTGATCACCGACCGCGGCATCGGCAACGGCATGTCGATCCTCATGTTCATCTCGATCGCGGCCGGCTTCCCCGGCGCCCTGTGGGCCATCAAGAAGCAGGGCGACCTGGCCGGCGGCTGGATCGAGTTCGGCACCGTGATCCTCGTGGGGCTCGTGATGGTGGCCCTCGTGGTCTTCGTCGAGCAGGCCCAGCGGCGCATCCCCGTGCAGTACGCGAAGCGCATGATCGGCCGCCGCTCCTACGGCGGGACCTCGACCTACATCCCGCTCAAGGTCAACCAGGCGGGCGTCATCCCGGTCATCTTCGCCTCCTCGCTGCTGTACATCCCGGCGCTGGTCGCGCAGTTCACCGACTCGCAGGCCGGCTGGGCGGTGTGGGTGCGGGACAACCTGGCCAACAACGCGGCCTGGCCGCACGTGACGCTGTACTTCCTGCTGATCGTGTTCTTCGCCTTCTTCTACGTGGCCATCTCCTTCAACCCCGAAGAAGTCGCCGACAACATGAAGAAGTATGGTGGGTTCATCCCGGGCATCCGGGCTGGCCGACCGACCGCTGAGTACCTGAGTTACGTGCTCAACCGGATCACCTGGCCGGGCTCGCTGTACTTGGGGCTGATCGCACTGGTGCCGACGCTGGCACTGGCGGGCTTCGGGGCCAACCAGAACTTCCCGTTCGGCGGGACGAGCATCCTGATCATCGTGGGTGTGGGTCTGGAGACCGTGAAGCAGATCGAGAGCCAGCTCCAGCAGCGCAACTACGAAGGGTTCCTCCGCTGATGCGTATCGTCCTCGTCGGACCGCCCGGTGCGGGCAAGGGAACGCAGGCCGCGTTCCTCGCCAAGAAGCTGTCGGTCCCGCACATCTCCACGGGCGACCTCTTCCGCGCCAACATCAGCCAGGGCACGGAGCTGGGCAAGCAGGCGAAGTCCTTCATCGACGCCGGGAACCTGGTGCCGGACGAGGTCACCATCGGGATGGCCAAGGACCGCATGGACCAGGGGGACGCCGGGAACGGCTTCCTGCTGGACGGCTTCCCCCGCAACGTCCTCCAGGCCGAGGCGCTCGACGCGCTCCTGAAGGACGAGGGCCAGAAGCTCGACGCGGTCCTGGACCTGGAGGTCCCCGAGGACGAGGTGGTCAAGCGCATCGCGGGCCGCCGCATCTGCCGCAACGACTCCAGCCACGTCTTCCACGTCGAGTACAGCAAGCCGAAGCACGAGGGCGTCTGCGACGTCTGCGGCGGCGAGCTGTACCAGCGCGGGGACGACAAGGAGGAGACCGTCCGCAAGCGGCTGGAGGTCTACCACACGGAGACCGAGCCGATCATCGACCACTACCGGGCCCAGGGCCTGGTCGTGACGATCTCGGCGCTCGGCAAGGTGGGCGAGGTCACCGAACGCGCCCTGGAGGCGCTCAAGAAGTAACCGGGCGTACCGCCTCCGTGGCGGTACCACCGGTCGAAGCGGCCGCGGCGCCTCGCAGGGCGTCGCGGCCGTAGTGTTGTTGGTGTACGGGTACGAGGAGGGGGCCGCAGAGCCCGCCACGTACCGCTGTCGGAGCCGTACGGGCCGTACGCGCAGTGAGGAAAGCCGGACCCATGGTGGAGATCAAGACCCCGGAGCAGATCGCGAAGATGCGCGAGGCCGGGCTGGTCGTGGCCGCGGTGCACCGCGCCACCAGTGCGGCGGCGGTGCCGGGGGCCACCACGCGGGACCTCGACCTCGTGGCCCGCGAGGTGCTCGCCGAGCACGGCGCCAAGCCGAACTTCCTCGGGTACGGGGGCTTCCCCGCGACCATCTGCACCTCGGTGAACGACGTCGTGGTGCACGGCATCCCCGACGACAGGACCGTCCTGAAGGACGGGGACCTCATCTCGATCGACGCCGGGGCCATCGTGGACGGCTGGCACGGGGACGCCGCCTTCACCGCCTTCGTCGGCACCGGTCACGCCCCGGAGCTGGTCGAGCTGTCCCGGGTCACCGAGGAGTCGATGTGGGCCGGGATCGCCGCGATGAAGCTGGGCAACCGGCTCGTGGACGTCTCCCGCGCGATCGAGACGTACATCCGCCGGCAGCCGAAGCCGGGCGGCGGGAAGTACGGGATCGTCGAGGACTACGGCGGCCACGGCATCGGCACGGCCATGCACATGGACCCGCACCTGCTGAACTACGTCGAGCGGCGCCGCGGCCGCGGCCCCAAGCTCGTGCCGGGGTTCTGCCTCGCGATCGAGCCGATGGTCTCGCTGGGCTCCCCGAAGACGGAGGTCCTCGACGACGAGTGGACCGTCGAGACGATCGACCACTCGTGGTCCTCGCACTGGGAGCACAGTGTGGCGCTGACCGAGGCCGGGCCCTTCGTCCTCACCGCGGTGGACGGCGGCAAGGCCAAGCTCGGGTCCATGGGGATCGATGTCGCGCCGGACCCGCTGGGCTGAAGATCCCAGATGCCTCAGGTACCGGACGGGCCCAGAATTGACCCCGTCCGGCGGTTGAGGACGCCCCGTACGGGCAGTCTTTCTCGATTCGTGTTTCTGCGGGGGCTGACGTAGACTGACTCGTCGGCTCTCGTGTATCGGCATGTCCGTTTCACCGAGGGTCGACCCAGGTAGTCGATTCGAAGGGCGAAGCGTGGCCAAGAAGCAAGGTGCCATCGAGATCGAGGGCACTGTCGTCGAGTCTCTGCCGAACGCGATGTTCAAGGTGGAGCTCCAGAACGGCCACCAGGTCCTGGCGCACATCAGCGGCAAGATGCGGATGCACTACATCCGGATCCTCCCTGACGACCGGGTCGTGGTGGAGTTGTCTCCGTACGACCTGACGCGTGGCCGGATCGTCTACCGCTACAAGTAGATCTGATCTCGCTGACGTCCCTCCCGTGGGGCGCCGGCACTGACCCGGAGAACCTCACACCCATGAAGGTCAAGCCGAGCGTCAAGAAGATCTGCGACAAGTGCAGGGTGATCCGCCGTCACGGCCGGGTCATGGTCATCTGCGACAACCCGCGCCACAAGCAGCGCCAGGGCTGACGCGACACCGCTCCTCACTGCATTCGCAGAGATTCAGCGCGACGTAACCAAGTACATACGCAGTACCCGTCCCTCTTCGGATCCTTCAGAGTGATCTGTCAGTGATGGAGGGCGACACCCCCGGTCGGAGGCCGGGGACCCGTTCCGTACCAGGCCGCAGGGGCCTCGGCGGGCGGGAGTGGTGCTGCGGAAGACCTCCGAAAACAACAGGAGCCTTGAATGGCACGCCTTGAAGGTGTTGACCTCCCGCGCGAAAAGCGCGTCGAGGTTGCCCTCACGTACGTGTTCGGCATCGGTCGCACCCTGTCCCAGCAGACGCTGGCCGCGACCGGCGTTGACCCCAACACCCGCGTCCGCGACCTTGCCGAGGAAGACCTCGTCAAGATCCGCGAGTACGTGGACGCCAACCTCAAGACCGAGGGTGACCTCCGTCGCGAGATCCAGGCCGACATCCGCCGCAAGGTCGAGATCGGCTGCTACCAGGGTCTGCGTCACCGCCGCGGCCTGCCCGTCCGCGGCCAGCGCACGAGCACGAACGCCCGCACCCGCAAGGGCCCGCGTCGCGCCATCGCCGGTAAGAAGAAGCCGGGCAAGAAGTAGTCCTCAGCGGTCGATCGACAGCTGACGCTGCAGGACCGACCACCTCCACGGGAGTAATACATGCCTCCGAAGGGCCGTCAGGGCGCTGCCAAGAAGGTGCGCCGCAAGGAAAAGAAGAACGTCGCTCACGGGCACGCCCACATCAAGAGCACGTTCAACAACACGATCATCTCGATCACCGACCCCACGGGCAACGTGATCTCCTGGGCCTCCGCCGGCCACGTCGGCTTCAAGGGCTCGCGCAAGTCGACTCCGTTCGCCGCGCAGATGGCCGCCGAGTCGGCCGCCCGCCGCGCGCAGGAGCACGGCATGCGCAAGGTGGACGTGTTCGTCAAGGGTCCCGGCTCCGGCCGTGAGACCGCGATCCGCTCGCTCCAGGCCACCGGCCTGGAGGTCGGCTCGATCCAGGACGTCACCCCCACCCCGCACAACGGCTGCCGTCCCCCCAAGCGCCGCCGCGTTTGACCGGACCGCCGGGGTCTGCCGACCCCGGTGAGCTGTGGGTTTCGCGGGCGGTACGGCCGTAACGGCCGTACCGCCCGTACCCTTGTGGCAGTAACACCGTCGGGCTCCGGCCCGGTACGTCGGGCGTCAAATAGTGGTCGCCCACGACAGAAGGAACACACGCATGCTGATCGCTCAGCGTCCCTCGTTGACCGAAGAGGTCGTCGACGAGTTCCGCTCCCGGTTCGTCATCGAGCCGCTGGAGCCGGGCTTCGGTTACACCCTCGGCAACTCCCTGCGCCGTACGCTCCTCTCCTCGATCCCGGGCGCGGCCGTCACGTCCATCCGGATCGACGGCGTCCTGCACGAGTTCACCACCGTGCCGGGTGTCAAGGAGGACGTCACCGACCTCATCCTCAACATCAAGCAGCTGGTCGTCTCCTCGGAGCACGACGAGCCGGTCGTGATGTACCTGCGCAAGCAGGGTCCGGGCCTGGTCACCGCCGCCGACATCGCGCCCCCGGCCGGTGTCGAGGTGCACAACCCCGACCTGGTGCTCGCCACGCTGAACGCCAAGGGCAAGCTGGAGATGGAGCTGACCGTCGAGCGCGGTCGCGGCTACGTCTCCGCCGTCCAGAACAAGCAGGTGGGCCAGGAGATCGGCCGTATCCCGGTCGACTCGATCTACTCGCCCGTCCTCAAGGTCACCTACAAGGTCGAGGCGACCCGAGTCGAGCAGCGCACCGACTTCGACAAGCTCATCGTCGACGTCGAGACCAAGCAGGCGATGCGTCCGCGTGACGCCATGGCCTCCGCCGGCAAGACCCTGGTCGAGCTGTTCGGTCTCGCGCGCGAGCTGAACATCGACGCCGAGGGCATCGACATGGGCCCGTCCCCGACGGACGCCGCGCTCGCCGCCGATCTGGCGCTGCCGATCGAGGAGCTTGAGCTCACGGTCCGCTCGTACAACTGCCTCAAGCGCGAGGGCATCCACTCCGTGGGTGAGCTGGTCGCCCGCTCCGAGGCCGACCTGCTCGACATCCGCAACTTCGGTGCGAAGTCGATCGACGAGGTCAAGGCGAAGCTGGCCGGTATGGGCCTGGCGCTCAAGGACTCGCCTCCCGGGTTCGACCCGACCTCGGCGGCCGACACCTTTGGTGCGGATGACGACGCGGATGCCGGCTTCGTGGAGACCGAGCAGTACTGAGGGCCTGCCGGCCGGGGGTGGGGGTGCCCGCCTCCGGCGGGTGTCCTCAAGCGCCGGACGGGCTTGAAGGTCGCGCTTCGCGCTTGTCCTCAAGCGCCGGACGGGCTTGATTGAGCCGGACGGGCTTGAAGGTCGCGCTTCGCGCTTGTCCTCAAGCGCCGGACGGGCTTGATTGAGCTGGACGGGCTTGGTTAGCCGTTCTTAAACTTCCGGCGGGCAGTCGCCCGCGCGGGACACTGTCGTCGGTACCTGATACGGCCGGCGCAGATCACAAGGAGTAACACCATGCCGAAGCCCACCAAGGGTGCCCGTCTCGGTGGCGGCGCCGCGCACGAGAAGCTGCTGCTGGCGAACCTCGCCAAGGCGCTGTTCGAGCACGGCAAGATCACGACCACCGAGGCCAAGGCGCGCCGGCTGCGGCCGTACGCCGAGCGTCTGGTCACCAAGGCGAAGAAGGGCGACCTTCACAACCGCCGTCAGGTGCTCCAGATCATCACCGACAAGAGCATCGTGCACACGCTCTTCACGGAGATCGGCCCGCGGTACGAGAACCGTCCGGGTGGTTACACCCGTATCACCAAGATCGGTAACCGTCGGGGCGACAACGCGCCCATGGCGGTCATCGAGCTGGTGGAGGCCCTGACCGTGGCCCAGCAGGCCACCGGTGAGGCCGAGGCCGCGACGCAGCGCGCGGTCAAGGAAGACGCCCTCAAGAAGGACGAGGCCCCGGCCGAGACCGTCGAGGACGCCAAGCCGGAGGCGGCCGAGGAGTCCAAGGACGCCTGAGCCCGCCTCGCGCGAGCTGAGCGGGTCCGTCCCTTCGGGGGCGGGCCCGCTTTTCCTTTTCCCGTCCCTTACTACTTCGTTCGCTGGGAGTTCCACGTGCGGTTGCGGCTTGATCTGAGTTATGACGGGAGCGAGTTCTCCGGCTGGGCGAAGCAGCCCTCGGGGCGGCGCACCGTGCAGGGGGAGATCGAGGAGGCGCTGCGCGTCGTCACCCGGTCCGCGGTGCCGTACGAGCTGACCGTGGCCGGGCGCACCGACTCCGGGGTGCACGCGCGCGGACAGGTCGCGCACGTGGACGTGGGCGAGGAGTTGTGGGCCGAGCACGGCGAGAAGCTGCTCAAGCGGCTCGCGGGGCGGCTGCCCAGGGACGTACGGGTGTGGCGGATCGCCCCGGCCCCCGAGGGCTTCGACGCGCGGTTCTCGGCGGTCTGGCGGCGCTACGCGTACCGGGTGACGGACGCCCCGGGCGGCGTCGACCCGCTGTTGCGCGGCCATGTGCTGTGGCACGACTGGCCGTTGGACCTCGACGCGATGAACGAGGCGGCCCGCGGTCTGCTCGGGGAGCACGACTTCGCCGCGTACTGCAAGAAGCGCGAGGGTGCCACGACCATCCGGACGCTCCAGGAGCTGCGCTGGGAGCGGCGCGCGGACGGGGTCCTTGAGGCGACCGTGCGGGCCGACGCCTTCTGCCACAACATGGTGCGTTCCCTGGTCGGCGCGATGCTGTTCGTGGGCGACGGGCACCGGCCGCCCGACTGGCCCGCCAAGGTCCTCGCGGCCCGGGTGCGGGACTCCGCCGTCCACGTCGTCCGGCCGCACGGGCTGACGCTGGAGGAGGTCGGCTACCCGGCCGACGAACTCCTCGCGGCGCGCAGCGTCCAGGCGCGCAACAAGCGGACGCTGCCCGCCTGCGGGGGCTGTGGCTGAGAAGAGTGGCTGAGGGGCGCGGGCGGGGGGTTGTGTCCGAAGGGGTGTTATTGATGCCACACCCCGGGTGACCGTCGCGCGGCCCTGGCACAAAGCGACAGTTCGGGGCGTGTTCGGCGCCCCAAGAGGTGCCGAAACCCTGCCAAACGGTCGGCACCGCGCGGAACTCGGCCTTCCTCTGCTCGTATATGCTCGCGATTTCCGGCCCGGGTGTTCGACCCCGGTCGCCGTTGGAGCAAATCGGGGCTTGAGGCCCGGGGGTCTTCCATGAGTGCCGTTGATTCCGCCTCCCGTTCCGGAGGGGCCGGGGGGCCCGTTCCCCCGCGCCGCCGGAGGGCCGGCGGTGCCGCAGAGTGGCGCAGGACCGTCGCCCACAGCCACGGACTGCTGCCGCAGCCGCCCGACGACCGGGAGAAGTACTCCTACGCGCAGCGCAACCGGTGGGTGCTGACCTTCGGTTCGATGCTGAGCTTCGCGTGTCTGGGCGTCAGTCAGCTGCTGTTCACGGCGTCCAGCCCGTGGTTCTGGATCATGATGCCGCTGCTCGCGTTCATCGTCGCGGACTACCTGCTGTCCTTCGTGCTCGACAGCTTCAGCAAGGACTTCGACCTCAAGGGCCACAAGCGGCTGGTGCGCAACTGGCGGCCGGTCAGGCACCCGAGCGTCGACGTGTACCTGCCGGTGTGCGGGGAGCCCCTGGAGGTGCTCGCCAACACCTGGACGCACGTGCGCGCGCTGGACGCCGCGTACCGGGGGCCCGTCGAGGTGTACGTCCTGGACGACGCCGACGACCCGGACGTGGCCGCCATGGCCGGGGACTTCGGCTTCCACTACGTGGTGCGGCCCAACCGGGGCTGGTTCAAGAAGGCCGGGAACCTGCGGCACGCCTTCGAGCGCACCCACGGCGAGCACATCCTCATCCTCGACGCCGACTTCGCGCCGCGCGCCGACCTGCTGGACGAACTCCTGCCGCACATGGACGACGAGCGCATCGGCATCGTCCAGTCCCCGCAGTTCTTCCGCACCGTGGACCGGCAGAACTGGATCGAGCGCGGCGCGGGCGCCGTGCAGGAGCAGTTCTACCGCTCGGTGCAGACCTCCCGGGAGGACAAGGACGGCTCGATCTGCGTGGGTTCCTGCGCCGTGTACCGGCGCTCCGCGCTCGACGAGATCGGCGGCATCTCGCTCATCGAGCACTCCGAGGACATGTACACCGGCTTCGACCTGCGGGCGCTCGGCTGGAAGCTGCGCTACGTGCCGGTCGCGCTGTCCGCCGGGGTCTGCCCGGACACCGCGGGGGCCTTCCACAACCAGCAGTACCGCTGGTGCATGGGCTCGCTGTCGCTGCTCACCAGCAAGTCCTTCTGGGAGATGGACCTCAAGCTGATGACGCGGCTGTGCTACGTCTCCGGCTTCCTCTACTACCTCCAGACCGCGCTGCTGACCTTCGTCGCCCCGCTCATCCCGCTGTCCCTGCTCGTGCTGCGCCCCGATCTGCTGCGCGCCCAGGCCGGACTGCTCATCCTGCCCAGCGTGTTCTACGTGACGCTCGTGCTGCCGCTGTGGCACCGCGCCCCGTACCGCCTGGAGGCCTGGGCGGTGCGCATCATGTACGGCTGGTCGCACGTGTTCGCCGTGTGGGACGTCCTGCGGGGCCGCCCCATGGGCTGGAAGCCGACCGGTTCCGACGGGGCCAAGAAGAACGGCATGGGCCGCTACTGGGCCGGGATGTACGGCTGGACCGCCGGCACCGCCGTGCTGTGGGTGGTCCTGGCCGGCTGGCGCGTGCTCACCGCGTACCCGCCCGACTTCGCCCTGATGCTGTCCGGCGGACTCTTCTACGCGGCCGTCGTCGCCCGCGTGCTCGTCCAGCCCCGCAACGCCCGTCCCCAGGAAGCGAGCGCATGATCCGCTCCTCTCAGCGCCCCCCACGACGCCCCGCCCGCCGCGCCGCCCGTCGCGGCCTCACCGCCGTACTGCTGGCCGGTGCCCTGCTGTCCGCGACCGGCTGCGGGGTCTTCTCCGACAGCGGCCGCGACCAGTACGAGCGCGCCCAGGGCGAGCCGGACGGCTCCGCGTCGAAGAAGTCCGCCTCGGCGGCGCCCGAGAAGAGCGTCCTGCCCTACGACGTACGGCCCCTGCTGAAGCCGGACAAGAAGTACTTCGGGGTGGCCCTCGACGGGGCGCCCGCCTCCGTCAAGCCGCTCGACAAGTTCGCCGGGCAGGCCGGGAAGAAGCCCAACCTGGTCGAGTTCTACTCGGCCTGGGGCGACCAGTACGAGACCCGGCTCGCGGTCAACGCCTGGGACTACGGGGCGCTGCCCTTCGTCGCCTGGGAGCCGTTCAAGCGCAGCCTCAAGCAGATAGGCGCGGGCAAGGACGACACGTACATACGCGAGTACGCCCGTTCCGTGAAGGAGCTGAACCAGCCCGTCGCGATCAGCTTCGCGCACGAGATGAACGGCGGCTGGTACCCCTGGGGCACCAAGAAGGCCACCCCGCAGGAGTTCGTGAAGGCCTGGAAGCACGTCCACGACGTGTTCGCCGACGAGGGCGCCACCCAGGTCATCTGGGTGTGGAGCCCCAACGTCGTCAACCCCGTGCCCGACGTGAAGCTCAGGCCGTACTGGCCCGGGGACGCCTACGTCGACTGGGTCGGCGTCGTCGGCTACTACGCGACCGGCGGCCCCTCCACCTTCAACGCCCTGTACGGCCCGACCATGGACCAGGTCCGTGCCTTCACCCGGCGGCCCTTCCTCATCGCCGAGACCGCCTCCGAGGCGGGGGAGCGCAAACCGGCCGACATCAAGGACCTGTTCCAGGGCGTACTGGCCCGCAAGGACGTCCTCGGCCACGTGTGGTTCGACTTCGACAAGGAGGCGGACTGGCGCATCGCGAGCGGGCCCGCCGCCGAGCGGGCGTACCAGGACCAGGCCCGTGACCCCGGCTACGGATTCGATGTGAAGAAGCCCTGATGGACCGGTATCCCCCCGCCTCCCCGCCGCCGGGGCCCCCGTACCCGCAGCCGCAGCCCGCCGACCACGGTGTGTACATACCGCAGCCCGCCGACCACGGCGCGTACCTACCGCGGCAGCCCCTCGACCCGGAGCCGCAGCCCTGGGAGCAGGCGCCCGCGCCGCAGCCGGAGGCCGATCCGGCCGCGCTGCCCGAGGACCCCTTCGAGATCAACCCGCAGCGGGAGCCCGTACGCGGCTACACGCTGCCGAAGGTGCCCGAGTCCGCCTGGGCCGTCGACACCCGGCGCTCGACCCTCATCAGCCGGGCCGCGCTGCTGTGCGTGCTCGCCGTGCAGGCGGTGCTCTCGCTGCGGCTGCGCGGCACCGCCTTCCAGGACGAGGCCCTCTACATCGCCTCCGGGCACTACGAACTCGACAACCTGCTGCACGGCACCCCGCTGCCCGTCGACTTCGCCGCCTACTTCTCCGGCCACCCCAAGCTCTACCCGGTCCTCGCCGCGCTCGTGGACGGTCCCTTCGGCCTGGCCGGAGTCCGCGCGCTGAGCCTCGTGTTCATGCTCGCGACCACCGCCCTGCTGTACGCGGCGACCCGGCGCATGTTCAACTCGCGCTCCGCGCTGGGCGCCGCCGCGCTGTTCTCCGTCGTCCAGTCCACGATCGTGCTGGGCCGCCTCGCGACGTACGACGCGGCCGCGCTGTTCCTGCTCGCCCTCGCCTTCTGGGTCCTGGTGCGCACCGGCCGGATGAAGGCGCCCGCCGTGCTGCTCGCGGCGCCGCCCATCGCCCTCGCCTTCGGCGTGAAGTACGCGGCCGGCCTCTACATCCCGACCCTCGTGGTGCTCGCCGTCCTCACCGCCTACCGCCAGCGCGGCGTACGGACCCTGCTGCGCGGCGCCCTGCTGGCCGCCGGGGTCCTCGTCCTGCTCGGCGCCGGATGGGCGCTGTCCGGGCCGCTCGGCGGGATCAGCTCCACCACCACCGACCGGCAGCACGGCAGCGACACCGCGTGGACCCTGCTCCAGCACAGCGCGCAGTGGGGCGGCCTCGTGTTCCTCACCGCGCTGGCCGGCTCCGTCGCCTACGTCGTACGGGCCCGCATGGTCGAGATGCCCTGGGTCTCCGGGTCCACCCCGGGGCGGGTGCGACGCGCCCTGCTCGGCACCGTCCTGACCGGCACCGCGCTGCTCGCGACGGCCTACCAGATCCACCTCCAGACCGAGGTGTCCCTCTACAAGCACGTCGGCTTCGGGCTGCTGTTCGCCGCGCCCATGGCGGGCCTCGGCATGTCCCGGCTGGTCGGCTCGCACTTCCGCAACCCGCAGCTCGGCATCATGCTCTTCGTCCTGACCCTGGTCCTCGGCATGGTCCAGGCGCAGAACGCGTTCAGCTTCCCCGACTCCCGGGGGCCGATGGCCTATCTGCGCACCGTCGTGGACCGCAAGGGCGTCTACCTCGCCGAGGAGTCCGAGGTGCCCGGCTACTACCTGCGGGACGTCACCGGCTGGAACCAGTGGAAGAACACGGCCTCCCTCGACTACACCGCGAAGAACGGGAAGCGGTACTCGGGCGGTGAGCCCGCGGGCTTCCGCGCGGCCGTCCGCGACGGCTACTTCGACGTCATCATGCTGCGCGGCGGAGTCACCCCCGAGGTCGACGCGGCGGTCCGCAAGGAGCTGCGCGGCAACGCGCACTACCGGCTGACCGCCCAGTTCCCGACCACCACGAGCAGCGGCACCTCCTCCTACCGGATATGGGTCAAGCAGTGAGCCGGGACATGCGGCAGCGCGCCGCGAGCCAGGACAGAATGCCCGGGGCGGCCGGGCAGGACACCGGCCACGGGGCGGACGCCGGACCGGCTCACCACCGGCCGCCCGGCCCCGCCGCCGAGTCCACGCAGACCATGAGCCTGCTGCTGCCGCAACTGCGGCCCTCGGCGCAGGCGCTCGCCCGCGAGTCGGGCACCCCGCAGCCCCCGCCGCCCGTCGAACGCCCCGGCAGGGGCGGGCGCCGCCTCGCCCTCGTCGTGTTCGCGCTGCCGACCCTGCTCGCCCTCCTGTTCGTCCTCCAGGGCCTCGACGACCGGCAGTTGTGGCGCGACGAACACGCCACCTGGTGGGCCTCCAGCCTCTCGATGCACGACCTGAGCCGGCTGATCCGCTCCATCGACATCGTCTTCACCCCCTACTACGTGCTGATGCACTGCTGGGTCGCGGTGTTCGGCGACTCCCCGACCGCGCTGCGCGTGCCCGGGGCCCTCGCGATGGGCGCCGCCGCCGGACTCCTCGGACTGCTCGGCCGCCAGCTGTTCACCGCCCGCGTCGGACTGATCGCCGGACTCGCCTTCGCCGTGCTGCCCGCGACCACCCGCTACGGGCAGGAGATCCGGCCGTA
Source organism: Streptomyces sp. NPDC049954 (assembly GCF_040656295.1). Lineage (NCBI taxonomy): Bacteria > Bacillati > Actinomycetota > Actinomycetes > Kitasatosporales > Streptomycetaceae > Streptomyces > Streptomyces sp. NPDC049954. The sequence goes on from NZ_JBFALS010000007.1 coordinate 350,454, forward strand.
CGCCTTCGCGGTCGCCGCCGTCCTGCTGTCCACGCTGCTGCTCGCCCGCTCGCTGGAGCGGCCCACCTTCAAGGGCTGGACCGCGTACACCTTCTCGATCCCGCTCATCGGCTGGAGCCACCTCGCCTCGCTGTGCGTGCTCGCCGCGCACCTCGCGATGGTGGCGCGGGTGCGGCGCGAGGGCGACCGGATCGCCGGCTGGGCCTTCACCGCCGCCGCGACCCTCGGCCTGTGCCTCGTCCTGCCGATGGCGCTCTCCGGCACCGGGCAGAGCGGCCAGATCGCGTGGAACAACCCGACCCTCCACGACCTGCGCGAACTCCCGCAGCAACTGTTCGGCACCTGGGCGGTGGCCGTCCCCGTCCTCGTCCTGGGCCTGATCGGACTGTGCTTCGCCGGGCGGTACGCGCTGCCGCTCGCCCTGTGGGCCGTCCTGCCGCCGCTGCTCACCTTCGCCACGGCCGCCCAGCTCCACCTGTTCCTCGCGCGGTACCTGCTGTTCACGGCGCCCGCCTGGGTCCTGCTCGGCGCCGTCGCGCTGGGCCGCGCCGCAGGTGCCGTCACCGGCCCCGCCGCCGGGACGGGGGCCAGGGGGCTGCGCACGGCCGGGCTCGCGCTCGGCCTGCTCGCGGTGGGCGGGCTCACCGTGACCGCGCTGCCCGGCATCGACGCGGCCCGCGGCCCGATCCCGGGGGAGCCCGACTACCGGGGCGCCGCGCACTACGTCCTCGCCCACCAGAAGCACGGCGACGCCATCGCGTACAGCGGGCTGCTCGCCGAACGGCGCGGCATGGACTACGAACTGCGGGACGCCGCCGAGCGCCCCAAGGACGTCCTGATGTACCGCACCCCGCAGCAGATCGCCTCGTACGGCGCGCAGGAGTGCCCCAGGCCCGCCGCCTGCCTCGCCCGCACCGAGCGGCTGTGGCTCGTCGCGACCTCCCCGGACGGCAATCCGTACGCACAGATGACGCCCGCCACCGTCAAGGCCCTGCGCGCCGGTTTCCGGATCGCGGGCACGAAGAAACTCGCCAGTGTCCAGGTGCTGCTGCTGACCCGCACCGGGGACAACAAGGACCAGAAGGCGGACGGCGGCGACAGCGCGGCCGGCCGCAGGGTCCACCTCTGAAGCTCCCAAGGAGAACCGTGTCACCGTCCCGCGAGGAGGAGCCGGCGCAGGCCGCGACACCTCCCGTCACCGTCGTCATGCCGACCTACAACGAGGCGGCGAACCTGCCGCGCATGGCGCAGGCCGTCCTCGACCTGCCGCTGCCCGGGCTGCACCTGAAGATCGTGGACGACTCCAGCCCCGACGGCACCGGCCGGATCGCCGAGGAGCTGGCCGAGAAGTACAACGACGGCGCGCCCGCCGCCCGCATGTCGGTCCTGCACCGCACCGAGAAGGACGGCCTCGGCCGCGCCTACGTCGCCGGGATGAACGCCGCGCTCGCCGAAGGGGCCGCGTACGTCGTGCAGATGGACGCCGACGGCAGCCACCCCGTCGAGGCCGTCGTCCGGATGCTCGCGGCCGCCGAGGAGAGCGGCGCCGGGCTCGTCGTCGGCAGCCGCTACGTCGAGGGCGGACAGCTCGACGAGGAGTGGGGCCGCCACCGCGTCCTGCTGTCCAGGTTCGCCAACAGCTACGTCCGCGCCGTCCTCGGCACCGACGTCAAGGACATCACCGCCGGCTTCAACCTGTGGACCGCCGCGACCCTGCGCGACGTGGACCTCGACTCGCTCGACAGCGCCGGCTACAGCTTCCAGGTCGAGCTGAAGTACAAGGCGCTACGGTCCGGGCACCCGGCCGTGGAGATACCCATCCGCTTCGAGGAACGCACCGAGGGCGTCTCCAAGATGACGCTGCGCACCCAGCTGGAGTCCGCCCTCGTGCCGCTGCGGCTGCGGTTCAAGCACCACTGAGGGGCGTGGCGCCCGGTTCCTACGCCGCCGGGGCGGTGGCCGCCGCCGAGGCCGCGGCCACGCCCCGTCCGTAGATCTGCCGGAACGCGAAGGCCGACAGGTCGTCCCCGGCCCGGAACACCGCCGTGTCCTGCGGCGTCACGTCCTTGCGCGCGGTGAACCCGCCCACCGTGACGTACAGGTAGCGGCCCACCGCGTTGGTGGTGTTGCGGCACTTCACGGCCCGGCAGAAGACCGGCACGCCCGCGCCCGCGAGGGAGGCCACGTTGCCCCTCGCCTGCTGCTTGGCCTTCAGCGCCGCCGCGTCCGTGCCGAAGACCGCGACCCCGACCGTGACGGCCGTCCCGTCCTTCGTGTACGTCGCGCGCAGCAGCTGCCCGCAGCCGTTCGCGGACAGGACACCGCCGAGGGCGCCCTGCGTCGCCGAGGCGCAGTCCGTGGTGGAGGCGAGCGCGCCCTTCTTGTAGACGGCGCTGCCGATCGTGACCTCCGTGCCCGGGAACAGCCCGGCGGCGGACAGCGGGGCGGTGTCCTTCGCCGCGCTGTTCAGGTACTCCGTCGGCTTCGGCACCGGCTTCGGCGCGACCGAGGGGAAGGTCGGGGAGGGCTTCGCCGTCTCGCTCGGCAGGGTCTGCGTGGGCGGCAGCCCGCTGGGCCGGGCGTCGGCCCGCTCCCCGTCGTCGTGGTTGGCGGTGACGACGACGGCGGCCACCAGCGAGGCCACCACGACCGTCGCGACCACGCCGCCGCCCACCCACAGCCACTTCCTGCGCCGCTCCCGCGCGGCCGACGCCTCCGCGAGCGCCGACCAGTCCGGCGTCGCGGGACCGGACGCGGGACCGGACTGCGGAAAACGGCCGCCGTGCGGTCCCTGCCGCCCTTGCTGCCCCTGCTGCCCCTGCGGGCCCGTACCCCCCGGGCCCCACGAGGGTCCCCCCTGCCCAAAGCTCATGGGCCGCATCCTAAGGACCCGCCCGCAGCCGGTCGAGAGACGGCCGGCGACCGTGCCCGTACCGGTACCCGGGCCGGTCGCGGCCCGGTACCCGCCCCGGTGGCGGCCGGGCGGCGGCCCTGCCCGGGGCCGGATCCCGCCCGTCCCCCCGCCGGACCGCGAGCGGGGGACGTACGCTGGAGAGCGGCGAAGGGCCGCAGACCGCGCCGAAGCGGCGCCGGGACAGGTCCCCGACTCCCTGAACAGGGGGTCTTCATCGTTTTGACCCGTCCGGGTGCGCCCGGGTATTCTGCCTCTTCGTTATGTGTATTGGCTTGCTCATTCTCACGTGAGGGGCCCTTACACCGGTCCACCGGGCCGATGACCAGCGGCATGCACACGGTTGCGTCACCGTCGTGCGTCCAGGGCTGTCGTGATCGTCCGTGGTGGCCATGTCAGGACCCTTCCCCTGGCTCTGCCGAGCCGGGGGAGACCCCATCACTGAGAAGCGAAGGCTACGACCGTGCGTACGTTCAGCCCCAAGCCTGGCGATGTCACTCGCCAGTGGCACGTCATCGACGCTCAGGACATCGTCCTGGGCCGTCTGGCGTCGACCGCTGCCAGCCTCCTGCGGGGCAAGCACAAGCCGATCTACGCGCCCCACGTCGACACCGGTGACTTCGTCATCATCGTCAACGCGGCCAAGGTGCACCTCTCCGGCAACAAGCGGACCCAGAAGATGGCCTACCGCCACTCCGGGTACCCGGGCGGCCTGCGCTCCGTGCGCTACGACGAGCTGCTCGACAAGAACCCCGAGAAGGCCATCGAGAAGGCCGTCAAGGGCATGCTCCCCAAGAACACCCTGGGCCGTCAGATGCTGTCGAAGCTGAAGGTCTACGCGGGCGAGCAGCACCCGCACTCGGCGCAGCAGCCTGTGCCGTTCGAGATCACCCAGGTCGCGCAGTAGTTCCGGCCACCCCCTAAGACGTAGAGAAATCTGAGGAGCATCGTGGCCGAGACCACCGCCGAGCAGCCGATCGAAGAGGCTGTCGACGTCGAGCAGTACACCACCGAGTCCGAGGTCCCCGTCGAGGGCGAGTACACCTCGGAGTCCCTCGCGTCCGCCTTCGGCGAGCCCCAGCCGGCCGCCGGCCTGGGCCGTCGCAAGAACGCCATCGCCCGCGTCCGGATCGTTCCGGGCTCCGGCAAGTGGAAGATCAACGGCCGCACCCTTGAGGACTACTTCCCCAACAAGGTGCACCAGCAGGAAGTCAACGAGCCCTTCAAGGTTCTGGAGCTGGACAACCGCTACGACGTGGTCGCCCGTATCTCGGGTGGCGGCGTCTCCGGTCAGGCCGGCGCCCTGCGCCTGGGCGTGGCCCGCGCGCTGAACGAGGCCGACGTGGACAACAACCGCGGCGCCCTCAAGAAGGCCGGGTTCCTGCGTCGTGACGACCGTGCCGTCGAGCGCAAGAAGGCCGGTCTGAAGAAGGCCCGCAAGGCCCCGCAGTACAGCAAGCGCTAAATCCGCCTGCTTGTTCTTCACCGTTCGCCCCGGCGGCACGCTCGTGCCGCCGGGGCGTTCGTCTACGCGGACGCGTGTGGTTCGTCCACGCGAATGCGTGCGCTTTGGGGAGGAACCGGCTCTATGCGGTACGACCTGTGCGGTATGACGTATAACAAGATGTGTGTGCGGAGGGTGGCGGGCGGCTCAGGCCGACGTCGCCGGTGAACAACGCGGGAGGACACCAAGTGGGACGGCTCTTCGGGACGGACGGCGTACGCGGGGTCGCGGGCGTCGATCTGACGGCCGAGCTGGCGCTCGGCCTCTCGGTCGCGGCGGCACACGTGCTCGGTGAACTGGGCAGCCGCCCGGGCCACCGCCCGACGGCCGTGGTCGGCCGTGATCCGCGCGCCTCCGGGGAGTTCCTGGAGGCCGCCGTGGTCGCGGGCCTGGCCAGCGCCGGGGTGGACGTGCTGAAGGTGGGCGTGCTGCCGACACCGGCTGTCGCGCACCTCACCGGGACGCTCGGCGCGGACTTCGGCGTCATGCTCTCCGCGAGCCACAACGCGATGCCCGACAACGGCATCAAGTTCTTCGCGCGCGGCGGCCACAAACTGGCCGACGAGCTGGAGGACCGCATCGAGGCGCAGTACGAGCGCCACACCGAGCCCGGCGCCCCCGCCTGGGACCGCCCGACCGGGGGAGACGTCGGCCGCGTCCGGGAGTACGACGAGGGCTACGACCAGTACGTCGCGCACCTCGTCGGCGTGCTCCCCAACCGGCTCGACGGGCTGAAGATCGTCCTCGACGAGGCGCACGGCGCGGCGGCCCGCGTCTCGCCCGACGCCTTCGCGCGCGCCGGGGCCGACGTCATCACGATCGGCGCGGAGCCCGACGGCCTCAACATCAACGACGGCTGCGGCTCCACGCACCTCGCCAAGCTCCAGGCCGCCGTGGTCGAGCAGGGCGCGCACTTCGGCATCGCCCACGACGGGGACGCCGACCGCTGCCTCGCGGTGGACGCCGAGGGCAACGAGGTGGACGGCGACCAGATCCTCGCGGTCCTCGCCCTCTCCATGCGCGAGCACGGCACGCTGCGCAAGAACACCGTCGTCGCGACCGTCATGTCGAACCTGGGCTTCAAGCTGGCCATGGAGCGCGAGGGCGTGTCCTTCGTGGAGACGGCGGTCGGCGACCGCTACGTCCTGGAGCAGATGAAGAAGGAGGGCTTCGCGCTCGGCGGGGAGCAGTCCGGCCACGTCATCATCCTGGACCACGCGACGACCGGCGACGGCACCCTGACCGGGCTCATGCTCGCCGCCCGCGTCGCCGAGACCGGCCGCTCGCTGGCCGACCTGGCCTCCGTCATGACCCGCCTGCCGCAGGTCCTGATCAACGTCCCGGACGTCGACAAGTCCCGCGTCGGCTCCGCCCCCGAACTGCGCACCGCCGTCGAGGAGGCCGAGCACAGCCTCGGCACGACCGGCCGCGTCCTGCTGCGCCCCTCGGGCACGGAACCACTGGTACGGGTCATGGTCGAGGCGGCCGACATCGAACAGGCCCGCTCGGTCGCGGCGGGCCTCGCGGACGTGGTCAAGTCGACGCTGGGGTAGGGCTGTTGGACTCCCGCTGACATCTGGCGAGCCGGCCGTGACGTTGAACGTCACGGCCGGCTTTCTCGTGCGCGGACTCTCCGAAGGTGGCCCGAGGTAAAAGGTTTAGTCATTGCACTTTTGTATTGAGTGTGTTTTTGTGGGTGAGGGGGTTCTCGTGCGCCCTTCTGCCGCCACCCCCTCGCACACCAAGGAGTACGACATGAACCGCACCCCCACCCGTATCGCCGTGATCGGCGCCGGTCCTGGCGGCCTGACCTGCGCCCGTGTCCTTCAGCGGCACGGCGTCGAGGTCACCGTCCACGATCTCGACGCCTCACGGACCGCCCGCAACCAGGGCGGCAGCCTGGACATGCAGCCCGGCACCGGCCAGTACGCCCTGCGCGCCGCCGGTCTCTGGGAGGAGTTCGGCGCTCTGGCCCGGCCCGAGGGCGAGCAGATGCGTCTGCTCGGCCGCGACGGGAGGATCCTGTTCGACGCGGCGCCGCCCGGCGAGGGTCAGGGCAACCCGGAGATCGACCGGGGGCAGCTCCGTGACCTGCTGCTCGACTCCCTCGACCCCGGCACCGTCCAGTGGGGTCACAAGCTGGAGCGGGCCGAGCCGCTGGGCGCGGGCCGTCACCGGCTGCGCTTCGGCAACGGGGAGACGTCCGAGGCCGACCTGATCGTCGGAGCGGACGGCGCCTGGTCGCGCGTGCGCCGCCTGCTGTCGGACGCCGTGCCCGTCTACACCGGGGTCACCTTCGTGGAGACCGGCCTGAACGAGGCCGATACCCGCCACCCGGAGCCGGCCGCGCTCACCGGGCAGGGCACGATGATGGCCCTCGACGACAACCTCGGCCTCGTGGCCCAGCGCAACAGCGGCGGCCACATCCGCGTCTACGTCGGGATGCGCACCCCCGAGGACTGGCACCGCCGGGCGGGCGTGGACCTGACCGAGCCCGCCGCCGTCCGCGCGGCACTGCTGGAACGCTTCGCGGACTGGGGCCCGGCGCTGCACGGCTTCCTCACCGAGACCGACACCGGGTACGTCAACCGGCCCCTGTTCGCCCTGCCCGTCCCGCACACCTGGGAGCACACCGAGGGCGTGACCCTGCTCGGGGACGCCGCCCACCTGATGTCCCCGTTCTCCGGCATGGGCGCGAACCTCGCCATGCGCGACGGAGCCGACCTCGCCCAGGCCCTCGCCGACCACCCGGAACCCGACGAGGCCGTCACCGCCTACGAGAAGATCCTGCTGCCCCGCTCGGCCGAGGCGGCCGAGGGCGCCGCCGAGGGCATCGCGAGCGCCTTCGCCCCCGACAGCGCGGAACAGGCCCTCGCCCACATGACCGGCCGTCACTGAGCGGCGCGGGGCTGGGGCGCCGCGGGGGTGGTTGCGGGGGCCGGCCGCCGTACGGCACGGTGATGAGTTCCCTCGCGTGGCCGGCCAGGTCCATGACGTGGACGCCACGGCCACCGTCGTCGTGGTTGACCGCGTCCGGCTGCCGCTGGGGCGGATCGGCGTGGTGCTCGACTGGCCTCGACTGGCAAGGAATGCCTTCGAAACATCTCCCGACACCTCCATGCCTCACCCGGCCGGCGACCGGCACGCGAGGTCGCGGCAGAGCGCAGCCGCCTCGGGCGGGAAGCGCGCGGGGGGAGTCCCGGGGCGGGCGCGGAGCCCGTACCAGCAGCCGTCGTCGTCCTGGGCGACGAACCGGTAGGCCCGGCCGGTCACGAGGTGCCGAAGCACCTCTTCGTGCTCCTGGACCGACTCGGCCCACGCCAGCAGCCGGGCGGGCGCGTCACGGGCGTGCCGGTGTCCGGTGGGCCTGAGTGCTCCCGGCGGACACCAGGTGGCCGCGCACGGATCGGGAGCGAGCGCGCGTGCCATGCGGCGGGCTCTGCCGGTGAGCCAACGAAGCGCCAGCCGAGGCGAGTTGGTGAGTGTCCCCCCGAGGAGCACGGCCGTCCCCACGTCGCCCGCGTACGTCTCGGCCACGTAGGCGGGGCCGGGCCCGGTGCCGAGTCCGGTGCCGGGGGCGGTGCCGGGGGCGGTCACTGGTCCCGTCGCAGGGAGTTGCGCAGTCCGTTCTCCTCGACCACGCGTGCGCGCAGTTGGCGCAGGAGGGCGGAGTCGCCGTCGTCAGCGTCCGGGGCCTCGCCGCCTTCGGCCTTCTCGGCGGACTTCGCGGCGGACCTCTCGCAACGGCAGCGGACGCACGCGCAGGGCGGGAAGCGCATCGGGTTGAACTCAGGTGCGGGGGAGCCCTGTTCGCTCATGCCGGCCCCTGCCCCGAGCAGTCCGCCGTCCCCTGGTGCCGCTGGAGCAGCACCCGGCAGTCCGTGGCCCGGCTGAAGTCACGCTCGGCGTTCGCGACGGCCTCGGCCAGATGCCATTCCTCGCAGGTGCGGCAGGGGGCGGGGGTGTTGGGGGGTGCGGGGCTCGACGGCCCCTGGGTGTCCGGGCGAACAGCTTTTCCCATGACGATTGGTTCCTCTCTGTAGTCGTTCCACTACCGGGGCGACTCAGAGTGGCCTACAGTCAGAACCCGTTCAACCTGTCATTCAGGCACGGAGAAAGGCGCGAAGGGCAATGAACGTGAAGGAGTTGAACCCCGACACCAGCCCCCAGGCCGCCTACGGGGCAAAGCTGCGCAGCTTGAGGGAGGCGCGCGGCTGGACGCAGGACGAGCTGGGTGAGCGGATGGGGTACTCGGGAACCCACGTCTCGGCGGTCGAAACTGGTCGCAAGCTTCCGACTCTGCGTTTCTCGCGCAGCGCGGACCGGGCGCTCGGAACCGAGGGCACCGCTGAGGCGTTCGAACGTCAGTGGCGGGAGATCCGACAGGGCAGTCTGCTCGAAGGATTTCCGGAATTTGTGGGCTACGAGGGCCGGGCGTCTGAGATTCGGTTGTACGAGGTTGGCGTCGTTCCGGGCTTGCTTCAGACGCCGGAGTACACCTCGGTGATCGCCGAGAGCGCCCTCAAGCGCGGTGCGATCACGCCAGAGCAGGCAGATGAGCGCGTGAGGGTTACAGCGGAGCGCCAGGCTGCGCTTCGGCGGACTCGTCCACCGTTGATCTTCGTGGTGTTGGACGAGAGCTGTCTCCGTCGTCCAATTGGGAGCCCCGCCATCATGGAGGCCCAGCTGGCGCGACTATTGGAGTTCGCTGAGCTGCCGAATACGGTGGTGCAGGTGGCACCGTTCGACATGGGAGAGCGCCGCCCATTCAGCTTGCCGGTCACTCTGCTGACGATGGCTGATCGTGCAGTCATGTCGTACGCCGAGTCCGCCCAGCAAGGTCACCTTGAGCGCGAAAGCACCTTGGTGCTGCCCATACTGACGGCCTACCATCAGCTTCAGGCCGAGGCGCCCTCCCAGGCGACATCCGTGGCCATGATCAGCCAGTTACGAAAGGGCACTCCGTGACGACCGAATCCCCCCGTTGGTTCAAGTCCTCGTACAGCGAGAACGGCGGCCAGTGTGTTGAGGTCGCGGCGAATCTCGTCGCCTCGCGCGGCGTGGTCCCCGTGCGTGACTCGAAGAAGCCGGGTGGTCCGGTCCTGACCGTTGCCGCCGAGGTGTTCTCGTCCTTCGTGGCGGGCGTCAAGAGCGCCGCTGTCTGACCGTCCCGTTCAGCGCGCAGTGATTCACGGTTGCCCCACCCTGCGGTGTCGCACGGTGGGGCTTCGTGCTGTCCGTTGCAGTTCGATTGTGCGGGCGTGCCCGCCGACTACCTCGGTGACGAACGTTCGGGCTGCGGGCGGCCGGGACGTTGTGTGCAAGTCGATCTTGCGGATTCCGTGCCCTGGTGAGGCAGGCGGGGGTCTGTTCCTTCGAAGGCGCGGCGCATTTTCGCGGTCTCTTCCTTCATCAGGTCGTCGGTGCGCTCGCTGTGCCGGACGGTGCCTTCCCACTTCACGTACCGGTCTTCGCGCTCGCGGAGAAGAACGGGCCTGAGGTGCCCGTGGAAGAGGAGATAACGGCCTTGGTTGCGGCGGCTGCGGCTGACCACTTCGCGCTCCTCTCGTGCCGGGCGAGGCGGTTGGCCGCGAGGCCGGGGAGGGTGCCGCGGACGCGGCCGGGCGTGTAGGTGATCAGAGGCCAGTTCGGTGGGCGCCCGGGGTGGTCGATGTCGGGCGGGCCGATCCAGGTGTGGTGCCGCAGGCAGACGTAGGTGTGGTGGGGCAGGAGCCTGACGACTCGCCCGCCGGGGTGGCGGGCGTCGCAGAGATGGCAGCCGGTCTGCGGCTGGTGGCGGAACATCTCCCAGTTCGGCGGCGGGTCGCGCAGTTCCGGCATCGCTCCGGCCAGAGCGTGAACGCTGCGGCCGGTCAGCGCGGCGAGCCGTTCGGGGACGACGACGCGGCGGCCGGCTCCGGGACAGGCGGGCTGGGTGACCTGTACCACAGGCCGTTGATGTCCAGCCCGTGGAGTGTGGCCAGGCGGCTGACGTAAGAAGGGGGGATTTCGTGCCGGGCAGGCGGAACGGGGTCGGGCAACGTGCGCGGGAGCATCGGTGCCTTCCTGTGAAGTAGAGGGGTGGCGAAACCTGTTCGGCGCTGCCTGGCAGGATGGTCCGCATGAAACGAGAGGACCCGATGAGCCACGACACCGTCGCCCCTCTGCTCGTGGCAGCTGCCGCAGTGGTCTCGGAGGGACGACTGCTGGTCGTGAGCAAGAAGGCGGCTCCTGAGGTGTTCTATCTGCCGGGCGGTAAGCCGGACCAGGGTGAAGACGCATTGGAGGCGCTGACTCGGGAGTTGATGGAGGAACTCGGTGTGTCTCCTGTGGGGCCACGGTTTCTTGCAGAAGTTGAGGCTGTGGCCGCGCTGGAGGGAATCCCCATGCGCATGACGGTCTTCGAGGCGGGCATCAGCCGTGAACCGCATCCCGCGGCCGAATTGGCAGGCATGCGGTGGATTTCCGGTCGCGAGACGGACGTAACGCTCGCTCCTGCCGTTCGGGATCACGTTCTCCCGCTGTTGAGGAAGAGCGGACTCATCTGCGAGTAGCGACTCGGCCGTGTTGCCTCAAGTTCACGTCCCGCGCCTCCTCCGGGGCGCCTGGGCGCCGGCAGTGAGCTGTCCGGCAGGCTTCCCCGCAAAGTGAAGCTTCGATCCGCAGCCTTCGAGGTCGCAGGACACGTGCTGTCCGCCCGGAGAGGCCCTCTCGCGTGGCCGGTGCGGGTGTCCTACTCTCAACTACGGGCCGCGAAGTACTCGGTGGCCGTGGTGAGTCAGTACAGGAAGGGCATCCGGTGATGAACGAAACGCCTCGTTGGTTCACGTCCTCCTACAGCTCCAACGGTGGCAACTGCGTTGAGGTGGCCGTCAACCTTGTCGCCCCGCGTGGTGTGGTTCCCGTCCGTGACTCGAAGAACCCGGGTGGTCCCGTCCTGACCGTTCCCGCCGGAGCGTTCTCGATGTTCGTGGTGGGCGTCAAGGCCGGTGCTGTCTGACCGTCGTTGCCCCGTTGTGTGGTGTCACGCGGGGCCAGTAGTGGAAGGACATCCCGTGATGACCGAAGCCCCCCGCTGGTTCAGGTCCTCGTACAGCTCTAATGGCGGCCAGTGCGTTGAGGTGGCCGCCAACTTCGTCGGCTCGCGCGGCGTGGTTCCCGTCCGTGACTCGAAGAACCCGGGTGGTCCCGTCCTGAGCGTTCGCGCCGAGGCGTTCTCGTCGTTCGTGGCGGGCGTCAAGGCTGGTGTCGCCTGACCGGCCCGCTGTCCGGTGCGTAGTGATCCACGGTCGCCCCGTCGTGCGGTGCCGCGAGCAGTTGAGTTGTCCGTCCCGGCGGGTGGGTGAACTCCCCTGGAGGGAGGGCTCCTTGAAGTCACTGCGGCGCGTGTTGAGCCGCGTGGGCTCAGCCGGCCGCCACAATCTCCACGCCGAGCGCCCTGAGCCGCTCGACGGCGGTGTCGTGGGGGTCGGCGTCGGTGATCAGGCCGCTGATCTTCTCCCAGGGCAGGACGCGGAAGCGCGAGGCCGTGCCGATCTTCTCCGAGGAGGCGAGGACGTAGGTGTCCGCCGCCCGTGCGGCCAGGGCGCGTTTCATCGCGGCCTCCTCGGCGTCCGCCGTGGTCAGTCCCGCCTCGGGGTGCACGCCGGTGACGCCGAGCAGGCACAGGTCGGCGGAGACGTTCTGCGCCGCCTCGACCGCTGCGGCGCCGCAGGTGACCGCCGAGTGCTTGAAGACGCGGCCGCCGAGCAGGAAGAGTTCCGCGCGCGGGTGGTCGAGCAGGGCGGCGGCGATCGTCGGGCTGTGGGTGATCACCGTGCAGGCGAGGTCCTGCGGGAGGGCGTGGGCGACGGCGAGGGCCGTGGTGCCGCCGTCCAGGATCAGCGCGCTGCCCGGCCGCACCAGTCCAGCCGCCACCGAGGCGACCTTCCGCTTGCCCTCCGGGGCCACGGTCTGCCGGGCGGCGTAGTCCGCCACCGCCGGTGAGACGGGCAGCGCACCGCCGTAGACCCGCTGGCACAGCCCCTCGGCGGCGAGATCGCGCAGATCGCGCCGCACGCTGTCCTCGGAGATTCCCAGTCCGGCGGCGACGTCCTTGGCGACGACCTTGCCCTCGCGGGCGAGCAGACCGAGCAGGTGGTCGCGTCGTTCAGCAGCCAGCATCCGTACTATCTCCTGTTCCTGCATGTTACTGCGCGTACTTTAGTGCAGAACCGGTCGGGCGGGACTCCGGGGCGGGGCCGCTAAGCGGACCGCCCCCGCCGTGCGCGTTCCCGTAGTTCCGACCAGAACAGGCGCTGGGCGAGCAGGGTCACCGTGCCCGCCAGGACGATGCCCAGCAGGTTGAGGCCGAGCTGTTTCAGGGAGCCGGACATCTGGCCGTAGTCGCCGTAGCCGAGGGCCACGGCGGCGTTCGCGGCGGCGGGGACGGTGGTGACCGAGATGGCCACGCCGACCAGGAGACCCGCCTTCGAGGACGTCAGGGACAGGGTGCCCGCGATCCCCGCGAGGACGGCGACGACGAAGGAGAAGGTGTCGGGGGCGTAGATGAAACCGGTGTTGGGGCGCTTGCCCTCCAGCAGGGGCTCGCTGAACAGTCCCGCCGCGTCCATCAGGAGCGTGAAGCCCACCGTCACCCCGGCGGCCACGACGAAGCCCACGACCAGCGCGAGCGCGGAGTGCAGCGCGAGGCGCGGGGCCCGGCGCACCAGGGCGACGCTGATCCCGGCCAGCGGGCCGAACTCGGGGCCGACCGCCATCGCGCCGACCACCAGGATCGCGTTGTCGAGCACCACCCCGCAGGCCGCGATCATCGTGGCGAGCGTCAGGAAGGCCAGGTAGGTGAGGGTGAGGGCCGAGTCCTCGTTGCTCGCGTCCGCGAGCTGCTGCCACAGCACGGCGTCCGCGCCCTCCCCGGGCGCCGCCTTCTCCGCCTCCTCGGCGCGACGGGAGATCGACAGGTCGATGTTCTCCGCCGTGATCGCGCTGTCCGGGCCGAGGTCCAGCGTCCTCAGGGAGTCGAGGAGGGCGTCGGCGGCCTCCCGGGCCACGTCGCAGGTGAGGACGTCCCCAGCGGGATCGCGGGCGGCGTCCGGAAGGACCACGAGGTGCGCCGTGCCCACCGTGTCCCGCAGCAGCCGCAGGACCTCCTCGGTGCGCGCGGGGGGCGTGATGATCCTCAGATGCAGCATCCGCGGATCGTAGCGAGCCCGGGGAGCGCGGTGGTCCTCTCCTGCCCGCCGGGATCAGGGCCTTCCGTGCCTCGCCCCGTCGAGGCCCGGAAGGCCCAGGTCGTCCAGGGGTGTCCCGGCGGCCCAGCGCCGCAGCCGGGGGCCGTCGATCAGGCGGACCCCGCCCCGGCGGGCGGCCCACCGCACGTCCTCGGCGCTGTACGCGCCCTTGTTGATCACCACGCGTACGAGGTCGTCGACCCCCGTGCGCCACTCCATCCGCAGGGTCGCCGGGCCCGTCCGCGTGTCCTCGTCGGCCGGCTCGTCCCCGGCGTGGAACCCGACGTCGAGCAGGCGGCCGCCCCGGTCGCGCGCGAACAGACGGGGCCGGCCCCTGCTCGGCATGGCGATGACGCGCCAGCCGTCGCGGCGCAGTATCCGCTCGGCGGCCGCCGCCAGGCCGTCGTCGTCCAGTACCTCTATCTCCGCCGGGGTGTAGACGCCGCCCCGCCTGCGCACCGCCACCCGCCGCCAGCGCAGCCCCGGCACCGCGACCGCCACGAGCAGCGCGAGCAGGACGAGGCCCAGCGCCGGACCGCCGGCGCCGAAGACGCGGTACGACTGGACGAGGAGAAGGACCAGGACCGCCGCGCCCACGGCGAAGCCCGCGATCGCGGGCAGCACCTCGGCCAGCCCTGGGCCGTACCGTCCCTGTTCGCGCAACTCCGCTATCTCGCGGCGCCGTTGAAAGCGGCGCGACTCGGGTGCGGGCTCCCGCCTCAGCACAGCTCCACCTCGGTCACCTTCTTCTCCCGTTCCCGGACACGGCCCGTCCGGCTACGCGTCACGGCCCGCCGCCCGGTCTGACGGGCGCCTGACAACCGTAGGCGGCCGGGGCGAGCGGCGGATCAGCGGAGGGTGGTGACGGCGGTCCCGTGCTCCGCCCCGGTACCGCCCCCGCGCGTACACTGCCGGGTGCGTGACACGACGGCAGGCCGTGGGGCCCCACCTGCGAGGGCGCCCGTACGGCATCTCCCCCCACGAGTGGAGCCCGCGGATGGCACAGCACGAGACGTTCACCGTCGACACCTCGACGCCGCATCCGGCGCGGGTCTACGACTACTTCCTCGGCGGCAAGGACAACTACCCCGTGGACCAGGAGCTGGCCGAGCGGCTCGCGACCGGTGCGCAGCGCGGTGCCCTCGTCAACCGGGAGTTCATGCACCGGGCGGTGGCCCACCTCGCGCGCTGCGGCATCGACCAGTTCCTCGACATCGGCACCGGCATCCCCACCGAGCCCAACCTGCACCAGATCGCGCAGGGCCTCGTGCCGCACGCCCGGGTGCTGTACGTGGACAACGACCCGATCGTGCTGCGGCACGGGCAGGCGCTGCTGTCCAGCTCGCCGCAGGGCGCCACGGACTTCCTGCTGGCCGACGTCAGGGAGCCCGCCGGGATCCTCGCGCACGCCGCGCGCGTCCTGGACCTGAACCGGCCGGTGGGGCTGTCGCTCGTCGCGCTGCTGCACTTCGTACGGGACGAGGAGGACCCGTGGGCGCTCGCCCGGGTCCTGCTCGACGCGCTCGCACCCGGCAGCTACCTCGTCCTCTCCCACGGCACCGCCGACTTCCTGCCGCCCGAGGTCGCCCAGCGGATCACCGGCACGTACCAGGACGGCGGGATCGCCCTGTGCCCGAGGAGCCTCGCCGAGGTGACCCGGTTCTTCGACGGACTGGAGGTCGAGGAGCCGGGAATCGTCCGCGCCCCCGAGTGGTACCGCGACACCGAGGCGCCGCCGGACGAGGAGAGCGGGTTCTACGTGGGGGTCGGCCGGCTGCCGTGACCTGCGGGGGCATCCCGGTGGGCGGGAGCGGAGAGGGGTGCGGCATGCTGTGGGCGACGTATGACGGCTGATCACACCGGCGCAGGACGGGTGGCCACGGCCGTCCTCGTCTTCGCTTCCCCGCGAGCCCGTCTGGAGAGTGCGCCATGAGCCCCGACCCCCGGATCGACACGAGCAGGCCGCACCCGGCGCGGGTGTACGACTGGCTGCTCGGCGGCAAGGACAACTACCCGGTGGACCAGACCGTCGGCGAGGCGCTGCCCGCCGCCGCCCGCGAGAACGCGCGCCGCAACCGGGAGTTCATGCACCGGGCCGCCCGCCACCTCGCCCGCCTCGGGGTCGACCAGTACCTCGACATCGGCACCGGTATCCCGACCGAGCCCAACCTGCACCGCATCGTGCAGGAGATCGTGCCGAGCGCGCGGATCGTGTACGCCGACAACGACCCGATCGTGCTGCGGCACGCCGAGGCGCTGCTCGTCGGCACACCCGAGGGGGAGACCCACTACCTCGACGCGGACGTACGGGAACCGGCCGCGCTCGTCGAACGCGCCCGCACACTCCTCGACTTCGAGCGGCCGGTGGCGCTGTCCCTCATCGCGCTGCTGCACTTCGTACCCGACGACACGGACCCGTACGGGATCGTCCGCACCCTGGTCGACGCGCTCGCCCCCGGCAGCTACCTCGTCCTCTCCCACGGCACCGCCGACGAGCACCCCGAACTGGAGGCGGCCACCAAGGACTCGTACCGCAAGGGCGAGATCCCGCTGCGGATGCGCACCCGGGCCGAGGTCGAGCCGTTCTTCGCCGGGCTCGACCTGCTGCCGCCGGGCCTCGTCACCGCCAACTACTGGTACCAGGAGGGCGACGAGGTGCCGCCCGCCGAGCGCAGCGGGTTCTGGACCGGGGTCGCGCGGCTGTCGTAGCCCCCGGCTCGCAGGGCGGCGGTTCACGGCCCGGGCGGACGGTGCGCGGTCGGGGCACCCCTTGCTCCGGGCCGGCGTACTCGGTTGAGCCGAAAGGGCGTTGAGGTGTTCGCCCGCCCTTCCTAGAGTCGGGGCATGACGAGTCAGAGCGGGCGCAGTGTCGTCCTCGGCGAGGTCGAGGTCATCCGGGTCGTGGAGTGGCAGGGGCCGTTCGTGCCGGCGTCCCGGCTGGTCCCCGAGGCCGGGTCCGAGGTGTGGCGGGAGAACGAGGACTGGCTCGCTCCGCACCACTGGGAGCCGCGGAGCGACCTGGCGGTGCTCACCCTCCAGAGCTGGGTGCTGCGCAGCGGCGGGCTGACCGTCCTGGTCGACACCGGGCTCGGGAACGGGCGCGAGCGGCCCGGACCGGCGGCCTTCGGCGGTCTGCGCAGCGATCTGCCGGGTGCGCTGGAGCGGGCCGGTGTCCGGCCGCAGGACGTCGACGTCGTCGTCAACACGCACCTGCACGGCGACCACGTGGGCGGCAACACCGTCCTCGGCGCCGGAGGCGAACGCGTACCGGCCTTCCCCAACGCCCGGTACCTCGTCCCGGCGGCCGACGACGCCCACTACGGCCCGGGCGGCGGCTGGGCGGGCGGGGTGCGGGAGGACGACCGGGTGATCTACGAGGACTGCGTCGCGCCCCTGCACCGCGCCGGGCAGGCCGAGCTGTGGGACGGCGCCCACCGCATCGACGAGCACCTCGCGCTGGAGCCCGCGCCCGGCCACACCCCCGGCTCCTGCGTCCTGCGGCTCGCCTCGGGAGACGATCGGGCCGTCTTCGTCGGCGACCTCGTGCACAGCCCCGTCCAGGTCCTCCGTCCCGCCTGCAACAGCTGCTTCTGCGCGGACCCGGGACAGGCCGCGGCCAGCCGCCGGAGGATCCTCGAACGGGCCGCCGACGAGAACGAGTTGCTCTTTCCCGCGCACTTCGGCGGGGCGGGGGCGGTGGAGGTCCGCAGGGCCGGTGACGGGTTCGCCCCGGGGGAGTGGGGCGCGGCGCGCTGACGCGCGCCCGCCCTGCCCGGGGCCGCGCCCAGGAAACAGGACAGGAAAAGGGCCCTCACAACTTCCGCAGCCGCACCCGCTGCACCTTGTGGTCCGGTCCCTTGCGGATGACCAGGCTCGCGCGGCCCCGGGTCGGGGCCACGTTCTCCACCAGGTTCGGCTCGTTGATGGTGCGCCAGGTGGTGCGGGCGTAGTCGAGGGCCGCCTCCTCCGTGACCTGGGTGTACTTGCGGAAGTACGAGGAGGGGTCCTGGAAGGCGGTCTCGCGCAGGCGGCGGAAGCGGTTGAGGTACCAGTTCCTGATGTCCTGCGGGCGGGCGTCCACGTACACGCTGAAGTCGAAGAAGTCCGCGAGGCCGACCCGCGTGCGGCCGTCCTTGCCGGGCAGGGCCGGCTGGAGGACGTTGAGGCCCTCCACGATCAGGATGTCGGGGCGCGAGACGGTCAGCAGTTCGCCCGGGACGATGTCGTACGTCAGGTGCGAGTAGACCGGCGCCGTGACCTGGTCCTTGCCCGCCTTGATGTCCGCGACGAAACGGGTCAGCGCCCGGCGGTCGTAGGACTCGGGGAAGCCCTTGCGGGACATCAGGCCCCGCTCCTTCAGCTCCGCCATCGGCAGGAGGAAGCCGTCCGTCGTCACCAGCTCCACCCGGGGGTGCTCCGGCCAGCGGGCCAGCAGCGCCTTCAGCAGCCGGGCCACCGTCGACTTGCCGACCGCGACGCTGCCCGCGACCCCTATGACGAAGGGCGTGCCCGCCTGCGAGCCCTGCTCGCCCAGGAAGGTGTTCAGGGAGCCGCGCAGCCGGTCGTTGGCCTCGACGTACAGGTTGAGCAGACGGGACAGCGGGAGGTAGACGTCGCGGACCTCGTCCAGGTCGATGACGTCGCCGAGGCCCCGCAGCCGCTCCACCTCCTCGGCGGTCAGGGGCAGCGGGGTCTTCGCGCGCAGCGCGCTCCACTCCTCGCGGGTCAGATCCACGTAGGGAGTCGCCTCCGGCCTGCGGTGGGCGCTCCTCGGGGGTGAGGTGATCACACGTTCCATTGTTGCGCCGATGTGTCAGGCCCGGCGCGTGGGGTCCGTCACCCGGAGGAGGCAGTTCCGTTTCTCCTCCTCTCCCGCTCCTCTCCCACTCCGTTCCCGCTCCTTTCGTCACAGCTGTGGATCGTCTGTGTGCTCGCGGGTAGGTTCCGCCCCTTGGGGGTGAGGCCGATGTCACGGACACGGACGGGTGCGTGGTGGGGCGAGCAGCGGGACCGCGCGCGGGCGCGCCGGGCGGCCGGCGGCCATGAGGGCAGGCGGGGGCGCGGCGCTCCGGCCGGGCCGGACGCGGCCGGGGACGACCTGCGCACGCTCGCCCAGGACCTCCCGGACGAGGACATCGCCGACGACCTGGACGATCAGCTCGACTGCTACCACCTGGGCAGCAAACCCCGCTGCGAGGAGGTCGAGTACCTGCGGCTCGTCGAGGACGCGCGCGACCGGATGGGCTGACACCCGCCGGCACCGGAAGCGGGGATGGGACGGGCCCGCACGGAGGGTTCGGGCGGTCAGTCCGCCGACCGCCCGCGTCGCTCTCGCGGGGGCCGGGGGGCACCGGCTTAGGCTGCCGTCATGTGCGGAATCGTGGGATATGTCGGTTCACAGTCGGCTCTCGACGTCGTAGTCGCCGGGCTCAGACGGCTGGAGTACCGGGGGTACGACTCGGCGGGCGTCGCCGTCCTCGCGGACGGCCAGATCGCGGCGGCGAAGAAGGCGGGGAAGCTCGGCAACCTGGAGAAGGAGCTGACCGAACACCCCCTGCCGAGCGCCGCGACCGGCCTCGGGCACACGCGGTGGGCGACCCACGGCGGGCCCACCGACGTCAACGCGCACCCGCACCTCGACAACGCGGGCCGGATCGCCGTCGTCCACAACGGGATCATCGAGAACTTCGCCGCCCTGCGCGAGGAGCTGCGCACCCGGGGCCACCGGCTGGAGTCGGACACCGACACCGAGACCGTCGCCCACCTGCTCGCCGAGAACTTCTCCTCCTGCGGGGACCTCGCGCAGGCCATGCGCCAGGTGTGCCTGCGGCTCGAAGGGGCCTTCACGCTCGTCGCCGTGCACGCCGACGAGCCGGACGTCGTGGTCGGCGCGCGCCGCAACTCGCCGCTGGTCGTCGGCGTCGGCGAGGGCGAGTCCTTCCTCGCCTCCGACGTCACCGCCTTCATCGACCACACCCGCACCGCCATCGAACTCGGCCAGGACCAGGTGGTCGAACTGCGCCGCGAGGGCGTCACGGTGACCGGTTTCGACGGCGGCCCCGCCGAGGTCCGCACCTACCACGTCGACTGGGACGCCTCGGCCGCCGAGAAGTCCGGCTACGCCTCCTTCATGCTCAAGGAGATCGCCGAACAGCCCAAGGCCGTCTCCGACACCCTGCTCGGCCGGATCGACGCCTCCGGGACCCTCACGCTCGACGAGGTGCGCATCCCGCCCCAGGTGCTGCGCGAGACCGACAAGATCGTGATCGTCGCGTGCGGGACCGCGTACCACGCGGGGCTCATCGCGAAGTACGCCATCGAGCACTGGACCCGCATCCCCTGCGAGGTCGAGCTGGCCAGCGAGTTCCGCTACCGCGACCCGATCCTCGACGCGCGGACCCTCGTCGTCGCGATCTCCCAGTCCGGCGAGACCATGGACACCCTCATGGCGCTGCGGCACGCCCGCGAGCAGGGCGCCCACGTGCTCGCCATCTGCAACACCAACGGCTCGACCATCCCGCGCGAGTCGGACGCGGTGCTCTACACGCACGCCGGGCCCGAGGTCGCCGTCGCCTCCACCAAGGCCTTCCTGACCCAGCTCGTCGCGTGCTACCTCGTGGCGCTCTACCTCGCGCAGAACCGGGGCACCAAGTACGGCGACGAGATCCGCTCCGTCGTCACCGAACTCGCCGGGGTCCCGGAGGCCCTGGAACAGGTCCTCGACACGATGGAACCCGTACGGGAACTGGCCCGCTCCCTGGCCGGGCACGACACCGTGCTCTTCCTCGGCCGGCACGTCGGCCACCCCGTCGCCCTGGAGGGCGCGCTCAAGCTCAAGGAACTCGCGTACATGCACGCCGAGGGCTTCGCGGCCGGGGAGCTCAAGCACGGGCCGATCGCGCTCATCGAGGAGGGGCTGCCCGTCGTGGTCGTCGTGCCCTCGCCGCGCGGGCGTTCCGTCCTGCACGACAAGATCGTCTCCAACATCCAGGAGATCCGCGCGCGCGGCGCCCGCACCCTCGTCATCGCCGAGGAGGGCGACACCGCCGTGGAGCCCTACGCCGACCACGTCGTACGCGTCCCGCGCGTGCCGACGCTGCTCCAGCCGCTCGTCGCCACCGTCCCGCTCCAGGTCTTCGCCTGCGAACTCGCGACCGCCCGGGGCAACGAGGTCGACCAGCCGAGGAACCTCGCGAAGTCCGTGACCGTGGAGTGAGCCCGGCGGCCGGGGTGCCGTCCTCTTGTCCGTACGTTGTCCGTACGTTGTACCTACGTGGCGGGTACGGGTACGGGGACGGGTGCGGGAGGCGCGGGCTGTGATCATCGGGGTCGGGATCGACGTGGCGGAGATCGACCGGTTCGGGGCGGCGCTGCGGCGCACCCCGGGCCTCGCCGAGCGGCTGTTCGTCGAGGCCGAGACGTTCCTGCCGGACGGGGAGCGGCGCGGCACCGCCTCGCTCGCCGCCCGGTTCGCCGCGAAGGAGGCCCTCGCGAAGGCCCTCGGCGCCCCGCCCGGGCTGCGCTGGACGGACGCCGAGATCTGGACCGAGGAGGGCGGCCGGCCCCGGCTGCGGGTGAGCGGCACCGTCGCGGCCCGCGCCGAGGCGCTCGGCGTACGGCACTGGCACGTCTCGCTCAGCCACGACGCGGGAGTCGCCTCGGCGGTCGTCGTCGCGGAGGGTTAGCCGCCGAGGAGGGGTAGCCGTCGCGGAGGGGTAGCCGTCGCGGAGGGGGAGCCCCGCGTCCCGCGTGCTCACCTCCCAGGACGTGCGGCCGTCGTGACGTCCGCTCAGTACGTGTGGTCCGCCGTGACGTCCGCCGACAGCTCCAGGGCGCGGCGGGCCGGGGCGCCGCCCAGTTCCAGCAGGGCCAGGGTCAGCGCGTCCACGACCACGAGGTGCGCGAGGCGGCTCGCGACCGCCTCCAGGCCCAGCACCAGGTCCTGTCCGCCCGCCACCAGGACGACGTCACTCGCCTCGGTCAGCGGGGAGCGCACGTAGCTCGTCAGGGCGATCACGGCGGCGCCCTGGAGCCTGGCCCGGCGCGCCGCCTCCACCGTGCTGCGCGTCGCCCCCGTGTGGCTCACCGCGAGACACACCGCCGAGTCCGGCAGCAGGCCCGCCGACAGCTGGGCGGTGAGCGGGTCGGCGGGCGCGTCCACCGGGCGGCCCACCGCGCGCAGCCGGTACGCCGTGTCCGTCGCGACCGGCGCCGACAGGCCCGCGCCCACCACCAGGACCCGGCTCGCCGCGTGCAGCAGCCGGGCGGCCTCGCCGAGCCGTTCGGCGGGCAGCGTCGCGGACAGCCCGTCCAGCGCCTCCCGCGTCGCGGCCAGGGTCGCGGACAGGGCCCGGGCGGCCGGATCGCCCCCGCTGTCCACCGGCTCCGCCACCGAGGCCGGGGCCTGCCGGGCGGCGGCGATCTTCAGTTCCTGGAAGCCCCGGAAGCCCAGCCGCTGGCAGGCCCGGACGACCGAGGAGGGCGCCGTCCCGGCGAGCGCGGCCACCTCGCTCACGCTCAGCCCCACCAGCGCGGCGCCCTGCTCCAGGACGGTCCGCGCGACCCGCTCCTCGGCGCCGCGCAGCGCGGGCAGGTGCGCGCGGACCAGAGCGGGGAGGTCGGTGGAGCGGGCGGAACCACCCGATGACGACGGCGGCGACGAAGGCGACGGTGGCGGCGGCGACGGTGGCGGCGGCTTGGAATTCTGTTCCATGAGGTTAGGGTAGCGTGGAATTCTGTTCCGGGTCGACGGAAGCCCGGACCGCCACCGCCCCCGGAAGGAGCCCCATGGCCGGCGTCCCGGTCGCCGTACTCACGGCGGCGCTGCTGCACGCCATCTGGAACGCCCTGGCGCACGCCGCCGCCGACAAGGCGGCCAGGACGGTGACGATCGGCCTCGTCTACACCGTGGGCGGCGGGATCATCGCGTGCTTCACCCCGGTGCCCGACAGTGGCGCCTGGCCCTACCTCCTCGCCTCCGCGCTGCTCCAGGCCGTCTACCAGGTGCTGCTGCTCCAGGCGTACCGGCTCGGGGACTTCGGGCAGATGTACCCGATCGCGCGCGGCACCTCGCCGTGGCTGGTCGCGCTGCTGTCGACGTTCGTCCTCGGCCAGGCGCTCCCGGCCGGGCAGGCCCTCGGTGTCGTCGTGATCTCGGCCGGACTCGCCGGGCTCGCCCTCGCCGACGGGCTGCCGGGCCGCGCCCAGCTCCCCGCGCTGTCCGCCGCGCTCGGCACCGGCGTGATGATCGCCTGCTACACCGTCGTGGACGGCACCGGCGTACGGGAGTCCGGCACCGTCCTCGGCTACATCGGCTGGATGTTCCTGCTCCAGGGCCCCGTCCTGCCGCTGATCGCCCTGGCCCGGGGCGGCAAGGACTTCGCGCGGCGGCTGCGGCCCGCCTGGCGTACGGGGGTGCTCGGCGGGCTGCTCTCGCTCGCCGCGTACGGACTCGTCGTCGGCGCCCAGGCGTTCGGGGACCTCGCGACCATCGCCGCGCTGCGCGAGACCAGCATCGTGATCGCCGCCGTCATCGGCACCCTCGTCTTCCACGAACGCCTCGGCGGCAGACGGCTCCTCGCGAGCGCCGCCGTGCTCGCGGGGATAGCGGTCCTGCAACTCGCCTGAACCTGCGGCAGACTCGGGCCCATGCGTACCGCCCACAGCGTCGACACCGTACGGGCCGCCGAACGGCGGCTGATGGCCCAGCTCCCCGAGGGGGCGCTCATGCGGCGCGCGGCGGCCGGACTCGCCGCCGCCTGCGCCGAACTCCTCGGCCGTGTCTACGGCAGCCGCGTCACCGTCCTCGCCGGAAGCGGCGACAACGGCGGCGACGCGCTGTACGCGGCCGCCCGCCTCGCCCGGCGCGGCGCCGGGGTCACCGCCGTCCTGCTGTCCCCGGACCGCGCCCACCCCGCCGCGCTCGCCGCGCTCCGGGGAGCCGGGGGCCGCGTCGTCGAGGCCGCCGAGAGCGAGGGCGTCGCCGGGGTCACCGACTCCGAGGCGGCCGGGGCCGTACGCCGCGCCGACCTCGTCCTCGACGGGATCGTCGGCATCGGCGGCAAGGGCGGACTGCGCCCGGTCGCCGCCGCCCTCGCCCGGACCGCCGACGAGAGCCCCGGCACGACCGTCGCCGTGGACCTGCCCAGCGGTGTGGACGCCGACACCGGGGAGGTCGCCGAGGAGGCGGTACGCGCCGACGCGACCGTCACCTTCGGCACGTACAAGCCGGGGCTGCTCATCGACCCCGGGCACGCGTACGCGGGCGCCCTGCGCCTGGTCCCGATCGGCCTCGACCTGCTCGACCCGCAGGGCCCGCCCGACCCCCGCTACCACGCCGCGCCCCCCGGACTCGAAGCGCTCCAGTACGCCGACGTCGCGGCCCTGCTGCCGCTGCCCGCCGCCGAAAGCGACAAGTACCGGCGCGGCGTCGTCGGCATCGCCGCCGGCTCCGTGCGCTACCCGGGCGCCCCCGTCCTCGCCGTCGCCGGGGCGCTGCGCGCGGGCGCGGGCGCGGTCCGCTACGCGGGACCGGCCGCCGAGGCCGTGACCGCCCGCTTCCCCGAGGCGCTCGTCTCCTCCGGGCTGCCCTCCGAGGCGGGCCGCGTCCAGGCCTGGGTCGTCGGTCCCGGCCTCGGCGACGGCGAGGACGCCGAGGCCGCGCTGCGCGACGTGCTCACCGCCCGGGTCCCGCTGCTCATGGACGCCGACGCGCTCGGCCTCGCCGACCCGGAACAGATCCGCTCCCGCACCGCCCCGACCGTGCTCACCCCGCACGCCGGAGAGGCCGCCCGGCTGCTCGGCGCCGACCGCGCCGACGTCGAACGGCAACGGCTCGCCTCCGTACGGGAACTCGCGAGCCGGTTCCGCGCCACCGTGCTGCTCAAGGGCTCGACGACCCTCGTCGCCGCCCCCGACGCGGCCCGCGCCGTCCGCGTCAACGCCACCGGCACGTCCTGGCTCGCGACCGCCGGGGCCGGGGACGTCCTGTCCGGGCTGATCGGCTCCCTGCTCGCCACCGGACTCGACCCGCTCGACGCCGCCTCGGCAGGCGCCTACCTGCACGGACTCGCCGGACGCCACGCGGCGGACGGCGCACCGCTCGCCGCCCACGACATCGCCGCCGCGCTCCCGGCCGCCTGGCGCGACGTACGCGAACGGTGAGCCGGGCGGTGCGCCGGGCGGCCGGGCGGACGGGACGCGTCATCCGCCCGTCACCCGGCGTTGGGGCGGATTCCAGCAGGATGTCCCGGTTCGGCCGCACAATGTCCCCATGACCCTTGCGAGAACGCGTGTCGCCGCGTACGTCGTGCGCTACGGGGCGGCCGGCCCCGAACTCCTCGTGTTCGACCACGTCGGCATGCCCGAGGCCGGGACGCGGGTCCCGGCGGGCGGCGTGCGGGACGGCGAGAGCGCGGCCGAGGCCGTCGTGCGCGAGGTCCGCGAGGAGACCGGGCTCGACGGACTGCGCCTCGCCCGCGCCCTCGCCGTCGACAGCGGCCCGCACCCGCACACCGGGGAGCCCCGGCGCACCACGTACTTCCTGCTGTGGGCGCCCAGGGAGGGCGCGTCCGCCTGGGAACACCACGTCGGCGGGGACGGCGAGGACGCGGGCCTCGTGTTCGCCTGCCGCTTCGAGCCGCTGCCGCTGTCCGCCCCGCTCGCCGACCGCCAGGACGCCTGGCTCGCCGCCGCCGACCCGCAGTGGGCCCGGAGTACGGCGACGCGGCGCTGAGCGCCCGCGAGCCACCTCGCGGGCACCCCGTCAGGCCCCTCTGGGAGCGGGACACAAGGGCCTCCGGGGCCCGGGACACAGTGGCCCTCTGAGACCGGGGCACTAAGGGCCGATGAGACACTGAGGCCGATGAACACGTCAGCGCCTGGCCCCAGGGCCGAGATCGATCTGGCCGCACTGCGCGCCAACGTACGCACACTGCGCGAGCGCGCTCCCGGTGCCGCGTACATGGCCGTCGTCAAGGCCGACGGCTACGGCCACGGCGCCGTGGCCTGCGCGCGCGCCGCGCGCGAGGCCGGGGCGGACTGGCTCGGCACGGCGACCCCCGCCGAGGCGCTCGCGCTGCGCGCCGCCGGTCTCGACGGCCCCCTCATGTGCTGGCTGTGGACCCCCGGCGGTCCCTGGCGCGAGGCGATCGAGGCCGACGTCGACGTGTCCGTGAGCGGCCTGTGGGCCCTCGACGAGATCACCGCCGCCGCGCGCGCCGCCGGCCGCACCGCCCGCGTCCAGCTCAAGGCCGACACGGGCCTCGGCCGCTCCGGCTGCCAGCCCGCCGA
Organism: Streptomyces sp. NPDC049954; assembly: GCF_040656295.1. Taxonomy (NCBI): domain Bacteria; kingdom Bacillati; phylum Actinomycetota; class Actinomycetes; order Kitasatosporales; family Streptomycetaceae; genus Streptomyces; species Streptomyces sp. NPDC049954. The sequence goes on from NZ_JBFALS010000007.1 coordinate 376,390, forward strand.
CTGGCCGGAACTGGTCGGCGCCGCCCTGCGCGCCGAGGCCGAGGGCGCGGTCAGGGTGACCGGCCTGTGGTCGCACTTCGCGTGCGCCGACGAACCCGGCCACCCCTCGATCGCCGCGCAGATCACGCTGTTCCACGAGATGACCGGCCATGCCGAACGCGCCGGACTGCGCCCCGAGGTGCGCCACCTCGCCAACTCCCCGGCCACGCTGACCCTGCCGGAGGCGCACTTCGACCTCGTCCGGCCCGGAGTCGCGATGTACGGGCTCTCGCCCAGCCCCGAGCTGGGCGCCCCGGCCGATCTCGGGCTGCGCCCCGTCATGACGCTCAAGGCGCCGCTCGCCCTGGTCAAGCACGTACCGGGCGGACACGGCGTCAGCTACGGGCACGCGTACACGACGCCCGGCGACACGACACTCGGGCTCGTCCCCCTCGGCTACGGCGACGGCGTCCCCCGGCACGCCTCCGGCACCGGGCCGGTCCTGGTCGCCGGGAAGTGGCGCACCGTCGCCGGGCGCGTCGCGATGGACCAGTTCGTGGTCGACCTCGGCGGCGAGGAGCCCCCCGCCGGGACCGAGGCCGTCCTCTTCGGCCCCGGCGACCAGGGCGAACCCGGCGCCGAGGACTGGGCGCGCGCGGCCGGGACCATCGTCTACGAGATCGTCACCCGGATCGGCGCCCGCGTACCGCGCGTCCACCTGCACGCCTGACCCCGGGGCCGGGCCACGGGCGTAAGCGGCGGCAGGCCGGGGGACGAGTAGGACAGGCGGGGACGACGCAGGGAGCCCGGGGGCCGTGAGTCCGGGAGTCCGGGAGTCCCGAAGACGAGGAGGCGCGCGTGGGTGAGAGCGGGGCGCGGGCGGTCGCGCGCGGAGTCGCCGGAGCCGGCGCCGCCTACACGGCGGGCGCCGGGAGTCCCGGTACCGGGATCGGGCAGGTGTCCGCGCTGTCCGAGTCCGTCGGCGAGGTCGTCGCGGGGGCCGTCACCGACGCGAACTCCGCCGCGCGGGCCTGGCGCCGGGCCGGTTTCGCGGGCGCGGCCGTCGGCGTGCTCGCGGCGGGCGCCGCCGCCGGGGTCGCCGTGGAACGGCTCACCGTGGGACGCGGGATGCGCAGGAAGGCCCGGCTCGCCCTCGACGCGACCGCCCCCTTCGGCGCCCTGCGCGGAACACCCGGCACGGCCCTCGCCGAGGACGGCACCGAGCTGTACTACGAGGTCGAAGACCCCGGGCAGCAGGGGGAGGAGCCGCTCCCCACCGTCGTGTTCAGCCACGGCTACTGCCTCAGCCAGGACTCCTGGCACTTCCAGCGCGCCGCGCTGCGCGGCACCGTCCGCGCCGTCTACTGGGACCAGCGCAGCCACGGCCGCTCCGGACGCGGAAAGGCCCAGTCCGGTCCGGACGGCGACCCCGTCACGATCGAACAGCTCGGCCGCGACCTGAAAGCCGTCCTCGACGCCGCCGCCCCCGAGGGCCCGCTCGTCCTCGTCGGGCACTCGATGGGCGGGATGACCGTCATGGCGCTCGCCGAGCAGTACCCGGAGCTGATCGCGCGGCGGGTCGCGGGCGTCGCCCTCGTCGGCACCTCCAGCGGGCGGCTCGGCGAGGTCAGCTACGGGCTGCCCGCCGTCGGCGTCAACGCCGTGCGCCGCTTCGTCCCCGGCGTGCTCAAGGCGCTCGGCAGCCAGGTGACGCTCGTGGAGCGCGGCCGCAGGGCCACCGCCGACCTCTTCGCGGGGCTCGTCAAGCGGTACTCCTTCGGCTCCCCGGACGTGGACCCGGCGGTCGCCCGCTTCGCCGAACGCCTCATCGAGGCCACCCCCATCGACGTCGTCGCCGAGTTCTACCCGGCCTTCGCCGGCCACGACAAGGTCAGCGCCCTCGACCACTTCGCGGACCTGCCCGTGCTCGTGCTCGCCGGGACGAAGGACCTGCTGACGCCCGTCGCGCACAGCGAGGCCATCGCCGCGCGCCTGCCGGACGCCGCCCTCGTCCTCGTCCGCGACGCCGGGCACCTCGTCATGCTGGAACACCCGGAGCTGGTGGACGGACACCTCGCGGACCTGCTGGTACGCGCGGCAGGCGGGGCCCGCGCAGCCGCTACCGTGAACTCCCATGGAAGCAGCGCACCACCAGACTCCTGAGCCCACCGCCCCGCCCGCCGAGCCGCCCACCGCGCTCGCCGTCCCGTCCTTCGCGGTGGCCGGCCCGGCGGCCACGACACGCCTCGGCGGGCGCCTCGCCGCCGTCCTGCGCCCCGGGGACCTCGTCATGCTCAGCGGCGAGCTGGGCGCGGGCAAGACCACGCTGACCCGGGGGCTCGGGGAGGCCCTCGGCGTGCGCGGGGCGGTGACCTCGCCGACCTTCGTCATCGCCCGCGTCCACCCCCCGCTCGGCGCGGGGCCCGCCCTCGTGCACGTCGACGCCTACCGGCTCGGCGGCGGCCTCGACGACATGGAGGACCTCGACCTCGACGTGTCCCTCGCGGACTCGGTCGTCGTCGTCGAATGGGGTGAGGGCGTCGTCGAGGGGCTGACGGAGAACCGCCTCCAGCTCCGCGTCGACCGCGCCGTCGGACAGGCCGGGGAGGCCACCGGGGCCGGGACGCCGGACGAGCAGGACGAGACGCGCACCGTGACCGTCACCGCGTACGGCCCGCGCTGGCAGGACCCGGCCACGGTCGCGGCGCTCACCGCGCTGGGCGAGGGGCTGGCCGAGGGGGAGGAACCGGCCTGAGCCCGGAAGGTCCGGAGCGGGGGCGGTGGCGGGTGGCGCGGGCGGCGGGTTTCCGGCCGAGTGGCGCCGGTGGCGGGTTTTCCGACAAGGTGTCGGCATGATGTTGCGTCGCGGACCCGCGACGTGGTCACATGGAGCACGAGACCTGGTTAGGTCTACCTAACCACGCCTGGATCACTGGAGGCAGTCATGCCCGTGGCCGAACGCCCCGACCGAGGCCCGCGGGCCGCCCAGCCGCACGCGGCCCCCTCGATGAGCACCCTCCTGGCCTCCTGCGCCGCCGCGAACGCGGTCTCCACCCCACCGGCGGCACCCCGCAGCACGGAGGAAAACACGCGCGGACACGGTGCGGACGAGGGCGCGGGGGACGAACGGGAACGGCGCTCCGAAGCGGCGTAAGGCTCGCCCCGCCCCGCGTGTCCCGGTTCGCTGGTCCGGTTCGCGCGCCGGTCCGGACGGCTGTCGCGGCCGTTACGGCTGCTACGGCCGTTACGGCTGCTACGGGACGACGACGACCTTCGTGCCCGTCGGCGCGAACTGCCACATCGCCTCGGCGTCCTTCAGGGACTCGCGGACACCGCCCGTACGCGACTGCGGGTCCGGCGCGGGCGTCGAGCCGTCCTGGGCCGCGCTGAAACCGATCGTGACCCCGTCGACCAGGGTGAACCGGACGACGTGCACGACGGCGATGCCGTCCGAACCGGGCGTCGTCTCCGTCCGCGTCGTCACCGCGTAGGCGCCGGGGGACGGGCTGACCGTGCTCGGCGTGACCTCGTAGGTGCGCTGCGCCTTGCCGTCCTCGCCGACCAGCCACACGCGGCGCGCGTCGAGCGCGTAGACCACGCGGCGGCCGGTCCCTGAGTTCGCGGGCACGGCGGACGCGGACTGCGCCCCGTGCCTGCCCGCCCCGCCCTTGTCCTTCTGCGGGGCCGAGGACGACGGCGAGGGGGACGCGCTGCTGTGGTGCGAGGGGGTGAGGTGGTCGGGGGCGCTCGCGGACGCCTGGAAGGCCAGGAAGCCGATCCCGGCCAGGGCGGCCACGGTCAGCCCGGCCACCGTCGCGGAGCTTCTGCCTGCCACTGTGCCGCCTCCTGTGCGTGGTCCGCGCGCCGCCTGCGGGGCCCGGGTCCGGAATTCCGGTCCGAGTCTCCGGGGCCGGGTTCCGGGTTCCGGGTCCGACGGGGCGCCGAGTCGACTGGTGACGTTAGCAGCCGCGCGCACGCCCCTCCTCCCGGCGGCCTCCCGGTGGGCGCGTACGGCGGTCAGGACGTGCCGGGGGCATGAGCGCCGTAGGCTGTTTGCGTGCTCTTGCTCGCTCTGGATACCGCCACACCCGCCGTCACCGTCGCCCTGCACGACGGGGAGCGGACCCTCGCCTCAAACGCCCAGGTCGACGCCCGCCGCCACGGGGAACTGCTGCTGCCCGCCGTCGACCGGGTCCTGAAGGACGCCGGGGTCCGCCTCCCCGACCTGACCGGCCTCGTCGTCGGTACCGGCCCCGGGCCCTACACGGGGCTGCGGGTCGGCCTCGCCACGGCCGACGTCCTCGGCTTCGCGCTCGGCGTCCCGGTGCACGGCCTGTGCACCCTCGACGGCCTCGCGTACGCCGCCGGCCTCGGCGAGGACCCCGTCGAGGGGCCCTTCGTCGTGGCCACCGACGCGCGGCGCAAGGAGGTGTACTGGCGGCGCTACGCGGACGCCCGTACGCCCGTGACCGAACCGGCCGTGGACCGGCCCGCCGACATCGCCGCACAGGTCGCCGGGCTCCCGGCGGCCGGCGCGGGCGCGCTGCTCTACCCGGACACCTTCCCCGACGCGCGCGCCCCCGAGCACGCCTCGGCCGCCGCGCTCGCCGCGCTCGCCGCGACACGGATCGCCGCCGGCGAGGAACTGCCCGCGCCCCGGCCGCTGTACCTGCGCCGCCCCGACGCGCAGGTCCCCAAGAACTACAAGGTGGTCACCCCGCAGTGACACCCGCACCGACCGGCCCCGCCGCCCCGCCCGCTCCCGTCCCCGAGGCGGAGCTGCGGGAGATGCGCTGGTGGGACATCGACGCCGTCCTCGCCCTCGAACGTGAACTCTTCCCCGACGACGCGTGGTCGCGCGGCATGTTCTGGTCCGAACTCGCGCACGCCCGGGGCACCGGCGCCACCCGGCACTACGTCGTCGCGACCGGCCCCGAGGGGCAGCTCCTCGGCTACGGCGGGCTCGCCGCCTCCGGGGACCTCGCCGACGTCCAGACGATCGCGGTGGCCCGCGCGGCCTGGGGCGCGGGACTCGGCTCCCGGCTGCTGACCGACCTGCTGCGCAGCGCGACCGCCTTCGAGTGCGCCGAGGTCATGCTGGAGGTCCGGGTCGACAACGAACGGGCCCAGAAGCTGTACGAGCGCTTCGGCTTCGAGGCGATCGGCTTCCGGCGCGGCTACTACCAGCCGGGCAACGTCGACGCGCTCGTCATGCGGCTCACCGACCCGGGCAGCGCGCGCGCCTTCGACCGGGCGGGGGAGACCGGGGCGGCGCCCGGGCCCGCGGCCGTCGCCGAACACACCGAAGAACCCGGCCGGGAGACTGGCCCGACGACAGACCCAGCACAAGAAAGCGACACTCCAGGCCATGGCTGACGAACCGCTCGTCCTCGGTATCGAGACCTCCTGCGACGAGACCGGCGTCGGCATCGTGCGCGGCACGACCCTGCTGGCCGACGCCGTCGCCTCCAGCGTCGAGGAGCACGCCCGTTTCGGCGGCGTCGTGCCCGAGGTCGCCTCCCGCGCCCACCTGGAGGCCATGGTCCCCACGATCCGGCGGGCGCTCAAGGAGGCCGGTGTCGCCGCGAGCGACCTCGACGGGATCTCCGTGACCGCCGGGCCCGGACTCGCGGGCGCGCTGCTCGTCGGCGTCTCCGCGGCCAAGGCGTACGCCTACGCGCTCGGCAAGCCGCTCTACGGCGTCAACCACCTCGCCTCGCACATCTGCGTCGACCAGCTCGAACACGGACCGCTGCCGGAGCCGACGATGGCGCTGCTGGTGAGTGGCGGGCACTCCTCGCTGCTGCTGTCCGCCGACATCACCTCCGACGTCCGGCCGCTGGGCCAGACCATCGACGACGCGGCCGGCGAGGCCTTCGACAAGATCGCCCGGGTACTGCACCTCGGCTTCCCCGGCGGCCCCGTCATCGACCGGTACGCGCGCGAGGGCGACCCGGACGCCATCGCCTTCCCGCGCGGGCTCACCGGGCCGCGCGACGCGCCGTACGACTTCTCGTTCTCGGGGCTCAAGACGGCCGTGGCGCGCTGGATCGAGGCGAAGCGCAACGCGGGCGAGGACGTGCCGGTGCGGGACGTCTCCGCGTCCTTCCAGGAGGCCGTCGTGGACGTCCTGACCCGCAAGGCCGTCCGGGCCTGCAAGGACGAGGGCGTCGACCACCTCATGATCGGCGGCGGCGTGGCGGCCAACTCCCGGCTGCGCGCGCTCGCCGAGGAACGCTGCGAGCGGGCCGGTATCCGGCTGCGCGTACCGCGCCCCAAGCTGTGCACCGACAACGGCGCGATGGTCGCCGCGCTCGGCGCCGAGATGGTCGCCCGCAACCGCGCCGCCTCCGACTGGGAACTGTCCGCCGACTCCTCCCTCCCGGTGACCGAACCGCACGTCCCCGGGCACGACCGGGGCGAGTCCGACACGGAGGGCCCGCACGGGCACGGGCACGACCACGGCCACGGGGGCCACTCCCACGACCACGTGCACGAGCTGGCGAAGGAGAACCTGTACCGGTGACGTCCGCCGAGCCGTCCACGGTGACGACCTGCATGTGGGAGGCGCGCGCGGCCGGGGGACGCGGACCGGAACTCCTCGACTGGGCCCGCGCCCAGCCGCTGCCGCGGCGCCCCCTGCGCCGCGAGACCTTCCGCGCCCCGCAGGACCGCGTCCTCGTCCTCACGTGGTGGCCGGGCCCCCAGGACACCGCCTTCCCCGAACTGCCGGAGCCCCCTGAAGAGTTGACGACCCGGGCGGTGCACCGGTGGCGGTTCGAGTCGGTGGGGGTGGAGGAGGGGGAAGAGGGGGCCTGAGCCCGCCTGGGGGCCGCCGTCCGTCCCGCAGCCGGCGGGCCACGGTCGCCGCTCTGGGCGAGACCGTCGCGCGTATCGCGCCCACCGCCCTCCCGTCCTTCACCCGCGAGCTGGACGAGGCGTCCGCCCGGGCCCGGGCGAAGACGGACCCGGCAGCGCTGCGCCGCTTCACCGCGCACTGGTCCGTCTACGTGCGCCTTCAGCGCCATCCCGCCCTCGCGGCCCGGCTGAGGCGGCTGGAGCAACGCGCCGCGCACGGAACGGCGGACGGGGCGCGGGAGGCGGCCTCGGGCATCGGCGCGCTGCTCGACCAGGCGCGAGCGGCCGTCGCGGGGGACGCCCGCTGAACGGACTCTGACGCGGCCTCACCGCATGTGCGGGCGCGGTGCGGAGCCGGTGCGGCTGGGACGGAGATCCGCTGTCGCGGTCGCCGCTGCCCTTCTTCAGGCTCACTCGTTCGGGGGGATGATCGTCTTTTCCGCCACGCTCCGTGACGGAGTCAGGCATGGTGGGGGCACGGTTCGGGGGTCTTCTGATCCCGGTGAAGTTCGAAAGGGTGCCGCACATGGTCCTCGTTCACGGCGTGCCTCCGGGAACCCGGGCAGGATGGAGGGGAGGAGGCGAGGCCATGACCCCGGACACCCCAGCCCGGCCGGAGATGACGCTCGAGGAGTTCGAGCAGATCGCCGGCACGGCGCCCGAGACCGTGCGACTGGAGTATCTGAACGGAAAGATCGAGGTCAAGCCCGTGCCGGACGGCTGTCACGACGAGATCGTCATGTGGCTCCTGGAGCAGTGTCTTCAGTTTCGGCCGGATCTCCGGCTCTATCCCGAGCGCGGGCTGAAAGTGGAGAGGTACCGCAGTGGCCGCGCGAGGCCGGACGGGGTGCTCGCGCCGCGGCGACACTTCCTCACGGCGGGGGAGTGGGCCAACCCGGAGGGGGTGCTGATGACGGTCGAGGTGACGTCCCACGACCGGGACACCCGGCAACGCGACCACGTGGACAAGGCGGCCGGCTACGCGGCGGCCCACATCCCCGTCTACCTCCTGATCGACCGGAGCGCGGACAGCTTCACCGTGCACACCGATCCCGAGGGCGGCAGCTACCGTAGCGTCACGTCCCGACCGTTCGGCACGCCCATCGACCTCCCCGACCCGGTCGGGTTCACCCTGCGGAGCGAGGAGCTCAAGGAGATCGTCGACTGAGCCGATCGCAGGGCGGTCCGCCCGCCCCCTCACCCCGCCGGCCGCCCCACCAGCATCACCGGAGCGCCCGCCGCCCTGGTCAGGAAGACGGTCGCCGCGTTCGGGCCCTTCGGTTTCACCTGCTTGCGCAGTTCCTCCGGCTCCATCGCCGAGCCGCGCTTCTTCACGGTGAGCGTGCCGACCTCCCGCTCCCGCAGCAGGGCCTTCAGCCGCTTCACGCCGAACGGCAGGGTGTCGGTGATCTCGTACGGGCGGGCGTACGGGGTCGGGCGCAGGCGGTCCGAGGTGACGAAGGCGATCGTCTCGTCGATCAGCGCGCCGTCCAGTTCCTCGGCCACCTCCGCGACCAGATGCGCGCGGATCACGGCCGCGTCCGGCTCGTACAGGTAGCGGCCGACCTCCCGCACCGGCGGGTTCGGCAGTCCCCGCCCGGTGAGGCGGTGGGCGCCCGGCAGGAGCGTCGCGGTCGCCGCGCCCGGCCCCGGCTCCCCGCCCGGCCCTGTCCCCGGCTCCCCGCCCGGTCCCGTACCGAACCAGAGCACGGCCTCCTTGAGGTCGCCGCCGTCCGAGACCCACTCCGCCGAGGCGTCCGGCGGGATCGCCTCGTGCGGGACGCCCGGGGCGACCTTGAGCGCGGCGACCGGCGCCCCGCGCGCCGCGCCGACCGCCCAGGACAGGGGCGGCGAGTACGCCTCGGGGTCGAAGATCCGGCCCCGGCCGCCGCGCCGCGCCGGGTCCACGAACACCGCGTCGTACCCGGACAGGGCGATCTCGGCGACCTCCGCGCACTCGACGGTGACGAGGTCCGCGAGGCCCAGCGCCTCGGCGTTGGCGCGCGCGACCTCGGCGGTCAGCGGATCGCGGTCCACGGCCAGTACGGCGATCCCCTCGCGGGCCAGCGCGAGCGCGTCCCCGCCGATCCCGCAGCACAGGTCGGCGAGCCGCCACACCCCGAGCCGCGCGAACCGGCGCGCGCGGTGGGCGGCGACCGGGGCCCGGGTCGCCTGCTCCACGCCGCCCGGCGTGAAGAACATGCGTCCCGCGTCCGCCGCCCCGAACTTCGCCGCCGCCCGGTCCCGCAGCCGCGCCTGGCCGATCGCGGCGGACACGAGCGGCGCCGGATGCGTACGGCGCAGCCGCGTGGCCGTCGGCAGCTCCTCGGCGGGGCGCAGCCCGCGCAGCTCGTCGAGCAGGGCGGCGCCCTCGGGGGTACGCAGGGCACGGAAGTCTTCGAGGTCCACCCGCCCATTCTCCGGTGCCGTCTCCCCGGTCCTGTACGCGGGACGCGAAGCCCGGCCCGTCCACCGTCCTCCGCTCAGCCGCCGGGGCACTCGTCGCTGTCGCCGCCGCTGAAGCACTGCCCGTACGTACCGCGGTAGTTCGGGGCCGGGGCCCGCGAAGGAGCCTTCCCGGGGCCCTGCGCCCAGCTGAGCGCCGCGACCAGCAGCAGGACGAGGGCCAGGAGGCCCTGGAGCACGGCGGCCACCCGCTCCCGGCCCCACCAGAACAGCGCGGTGAGCAGCGCGCCGAAGCCGCCCACGCCCAGCACCGTGTACCGCAGCGTGCTGTGGTCCGGCGGGTCCGGGGAGCCGGACGCGGCCCAGCCGCTCAGACCGTCCGCGAAGAACGCCCAGGCCACCACCGCCAGCTCCACCAGGCCGAGGATCACGGCCAGCGCCACCTGGGCCCACGCGGAGGGCGGGGCCGGCTGAGGCGCGGGGCGCGGGGACGAGACGTCACTCATGGGACCAGGCTCGTACGGCCGTGCGGTGGAAGCGCGTCCTCCGCCCGGCTGTTGCGCAATCGTGGCGCGCCCGCGCCGCGCGACAGCCGTAGCAGGATGCGGCCCCATGAGATTAGTACGACAAAAAGACAGAAAGACCCCATGGGGTGGCGCGTCCGCACGGCGTCGGCTGCCGCTCCTGCTCGCCGCCCTCCTCGCCGCCTCGGGCTGCGCGACCGGGGCGCAGGACGCGAGCGAGGGGGCGAGCCCGTCCCCGCGGGCGAGTGCCGGGGCCCAGGGCGCGCCCGGACCGGCCGCCGCGGCCCCGAAGGGCGCGCTGGAACTCGACCGGGAGGCGGCGAAGGCCGCCGCCGAGCGGGCCATCGCCGAGCGGGCCCGCGTCGCCCGCGAACGCAAGGCCCTGGTCGCGGCCTCCCGTCGCTGGGGCCTCAAGCAGCCGCCGATGATCGCCCCGCCCCCGCCCGCCGACAAGGTGCTGCCCCCGACCCGGACCGGCTTCGAGGTGCGCGGCCAGGAGGACGACGCCCTGCCCCCGGTCTTCACGACGGTGCCGACCACCGACCGCGTCGTGTTCCTGACCATCGACGACGGCGACAACAAGGACCCCGAGACGCTGCGGATGCTGGAGGACCTGCACATCCCGTACTCGGCGTTCCTGAGCGACTACCTCGTCAGCGACGACTACGGCTACTTCCGCAAGGCGCGGGACAAGGGCGTCGCGATCAACAACCACACCCTGCACCACCGCTACCTGCCCGCGCTCTCGCACGAGGAGCAGCGCGAGGAGATCTGCGGGATGCAGGACATCCTGGGCCGCCAGTACGGAAAGCGGCCCGAACTGTTCCGGCCGCCCTACGGCGACTACAACCGCGACACCCTCGTCACCGCCAAGTCCTGCGGGGTGCGCGCCGTGCCGCTGTGGAACGCGGAGGTCTTCCCCGGCCGCTGGGAGTACCGCGAGGCCGACCAGGACCTGCACCCGGGCGACATCGTGCTGACGCACTTCCAGGGCCGCGCGCAGTGGAAGGGCACCATGCCGGACGCCCTGCGCACGTTCCTGCGAACCGTCACCGAGAAGGGTTACGCGGTGGCCAGGCTGGAGGACTACGTCTGACCGCTGAGGCCGTCCGCCGGTCCTCCGCGGCCCCGGCACCGGCCCTCTGTCGCCCCGTAACCGGCCCGTGGCGGGCCCTTCGCCGGTCCGCCGCGGGCCGCTCGCCGGCCTGCCCGTCGGGACTCGTCTGGCACTCCGCTTGACCGAGTGCTAATCGCAGTCATAGTCTCGGCCCTGGCACTCCCCACCGGAGAGTGCCAAACAGCGACGGGCAGTCCGGCACCCGCGACGACGGACCACCTGGTCGCCACCCCATTGACCCCGCGAGATCTCCGAAGGGGGAGGTCGGATCGTGACGACCGCCAGCTCCAAGGTTGCCATCAAGCCGCTTGAGGACCGCATTGTGGTCCAGCCGCTCGACGCCGAGCAGACCACGGCCTCTGGCCTGGTCATCCCGGACACCGCGAAGGAGAAGCCCCAGGAGGGCGTCGTCCTCGCTGTGGGCCCGGGCCGCTTCGAGAACGGCGAGCGCCTGCCGCTCGACGTCAAGACCGGCGACGTCGTGCTCTACAGCAAGTACGGCGGCACCGAGGTGAAGTACAACGGCGAGGAGTACCTCGTCCTCTCGGCTCGCGACGTGCTCGCGATCATCGAGAAGTAATCCACCCGGATTCACCCAGCTTTGCTATGAGCTGCGCCCCCGGCCCCCGATTCACTTGAAGCCGGGGCCGGGGGCGCGACTCGTTTTCAGATCCAGTTTTCCGAGAGGGCTGAACCGCTCCCATGGCGAAGATCCTGAAGTTCGACGAGGACGCCCGTCGCGCCCTTGAGCGTGGCGTCAACAAGCTTGCCGACACCGTGAAGGTGACGATCGGTCCCAAGGGCCGCAACGTCGTCATCGACAAGAAGTTCGGCGCCCCCACCATCACCAACGACGGTGTGACCATCGCCCGTGAGGTCGAGGTCGAGGACCCGTACGAGAACCTCGGCGCCCAGCTCGTCAAGGAGGTGGCGACCAAGACCAACGACATCGCGGGTGACGGCACCACCACCGCGACCGTCCTGGCCCAGGCGCTCGTCCGCGAGGGCCTGCGCAACGTCGCCGCCGGCGCCTCCCCCGCCCTCCTCAAGAAGGGCATCGACGCCGCCGTCAAGGCCGTCTCCGAGGACCTGCTCGCCACCGCGCGGCCGATCGAGGAGAAGTCCGACATCGCCGCCGTGGCCGCGCTGTCCGCCCAGGACAAGCAGGTCGGCGAGCTCATCGCCGAGGCGATGGACAAGGTCGGCAAGGACGGTGTCATCACCGTCGAGGAGTCCAACACCTTCGGTCTGGACCTCGACTTCACCGAGGGCATGGCCTTCGACAAGGGCTACCTGTCCCCGTACATGGTGACCGACCAGGAGCGTATGGAGGCCGTCCTCGACGACCCGTACATCCTCATCCACCAGGGCAAGATCGGTTCGATCCAGGACCTGCTGCCGCTGCTGGAGAAGGTCATCCAGGCCGGTGCCTCCAAGCCGCTGCTGATCATCGCCGAGGACGTCGAGGGCGAAGCCCTGTCGACCCTGGTCGTCAACAAGATCCGCGGCACCTTCAACGCCGTCGCCGTCAAGGCGCCCGGCTTCGGCGACCGCCGCAAGGCGATGCTCGGCGACATGGCCACCCTCACCGGTGCGACCGTCATCGCCGAGGAGGTCGGCCTCAAGCTCGACCAGGCCGGTCTGGACGTGCTGGGCACCGCCCGCCGCGTCACCGTCACCAAGGACGACACCACCATCGTCGACGGTGGTGGCGAGCAGTCCGAGATCACGGGCCGCGTCGCCCAGATCAAGGCCGAGATCGAGTCCACCGACTCCGACTGGGACCGCGAGAAGCTCCAGGAGCGCCTCGCGAAGCTCGCCGGCGGCGTCTGCGTGATCCGTGTCGGTGCGGCCACCGAGGTCGAGCTGAAGGAGAAGAAGCACCGTCTGGAGGACGCCATCTCCGCGACCCGCGCCGCGGTCGAGGAGGGCATCGTCTCCGGTGGTGGCTCCGCGCTCGTCCACGCCGTCAAGGTCCTTGAGGGCTCCCTCGGCAAGGAGGGCGACGAGGCCACCGGTGTCGCCGTCGTCCGCCGCGCCGCCGTCGAGCCGCTGCGCTGGATCGCCGAGAACGCCGGCCTGGAGGGTTACGTCATCACCTCCAAGGTCGCCGAGCTGAACAAGGGCGAGGGCTTCAACGCCGCGACCGGCGAGTACGGGGACCTGGTCAAGGCCGGTGTCATCGACCCGGTCAAGGTCACGCGCTCCGCGCTGGAGAACGCCGCGTCCATCGCCTCCCTGCTTCTGACGACCGAGACCCTGGTCGTCGAGAAGCCGGCGGAGGAGGAGGCGGAGGCCGGCGGTCACTCGCACGGTCACTCCCACTGATCCGCTCCGCTTGGGTCGCGAGGTCCGGTCTTCCCCTCTGGGGAGGCCGGGCCTCGTTCTGTTTGCCGTCGCCGGGGGTTCGGCCTTCGGCCGTGTCCTCAAGCGCCGGACGGGCTGGGAAAAGATGTCCTCAAGCGCCGGACGGGCTTGATGGGGTGCGCCTTCGGGCCGGGGCTTCGGGGAGGGGTGTCCTCAAGCGCCGGACGGGCTTGGTTGGGTGCGCCTTCGGGCCTGGCTTCGGGGAGGGGTGTCCTCAAGCGCCGGACGGGCTTGATGGGGTGCGCCTTCGGTCTTGGGCTTCAGGAGTGAGGGGGCCTTGTCCCCGGGTGTTGCTGTCGGGCTGGTCAGGTGGGGTGAGGAAGGTCACTCGATCTTGACGGGCGCGGGGGTGGGCTCGGAGTCTTGGGGCCTCTGGTGACGGGGGGCCTGTGAACGGACCTGGTGGGAGTCGGGGTGACGTCGACTCGGTGGTGCGGCTGCTGGGCGAGCCCGAGGTGCGGCTGCTCACGCTCGTCGGGCTCGGCGGGGTCGGCAAGAGCCGGCTGGCGCGGCAGGTGCGCGTCGCGCTGAGCGAGGCCGGGACGGACGTCGCGGTCGTGGAACTTGCGGGCGCCGCCGGGCCCGAGGCGGCGCTCGCGCTGCTCGCCGACGCGCTCCCCGCGGTCGCGGACGACTCGGCTCCCGTGCTGCTCGCCGAGAACCTGGAGGCCGTGCTGCCGCTCGCGCCGGCCCTCGGCACGCTCCTCGCCGGGCACCCCCGGCTCACGGTGCTCGCCACGAGCCGCGCGGCCGGCGGGCTCACCCACGAGCACCTGTACCGGGTGCGTCCGCTCGACGTCGCGGACGGGGCCGCCGCCCGCGAACTCTTCCTGCGCCACGCCCGCCGGGTCGCCTACGAGGACGGGCTCGACGCGCACGAGCAGACGGTCACCGCGATCTGCCGGCAGCTCGAAGGGCATCCGCTCGCGCTGGTCATCGCGGCCCGGCAACTCGCCGCCCTGCCCGCCGAGGCGCTGCTCGCCCGGCTGCGCGAGGGCTGGTCCCTCAGCATGAAGGGCCCCGTCGACCTGCCCGGACGGCACCGCAGCCTCGGCCGGGTCCTGGACGACACCGTGACCGCCCTCTCGGCGGACGCCCGGCGGCTCCTCGGCCGCCTCGGCGTCTTCGAGGGACGCTTCGCCTACCCCGCCGTCGAACACGTCCTCGGCGCACACGCGGAGGAGAAGGCGGAGGAGGAGGCGGACGAGACGCTGTGGGACGGCGTCAGCGAACTCGTCGCCCACGGACTGCTGGAGCCCGTCCCGTCCGCCGACGGCAGCGCCGGCATCAGCTTCCGCATGCCCGGCGTCGTCCGCGAGTACGCGCGCCGGCTGCTGCGCGAGGACGCCGGACCGCAGGCCGCCGAGGCGCTGCGCGGCGCGCACGCCCGCCACTTCGGCGAGCGGGTCCTGGACGGGCACGAGGAGCACGGCGCGGCGGCCGAGACCTGGACCCGCCGCGTCGAGGAGGAACTGCCCGACGTGCGGGCCGCGCTCCGTTTCCTCATCGACACCGCCGACCCCCGCGCCCTCGACCTGGCCGCCGCCCTGCGCGGCCACTGGCTCGCCCGGGGCCGGCTGCGCGAGGGCATCGCCCTGCTCGGCGAGGTGCTCGCGCTGCCCGTCGCCGGAGAGGGCACCGCCCGGCTGCGGGCCCGCGAGGCGCACGCCGTGCTCACCGGCGCGGCCAGTTCCTACGCCCACGCGCTGACCGCGCTCCAGGAGTGCGCCGACGACTGGGCGGCCGCCGGGGAGACGACCACCCGCGCCCGGACCCTGGTCGACCTGGGCGCCGCCGTGTTCGAGGCCCACGGCTTCGACCGCGCCGAACCCCTGTACCGGGAGGCCATCGACGTCCTCGACGCGGCCGGGGACCACTGGTGGGCAGCGCGCGCCCGCAGCCTGCTCGGGGCCTCCGCCGCCGCCACCGAGGCCCACCGCACCCTCGCCAGGACCGCGCTGGACGAGGCCGTACGCGGATTCCGGGACCTCGGCGAGAGCACCTGGACCCACGTCCCCTACCAGCAACTGGGGCGGATGCTCCATGAGGAGGGCCACGACGTGCAGGCCGTCGCCCTGCTCAGTGAGGGGCTCGGGCTCGCGCAGCGGGGCGGTGACGACTGGAACGCCTCGGTCTTCCTCAACCTGCTGGCCGACGTCCGGCTCACCAGGGGAGAGGCGGCGCTGGCCGGCGGCCACCACGTCGAGAGCCTGCGGCTCGTGGAGCGGATCGGGGCCAGGCCGCGCTACGTGTGGTGCCTGGAAGGGCTCGCCGCCTGCCTCGACGACCTCGGCGAAACCCCGTACGCCGCACGGCTCGTGGGGCTGTCCCGGGCCGTGCGCTCCCGGCTCACCCTGGACGACTGGGTCGAGTTCCCGGCCCGCGCGATCGACCTGAGCAGTATCGAGTGGAGCCTGTCCCGCCCCGTCTTCGAGCAGCTGTGCGCCGAAGGGGCCGAACTCACCGTGGGCGACGTCCTCGCCGAGGTGCCGCCCCTGCTCTCCGCGAAACGCGCGCCCGGCCCCCGCAGGGAACGCCGCAGGCGCCACCCCGACGGGCTGACCGGGCGCGAGGCGCAGGTGCTGCGGCTCATCGCCTCCGGCGCGACGAGCCGGGCCATCGCCTCCGAACTGTTCATCAGCATCGAGACGGTCGGCCGCCACATCAGCAACCTCTACCGCAAGATCGGCGTCTCCAGCCGCGCCGAGGCCACCGCCCACGCCATCCGCTCCGGCCTCCTGGAGGAGTGACCCCGGGACGGGCGGGGCCATCTCCTGCGCCCGCGTCCCGGCCGTCCCCCGCGCGAAGCCCGCCGGCACCCCGAAAAATGACCAGTTCCTGTGAGGGGACGAGGGGTGGACACAGCCGCGTGCGCACCCGTTCCCGGCCCCCGCGAGCCCCCGGACACCCTCGTACGTCGCTTCCGTAGCAGGTCACCGCCCTTTCGGCCAGGACACACGGGCGACACGGCCGGTTCACGCGGGGGACCCACGGCCGTACGGAAGCAGCCGTCCGGAATCCCGAGTTCTGGTCATTGCCGCCCGCCTGGCCGGGACAGCACGCTCTGTCTGTCGGAACTTCCCTCCCGACTTCCTCGTACCGCCCCCTTCTCACCGCCCGGACTTCCCGGGGACCCGGAAGGACGCGCTGGACGACGACCGGAAGGACCACCGGATGGACACCGCGCCCCGCACCCCGCCGCACCCGTCGCCGCACCGGACGCGCCGCCGCGCCCTCGCCGCCGCGCTGAGCGCGCTGGCCCTCACCGCCCTCGTGGGCTGCGGGCCCTCGCGGGAACTGAGCCGGCACGACGGGCTCGCCGTCGTCCACGTCGGGCACATCCCGGTCGTCGACGCGGTCGCCTTCACCCTCGCCGTGGACAAGGGCTGGTTCCGGGACGAGGGCATCGACGCGCGGGCCGACGCGACGAGCGCCGGCGGCCTGCTCACCAACCTCATCAACGGGACCGACCAGTTCGCGCTCTGCGAGACCGCCGGGGTCGTCTCCGCCTACGCGAAGGGGCTGCCGGTCCACGTGATCGGCGGGATCAGCAAGGCCGCGCCCCGGCCCGAGGACGACAGCGGGGGACTCCTCGTCATGAAGAACGGGCCCGTCCACCGGCCCGCCGACCTCAACGGGCGCACCGTGGCCGTCGGCCAGCTCAAGGGCGGCGGAGAGGTCGCGCTGCGCGCCGCGCTCGACAAGGCCGGGGCCGACAGCGACCGCGTCAAGATCCTCGAAATGCCGCTGTCCGACATGACGGCCGCCCTCGTCAAGGGCCGTATCGACGCCATGAGCACCATCTCGCCCTTCGACACCCCGGCCCTCGCCCAGGGCGCGGTCCGCCTCATGTCGCCCGGCGTCGAGGCCGCCCCGCACGGCATGCAGATGGCCGTCGCCACGTCCTCCGTCTTCGAGAAGGAGAACCCCGGCGTCGTGCGCGGCTTCCGGCGCGCCCTCGACAAGGGCATCGCCTACGCCGCCGCCCACCCCGAGGAGGTGCGCGAGGCGCTGCCCTCGATCAGCCCCATGCCGAAGCAGCTCATCGCCACCATGAAACTCCCCGTGTTCGACGCCTCCACCCCCCGGTCCTCGCTCAAGGTGTGGACCGACCTCATGGAGCGCTACCGGTTCGTCGCCGAGCCCGTCGACGTCGACAAGCTGCTGAGCTGAAGGGCACCGCATGACCACTGAGCCCCAGACCCTCGCCCCGCCCGGCGTCCCCACCGCCCCGCCCGCCGCCGCACCCCGCCCGGCCGGCCCCCCGCTCCCGTACCGCAGGACCCTCCACCAGGCCGGATTCGCCGTCGCCGCCCTGCTCGCGTGGGAGGCGGCCGTACGCACCGGGCTGCTGCCGCGCAGCTCCGTACCCACCGCGAGCGCCACCGCCTCCGCGCTGCGCACGCTCGCCGGGACCGGCGCCTTCTGGCACGCCCTGTGGCAGACCGCGCTCGGCTGGGGCGCCGGACTCCTGCTGTGCACCGCCCTCGGCGTGCCCGCAGGACTGCTCATCGGCACCTCGCGGTTCCTGACCCGCAGCACCCGGCTGCTCACCGACTTCCTGCGCACCATCCCCGCCGTCGCGCTGTGCCCCGTCCTCCTGCTCACCCTCGGCTCGACGATGACGATGAAGCTCGTCCTCGTCGTGTCCGGCGCGGTGTGGCCGCTGCTGACCGCGACCGTCGACGGGGTACGGCACGTCGACCCGGTCGCCGCCGACACCTTCCGCACCTTCCGGCTCCCCGCCCACCAGCGGGTACGCCACCTCGTCCTGCCCTCCGCGCTCCCGTTCCTCGTCACCGGGCTGCGCAACTGCGCCGTGCTCGCCCTCATGCTCACCACCGCGGGCGAGTACCTCGGCGCCGCACCCGGCATCGGCAACGAACTCTCCCGCGCCCAGCAGGCCGGGGCCATCGACCACATGTTCGCGCTGCTGGTCGTCGCCGGACTGCTCGGCGTCCTCCTCAACAGCCTCCTGCTGACCGCGGAACGCCTCGCCCTGCCCTGGGCGCCCGCCCACCGAGAGGGGACCCGCCGGTGAACCGCGCCCTGCGGCTGCTCAAGGCCGCCGCCCACGAACTGTGGCTGCCCGCCCTGCTGGTCGCCGCCGTCTGGCTGGTCACCGTGCGGCGCCACTCCTTCTTCTTCCCGCCGCTGCCCGACGTCCTGCGCGCCTTCCGCGAACTGTGGCTCTTCGACCGGCTCGGCTCCGACGCCCTGCCCAGCGTCCTCAACCTGATCGCCGGGCTCCTCCTCGCCGCCGTCCTCGGCATCGGCCTCGGACTGCTCCTCGGCCTCGCCGGAGGGCTGAACGACGCGGCCCGGCCCGTCCTGGAGTTCCTGCGCGCCGTCCCCGGCATCGCCCTCGTCCCCGTCGCCCTCGTCCTGCTCGGCACCGGCGACGGGATGAAGGCCGCGCTCATCGCGTACGGCACCGTGTGGCCCGTCCTGCTCGGCACCGTGGACGGCGTACGGTCCCTCGACCCCACCGTCGTGGCCATGGCCGACAGCTACCGGCTGCCGCGCGGACAACGGCTCCTGCGCGTCGTCCTGCCCGGCGCCGCCCCGCAGATCCTCGCCGGTGCCCGGGTCAGCGTCGCCCTGGGTGTCGTCCTCATCATCGCGAGCGAGTACACCGCCTCCACCCACGGCATCGGCTACCTGCAACTCCAGTCCCAACGCACCTTCGACATCCCCGAGATGTGGGCCTCGCTGCTGCTGCTCGGCATCCTCGGCCACGCGAGCAACCTCGCTTTCCGCGCCCTCGAACTGCGCCTGCTGCGCTGGTACACCGGGCAGCGCGCCGCCGGACAAGGAGATTCCCCCGCATGACCGCCTCCGCGACGACCCCCGCCACCGGCCCCCGCCGGGACACCACCACGAGCCCCGCCCCGGACCGCCCGCTCCTCGAAGTGCACGGCATCGCCAAGTCGTACGGCAACGGGGACACCGTCCGCCAGGTGCTCTCCGGCATCGACTTCGACGTCGAGGACGGCGAGTTCGTCACCGTCGTCGGCCCCTCCGGCGCCGGGAAGACCACCCTGCTGCGCTGTCTCGCGGGGCTGCTCGCCCCCGACTCCGGAGAGGTCAGGCTCGGCGGCACCCCCGTGCACGCCCCGCCCGAGGGACTCGCCCTCGTCTTCCAGGACTACTCCCGCTCACTGCTGCCCTGGATGAGCGTCAGCGAGAACGTCCAGCTCCCCCTGCGCGGGAAGGGGACCGGCGCGGCACAGCGCACGGCGGCCGCCCGCGAGGCGCTCGACGCGGTGGGCCTCGCCGACGCCGGACGGCTCTACCCCTGGCAGATGTCCGGCGGCATGCAGCAGCGCGCCGCCATCGCCCGGGCCCTGGCCTGCGCGCCCCGCGTCCTCGTCATGGACGAACCCTTCGCCTCCGTCGACGCGCAGACCCGCGCCGACCTCGAAGACCTCACGCTGCGCCTGCAACGACGGCTCGGCATGACCGTCGTCCTCGTCACCCACGACATGGACGAGGCCGTCTACCTCGCCGACCGCGTCGTCGTCCTGTCGGGCGCCCCCACCACCGTCAGCGAGATCGTGCCGGTGGACCTGGGCACCGACCGCGAACAGGTCGCCACCAAACTGCGGCCCGCCTTCGCCGAACTGCGGGCCCACGTCCTCGGACTGGTCCGCAGGCCGGCCGCCCCGGACACCACCGGGTGACGGGGGCGGGTGACGGGCCGGTGGTCAGGAACCGGTAGTGCCCCGGCCCGGCCGCCCGCCCGGGATAGCGGGTTCCGGGGATGAGCCGGAGCGGCCTCCCGCCGCACGATGAACGGGCCGTCGACACACGGGGCGGCCCCGGCAGCAGACCCGCCGGGCCCGAGGAAGACATGGACGACGAAGGAGAGGACCGCCTTGTCCGCCACTGCCGATCCGCACCAGGACGACGCCCGGCGCACCCTCGCCGCCGGCTTCAAGGACGCGATGGCCGCGCTGTGCGCACCGGTCACCGTCGTCACCGCCCGCCGCGAGGACGGCACCCCGTGCGGGGTGACCGTGAGCGCCTTCGCCTCGCTGTCCCTCGATCCGCCCATGGTCACCGTCGCCCTCGACCGGCGCTCCAGCCTGCTGCCCGCTCTCACCGCCACCGGCAGGCTCGGCGTGTGCCTCCTCGGCGCGGACGACCACGAACTCGCCCTCACCTTCGCCGCCTCCGGAACCGACCGCTTCGCCTCGGTGCCCTGGTACCCGCAGAACGGACTGCCCCGGCTCCGTCAGGCCCCGGTCTGGCTGGAGTGCGCCGCGACCCGGCTGGTCGAGGGCGGCGACCACGTCCTCGTCCTCGCCACGGTGCTCGCCGCCGACCACCGCGAGGCCCCGACCCTCGCCTACCAGAACCGCCGCTTCGGCACCCACAGCCCCCGCCGCCTCCCCGCCCACACCTGAGAACGGGACCCGCCATGACCACGTACGCCCCCGCGCCCGCCGCCTCCGCCTGGCCCACCGAACCGGCCGCACGCCGCGCCCACGCGCTCGCCGCCGTCGAAGCCGTACGCGAGGAACTCACCCTGGGCGCCGTCGAGTCGGAACAGCAGCGACGGCTCAGCGACCGCTCCGCCGCCGCCCTCAAGGGCTCCGGACTGCTCGGCATCATGACCCCCGACGACCTCGGCGGCAACGTGGTCGGCGCCGTCACCGCCTTCGAGATCGTCGAGAAGCTCGGCCACATCGACCCGGCCACCGCCTGGACCGCGACCATCCTCCTGGAGGGCGCGGGCGAACTCGCCACCGTCGTCGCCCCCGCCACCGCGCGCCGGCTCTTCGCCGACGGGCTCGCCCTCAAGGCCGCCTCGCTCAAACCCGGGGCCGCCGAACGCGTCGAGGGCGGCTACCGCGTCACCGGCCGCTGGGACTTCGTCAGCGGACTCCACCACGCCGGCCACGTCGGCGCCACCTTCCTCGTGGACGACGCCGAAGGGCGCCCCGTCCGCCGCGCCGCCGTCCTGCCCAAGGCCGACATCCAGGTCCTGGACGACTGGCGCGTACTCGGCATGCGCGGCACCGGAAGCAGCAGCTTCGCCGCCGAGGACGTCTACGTACCGGACGAGCTGATCTACGACCCGATGGGCTACGGACAGCGCGAGGACACCCCGCTGGCCCGCCTCGGCATGGTCCCCTACGTTCTCCAGATGCACCCCGGCATGGTGCTCGGGGCCGCGCGCCGCGCCCTGGACGAGATCGTCGCCGCCGCCCCGCACATCCGCCGGGGCAGCCGCATCAACCTCAGCAGGCCGCCCGCCCTGTCCGAACTCACCTGGTTCCAGCGGGAGTTGGGTGAACTCGACGCCCGTGTCCGGTCCGTGCGCAGCCTGTGCGTCGAGACGCTGACGGAGGTCGACCGGGTCATCGGCGGGGGAGACAAGGTCGAACTGCCGCTCCTGGACCGGATGCAGACCGCCGCCTCGCTCGCCGCGAAGACCGCCGTCGAGGTCGTCACCCGCACCTTCCGGCACGCGGGGGCCGCCGCGATCCTGGAGGACTCGGTCCTCGGCAAACTCGTCCGCGACCTCAACACCATCTCCGCCCACGGAGTGATGTCCGAGGCCGGTTTCGAGAGCCACGCGGAGTTCGTCCTCGGCCTCCAGACCCCGGAGAACCGCCGCATGGTGTGAGCGCCCGTACGTGACCGGTCCCGGTCCGCTCCGCCCGCCCGGCCTCCGCGCCGGACGGGCCGGAGGACGCCGCCACACCGCGCCCGCCCCCCGGTACCGCCTACTGCGGCCCGTACTTCCGTCCCGTCCGCGAGGTGACACCCCCGAGCAGGGTCCTCGGCGTCATCTTCACCACGCCCATGAGCGTCTTGTAGCGCGGATCGGGGATCGAGACCGTACGGCCGCGCGCCAGGTCGGCGAGCGCCGCGGCCACGAGCTTGTCGGCGTCCAGCCACATCCACTTCGGGATGTTGTCCGTGCCCATCCCGGCGCGCTCGTGGAACTCCGTCCGCACGAAACCGGGGCACAGCGCCATCAGTCGCACCCCGCTGCCCTCCAGGTCCCGCGCCGCGCCCTGCGTGAACTGCACGACCCACGCCTTCGACGCCCCGTACGTACCGCGCGGCAGGAAGGCCGCGACCGAGGCCACGTTGACCACGCCGCCGCGCCCCCGCTCCCGCATCGGGCGGGCCGCCGCCGCCGTCAGCCGCAGCACCGCCTCGCAGTGCACCTTGAGCATCGTCAGCTCGTCGGCCACCGGTACCTCCAGGAACCGGCCCTTGTTCCCGAAGCCCGCGTTGTTCACCAGCAGGTCCACCGGCTGCTTCGCGTCGGCGAGCCGCTTCTCCACCGAGGCGATGCCCGCGTCGGTCGAGAGGTCCGCGGCGAGCACCCGGACCTCCACCCCGTGCCGGTCGTGCAGTTCGGTCGCCTGCACCCGCAGCCGGTCGGTGTCGCGCGCGACCAGCACCAGGTCGTGCCCGTCCGCCGCCAGCCGCCGGGCGAAGGCCGAACCGATACCGGCGGTCGATCCCGTAATCAGAGCCGTAGTCATGCGGCAAGGCTAGTGATCTCCACGGCCTCTAAACGCCGCCCGCCTCCACCGTCCCGCCCGTCGCCGCATCCGCGCGCGCCACGAACTCCCGGGCGGCGGCCAGCGACTCGCTGTGCAGCGCCTCCCCGGCGGGCAGCAGCAGGGGCAGCAGCGAACGGTCCGTCGTCCCCGCCCGGAACTGGAGCGCCACCGTCACCTCGTGGTCCGGCCGGTGCACGACCTCGATCGGGTCCCCGGCCCGTATGTCGCCCGGCGTGATCACCCGCAGGTACGCGCCCGTCTCGCCCTTCTGCGTGAACCGCCGAATCCAGTCGCTCTCGCCGAGATGCCCCGCGAAGGTGCGGCACGGGATGCGCCCGCTCGTCACCTCCAGGACCACCTCGGGACCGACCCGCCAGCGCTCACCGATCAGCGCGTGCGTCAGGTCCAGGCCCAGCGTCGTCAGGTTCTCGCCGAAACCGCCGTTGGCCAGCGGCCGTCCCAGCTCCCGCTCCCACGCGTCGAGATCCTCCCGGGCGAAGGCGTACACGGCCTGGTCGTCCCCGCCGTGGTGGCGCGTGTCGCTCACCACGTCACCGGCCAGCCCGCTCGCCCCCACCCCCTTCGGGCCGGGCGCCGCGACCCGCACCGGCCCCTCGACCGGGCGCTTGTCGATGCCCGTACCGCCGGAGGGCGCGTTCGTGTAGGGAACCCGCCGCAGCCGGGCCACGTTCAGAGACAGAAGTTTCATAGGCGGGAGGGTAGGCGGCGCGGAGTGCGGCGCGCGCCCGATTTCGCCCTGCGATCAAAGCTCGCAGTGACAATTCGTGGTCACCCCCAAGCATCACTTATGCTCGGTGGCATGATCGAGGCCCGACACCTCCGCGTCCTGCGCGCCGTGGCCGCCACCGGCTCCTTCTCGGCCGCCGCCCGCGAACTCGGCTGCACCCAGCCCGCCGTGAGCCAGCAGATGAAGGCGCTGGAGAACTCGGCCGGCACCCCGCTGCTGGTCCGTACCGGCCGCGAGATGCGGCTCACCCAGGCCGGCCAGGCCCTGTCCCGGCACGCCTCCGGCATCCTCGCCGGGCTCACCGCCGCCGAGGAGGAGGTCGCCGCCATCGCCGGACTGCGGGCGGGCCGGGTACGCCTCGTGTCCTTCCCGAGCGGCAGCTCCGCGCTCGTCCCCGCCGCCCTCGCCGCGCTGCGCCGCGACCACCCCGGCACCCGGGTCTCCCTGGAGGAGGCCGAGCCGCCCCGCTCGGTCGAACTGCTGCGCGAGGGGGACTGCGACATCGCGCTCGCCTTCCGTTACGGGGACGGACCGGCCGGGGAGGCGGAGGAGTGGACCGACCTCGTCGTGCGGCCCCTGCTCGCCGACCGTCTCGTGGGCCTCGTCCCCGAGGGCCACCGGCTGGACCGGGAGAACGCCACCGCAGGAATCGGCGAACTCGCCGACGACCCCTGGATCGCCGGGTGCCCGCGCTGCCGCCGTCAGCTCGTGGAGGTGTGCCGCAGCGCCGGTTTCTCCCCGCGCATCGACTTCGCCACCGACGACTACCCGGCCGTGCACGGCCTCGTGGCCGCCGGACTCGGCGTCGCCGTCCTGCCGGAACTCGCGCTGGAGTCCGTACGGCCCAAGGGGGTGCGCGCGGTCACCGTGGAGCCCGCCGTGCGCCGCCAGATCGTCGCGCTCACCCTGCCCGACCTCGCCCAGGTGCCCGCCGTCTCCGCCACACTCGACCGGCTCGCCCGGGCCGCGGTGCGCTGAGCGGGGCCGACCGGACGCGGCAGGGCGCGAGGGCCGGACGCGGGGCGTCGTGCGGGCCCGTGTCGTCCCGTGTCCGGTCGTGTCCGTCGCGGCCCCGCCTTCTCCCCGCCCCGCCCCCGTCCCGTCCGTGTCTGGATCGTGCCCGGGCTGTGGCGACAATGTGTCACCGCCGTCCATCCGGAATGCTAGGTTCCGTAAACAGTTACCACCGTGGCGCAAGTGTTCGGTCCGCCCCCTCGCGTCCGCCTTAGGGTGACGCGAACACCGAGGTCGGGGGCGTGTCGCCCCATATCGATCGGAGCGACCGTGCACGATTTCCTCCATACGTTCTTCGACTGGCACGAGATAGGGAACGTACTGCCGAGCCTCCTCACCGAGGGGCTCGGTAACACTCTGTTGATCGCCGTCCTGGCGATCGTCTTCGGCCTGGTGGCGGGCATGCTGCTCGCCGTACTGCTGCTGTCCAACAAGTGGCTGGTCCGGCTGCCCGCCAGGATCTACGTCGACGTGTTCCGGGGCATGCCCGCGATCGTGACCGTCAGCCTCGTCGGACTCGGGCTGCCCGCGGCCGGGATCCGCCCCTTCGGGCGCAGCCCGCTCGGATACGCGGTCGTCGCCGTGGGCCTGATCTCGGCCGCCTACTGCGCCGAGATCTTCCGCTCCGGCATCCAGTCCGTACCGGCCGGACAGATGCAGGCCGGACGCAGCCTCGGCATGTCGTACCTGAGCACCATGCGGGTGGTCGTGGTGCCGCAGGGCATCCGCAACGTCCTGCCCGCACTCACGGGGCAGTTCATCGTGGACGTCAAGGAGAGCTCCCTCGTCTACCTGCTGGGGCTCTCGGCCGGCCAGCGGGAGCTGTACTTCATCGCGCAGGAGCACCAGGCGGCCACCTACAACTCCTCGGCGCTGGTCGCGGCCGCGCTCTGCTACCTGGTGATCACCGTCCCGCTGACCTATTTCGTCAACTGGCTGGACCGGAGGATGCGCAAGGGCCCGTCGGGCCCGCGCCCCGCAGCCGCCCCGCCCACGACCGGCACCCCGGTGACCGGCGCGGAACAGCCGGGCACCGGACTCCTGGCCGGCGCCCTCGACAAGGAGGTACGGGCATGAGCGAGCCCGTCATCAGCGTCAAGGACCTCCACAAGTCCTACGGTGCGAACGAGATCCTGCGCGGTGTGAGCTTCGACATCGCCCCGCGGGAGGTGGTCTGTGTCATCGGCCCCTCCGGATCGGGCAAGTCGACGGTGCTGAAGTGCCTCAACCTGCTGGAGAAGCCGTCCAGCGGTTCCGTCGTGGTGTCGGGCGTGCCCCTCACCGACCCCAAGGTCAACGTCGACGAACTCCGCGCCCGGATCGGCATGGTGTTCCAGCACTTCAACCTCTTCCCGCACCTCACCGTGCTCGGCAACCTGACGGCCGCCCTGCGCAACGTACGGAAGATGAAGCGCGAGGAGGCGGAGGAGCGGGCGCACGTCCAGCTGCGCCGCCTGGGTCTCGGACACCTGGCGGACAGCCGCCCGGCGGGTCTGTCCGGCGGCCAGCAGCAGCGCGTCGCGATCGCGCGGGCGCTGGTCATGGAACCCGAGGTCATGCTCTTCGACGAGGCGACCTCCGCGCTCGACCCCGAGCTGGTCAAGGGCGTGCTCGACGTGATGCGCGAGCTGGCCGGCTCCGGGATGACCATGGTCGTGGTCACCCACGAGATGGGCTTCGCGCGGGAGGTCGCCGACCGGGTGATCTTCATGGACGAAGGCCGGATCGCCGAGCAGGGCAGCGCCCAGGACCTGTTGGAGAACCCCTCAAGCGAGCGGCTCCAAAGCTTCCTCTCCCAGGTCCTCTGACCCCAGGTCCTCCGACCGCGCGCG
This sequence comes from Streptomyces sp. NPDC049954, assembly GCF_040656295.1. Classification (NCBI taxonomy): domain Bacteria; kingdom Bacillati; phylum Actinomycetota; class Actinomycetes; order Kitasatosporales; family Streptomycetaceae; genus Streptomyces; species Streptomyces sp. NPDC049954. The sequence goes on from NZ_JBFALS010000007.1 coordinate 402,765, forward strand.
GCCCGGCCTGTCGACCCGGCCCCGCCGTCCCCCACCCCCTCACTTCCCCCGCCCCTCCCGGGCTCCCCGGCCCCCGGTCCCGGAACCCGTAGCAGCTGCCGGGCTGGCGCGGTGTGCCCGCGCACCCCCGGCCGAGGCAGAGACAGGACTCCAGCACCATGAGAAATTCCGCCATGAAGGCAAGCGCCACCGCCGCCGCGGCCTCGGCCGCCCTCCTCCTCTCCGCCTGCGGCGGAGGCGACTCCGCGGCCGACGACAAGTACGGCCTCCAGGAGCCGGGCACGATCACGGCGGCCGTCTCCACCGACCAGCCGCCGTTCGCGAGCGCCACCAAGAGCGGCCGGCCCGTCGGTTTCATCGTCGACGTCACGGACGAGGTCGCCAAGCGCCTCGACCTGAAGGTCACCTACAAGGCGAGCAGCGTGCCCGGCGCGCTCCAGGGGCTCACCTCGGGCCAGTACGACCTCGCGGCCTCGGGGCTCGGTGTCACGGCGGAGCGGCAGAAGGCGGTCGGCTTCACGAAGGGGCTGTACTGGTCCACGACCGACGTCCTGACCCGCACGAACAGCAAGGCCTCGGCCCTGACCGCGTTCAAGGGCAAGGAGGTCGGCGCCGTCACCGGGACCGTGCAGCAGGACTTCGTCAAGTCGAAGATGCCCGAGGCCAGGCTCAGCAGTTTCCAGACGCAGCCCTCGGCCGTCTCCAAGCTGCTCTCCGGCGGCCTGGACGCCTTCGTCGTGGGCGGTCCCGACTCGGACGCCTACCGCAAGCAGTACAAGAACCTCCGGGTCGCCGTCTCGGCGCCGGTGGACCACGCGACGGCCATGGCGGTCGGGAAGTCGAACTCCAAGCTGCAGAAGGCGATCGACACGCAGGTCTCGAAGATGGTCTCCGACGGCACCTTCCTGAAGATCTACGACAAGTGGTTCACCGAGGCCCCGGCCCCCGAGCTGCTCAAGATCTGGCCCGCCCTCGCGAAGCAGGTCAACAAGTGACCACGAGCGCCGTCCCCGGCACCGAGCAGGACGCGCCCGAGGAGATCCGGCTGCCCGGAGGCGGCTCCGTGTGGCGGCGCACGATCCGCACCCCGCTGCGCGACGGCGTCGTCCTCGTCGCGGACCTCTACACCGCCGAGGAGCGGCCGGCCGCCGCGCCCGTGCTGCTGGAGCGCACCCCCTACGGCCGCCGCGAGCGCCGCGGCTCCGACGGACTGCACGCGCACGGCGGCCCGATCCGGCCCGAGGACCAGGCGGTCTTCTTCACCGGGCGCGGCTTTCACGTCGTACGCCAGGACTGCCGGGGCCGTGGCGACTCCGAGGGCACCTTCGTGAAGTACCTCGGCGAGGCCGCCGACGGCTACGACACCGTGGAGTGGCTGGCCGCACAGCCGTGGTGCGACGGCCGGGTCGCCACCACCGGCGTCTCCTACTCGGCGCACGCCCAGACCGCGCTCGCCTCGCTGTCGCCCCGCCACCTGTCGGCCATGTTCGTGGACTCGGGTGGTTTCGCCAGCGCCTACGAGGCGGGGGTGCGGATGGGCGGCGCCTTCGAGCTGAAGCAGGCGACCTGGGCCTTCCGGCACGCGGCCCAGAGCCCCGAGGTACAGGCCGACCCGGTGACGACGGCCGCGCTCCAGTCGCAGGACATGCGGGACTGGTTCCAGGCCATGCCGTGGCGGCGCGGGGTCTCGCCGCTGCGTTCCGTGCCGGAGTACGAGGAGTACCTGCTCGACCAGTGGGAGCGGGGCCCCTTCGACGACTTCTGGAAGCAACTGGGCATCTACGGCCGGGGCTTCTACGACGAGTTCCCCGACGTGCCGAGCCTGCACATGGTCAGCTGGTACGACCCGTACGTCCGCACCGCGGTCGAGAACTTCCAGCAGCTCGGGGCGCGCAAGGAGAGCCCCGCGTACCTGGTCGTGGGCCCCTGGACGCACGGCGCGCGCAGCGTCAGCCACGCGGGCGACGTCGACTTCGGGCCCGCCGCCACCCTGGACGGCAATCTCGCGCCGGACTACCTGGAGTTCCGGGCCCGGTGGTTCGACCGCCACCTCGGGACCCCGCCGGACGGGGAGAGCGCTCAGGACTGGCCGCGGGTGCAGTACTTCCTGATGGGCGGCGGCACCGGCCGGCGCACCGGTCAGGGGCGGCTCGACCACGGCGGGAGCTGGCGGACGGCCGGGGCCTGGCCGCCGGAGGAGACCGAACCGGTGCGGCTGTACCTGCGCCGGCCCGGGACGCTCACGCGGGACGCCTCGGTCGCCGGGCTGGACGACCTGGTGACCTACGACTTCGATCCGGCGCACCCGGTGCCCACCATGGGGGGCCAGGTCACCTCGGGCGAGCCCGTCATGGTGGGGGGCGCCTTCGACCAGCACCCCGACGCGACCGTGTACGGCAGCGAGCCCCCGCACCTGCCGCTGGCCGCCCGGCCCGACGTGCTGGTCTTCGAGACGGAGCCCCTCGCGGCGGACGTCCCGGTCGCGGGACCGGTCGAGGTGCGGCTCTCCGTCTCCTCGGACGCCCCGGACACCGACTTCACGGTGAAGCTCGTGGACGTGCACCCGCCGACCCCGGACTATCCCAACGGCTACGCGATGAACCTCACGGACGGCATCCTCCGCGCCCGCTACCGGAACTCCTACGAACGGCCCGAGCCGCTGGAGCCCGGCGAGGTCTACGCGATCACCGTGACCGCGCCCGACACCGCCAACCTGTTCAGGGCGGGCCACCGGATCCGGCTGGACGTGTCGTCCAGCAACTTCCCCCGCTTCGACGTCAACCCCAACACCGGGGGGAACGAGGCGGACTCGCGGCACCGGACGGTCGCGAGGAACCGGGTCCACCTGGCGCCCGGGACACCCTCCTGGCTCACGCTGCACGTGCTGCCGAGGTAGGCGCCGCCCGCCGGTCCGCCCCGGTGACCTGCGGGAACGCCGTCGCGAAGCCGGACCTTACGGACACCGCCTAGAGTCGACGCCATGGTAGTCGTGCTCGATGTGGCGGGGGCAGGAGCTTCCGACGTGGTGGCCGGTACGTCACCGCTCGCGGAGCTCCTGTCCTGCCTGCACGTCCTGTCCGAGCCCGAGCACCATCCGGAGTCCCGCACCTGGCTGGCACGGGTCGGCGAGCGGCTGCCCGCGGGCCTGGCCCAGGAGCTGCGGTACTACTCCCCGCTGTGGGCGCGCTACCGCTGCCGCCTGTTCTACCCGCTGCGGGGCCCGCTCGGCCTGGATCTGCACGCCGAGGCCGAGGCCCTGCTCGGCCTCGGCGAGGAGACCTTCGTACCGCTCGCCGCCAACGCCATCCGGGGGGCCGTCTTCCCCGGGGCCGGTCTCCTCGCGACGAGCGGGACCGAGCGGCGCGAGTTCGTCAAGGCGTGCGAGCGCCGCTCCTTCTCCCGGGGGGAGCTGGCGAACGCGCTCGTCGAGGACCCGGAGGCGTTCCGCGCCGGGCTCGTGGAGACGGTCGGCCGCTGCGCCGAGGCCTTCTTCGACGAGGAGTGGCGCCGGGTCGGCCCCCGGCTGAGCGACATCGCCGCCCGGGTACGGGAACAACTGCGCACCGAGCCGGCCGACGCGGTGCTCGCCTCCGTCAGCCCGACCGCCGCGGCCACCCGCGACCCGGCGCCGCGGGTCTCGTACGACAAGCTCCAGTCGGCGCGCGGGAAGGTCCGCGACCGGGGCTGCTTCCTGGTGCCCACCATGCACGGCTGGCCGCACCTGATCCTGAAGCTGGACGCCGGACTGCCCCTCGTCGTGCACTTCATCGCCGACGACTGGGAGCAGCGCCCGTCGGTGTCGCAGTCGCTCGTGCGCGACCGGCTCTCCGCGCTCTCCGAACCCGCCCGGCTGGAGCTGTGCCGGCACCTGCTCAGCGAGCCGATCACCACCTCGGAACTGGCGGTACGGATGGGCATCGGGGAGCCGCAGGTGTCGCGGCACCTTCGGAGGCTGCGGGAGGTCGGCCTCGTGACCTCCCAGCGGGAGGGCCGGATGGTCTACCACCGGCTGCACGCCGAGCTGCTGCTGAACCTGGGCGCGGACGTGCTCACCACGGTGATGCGCTGAGCGGGGCGCCCGCCACGGGGGCGCGCCGGACGGGGGCGCGGGCATCCGGTCGCGCGGGCGTCCGGCCGCTCGGCAGTCGGCCGCGTCGGCAGTCGGCCGGGCGAGTGGCGAAACGTTCCTTCTCCGTCCTGTCCGCGCGGTGGGCCTTCAGCGGCCTCCCTGGAGCTCGTCCTCCAGCTCCTCCCCGGACGGTCCGCCACCGCCCCCCGCCGGGGTCTGCACGAGCCGGTGTCTCGCGCGGCCCATCAGCTCCTCGCGCTCGTCCTCCGTGAGGCCGCCCCACACCCCGTAGGGCTCGCGTACGGCCAGGGCGTGGGCCGCGCACTGGGCGCGTACCGGGCACCTCATGCAGACCTCCTTCGCCGAGGTCTCCCGGGCGCTTCGCGCGGCTCCCCGCTCACCTTCCGGGTGGAAGAAGAGGGAGCTGTCGACCCCGCGACAGGCGGCCAGCAGCTGCCAGTCCCACAGGTCCGCGTTCGGGCCGGGAAGACGGGAGAAATCTGCCATTGCATGTCCCCTTTGTGCCGTTCTGTACAGATACGGTGCCCACGACGGTACAGCGACTGTCTAAGAAGATGAAAATATGACTCTTGGGGAATCTAGTTATAGACACCGATAAACGTGAACAAAAGGCGCTAAATGGGGCATGGTTCAGTTCGACGACGGTCCGTGCTCCTCGTGCGGCCGCTCGCGTGCGGCCGGGAGTGTCCTCCCGGGGGCGCGCGAGGGGCTCGGTCACGCGGAGGTGTGCGACCCCTCACGTAGAGTGCCGAGGGCGACCGACCCGGCCGTAACTCTTTCGGGTGACCGTCGTTGAGAGGGCTGAGGCGGTTGACGGAACAAGCGCTCGGGCAGATGTCCGAGGGTGTCCACCGCTCAGGTGACGATTCAGTACCAGCCTGGAGGCTCAAGGTGACGCGCAACAGCTGCGAGAGCTGCGAGGGACAGTCATGACTTCCGTCCTCGTCTGCGACGACTCCCCGCTTGCCCGAGAGGCGCTCCGCCGCGCGGTCGCGACCGTGCCCGGTGTCGAGCGCGTGACGACGGCGGCCAACGGCGAGGAAGTCCTCCGCCGCTGGGGCGCCGATCGCTCGGACCTCATTCTCATGGACGTGCGCATGCCGGGACTCGGAGGTGTGGAGACGGTGCGGAGGCTGCTCTCCGCCGACCCGGGCGCCCGGATCATCATGCTCACCGTCGCCGAGGACCTGGACGGAGTGGCCCTCGCGGTCGCCGCCGGGGCCCGCGGCTACCTGCACAAGGACGCCTCCCGCGCGGAGTTGCGGGCGACCGTCACCCAGGCCCTGGCCGACCCCACCTGGCGGCTCGCCCCGCGCCGGCTGCGGTCCGCCGAGATGGGCGCCGCCCCGACCCTCACCGCGCGGGAGATCCAGGTGCTCGAAGGGATGAGCCACGGCCGGTCGAACGCGGAGATCGGGCGTGAGCTTTTTCTCTCCGAGGACACCGTCAAGACGCACGCGCGCCGGCTGTTCAAGAAGCTCGGCGCCTCGGACCGCGCCCACGCGGTGGCCCTCGGCTTCCGCTGGGGCCTGGTCCGGTAGGGCCGTCCGCCCGTCGTCCGTCCGCCCGGACCGGCCCTCGCGCGTCGGCCCGGTCCGGCCGGGAAGGCCCGGGTGCCGCCACGGCGGTACGCCCGCAAGGGGCGCCGGTGGGTCCCCGGCGCTCCCCTCCCCGTCCGCCGCGCGGCGGACGGGGCGTCTGACCAGGCGCGGGAGCGCCAGGACCGGGGCCGTGCACACGGCCTGTGTCAGTTCCCCGCGCGATGCCGCATCCTTGGGGGTGTGGAGTTCCTCGGGGACGAGTCGGTCGAGCGGGAGGGGAGGGCGCAGGACATGACATCCGGCGCACCTGCTCATAACGCTTCAGTGCACAACTACGGAGGCGGCGACGCGGATCGCCGGGCGCCAAGGCACCATGGTCCGATGCGTGACGAGGAGACGACCGCGATCGGTGCCCTCGTCCACAGCGCTGTCGAGGGCGATCAGCAGGCCACGCACGATCTGCTCGCCCACGTCCACCCACTGGCCCTGCGGTACTGCCGCACCCGGCTGTCCCGGCTGCCCGGTGACGCCCGCCACTTCGTGGAGGACCTCGCGCAGGAGGTGTGCGTCGCCGTCCTGCTCGCCCTGCCGCGCTACAAGGACACCGGCAGACCCTTCGAGGCCTTCGTCTTCGCGATCGCCGCGCACAAGGTCGCCGACCTCCAGCGCGCCGCGATGCGGCACGGGTCGACCGCGATCCCCTCCGACGAGATGCCCGAGCGGCCCGACGACTCCCTCGGTCCCGAGGAGCGCGCCCTGCTCAGCAGCGACGCCGCGTGGGCCAAGAAACTCCTCGCCAACCTCCCCGACAACCAGCGGGAGCTGCTGCTGTTGCGGGTCGCGGTGGGCCTCACCGCCGAGGAGACCGGGCAGATGCTCGGGATGTCCCCCGGCGCCGTCCGCGTCGCCCAGCACCGCGCGCTCAGCCGTCTGCGGGCGCTCGCCGAACAGCCGTAGGGGACGCCCGGCGGAGGATTCCGTAGGAACCTCCGAAGGACGGCGTTGATCTTGTTCGTGGAATGTCACGCCTTCCCAGGCCGTTAGCATGGACATCCGCACCGATCAAGGCCATTTGGAGAAGGTGTCATGACCAACGTCGACGGAGTGCCCGAGAAATTCGCGACACTCGGGCTGACCTACGACGATGTGCTGCTGCTGCCGGGGGCCTCGGACATGGCTCCCGACCAGATCGACACCTCTTCGTACCTGTCGAAGAACGTGAAGCTCAACGTCCCGCTGCTGTCGGCCGCGATGGACAAGGTGACCGAGTCCCGGATGGCCATCGCCATGGCCCGGCAGGGCGGCGCCGGTGTCCTGCACCGCAACCTGTCGATCGAGGACCAGGCCAACCAGGTCGACCTCGTCAAGCGCTCCGAGTCCGGGATGGTCACCGACCCGATCACCGTCCACCCCGACGCGACCCTCGGCGAGGCCGACGCGATCTGCGCGAAGTTCCGCATCAGCGGGGTGCCCGTGGTCGACGGCGGCAGGAAGCTGCTCGGCATCGTCACCAACCGCGACATGGCCTTCGAGACCGACCGCAGCCGTCAGGTGCGCGAGGTCATGACGCCGATGCCGCTGGTCACCGGCAAGGTCGGGATCTCCGGCGTGGACGCGATGCAGCTGCTGCGCCGCCACAAGATCGAGAAGCTTCCGCTGGTCGACGACGCGGGTGTGCTCAAGGGCCTCATCACCGTCAAGGACTTCGTGAAGGCCGAGAAGTACCCGAACGCGGCCAAGGACGCCGAGGGCCGGCTCGTCGTCGGTGCCGCCGTCGGGGTCGCGGGCGACGCCTTCGAGCGGGCCCAGGCGCTCATCGAGGCCGGGGTCGACTTCGTCGTCGTGGACACCGCGCACGGCCACTCCCGGCTCGTCGGCGACATGGTCGCCAAGATCAAGTCGAACGCCCCCGGGGTCGACGTGATCGGCGGCAACATCGCGACCAGGGACGGCGCCCAGGCGCTCATCGACTCGGGTGTCGACGGCATCAAGGTCGGCGTGGGCCCCGGCTCCATCTGCACGACCCGCGTCGTCGCCGGGATCGGCGTCCCGCAGGTCACCGCGATCTACGAGGCCGCGCTCGCCGCGAAGGCGGTCGGGGTCCCGGTCATCGGCGACGGTGGCCTCCAGTACTCCGGCGACATCGCGAAGGCCCTCGTGGCCGGCGCCGACACCGTGATGCTGGGCTCGCTGCTGGCCGGCTGCGAGGAGTCGCCCGGTGAGCTGATGTTCATCAACGGCAAGCAGTTCAAGTCGTACCGCGGCATGGGCTCGCTCGGCGCGATGCAGACCCGCGGCGAGAACAAGTCGTACTCGAAGGACCGCTACTTCCAGGAGGGCGTGGCCTCCGACGACAAGCTCGTGCCCGAGGGCATCGAGGGCCAGGTGCCGTTCCGCGGCCCGCTCTCCGCCGTCGTGCACCAGCTCGTGGGCGGCCTGCGGCAGTCCATGTTCTACGTCGGCGGGCGCACCGTGCCCGAGACGCAGGAGCGCGGCCGCTTCGTCCGGATCACCTCGGCGGGGCTCAAGGAGTCGCACCCGCACGACATCCAGATGACGGCCGAGGCGCCGAACTACAGCCGCCACTGAGCGCGCTGGACGCACGGACACCCCCGGGCCCCGGGCGGCGGACACCCGCCCCCGGGGCTCTGGTCCGTGCCGGGGGATACTGGGGGACGAAAGCATGACCGCGTAGGAAAGGCCAGCAGGTGACTGAGATCGAGATCGGACGCGGCAAGCGCGGCCGGAGGGCGTACGCGTTCGACGACATCGCCGTCGTACCGAGCCGCCGCACGCGTGACCCCAAGGAGGTCTCGATCGCCTGGCAGATCGACGCCTACCGCTTCGACCTGCCGTTCCTCGCGGCACCCATGGACTCCGTGGTCTCCCCGGCCACCGCGATCCGCATCGGCGAGCTGGGCGGCCTCGGCGTGCTCAACCTCGAAGGGTTGTGGACCCGGTACGAGGACCCGCAGCCGCTGCTCGACGAGATCGCCGGGCTGGACGCGGAGAGCGCCAACCGCCGTCTCCAGGAGATCTACGCCGCCCCGATCAAGGAGGAGCTGATCGGGCAGCGCATCAAGGAGGTGCGGGACTCCGGTGTCGTCACCGCCGCCGCGCTCTCCCCGCAGCGCACCGCCCAGTTCTCCAAGGCCGTCGTGGACGCGGGCGTCGACATCTTCGTGATCCGCGGCACCACGGTCTCCGCCGAGCACGTGTCGGGCGCCGCCGAACCGCTCAACCTCAAGCAGTTCATCTACGAGCTGGACGTCCCCGTCATCGTCGGCGGCTGCGCGACGTACACGGCGGCGCTGCACCTCATGCGCACCGGTGCGGCCGGCGTCCTCGTCGGCTTCGGCGGCGGCGCCGCGCACACCACGCGCAACGTCCTGGGCATCCAGGTCCCGATGGCCACCGCCGTCGCCGACGTCGCCGCCGCGCGCCGCGACTACATGGACGAGTCCGGCGGCCGCTACGTGCACGTCATCGCGGACGGCGGGGTCGGCTGGTCCGGCGATCTGCCGAAGGCGATCGCCTGTGGCGCCGACGCGGTCATGATCGGCTCCCCGCTGGCCCGCGCCACGGACGCGCCCGGCCAGGGCCACCACTGGGGCATGGAGGCCGTCCACGAGGACGTGCCGCGCGGCAAGAAGGTCGACCTCGGCACCGTCGGCACGACCGAGGAGATCCTGACCGGTCCCTCGCACACCCCCGACGGCTCGATGAACATCTTCGGGGCCCTGCGCCGCGCGATGGCCACCACCGGCTACAGCGAGCTCAAGGAGTTCCAGCGCGTCGAGGTCACCGTCTCGCCCTCGCGCCACGACCAGAGCTGAACCGGCTCGTACAGCACTGCGGCGGGGCCCGGACCAGAGCGTGTGGTCCGGGCCCCGCCGCACACGTCGGCGCAGTCGTCAGGAGGCGGCGGCCTTCTTCGCGCCCGAGAAGGCGGCGAAGGCCGCGAGCGCGAGGAAGAGGAAGGACAGCAGGTCGAGGTTGTCCTGCCACGCGTCCTTGACCATGCCGAAGTGGTCGAGGAGCAGCTCGTTCACGGTGAAGGCCGACTCCTTCGCGCCGAGCATCGCCACCCCGAGCAGCTGACCGGCGACCACGGCGCCCAGGGACAGGACCGCCGAGACCGGGGCGAGCGCCGGGTGCGTCCCGCCCAGCTTGCCGGCGGCGAAGCCCACCAGGAAGCCGACGCCGACCGCCGCGTAGCCGACCTCGCGCTCGATGGCGCTGATCAGCCAGCCGTACACGCCCGCGGTGACCAGGGCGGCCACGACGGCCGCGACCACACCGAGCGCCGGGTTGCCGCCCCGCGAGACGGCGGGAGCCGGGCCGAAACCGGCCGGCGCGGCCGGGAAGGGCTGCCCCGGCGCCGACGGCGCGGCGGGCGGGAACGGCTGCCCCTGCTGCTGCTGCGGCGGCACGGACGGCGCCGGGCCGAAGCCGGCCGGTGCGGCGGGCTCCACGGCGGGCGCCGGGCCGAAGCCCGCCGCGTCCTGCGGTGCGGCCGGCTGCGGCGTCGGTCCTGGCTGTCCGGCGGGCGGCGGGTACGGCTGCGACACGGAAGATCCCCCTGTGACGATCGGCTGAGGACGCGCCCCCGTCTTGATCGGGGCACGTCAGGCGAGCCGAAACAGTAGCAGTGGGAGACGGCGCCGGGACGTTCGGTTGCCGGGCCGTTACACCGGACCGGCCCCGCCGCCGCTTGCCCTCACAGCCGGTGCGCCGCGCCCACCGGGGTCGCTCCCCGTGTGTCCAGGAGGAGTTGGGCCTTCACCGTGAGGCCCTGGAGGTCGTAGGTGCGGTGGTGCTGGAGCAGGATCGTCAGATCGGCCGCCGCCGTCGCCTCGTACAGCGCGTCGGCGCGCGGGACCGGGTGGCCCAGGACGCGCCAGTGCGGGACCTGCGGGTCGTGGTAGCTGATGGTCGCGCCCATACCGGTCAGCCGCGTGGCGATCTCCTCGGCCGGGGCGCCCTCCTGGTCGGCGACGTCCGGTTTGTAGGTCACGCCGAGCAGCAGCACCCGGGCGCCGCGCACCGACTTGCCGTGCTCGTTGAGGAGGGTCGCGGCGCGCTGGATGACGTAGCTGGGCATCCGGCCGTTGATCTCGCGGGCCAGGCCGACCATGCGCAGCGGATGGCCCGGCGTACGGGTCGGGTGCGGCAGGTGCTCGGGGTCCAGCGGGACGCCGTGGCCGCCGACCCCGGGGCCGGGGCGGAACGCCTGGAAGCCGTACGGCTTGGTCTCGGCGCAGCGGATGACGTCCCACAGGTCCACGCCCAGGTCGTGGCAGAGCACCGCCATCTCGTTGACCAGGGCGATGTTGACGTGCCGGTAGTTGGTCTCCAGGAGCTGCACGGTCTCCGCCTCGCGCGGCCCCCGCGCCCGCACCACCTTGTCGGTGAGCCGGCCGTAGAACGCGGCGGCCGACTCGGTGCACGCCGGGGTGAGGCCGCCGATGACCTTCGGGGTGCGGTGGTAGTCGTGCACGCGGTTGCCGGGGTCGAGCCGCCCGGGGGAGTAGGCGAGGTGGAAGTCGCGGCCCGCGCGCAGCCCCGAGCCCTGCTCCAGGATCGGCCGCAGGAAGTCCTCGGTGGCCCCGGGATAGGCGGGCGACTCCAGGATGACGGTGGTGTGCGGGCGCAGCCGGGCGGCGAGGGCGCGGGCCGCGTCGGCCACCCGGGACAGCTCCAGCGAGCCGTCCGGGGCGAGCCGGACGGGGGCGCAGATCACGGCGGTGCGCACCCGGCCCAGTTCGGCCGGGTCGGCGGTGGGCCGGAAGCCGCCGGAGAGCATGCGGCGCACCTCGGCGGCGCTCAGCGCGGCCTCGGTGCCGCCGCCGGGCAGCCGGCCGAGCGCCAGGTCGCGGACCCTGGCCGGCTCGTCGTGGCCCACGGTCGCGATCCCCGCCGCGACGGCGGCACGGGCGAGCGGGAGACCGAGGTGGCCGAGGCCGATCACCGCGAGGTCTGCGGGCATGGATGGGCCGTCCTTCCCAAGGAGTGGTGGCGGTCCGGGGTGAGCGCGCTGTCAGACTAGGAGTAAATATGACCGTGATGTGGTAATGGCACACGGAATTTCCTGATATGTCCCGCACGGTGGCGCCCACCCGGGTGTGTACGGAGGGGCCGCAGCAGGCAGGAGAAGAGCACGCGGCACGCACGCGGTGTCCCGCGACCGGTGCGTCACCCGGCCGGTGCACGTCATGCTCGGGCCCCGCCCGCACGGCGCGGTCCGCACCACCGTCAGCACAGGAGGCGACCGTGAGGACAGCGACACTCGGGCCGGCGCAGCGCGCCGAGGCCCTGGCCCGGATGGCCGACCGGGAGCTGGACGTCCTGGTGGTGGGCGGCGGGGTGGTCGGCGCCGGCACCGCCCTGGACGCCGTCACCCGGGGCCTGACGACCGGTCTGGTCGAGGCCGCCGACTGGGCCTCGGGCACCTCAAGCCGCTCCAGCAAACTCGTCCACGGCGGCCTCAGATATCTGGAGATGCTGGACTTCGCGCTCGTCCGCGAGGCCCTGAAGGAACGCGGACTGCTCCTGGAGCGGATCGCCCCGCATCTCGTGAAGCCCGTGCCCTTCCTCTACCCGCTGCGCCACCGCGTCTGGGAACGCGCCTACGCGGGCTCCGGGGTCGCGCTGTACGACCTGATGTCCACGGCCCGGGGCCACGGGCGCGGACTGCCGGCCCACCGTCACCTGACCCGCCGCCACGCGCTGCGCCTCGCGCCCTGCCTGCGCAAGGACGCCCTGACCGGCGCCCTCCAGTACTACGACGCGCAGGTGGACGACGCGCGCTACGTCACGACCCTGGTGCGCACCGCCGCCTCCTACGGCGCCGACGTCGCCAACCGCGCCCGGGTCACCGGCTTCCTGCGCGAGGGCGAACGGGTGGTCGGCGCGCGCGTCGAGGACGTCGAGGCGGGCGGCGAGTACGAGATCCGCGCCCGGCAGCTCGTCAACGCGACCGGCGTGTGGACCGACGACACCCAGGCCCTGGTCGGCGAACGCGGGCAGTTCCACGTACGCGCCTCCAAGGGCATCCACCTCGTCGTGCCCAAGGACCGCGTCCACTCCACCAGCGGCCTCGTCCTGCGCACCGAGAAGAGCGTCCTGTTCGTCATCCCCTGGGGCCGGCACTGGATCATCGGCACCACCGACACCGACTGGGACCTCGACAAGACGCACCCCGCCGCCTCCAGCGCCGACATCGACTACCTGCTGGAACACGTCAACGCGGTGCTGTCCCGGCCGCTGACCCGCGACGACGTCCAGGGCGTCTACGCGGGACTGCGCCCCCTGCTGGCCGGGGAGTCCGAGGCGACCAGCAAGCTCTCGCGCGAGCACACCGTGGCCCATCCCGTGCCCGGGCTCGTCGTCGTCGCGGGCGGCAAGTACACGACGTACCGGGTCATGGCCAAGGACGCCGTGGACGAGGCGGTGCACGGGCTCGACCAGCGGGTGGCCGACTGCGTGACCGAGGACGTGCCGCTCGTCGGGGCGCAGGGCTACCGCGCCCTGTGGAACGCGCGGGCCCTGACCGCGAGCCGCGCCGGGCTGCACGTCGTCCGCGTCGAGCACCTGCTGAACCGCTACGGCGCGCTCGCCGAGGAGGTCCTCGACCTGATCGCGCGCGAGCCGGGCCTCGGCGCCCCGCTCACCGGGGCCGACGACTACCTGCGCGCCGAAGTCGTGTACGCCGCCTCGCACGAGGGCGCCCGGCACCTCGACGACGTCCTCACCCGCCGCACCCGCGTCTCCATCGAGACCTTCGACCGGGGCACCCGCTGCGCCCGAGAGGCCGCCGGGCTGATGGCGGGAGTGCTCGGCTGGACACCGGAGCAGACGGACCGGGAGGTCGAGCGGTACGGGAAACGCGTCGCGGCGGAACGCCAGTCGCAGCTCCAGCCCGACGACCTCACCGCCGACGCGGCCCGCCTCGGCGCCCCCGACATCGTGCCGCTCACCTGAGACGGACACCGGGGCGGCGACCGGCGGATACCGGGACGGGAGCGGGGCACCCGGACAGGACACGGGTGCCCGACTTCTGTGTACAGGGACGGAAACCGGAAGCCGTGTCCCTTCTCTCACGGCGCGTCAGGGACTGTCCCCGCCCCTTGCCCCCGCCGCGCCGGAGCGGGAGAGTGGCCGCCGGGGCCCTGGCACCGGGCGCGGGCCCCGCCCGGGACCCTGGGCGAGAAGCGGTCCCGGCGTGGGTGACAATGGAGGCTCTGTCAGGGCGGGTTGCAGAGGGGACGCATGTCGGAGTCGGAGCAGGCGCGCGAGTCCAAGGGTCGTCTCCTCGCCGGGCGGTACCGCCTGGGGGAGGTCCTTGGCCGCGGTGGCATGGGTACGGTGTGGCGGGCGACCGACGAGACCCTCGGCAGGACGGTCGCGGTCAAGGAGCTGCGCTTCCCCTCCAGCATCGACGACGACGAGAAGCGACGGCTCATCACCCGTACGCTGCGTGAGGCCAAGGCGATCGCCCGCATCCGCAACAACGGCGCGGTCACCGTCTTCGACGTCGTGGACGAGGACGACCGGCCGTGGATCGTCATGGAACTCGTCGAGGGCAAGTCGCTCGCCGAGTTCGTCCGCGAGGACGGGCTGCTCAGCCCGCGCCGCGCCGCCGAGGTGGGCATCGCCGTCCTCGACGTGCTGCGCGACGCGCACCGCGAGGGCATCCTGCACCGCGACGTGAAGCCCTCCAACGTCCTGATCGCCGAGGACGGCCGCGTCGTCCTCACCGACTTCGGCATCGCCCAGGTCGAGGGCGACCCCTCCGTCACCTCCACCGGGATGCTCGTCGGCGCCCCCTCCTACATCTCGCCCGAGCGGGCGCGCGGCCACAAGCCGGGACCGGCCGCCGACCTGTGGTCGCTCGGCGGACTGCTCTACGCGGCCGTCGAGGGCGTCCCGCCGTACGACAAGGGCTCCGCGATCGCGACGCTCACCGCCGTCATGACCGAGCCCGTCGACCCGCCCAAGCACGCGGGGCCGCTCGAACCCGTCATCTACGGACTGCTCGTCAAGGACCCCGCGCAGCGCCTGGACGACGCCGGAGCGCGCGCCCTGCTGAACGAGGTGCTGGCCGCCCCCGAGGGCGCCCCGGTCGCCATGGACCGCACCAAGGTCGTCCCGCTGCCCCCGGCGCCCGCCGCGTCCGCCCCGAAGCCCGCGCGACGCGGCCGGGGCGCCGCCGGTGCCGGTGCGGCCGCCGCCTCGCCCTCCGTCGGCGCGCCCCCGCGCACCGGCACCCCCGCGACCGTCGGCGGCGGGGGAGCGGCGAGCACCCGGGCCTCGCTCACCGACGTCGTTCCGCGCCGCACCCTGATCGCCGTGGCCGTCGTGGTCGTCCTCGCGATCGTCGCCACCGTGCTCGCGCTGACCCTCGGCGGCGGGGACGAGGACGACGGCAAGGGCGGGAAGGCCGCAGCCACCGCGAGCAGCGCCGCCGCGAGCGACGGGGCCGGAGGCGGGGACGCCCGGCAGGACGGCGGGCAGAAGGCCACCGGCAGCTCCTCCGCCGACGAGAAGAAGCCCTCCGACCCGCAGACCTCCCCGTCCGCCGAGGACTCCGGCAAGGACGACCACGGCAAGAGCGGGAAGGACGACAAGGGCGACAAGGACGACAAGGGCGGCAAGGGCAAGGACGAGAAGGACGAGGACGAGGACGGCGGGAAGGGCGGCGGCTCCGGCGACCCGGCCGCGGGCACCACCGGCTTCCACCACTCCCAGGGCTTCTCCATAAGACTGCCCAAGGGCTGGTCGTACCGCTCGACCGACGCCGCCGGGGCGCGCTTCACCGGACCTGACGGCCAGAAACTGCTGATCGGCTGGACCAGCACCCCCAAGTCCGACCCCGTCCAGGACTGGAAGAACCAGGAGCACGCGATGCGCCGCTCCCAGTACCAGCGCCTGCGCATCGAGAAGGCCGAGTTCCGCGGCTGGAACACCGCCGACTGGGAGTTCACCTACACCGACGGCGGCACCCGCTTCCACACCGTCGACCGCGGCTTCGTCGTGAACGGTTCACTCGGATACGGAATGATGTACACCGCCCGCGACGCGGACTGGGACAGCGGCACCCGCAAGGACACCTGGAACACGCTGACCCGGACCTTCGAGCCCAGGTCCTGACACCGGGGCCCCGCCTCGGGGGCGCCGGCCCGTCCCGCCCGGCGCCCGTTCCGGTGGGCCGCGGCAGGTGTCCCCGCCGTCAGATCGGGCATCTCCCCCTGAGAATGCGCCTCCGGCACGTATCGTGAGTGCTTGCAGACCGTACGCAGCGGTAAACGAGGCGCAAGTCGAACGGAATTGACCACCACGGTGGGGGAGGCGTTGTGGACGACTACGCGGGACGGGTGCTCGCCGACCGCTACCGTTTACCGCTGTCCGACCCCGAGCACCCGGACGGATACGCGGAGTTCAGCGAGTCGGCCGCCTTCGACACCTACAGCGGCCAGGAGGTCCTGGTCCGGCAGATACCGCTGCCCGAGACCGTCGAGGCCGAGTTCCTCGACACCGACCGCCCCGGCGGGCCCGCCGCCCGCCGCCCCGCCGGCCGGGCCACCCGCAGGCCCGCCGACCCGGTGGTGCGGCGCGCCCTGGAGGCCGCGCAGGCCGCCGCTCAGGTCCCCGACCACCCCAGGCTCGACCAGGTCTTCGACGTGTTCGTCGAGGGCGGCTCGCTGTGGATCGTCAGCGAACGCTTCCACGCCCGCTCGCTCGCCACGCTCCTCGCCGATCGCCCGCTCAACCCGTACCGCGCCGCCGAGGTCGCCGCCGACGTCCTCACCGCACTGCGCGCCCTGCACGCGCACGGCTGGGTGCACCGCAACATCACCGCGCGCACCGTCCTCGTGTGCGAGGACGGCCGCGTCGTCCTGACCGGCCTCGCGGCGGGCGCCGCCGAGGAGGCCCTGAGCGGCTACGACCCGGTGCCCGAGCGCTCCGCCGTGGAACAGGGCGCGGGCGCGGAAGGACCGGCGCCCCGGGGCGCGATCACCGGCTCCGGTACGGGAGTTCCAGGCAGCCCCGGCAACGGATACGGCGGCGGCTACGGATACGGCGACGGCCCGGGCGGGCCGGTCGGCGGGGAGCTTCCGGCGTGGGCCCTCGCCTCGCCGCCGCCCCCGCGGTACGCCGCGCCCGGCCGCTCTCCGGACGCGGCCCCCGGGCGGCCCGTGGCCCCGGCGCCGCACGGCGCGCCGCCCGCGGTGGGGCCCGCCGCGAGCGCCTCGGCCCCCGCGCTGCCGCCCGTCGGGAGCGAGTACGACGCGCGCGCGGCCCGCGCCGGGGCGATCGCCGCCTACCGGGCGGGGGCCCGCGCCGCCGCCCGCGCCCAGGCCGGGCAGGGGGCCGGTGCGGCCCGTACGGCGCCGGGCCCGGCCCAGGAGGAGCGAGGAGCCGTCGAGGGCGCTCAGGACGCTCAGGGCGCTCAGGATGCCGGGGCCCCACAGGCCCCCGCCGCCCCCGAGCCCGAGGTCCCCGGCCGGATAAGCGATCCGTACGGCGTGCAGCAGGACAGACAGAACAGGCAGGACAGGCAGGACGACGGGGCCGCCGGGGAGAGCAGTTGGCACGGCGCGGCGCCGCGCAGGATGCCCGCTCAGGACCCCGGCACGCAGGCCCCCGGGACGGGTACGGAGAGCCCGGCCGCGTTCGGGCAGGCCCCGGAGGCGCTGCCGGTGCCCGCCGCGTGGACCGGGGCGCCCGGGGTGGCGCCCGTCCCGCCGCAGGCCGTACCGCCCCTGCCGCTGCCCCCGCACTACGAGCGGGGCCCGGCCGTCGGTCCCGGCCTGCCGCCGGGCGCGGTCCCCGGTCCCGTACCGCCGCAGGGCCACGGGCCGCAGGGCGTGGCGCCCGGGCCGATGTGGAACGGCGCCGCCGCCGGGCAGGAGCCCGCGCCCGTCCACAAGGGCCCCGCGACGGCGGTCGCCGCCGAACGGGCCCGGCAGGCGCGCATGGTCGTCGTCGGCGCGGTCACCGAACGCTGGGCGCCCGAACAGGCCGGGCCGGTGCGCGGCAACTGGCAGCTCGCCGCGCCCGTGGGCCCCGCGACCGACCTGTGGGCGCTCGGCGTCCTGCTGTTCCGCGCGGTGCAGGGCTTCGCGCCCTACCCCGAGGACAGCACGGCGGAGCTCGTGCAGATGGTGTGCTCCGAGCCGCCCGCCTTCGCCGAGGAGTGCGGTCCGCTGCGGCCCGTCGTCGAGTCGCTGCTGCGCCAGGACCCCACCGAGCGGCCCGACTTCGAGGAGCTGCGCGGCTGGCTGCGCTCCCTGATCCGCTCGGCGCCCGAACCGGAGGCCGGCACCTACGTCGTGCCCGCCCCCGCGTACGACAGCGGGAGCCTGCCCATCGTGCGGCGCAAGGGCGAACTCGTCCGCCGCCGCAAGCGCCGCGCGAAGGCCGAGGCCGCCGCCAACGCGCGCCACCGCCGCGCCCGTGGCCCCGCCCCCGGACCGGAACGCGAGACGCGGGAGCCACGACCGCCGCGCGAGGCGGGACAACCGGGACCGCCGAAGGAGCCCAGGCAGCGGCGGACGCCGAGCGCGTCCCGTGACCGCGCCCCCCGCTCGCTCGGGAAGGTCCTGCTCCTCGCGGTCTTCCTGCTGCTGAGCGGCACGGTCGTCTACGCGATGGCCTTCATGCCGAAGGCGGACGACGCGAGCCGGGCCGGCGCCGAGATGAGCCACGCGCCCGGTTCGGTCGGCGGGCCCGGGAAGGACGAGCCCCCGGCGCAGCCCACCGGGTCCGCCCCGGCCGGTTCCGGCAGCGCGCCCGCGGACTCGAAGGCCCCCGAGGACAAGGGCCGTGACAAGGGTGACAAGGGCGAGAAGGAGCAGGGCGGCAAGAGCGCGAAGGCGCCCGCCGGGTACACGCTCCAGAAGGACCCGACCGGCTTCGAGATCGCCGTACCGAAGGGCTGGACCCGGCACGCCCGCAACGCGGCCGGTCAAGTGCGGTACACCAGCGGCGACTTCGAGCTGATCGTGGTGCCCGGCCGGGACAGCACCGGGAAGTTCGGCACCGACCTGCTGCGCTACCAGCGGGAGACGGAGCCCGAGACGCAGCCCTTCCGCGACTCGACCTGGTCGACCTCCAACGGCATGCGGGAGATCGACGAGGGCGGCCGGAAGATGGCCGAGGGGCAGTTCACCTGGCAGGGCGGCGACGGCGACGTGTTCGCGCGCAACATGGTGATGGTCGTCGGCGGCAAGTACCACGTCGTGCAGGTACGCGGACTGGACGCCGACCGCGACGACGTGACCCGCTACTACGACCAGGCCCTCGCCTCGTACAAGGCCGGCTGAGCCCGCCGCCGCGCGGCGCGGGGCGGCGCTCGCCGCGCCGCGCTATGTCACGGTGCTGCATCCGCTCGGGCCCGGCGGTGGCACGCGGGGCGTCTGGTTCGTCAGGATGTGCTCATGACGAACCACGGGGGACCGTACGAGGGGCCGACCGAGCCCACCAGTTACCAGCTCCGGCCGCCCCGGCCCGCCGAGGAGCACTCCGCGCCGTACGTACCGGGCCCGGCCGCCGCGCCCGCCGCCGTGCCGGGGGAGCCGCAGCGCCGGGTCGGTGGCCGCTACCGGCTGCTGTCGCGGCTCGGGCACGGCGGGATGGGCACGGTGTGGCGCGCCCACGACGAGATCGTGGACCGCGAGGTCGCGGTCAAGGAACCCCGGCTGCCCGAGCACCTGAGCGAGGCCGAACGGCAGACCGCCTACCTGCGCATGCAGCGCGAGGCGCGCGCCGCCGCCCGTATCGACCACCCGTCCGTCGTGACGGTGCACGACGTGGTCGAGGAGGAGGGCCGGCCGTGGGTCGTGATGGAACTCGTCCGGGGGCAGTCGCTCGGCGACCGGCTCGGGGAGGGCACCCTCGACCCGCGTGAGGCGGCCAGGATCGGTCTCGACGTGGCCGGGGCGCTGGAGGCCGCGCACCAGCGGGGCGTCCTGCACCGCGACGTGAAACCCGACAACGTCCTGCTCTCCCCGGAGGGCCGCGTCGTCCTCACCGACTTCGGCATCGCGCAGATCGAGGGCGAGGCGCAGCTCACCGAGACCGGCGCGTTCATCGGCTCCCCGGAGTACATCGCGCCCGAACGGGTCCTCGGGCAGCGCCCCGGACCGGCCTCGGACCTGTGGTCGCTCGGCGTCGTGCTGTACGCGGCGGTCGAGGGCATGTCGCCGTACCGCCGCTCGCACACGCCCGCGACGCTCCAGGCCGTGCTGTCCGCCGAACCGCAGCCGCCCGCCCGCGCCCAGGGCCCGCTCGCGACCCTCGTCATGCAGCTGCTGCGCAAGGACCCGGCCGCGCGGCCCTCCGCCGCCGAGGTACGGCAGCAACTGGCCGCCGTCACCGCCGTACCGCTCGCGCCGACACGGCCGCTGCACGAGCCCTCCGCCGCCGGGGGCGGCAACCGCTGGGTGCCGCCCGTCCTGCACCGCAACCGGCCCGCGCAGTGGGGTCTTGGCGGCGGCGTGCTGGTCCTCGCGGTGGCCCTCGTCCTGCTGCTCGTCAACCCGTTCGCGCAGGAGGACCCGATGCCGGCGGGCTGGCAGGTGCGGCCCGAGAGCGAGGTGCTGCACGCCGACCTCGCCGTGCCCGAGGACTACCGCAGGGTCGCCGGGAGCGACGGGCAGAGCGTCCAGTACTACGACCCGAGCGGCGTCTTCACGATCAGCCTCGCCCGCGTGGACCTCGCCGAGGACACCGAGAAGCCGCAGCGGCGCACGCGGGAGGAGTGGAAGACCTTCTACGAGACCGACACCCCCACCGGCGCCGGGCTCAACGAGCCCAGGGTCACCCAGACCGGGGCCGCCTACGCGGGGGCGAAGGAGGTCTTCGACAACCTCGTGGAGTACGACGGGCCGCCCAGCGGCAACAACCAGATCAGGAAGCTCCTGCACGAACGCGTCGTCAACGACCCCAAGGACGCCAAGGTCTACTGGAGCGTCGCCCTCGAACTGCCCGCCAAGGGCGCCGCCCGCGAGGACGGCGACCGGCTCTTCGAGGACGTCGCGCGCAACTTCCGGATCAAGGACTGGTGAGCGGCGGGAGCGGCGCGCGGCACGAGTTCCGCGCGCCGCTCCCCACCCCCTCCCGCCCTGATCAGGCCCTTTGCTGCCAGTGATCGCTGGCAGCGAGGGCGGGGCCGGGAAAGGTGTTACCGGCGGGTACCCAAAACTCGTCCCGAAGTCGTACGCTCACGCTCATGACGGACTCGCACGCACCGGCCGCCGCCGCCCGCACCAACCCGAAGGCCCCCGCCCCGGAGGGCGCCCGCACGGCGGCCGACGTGGTGACCCCCGAGGTGGTGGCGCAGCTCACCCGGGGAGTCGTCGGCTCGGGCCGTACGGCGAACCACTCCCCGTTCACCGGGGAGAGGCTCGCCGACCTCCCCGAGGCCACGCCCGAGGACGTCCGCACCGCCTTCGACCGGGCCCGCGCCGCGCAGCCCGTGTGGGCGGCGACCCCGGTACGGCAGCGCGCCGCCGTCCTGCTGCGCTTCCACGACCTGGTGCTCCAGCGGCAGGCCGAGATCCTCGACCTCGTCCAGCTGGAGACCGGCAAGACCCGGCTGCACGCCCACGAGGAGGTCCAGGCCGTCGTCATCGCGGCCCGGCACTACGGCCGCCGGGCGCCCGCCTACCTGCGGCCCAAGCGGCACACCGGGGCCCTCCCGGTGCTCACCAAGGTGACCGAGCAGCGGCAGCCGCGCGGGGTGGTCGGGCAGATCGCCCCGTGGAACTACCCCTTCGAACTGTCCGTGGGCGACGCCCTCCCGGCCTTCGTCGCGGGCAACGCCGTCGTCATGAAGCCCGACACGGAGACCGCGCTGAGCGCCCTGTGGGGCCGTGACCTGCTGATCGAGGCGGGCCTGCCGGCCGAGGTCTTCCAGGTCGTGATCGGCGAGGGCCCGGTGGTGGGGCCCGAGGTCGTCGAGCACGGCGACTACATCTCGTTCACCGGCTCGACCCGCACCGGCCGCGAGGTCGCCCAGCGCGCGGCGGCCCGGCTCGTGGGCTCCTCGCTCGAACTCGGCGGCAAGAACGCGATGCTCGTCCTGGAGGACGCCGACATCGAGAAGGCCGCCGCCGGGGCGATCCGCGCCTGCTTCTCCTCCGCCGGCCAACTCTGCATCTCCATCGAGCGCCTGTACGTCCACGAGTCGGTCGCCGACGCCTTCACCGACCGTTTCGTCGCCCGCGTGCAGGCGATGCGGCTGGGCACCTCCCTCACCTACGGCGCCGACATGGGCTCCCTCGCCGGGCAGCGGCAGCTGGAGACGGTGACCCGGCACGTCGAGGAGGCCGTCGAGAAGGGCGCCACGCTCCTCGCGGGCGGGGTGGCCCGGCCCGACGTCGGCCCCTACTTCTTCGAGCCGACCGTCCTGAGCGGCGTCGAGGCGCCGATGGCCGTGTGCACCGAGGAGACCTTCGGCCCGGTCGTCTCGCTCTACCGCTTCCGGGACGAGGACGAGGTCGTCGACCGCGTCAACGCCACCCCGTACGGCCTGAATTCGAGCGTGTGGACCAGGGACGCGCGCCGCGGCCGGCGGATCGCCGGCCGGCTGCGCACCGGCACCGTCAACCTCAACGAGGGCTACGCGCCCGCCTACGGCAGCGTCCAGTCGCCCATGGGCGGGATGAAGGAGTCCGGCATCGGCCGCCGGCACGGCTCCGAGGGCCTCTACAAGTTCACCGAGGCCCAGACCGTCGCCGAGCAGCGACTCGTGCCGATGGCCCCGTCCTTCGGGCTGGACGACGAGCAGTACGCGGCGCTCATGACCCGCGGGCTCAAGCTCATGAAGGCGTTCCGCCTGCGCTGAGCACACCACCCCAATCCACCGAAACAGCAGCGGCGTTCGACGAGGAGGGCCCATGCCAGGGGACAGCCGTGCCGAAAACCCGTCCGACGGCCACGACGAGGACCGGGACCCCGCCCTGGACGGCGGCCGGGACCGGGACAGTGACCGGGAGAGCGACCAGGACCGGGACCGGGACCCGGACCGGGACCCGGACCACGCCTACGACTACGACGTGATCGTCGTCGGTTCCGGCTTCGGCGGCGCGGTGAGCGCCCTGCGGCTCACCGAGAAGGGCTACCGCGTCGGCGTACTCGAAGCCGGACGCCGCTTCACCCGGGCGAGCCTGCCGCGCAACTCCTGGGACGTCAGGAGTTATCTGTGGGCGCCCGCGCTCGGGCTGTACGGAATCCAGCGCATCCACCTGCTCGGCAAGGTCATGGTGCTCGCGGGCGCCGGGGTCGGCGGCGGCTCCCTCAACTACGCCAACACCCTCTACGTACCGCCCCGTCCGTTCTTCGAGGACCCGCAGTGGAAGGACATCACCGACTGGTCCGAGGAGCTGAAGCCGTACTACGAGCAGGCCCGGCGGATGCTCGGCGTGCGGCTCAACCCGACGGTCACGCCCTCCGACGTGCACCTGAAGAACGCCGCCGAGGCCATGGGCGTCGGCGACACCTTCCACCTCGCCCCCGTGGGCGTCTTCTTCGGCGACGGCCAGGACGCGGACGGCACCGTACGGGCCGCGCCCGGCGCCGAGAGCCCCGACCCGTACTTCGGCGGGGCCGGGCCCGCGCGCCGCGCCTGCACCGAGTGCGGCGAGTGCATGACGGGCTGCCGGCACGGCGCCAAGAACACCCTGAACGAGAACTACCTGTACCTCGCGGAACGCGGCGGGGCCGTCATCCACCCGCTGACCAGCGTCGTCACCGTCACCGAGGACTCCCGCGGCGGCTACGCGGTCGGCACCCTGCCCACCGACGACCGCCGCCGGGGCCGGGGCCGCGTCCTGACCGCCCGCCACGTCGTCCTCGCCGCCGGGACCTACGGCACCCAGACCCTGCTGCACCGCATGCGCGACGGCGGGCTGCTGCCCCGCGTCTCCGCCCGGCTCGGCAGCCTCACCCGCACCAACTCCGAGGCGCTGGTGGGCTCGCAGACCACCGAACGCCGCTACCGCGCCCGGCACGGGGAGTCCCCCGACTTCACGAGGGGCGTCGCGATCACCTCGTCCGTCCACCCCGACGAGCACACCCACATCGAGCCGGTGCGCTACGGCAGGAAGTCCAACGCGATGGGCGGGCTCACCATCCTCCAGGTGCCCTACGCCGAGAGGATGCCGCGCGCCCTCGGCTGGTTCGCCAACAGCCTGCGCCACCCGGTGCTCACCGCGCGCTCCCTGTCCAACCGGCGCTGGTCGGAGCGGACCATCATCGGCCTCGTCATGCAGTCCCTCGACAACTCGCTGACGACGTACCGCCGTACGCGGGGGCCGGGAAAGGGGCTGCTCACCGCGCGGCAGGGACACGGCGCCCCCAACCCGTCCCAGATCCGGGCCGCGACCGAGGCGGCGAGCCTCATCGCGAAGGACATCAACGGCTTCGCGGGCAGCAACCTGGGCGAGCTGATGGGCACCCCGCTCACCGCCCACTTCCTCGGCGGCTGCCCGATCGGCGCGAGCCCCGAGGAGGGCGTGGTCGACCCCTACCACCGGCTGTACGGGCACCCCGGCATCTCGGTCGTCGACGGGTCCGCCGTCTCCGCGAACCTCGGCGTGAACCCCTCGCTGACCATCACCGCGCAGGCCGAACGCGCGATGTCGCTGTGGCCCAACAAGGGGGAGCGGGACCCGCGTCCGGCGCAGGGCGAGGCGTACGAGCGGCTCACGCCCGTGGCCCCCACCTCGCCCGCCGTCCCGGACACGGCCTTCGGCGCGCTGCGCCTGCCGTTCCTCGGGATGCCGAAGGTGCGCGAGGACTGAGCGGACCGTACGCGTCGAGATCCGCAGCGGACAGCGGGAAGGGCCTGCACCCCCCTCCGAGTGCAGGCCCTCCACATCTGTGCCACGAGGGCGGCCGACCGGGCCGCCCCGCGTGCGGTGTTACGCGGCGGCGCCGCCACCGGAGGTCCGGCGGCGCACCGCGAAGACCACGCCGGCACCGGCGACGACGGCGATCCCGCCGAACAGGCCGATCTTCGGCAGCGCCGAACCGGCACCGGTCTCGGCGAGGCTGCCGGTGACCTCGGGGACCGAACCGGCCGAGGGCTTGTCGGCGGGCAGCGGGATGCTGCCGCCCTCCTGCGGCTTCGTACCGCTCGTGTCGGTGCCGGGCTCGACGATCTGGAACTTGTACGCGCTGTCGCCGACACCCTCGCAGTCGCCGTCGGCGTCCGCGTACACACCGGCGCCGAGCGAGAAGCCCGCGCCGGCCGGGGCGGAGGCGGTCACGTTCAGGCGCAGCGGGATGGTGATCTCGTAGTCCGCCTTCAGCGAGTCGGCGAAGCCGAGGTAGTCGACCGACTGGCCCTCCAGCTCGACGGCCTCCCAGGCGCCCGTCTCCGGGTTCTTCGCCTGGAGCGCGACCTGCTTCGTGGAGAAGAGCTTCTCGCCCTCCTCGTCCGCCGCGACGCCCGCGAAGAAGCCGAGGTCGGTCAGGGTGGACTTCGAGTTGTTGCTGAAGGTCACGTCGAACTGGTGCCAGCCGCTGCCCTTGGCGATCTTGCCGGGCAGGCCGCTGAAGACCACGTCGACCTTCGAGTCCTCGCACACCTTGTCCGAGGGCTCGGACGGCTCGGCGGACGGCGAGGCGGAGGTCGTGCCGGACGGCACGGGGGACGCCGTGCCGCCGGTCGGCTTCCCGGAGGGCGGCGCCGAGGGAGCGGTGGTGCCGCCCTCACCGGGGGCCGCCGTGCCCGTCGCGGGCGGGGTCGGGGAGGAGCTCTGCGGGGCCGAAGCGGAGGCGGAGCCCTCGCCTGCGGTGGCGGTGGGCGAGGTGCTGACGGTCTCGGTGACGGTCGGGGCGGGAGTGGGGGACTCCCCCGCCACCGCGAACGCGGAGGGAGCCGACAGCAGCGCCACCGGGGCTATGGCCGCGGTCGCGGCGGCGGTGACAAGGGCACGGCGAAGCTTCATCAGAACCTCGGAAGGTAGGTGGAGCATGAGCACGAAGGGTGCGGACTGCGAGACAGCGGACGGTGGGTCAGGGGCGGGCCGGGTCGCTGCGCTGCGCGTGCGCCCGCGGCTTTCGCCGCTCTGACACATGGGAGACCTGTGAAGGCTCTGCACGGTTGCGGTGTTCTCACGCAATCTTTATGTGACGTGCGCCACTCGGTGGGGTCGGTGGTTCCCCCGGGGCGGACGGGGCGCCCGGTGCGCACGAGAGCCCCGGAGCGGCGGTCGCCGCCCCGGGGCTCTCGTCCCGCGGCACCCGCGTCAGGGCGGTGCCGGTGCCGCGGTGGGCGGCGCCGGGGTAGCGCCGCCGGCTGGGAAACCGGGTGAAGGTTCTGGGCCGCCCCGCGAGGGGCGGAGTGGACCGGGGGACAGAGACCGTGGGACACGGGCCGTGGGGCAGGGGTTGTGCCGCATCGCCACCGTCGGCGAGCCGTGCGCGGCCGGTCCCGGGCGTCCCCGGAACCGGCCGCTTCCCTGAGTGACCGGGCCGCTGTCCCCTGCCGTCCGGTCACCGCACTGAAGCGAGGTCCCACGACGTACGGACGGCTCCGCACGTCTCATCGCTCCAGCGGAGCCACGCGTGGTGTGTCCGGTCCGCCCCTGGCCGGCGCGGACAACGGGACCAACGACATCCGGCCGGGACGGTCACGGGCCGGGAGGACGGGGGAGGGGCCCGAACTCGGGTACGGGCGCCGCCCTGGCCGGGACCACCGGACACCGGCCCGGCCGGGACCACCGGACCCGCTCCGGTCAGACGCGGCCCCGGCTCAGCTCCAGCAGGGTCATCGCGAGCGAGGTGCCCGGCCTGCCGAGCGCGTCCCGGTAGTGGGTGAGCACCTCCATCTCGCGGGACAGGTTCACGCGCCGGCCCCCGGCCTCGACCCGGGCCCGCTGGACTACGGCGGACACGGCGGAACGCTCCTGGATCAGCCCGATGATGCGGTCGTCGATCGCGTCGATCCGCTCGCGGGCCTCGGCGATCAGCTCGCCGTGCTCGGGGATGGAGCCGGTCGGGGCGGTGGACGTCCTGCGGGCGTGCCGGGCTGCGGCGGCGGCCCGCGCGGTCTCGTCCTGCTCGGTGGTGGTGGTCATCTCGGGGCTCCTTCGTGTCGTACGGCTGTCTCGCAACGGGTGCGTACTCGGTGCGTACTCGGTCGGTCGGGGTCGGAGCGGGGTCGGTCGAAGGGCCCCGGGGCGACGAGGTCCGGAAAAACGGCAGGCGCCCCGGGCCTTGTCGGCCCGGGGCGCCTGGGAAGTCGCTGCGCTCGGTGTGATCAAGCAGCGCGTCCATGGCAGCCGGCGGGCCGGTTGCCATAGATAAAGAGAAAGCCGAGGTGCTTGGTCACGGCAGCCAGTATGCCCCCACCTACCCGCCCCGGGGGCGCGGGGTGCCCGGGCGGCCCGATGTGCGGCGGAACGGGTGACACCCGTACGCCGTTAGAATCGGGTACGAGGCTCCGTGGAAACCGGTTCGAGGTGTGTGCTCAGGCTCGGGGTGAGGGGCCTCGTCGCGCCCCCGGCACAGCGGCATCCGGCACAGCGGTGTCCGCAGCACGCACGCACCTCGCACCACGCCCCGCTCCCACCGCCGGAAGGCCGCCGCAGTGCCAGCAGTGTCCCCCGCGTCCGACGCCGCCCCCGACACCGTCCTGGTCGTCGACTTCGGCGCGCAGTACGCCCAGCTCATCGCCCGCCGTGTCCGTGAGGCGCGGGTCTTCAGCGAGATCGTCCCCAGCGACATGCCGGCCGACGAGATGCTCGCGAAGAACCCCGCCGCGATCATCCTCTCCGGCGGCCCCTCCTCGGTCTACGCCCAGAACGCGCCCGCGCTCGACCCCGCCCTGCTGGAGGCCGGGGTCCCGGTCTTCGGCATGTGCTACGGCTTCCAGGCCATGGCCCAGGCGCTCGGCGGCACCGTCGACAACTCCGGCGCCCGCGAGTACGGCCGCACCGGCCTGACCGTGACCAAGTCCGCCTCGACGCTCTTCGAGGGCACCCCCGACGAGCAGCAGGTGTGGATGTCGCACGGCGACGCCTGCTCCGCCGCCCCCGAGGGCTTCGACGTGACCGCCTCGACCTCCGTCGTCCCGGTCGCCGCCTTCGAGAACGACGAGAAGAAGCTGTACGGCGTCCAGTACCACCCCGAGGTGCTGCACTCCACGCACGGCCAGCAGGTCCTCGAACACTTCCTGTACCGGGGCGCCGGCATCGAGCCGAACTGGACCACGACCAACGTCGTGGAGGAGCAGATCGAGCTGATCCGCGCCCAGGTCGGCACCAAGCGCGCCATCTGCGGACTGTCCGGCGGGGTCGACTCCGCCGTGGCCGCCGCCCTCGTGCAGCAGGCCATCGGCTCCCAGCTGACCTGCGTGTACGTGGACCACGGCCTCATGCGCAAGGGCGAGACCGAGCAGGTCGAGAAGGACTTCGTCGCCGCGACCGGCGTCCAGCTCAAGGTCGTCGACGCCGCCGACCGCTTCCTCGACGCGCTCGCCGGGGTCAGCGACCCCGAGCAGAAGCGGAAGATCATCGGCCGCGAGTTCATCCGGGTCTTCGAGCAGGCGCAGGCCGAGATCGTCGCCGAGGGCGCCGCCGACGGCGAGGAGGTCGCCTTCCTCGTGCAGGGCACCCTCTACCCGGACGTCGTGGAGTCCGGCGGCGGCACCGGCACCGCCAACATCAAGTCGCACCACAACGTCGGCGGACTGCCCGACGACATCGAGTTCCAGCTGATCGAGCCGCTGCGCAAGCTGTTCAAGGACGAGGTGCGCGCCGTCGGCCAGGAACTGGGCCTGCCCGACGAGATCGTCCAGCGCCAGCCGTTCCCCGGCCCCGGTCTCGGCATCCGCATCGTCGGCGAGGTCACCCGCGAGCGCCTCGACCTGCTGCGCGAGGCCGACGCCATCGCCCGCGAGGAGCTGTCGGCGGCCGGCCTGGACCGCGAGATCTGGCAGTGCCCGGTCGTGCTGCTCGCCGACGTCCGCAGCGTCGGCGTGCAGGGCGACGGACGCACCTACGGTCACCCGATCGTGCTGCGCCCCGTCTCCTCCGAGGACGCCATGACCGCCGACTGGTCGCGGCTGCCCTACGAGACGCTGGAGCGGATCTCCACCCGCATCACCAACGAGGTCAAGGACGTCAACCGCGTCGTCCTCGACGTCACCAGCAAGCCGCCGGGGACCATCGAGTGGGAGTGACCGCCGAGGCCACCCGGGCCCGACCGGCCCGCTGACCTGCGGCGACACCGACGTACGCCGGTGCCGTACCGCTCCGCGAGGGGTGGCGACGGCACCGGCGTACGTCGTTCTGCGGGGCTGCGGGCTGCGGGCTGCGGGCGGTGGGTGATGGGCGGCGGGCGGCGGGTGGCGACTCGGGGGCGTCGATGGGCGGTCGGGGGGCGAGGGGGCGGCGGTCGGCGATCAGCGGGCGGGGCGCGAGGGGCGGCGGTCGAGGGTGGAGGGTCGGCGACCGAGGGGCGGCGACCGGTGACCGGTGACCGGCGGGCGCGCGGCGCGCGAGGGCCGGCGACCGAGGGCCGGCGGGCGAGGGCTGGCGGGCGAGGGGTGGCGGTCAGCGGCGTCTGAACTCCCGCAGCGGCCGGTCCGGGGTCCACACGTCGAGCACGATCTCCGGGTCCTCCACCCACGTGCGGACCACCTCCGTCAGCTCCGCCCGGTACAGCTCGAAGGGCTCGGGCGGCTCTACGTCCTCGACGAAGCCGCTCCGCGCCGCCGGGTCCTCGACCCGCACCGCGCGGCCGGAGATCCGTACGTCACCGCCGCCCATCTCCTGCCCGGGGCCGTTGTTGGCCTGGAGCGCGAACCGGGGGTCGCGCAGCAGATCGCGTCCCTTGAACGAGCCGGGCATCATGCCGAGCCACAGCTCCCCGCGCCCGAAGGTGACCTCGATCCCGCTGGTCCTGGGCGACCCGTCCCGGCGCAGGGTCGCGAGCGTGTGGTGCGTGAACTGCCCGAACCGCTCCGCCACCGTCCGCGCCAGTTCCGGCCGCGCCGCCGCGAACCCGGCCCAGGCAACCCCCGTCACCGCGCTCATCCGGTTCGTCGGCTGCCGCTGTTCCTGCTCCTGCTGCACCTGCTCCTGCTCGTTGCTCATGGCCGCAGTCTCCCCGGGAAACCCGACATCTTCTGTCAGCTTTCGGCCGGGAGCTCGCGTGTCTCGCGTACTCCCGGGCCGGTCAGCCGCGCCGCGCGCGTCAACCTCCGTACGGCGAGACCCCCTTCTCCCTGTTCTCCGCCGTCCCGTTGCCGCGCCCGGGCCCCGAGTGAGGCACAATTCGCTTGCATCACAACGAAGTTCGTACAAGGAGACCGTGGGTGCGCCACGGGGGACGCGCGGAAGGACGGCATCCGGTCGTGGCGGTGCGGGAGGACACGGGACAGGAGCTCCACGAGAGGGGCTGCACCTGCGGGGACTGCCCGCACGGGGCGCGCGAGGGCCACCGGCGGGCGGTGGCCGCCTTCCTCGACCGGCGTGAGCAACTCGCCTCGGGGCACGGACTGCCCGCCGCCGTCGCCCACTCGGCCGGAGCCTCCCGGCAGTGGGTCTCCGACGAGCTGACGCAGTCCGCGCGGCTCGTCGCCGAACGCAGCCGCGCCGAGGGCGCCGCCTGGCTGCACCGCCTGCGGCCCCGCACCCTGTACGTCCTGTGGGGAGGCGTCGCCCTCCTGCTGGTGGTCGAGGCACTCACCGCCCTCGGCGCCGGGTGGACCACGGCCCGGACCGCCGGACTGGTCGCCGCCGTCCTCCTCGCGGGCCTCCTGACGGCCGCCGCCCACCTGCACCGCACACGCGGCGGACTGCTCGCCCCGGTCATCGGCGAGGACCAGCGGCTGTCCACCTCCCGGGCCGTCGCCGCCGCCTGGCTCCTGCTGTGCGTCTACGCGGTCCTCGTCCTCGCCGGGGAACTCGTCGGCGCCTCCGGACACCGGCGGCGCCAGGAACTGATCGACGGCCTCGAACTCGGCCGTGCCGCCGGCCTCGTCACCGTCCTGGCCGTCACCTGCGCCGTCGCCGTCCTCGTCCACCACGTCGTCGGAGTGCGGGTGCGCGGCCGCCACCTGCAGAAGGTGCGCGCCGACCGGCCGCGCCCCGCCGACCTGCTCACCGACGACTCGGGCCGCGGCAGCTTCACCGACGCGCAGTACGTCCTCCTGCACGGCGTCGCCGTCGTCTTCTGCGCCGTGCGGCTCGCCCGGCGGCCCGAGCAACTGCCCGACCTGCCCTGGGGCCTCGCCGTCCTCGCCCTCGTCTCCGCCGCCACGTACCTCGCCGGGAAGGCCACCGACGGCGGGCGGCCCGTCATCCACTCCGTCGTCCGGGCCCGCGAGGCCGGCGACCTGGACGCGCCCATCCGCACGGGCGACGACATCGAGATCCGCGGCGCCGGCTTCCTGCCGCCCGGCGCCGAGACCCCGCAGGGCCTGGCCCGCATGGCCGTACGCATCGGCTCCGTGCAGGTCCACGTGCCGCTCGTGCCCGTCCCCGGCGGCTTCTCCAACCCCTCGGACACGGTGCTCACCGTGCCCATCCCGGCCGAGGTCGAAGCGGGCCGGGTCGACGTCCAGGTCGTCACGGCCGCCGGCGTCGAGAGCAACCGCTGCGGGATGGACGTCGCCGACTGAGAGGACCGGCTGAGGAGACGGGTTGCGGAGACGGGTTGAAGAGATGGGTCGGGGAGGCGGGTTGCGGAGACCGGCCCAGGAGGCGGGTCGGGGAGACGAGTTGCGGAGACCGGCCCAGGAGACCGGCTGAGCTGAGGGGACGGTGGGCCTCCTCAGCACTCTGGGCCCGGCTCCCTCAGCCCCGGAGCCAGTCCAGCGTCTCCGTGTAGAAGGCCGCCGTGCGGTCGGGCTGGTCGTCGCCGAGCAGGCCGTCCGACACCTCGTAGCCGCGCCGGGCCAGGTGCCAGGCGAGGAGCGCGTACGGCGCGCGGTACGCGGTGAGCTGCTCCGGGGGGACGGAGAGGTGCGTGCCGGGGACGGCGGGGGTCAGGGTGTCGCGCTCGTAGACGCAGTCCAGGGTGAGGATGCGCCACTGGCCGGCCCTGCGCTCCAGGCGGTGGACGACGCGGGTGCAGGAGACGAGGTCGGCGGTGACCCCGTCGACCTCGGTCCGCACCTCGACGCACGCGGGCAGCTCCACGAAGGCGCGGTCCCCCACGATCCGGACGGCGGGCGGCGACAAGCGGTGCACGCTCGCGTCTCCGCGTCCGGACATGGCCTCGGAAGCGTCCACGAACCCGGGGCCGTCGCCCCGGTACCAGCTGAGCGTCACCGTCGAGTCGGGCCAGTAGCAGGACCGCATCTGGTCCCACCAGCCGCGGTCGCGTCCCTGGCGCTCCAGCAGCACCGTCTGGGTGACCACGTCGATGTCCGTCACTGTTCTCTCCTCCACATCGTCAGGGCTCCGGCCGGGGACGGTTTCGCACCCCGGCGGTACGGCCCGGCCAGCCGACCGCCCGGGCCGCGGCGATCCGGTCCTTGACCGCAGCGGGGTCCCGCGCCGAGCAGTGCCGGCCGGCGCGGACCACGCCGACGACGCGGTGCAGGTGGTCTGCTGCGCGCAGCCGGGCCGTCCGGGCGCCACCGCAGGGGTGGGCGCCATGTTCGACTCGGCCCGGGCGGGAGCCTCCGTGCTCGTCCCGGGTGCGAGCCTTCGTACGCGGATACGTAGGGTCAAGGGGGCCGGACTGTTGACGGCTCAACCGGCTCTCCTGAAAGGCGGCGGCCCTCCGATGAACCGCAGATCCCTGGACTCCTACCCCGGCGGCGGTTACGGCGGCGATGGCCGACGCCGCGACTCCCTCGGCCGTTACGCCCTCCTTCCTCTCCGGATCTTCCTCGGTGTGACCTTCGTCTACGCCGGACTCGACAAGCTGACCGACAGCGCCTTCCTCTCCTCCTCCGGGGCCGGCTCCCTCGGCGACCTCATGCGCGGCGCCCGGGACAACGCCGGTGTCCCCGCCCTCGTGGACCTCGCACTGAAGAGCCCGGCCGGTTTCGGGTACGCCATCGCCATCGGTGAACTCCTCGTCGGGCTCGGGGCCCTCTTCGGGGTGTACGCGCGGGTGGCCGCCGTCGGCGGGGCGCTCATCTCCCTGAGCCTCTGGCTCACCGTCAGCTGGAACGCGAGCCCGTACTACTACGGCAACGACCTCGTCTACCTGATGGCCTGGCTTCCCCTGGTCCTGGCGGGGGCGCCGTACCTCTCGATCGACGCGTGGCGTGCGGGCGGCGTACGGGCGCGGGGCGGAACCGGCCTCGGCACCTGGGGCCGCTGAGCCCGCGTCCCCGCCCGGAGGGACGGGCGTCAGCCCTCGCCTATTCGCTCGTGCGCCGTGCCGTCACCGGCACCCCTGCCGGACCGGTCGCCCTCCTCCGAGGACCGGCCCCGTGCGTCTGCCCGGTCGTCCGCCCGGCGTGGCCTCCTGCCGCGCACCGCGTAGGCGACGGACACCGCGCCGACGGCGAGGAACAGGCCCACCGCGAGGACGGGGGCGCCCAGCCACCACGGGCTCTCCCAGGCCCCGCCCGCGTCCCCCGCGTAGACGAGGGCGATCACGACGAAGGTGAGGCCGAGGAACAGCCGCCCCGGCTGGAGTTCATGGCGCACGGTTCACCACCGCCTGTCCGACGCCGACGTGCATCCGCAGTACCAGGGTGCCCGTCCTCGCCGCCCCCGCGCGAGGCGGCAGCGTCACGTCGCGTTCCTGTCCGGGAGTCACCTCCAGCCGGTCCGCCCGCTCCCCGGGAAGCTGGATGTCGCCGAGGCCGACGTCCACGTCCAGCTTCACGCGGGTGCCCGGCGGGACCAGGACCTCCAGCCGCCCCGCGCCGGCCTCGGCCCGGGTACGCACGACCGTGTCCTCGCCGAACGCCAGCCCGCGCAGATCGAGCCGGCCCGAGCCGGAACCGATGCTGTACACCGGCCGCACCTGCGCCACGGTCGTGGGCCGCCAGTCGCCGCGTACCCAGTCGCCGCTGATGTCCTTCGGGAGAGCGGAGGCACCGATGAGCAGCCCGGTCGTCACGAGCGCCAGCAGGATCGAGCCGGCGCTGAGCCGGCCGAGGAAGGCACTCACCGCGATCCCCAGGCCGAACACCGCGAGAGCGAGGGAGAACCCCACCACGAGGCTCGTGCCCAGCGGCCGGTCCGCCCAGCCCACGCCCGCCCCGAGGGCGCCCGCCACCAGGGCCAGAAGAAAGACGAGGCCGCCGATCCGGCGCGGACGGCGCCGCTCCTCGCCCTCGGTGGCCGGGCTCGCGCCCTCGTGCGAGCCGTCCGAGGACCTGGCGAGCTGCTCGCGCCAGTCGGGAGGCAGGAAACCGGTGTCGGGCTCCCCGCTCCCGGCGTCCGGATCGATCCGGGGCCTCTTCCTCCCGTGCGCGAGCCCGGCGTACCGCGCCTCGAAGGACAGCAGACCGCCCGGGCCCCACAGGTAGACGGGGGGAGAGGGGGCCTCGCCGACCCAGATGTCCCCCTGGGCGTACGGGCCACGCCACCACGACGGTGTGTCCGCCACCGGAGGCGCGCGGGTCTCGGG
Source organism: Streptomyces sp. NPDC049954 (assembly GCF_040656295.1). Classification (NCBI taxonomy): domain Bacteria; kingdom Bacillati; phylum Actinomycetota; class Actinomycetes; order Kitasatosporales; family Streptomycetaceae; genus Streptomyces; species Streptomyces sp. NPDC049954. The sequence continues at coordinate 436,959 of NZ_JBFALS010000007.1, forward strand.
AGGGGCGTCCGCGACGGCCTGGGCCGCCGCCGGGTCCTGGACCCCCGCGCCGCGCTGCCGCGACCAGTGCCCCGCGCCCACCGTCAGCAGAGCGAGGACTCCCGCGAAGAAGAGGAGGTCCCCGTTGTTGAGCATCGACACGAAGAGCCCGCAGCCGACCAGCGCGCACAGCACCGCCGTGAGCGCGGGGCCGTCCACCCGGCCGGTCAGCAGCCTGCGTCCGTCGCTCTCCTCCTCTTCCTCGTACGGCACGAGGAGCCACACCAGCCCGTAGAAGATGAGCCCGACGCCGGCCGTGGCCGAGAGCACGACCAGCACGATGCGGAAGATCACCGGGTCGAGATCGCAGCGCCGGGCCAGGCCCGCGCAGATGCCGCCCAGCACCTTGTGCCGCTTGTCGCGGCGGAACCCGCGCACGGGTGGCTCGGTATCGCCCGCGCCCCTGGCCCGCGTAGGCGGTGGGGTGCCGGTCCGGTGATCGGTCATGCCTCCATGGTGACGGTCGGCGGGCGCCGTGCGAATAGGGGATGACCCTGGCTCGACCCTGAGATCCGGCGGGGCGCGAGCGGGAGATCAGGGTTGTTGTGGGGGAGAACCCTGATGTCAGGTGTCGGACGCGCGTGTGAGGATCGGGGCATGTCGGAAGCCGCAGCCGTATCCAGCACACCGGACCGGCCTCCGCGCAAGCTCTATCGCAGCGGCGAGGGCCGCTGGCTGGGGGGAGTGGCGCGGGGCCTCGCCGGCCATCTCGCCCTGCCCGTCACCTGGGTGCGGCTCGTCTTTCTCGGCCTGTTCCTCGCGAACGGCCTCGGCGCGCTCCTCTACGCCGCCTTCTGGTTCTTCGTCCCGATCGGCGTGGGCGGAGTCGGCTCGACGACCCCGCCGCCGACGGGGACGGGGACGGGGACGGGGACGGGGACGGGGACGGGGCAGGACACCGCCGGCTGGTCACCGCGTCATCCCCTCCGGTTCCGGGGCGGACGCTTCTCCCGTAAACAGGACCGGCGGGGGCAGCTCGTCGCCCTGTTCGCGCTGGTGATCCTCGCGCTCGTGTTCGTCGACAGCGTCGACATGGGCGGCACCGCGCGCGGCTACCTCATCCCCACGCTGCTCGTCGGCGCCGGGGTGGCGCTGGTCTGGCGGCAGGCCGACAACGCGCGGCGCGCCCGCTGGGTCGAGGTCGGGAGCAGACGGCGCACGCTCAACGTCCTGCGGGCCGCTGCCGGGGTCCTGCTCGTCGGGACGGGCGCCGGCGTCATCTTCGTACTCCAGGGCTCCGCCCAGCACTTGGGTTCCGTGCTTCAGGCGGCGCTGGCCGTGTTCGTCGGCATCGTGCTGCTCGCCGGCCCGTACCTGATCCGGATGGCGCAGGACCTCTCCGAGGAGCGGCTCATGCGGATCAGGGCGCAGGAGCGGGCCGAGGTCGCCGCGCACGTCCACGACTCGGTGCTGCACACGCTGACGCTGATCCAGCGCAACGCGGACCGGCCCGGAGAGGTGCGGCGGCTGGCCCGTGCGCAGGAACGCGACCTGCGGCAGTGGCTCTACAGACCGGAGGGCACGGGGAAGGACGCGGACGAGGAGCCGACCGAGCTGGCGGAGGCGGTGCGCAAGGCCGCGGCGGAGGTAGAGGACAAGCACGGAGTGCCGCTCGAAGTGGTCGTCGTCGGGGACTGCCCGCTCGACGAGCCGCTGACGGCGATGATGCAGGCCGCGCGGGAAGCCATGGTGAACGCCGCCAAGTACGGTGGCGAGGGCGGAGCGGTGCAGGTGTACGCCGAGGTCGAGGACGGCCATGTGTTCGTCTCCGTACGGGACCGGGGACCGGGTTTCGATCCGGAGGCGGTGCCCGAGGACCGTATGGGGGTCAGGGAGTCGATCATCGGCCGGATGAGACGCAACGGGGGCAAGGCCGTACTGCGTTCCGCCCCCGGAGGCGGGACCGTGGTCGAGCTGGAGATGGAGAGGACACGCGATGAGTGAGCCGACGGACGGCCCGACGAGCGGGGCACCGGGCGGGGCCGGGGCCGACGACCCCGGGCGCAGGGTGCGGGTCGTGCTGGTGGACGACCACCGGATGTTCCGCACCGGGGTGCGCGCGGAGATCGGCAGGACCGAGAAGACCGGGGTCGACGTCGTGGGAGAGGCCGCGGACGTGGACGAGGCGGTCGCCGTGATCGAGGCGACCCGGCCGGAGGTGGTCCTCCTCGACGTGCACCTGCCGGGCGGCGGCGGTGTGACGGTGCTGAAGCGCTGCGCGGCCCTGGTCTCGGACCCGGCGAACCCGGTCCGCTTCCTGGCGCTGTCGGTGTCGGACGCGGCCGAGGACGTCATAGGGGTGATCCGAGGCGGCGCCCGCGGCTACGTGACCAAGACCATCACCGGCACCGATCTCGTCGACTCGGTCTTCCGGGTGCAGGAGGGGGACGCGGTCTTCTCCCCGAGGCTCGCCGGATTCGTGCTCGACGCGTTCTCCTCCTCCGAGTCGGTGCCGCTGGACGAGGACCTCGACCGGCTCACCCAGCGCGAGCGCGAGGTGCTGCGGCTCATCGCCCGGGGCTACTCCTACAAGGAGATCGCCAAGGAGCTGTTCATCTCGGTGAAGACGGTGGAATCGCACGTCTCAGCCGTCCTGCGCAAGCTCCAGCTCTCCAACCGGCACGAGCTGACCCGCTGGGCCACGGCCCGCCGACTGGTCTGAGGGGGCGGGGGGAGCGGGCCGGGCGCGGTCGGGGCGGGAGCGGGCCCACGGTGGTCCCGCCGGGGCCGCGCTCAGCCCAGGCGGGCGGGCCGGCCCGGCACGGAGTCCGTCCCGGTCCGGCACGGAGACGCGGGCCCCGGTCCGGCACGGAGACGCGGGCCCCGGTCCGGCACGGAGACGCGGTTCCCGGTCCGGCGAGCGGTAGTCGCGCGGGTGTGTCAGCGGGGACGGTCGCACGGGTGTGCCCACGGGGAGGGGGCGGCCTCCGGAGGGTACGAGAGGCCGGAATAGTCTCACTGTCCATGGATGTCCTCATCAATGTCTTCGTCGGCCTGCACATCATCGGGATCGCCGCCCTGCTCGGCGGGTTCCTCACCCAGATGAAGGCGATGGGCGCGGGCACCGCCCGTTTCACCCCGGCGATGCTGCACGGCGCGCTCACGATGCTCGTCACCGGCATCGTCCTGGTGGGCCTCAACCAGGCCGACGACCAGCACGTCAACACCGTCAAGATCGGCGTCAAACTGGCCGTGCTGATCGTGGTCCTCGGGCTCGTCTATGTGAAGCGGGACGAGGAGAAGGTGGAGAAGCCGCTGTTCGCGACGGTGGGCGCGCTCACCATGGTGAACATCTTCATCGCGGTTCTGTGGACCTGATTCCCCGCGGCCGGTCCGGTGCGGGTGCGGAGCCTGTGTCGGTCCCCGTACGGACCGCGTGCGATATGCCCGGTACGCGGGCGTGACCAGGGCGGAAAGTGTCGCGGACCACTCGGTCCGGCCCTTACGGGGGGCGGAAAGTTCCCGGCCCGGGCCCGGGTGTCAGTGCGGCAGCCTAGACTCGGACGGCGATGAGCAGCCTCTTTGACGACAGTTTCCTGGCGGACATGGCCTCCACGGCGCACGCGGAGGAAGAGCCCCCGCCCCCGCCCGAGGACAGCGGCCCGGACGACAGCACCCCGGCCGACCTGTTCGACGGGAAGTTCGACGCGCCGCCGCCCAGGGACGCGTACTACCGGGGCGGCGCGCCGCGCCCGGTCATCGACCCCGCGGCGCTGCTGGAGGGGCTGAACCCGCAGCAGAGCGCCGCCGTCGAGCACAGCGGCTCCCCGCTGCTCATCGTGGCCGGCGCGGGCTCGGGCAAGACGCGGGTGCTCACCCACCGCATCGCGTACCTGCTCGGTCAGCGCGGGGTCCACCCCGGGCAGATCCTCGCGATCACCTTCACCAACAAGGCCGCCGGGGAGATGAAGGAGCGCGTCGAGCAGCTCGTCGGGCCCCGCGCCAACGCGATGTGGGTCTCCACCTTCCACAGCGCCTGCGTACGCATCCTGCGCCGCGAGTCGAAGAAGCTCGGGTTCACCTCGTCCTTCTCGATCTACGACGCGACCGACTCCAAGCGGCTCATGGCGCTCGTCTGCCGGGACCTCGACCTCGACCCGAAGCGGTACCCGCCGAAGTCCTTCACCGCGCAGATCTCGAACCTGAAGAACGAGCTGGTGGACGCCGAGGAGTTCGCGGGGAAGGCGGTTGGGGGCACCTCCCAGACGGAGTCCGGGGGAGGGTTCGAGAAGACGCTCGCCGAGGCCTACACGATGTACCAGGCGCGGCTGCGCGAGGCCAACGCGCTGGACTTCGACGACATCATCATGACGACCGTCCACCTGCTCCAGGCCTTCCCGGACGTCGCCGAGCACTACCGGCGCCACTTCCGGCACGTCCTCGTCGACGAGTACCAGGACACCAACCACGCCCAGTACACCCTGGTCAAGGAGCTGGTCGGCCCCTCCGGCGGGGAGGGCGACGACCCGGCGGAGCTGTGCGTCGTGGGCGACGCCGACCAGTCGATCTACGCCTTCCGCGGCGCCACGATCCGCAACATCCTCCAGTTCGAGGAGGACTACCCGCAGGCGCGCACCATCCTGCTGGAGCAGAACTACCGCTCCACGCAGACCATCCTGTCCGCCGCCAACGCGGTCATCGAGCGCAACGAGAACCGCCGCCCGAAGAACCTGTGGACCGAGGCGGGCACCGGCACGAAGATCCTCGGGTACGTCGCCGACACCGAGCACGACGAGGCGCAGTTCGTCGCCGACGAGATCGACCGCCTCACCGACGAGGGAAAGGCGAAGGCCGGGGACGTCGCCGTCTTCTACCGGACCAACGCCCAGTCCCGTGTCCTGGAGGACATCTTCATCCGCGTCGGGCTGCCCTACAAGATCGTCGGCGGGGTCCGCTTCTACGAGCGCCGCGAGGTCCGCGACGTCCTCGCCTACCTGCGGGTGCTCGCCAACCCCGAGGACAGCGTCCCGCTGCGCCGCATCCTCAACGTGCCCAAACGCGGCATCGGCGACCGCTCCGAGGCGATGATCGACGCCCTCGCGCAGCGCGAGAAGATCACTTTCCCGCAGGCGCTGCGCCGCGTCGACGAGGCGTACGGCATGGCGGCCCGCTCGGCGAACGCCGTGAAGCGGTTCAACACGCTGATGGAGGAGCTGCGCACCGTCGTCGAGTCCGGCGCGGGCCCGGCCGTCGTACTCGAAGCGGTCCTGGAGCGTACGGGTTACCTGGCCGAGCTTCAGGCGTCCACCGACGTCCAGGACGAGCCGCGCATCGAGAACCTCCAGGAACTCGCCGCTGTCGCCCTGGAGTTCGAGCAGGACCGGAGCGAGGAGGAAGGGGCCGGCACGCTCGCCGAGTTCCTGGAGCAGGTCGCGCTGGTCGCCGACTCCGACCAGATCCCCGACGAGGACGAGGACGGATCGGGCGTCATCACGCTGATGACCCTGCACACGGCGAAGGGCCTGGAGTTCCCCGTCGTCTTCCTCACCGGCATGGAGGACGGCGTCTTCCCGCACATGCGGGCGCTCGGCCAGCCCAAGGAGCTGGAGGAGGAGCGGCGGCTCGCCTACGTCGGCATCACCCGGGCCCGCGAGCGGCTCTACCTGACGCGGTCCGCGCTGCGCAGCGCCTGGGGGCAGCCGCAGTACAACCCGCCCTCCCGTTTCCTGGAGGAGATCCCCGCCGAACACCTGGAGTGGAAGCGCACCGGCTCGGTCGGCGCGCCCGTCGCCACCGGACCGGCCTCCGGGATCGCGGCCTCGCTGTCCTCCTCGCGCGCCAAGCGGGGGGCGCCGGCCTTCGCGACGCGGCGGGCCGAGGAGAAGCCGGTCGTGGCGCTCGCGATCGGCGACCGCGTCACGCACGACCAGTTCGGCCTCGGCACGGTCGTCGGGGTCAAGGGCACCGGTTCCAACGCGGAGGCCACGGTCGACTTCGGCGAACCCAAGCCGAAGCGGCTGCTGCTGCGGTACGCGCCGGTCGAGAAGCTGTAGAGACGGGCTCGACGGGCCCGGCTGGTCGTCCAGACGGGCCCGTTTGCTCGTTGCCTGTGCCCGTTGTCGGGCCGGGCCTGTCGTCGGGCCGGTCCGACGCGCAGAACAGGCGGTGCGGGCGGCAGGTCAGGCAGGTCAGGTCGGGTCGATGCCGTGGCTTCGCAGCCAGGGGAGCGGGTCGATCGCCGCGCCCGCGCCGGGGCGTACCTCGAAGTGCATGTGCGGGCCGGTGGAGTTGCCGGAGTTGCCGGACCGGGCGATGACATCGCCCGCCTTCACCGCGGTGCCGCTGGGCACGGTGGTCCCCGACAGGTGGCAGTACCAGGTCTCGGTGCCGTCCTTGGCCGTCACGATCGCCATGTTGCCGTAGGCGCTGTTCCACTGGCTGCGGACGGTGCCGTCCGTCGCGGCCATGACGGCGGTGCCGTACGACACGGGGAAGTCGATGCCCGTGTGCTGCGACATCCAGTTGACTCCCGCCTGGCCGAAGTAGGCGCTCAGCCCGTGCTGGGTGACGGGCATCGCGAACTTGGGGCGTTCACGTTCCTTGCGGGCGGCCTCGGCGACGGCCGCTTTGTGCGCGGCCTCCTTCTTCGCCTTGAGGTCGATACGTTCCTGGGTGCGGCTGGCCCGGTCGGCGACGTCGTCGGCGGCGGCCGAGAGCTTCGCGAGCTGGGTGTCCAGCTTGTTGTTGGCGACGGCGGGCCGCACCGGTTCCGGGCTGCTCGACGCCCCCGTCTCCTTGCCGTCCCCGCCGAAGTCGCCCACCGAGGCGGCCGCGACCCCCGCGACGCCCATGACGCAGGCCGAGGGCACGGCGATCGTCAGCAGCGCGGAACGCTTCGCCGGCATCCGGCGGCGGTTTCTGCCCCGGCCCGGCTGCTCCGCCTCGCCACCGACCACCACCGGGCCGGCGGTCTCCCCGGCCGAAGGGGCGGTCGAGGCGGCCGGGCCGGCCGGGACGAAGGAGGCGGGAAGCGAGGGACGCGCGGATGCGTCCGGGGCGGCGGTCCCGCCGGGCGTGTCGTCGGCGCTCCGGGAGTGGACGTCTTCTGCGGTACGCCGGGACGCGTCGCCCGCCTCGCCCGCCCCGCCCTCGTCATGGGGCCCGGCAGCAGTCCGCGCCGGGCCGGACGGGGGCACCACCGGCATCTGCGCGGTGTGCGTCTCCGGCGTGTCGTCCTCCGGGTGGGCGCGGTGCGCGGGCTCCCAGGTCCGGGTGTCCCACTGACCACTGTGCGTGGGAGGCGACTGCGCGGGGACCCCGGCCAGCGGCTGCTGCGGCAGGCTCCCGGTGGCGTAGCCGCCGGGGCCGACGCCGTGGCCGCCGAGGGTGTCGTACTGCGCCTGGGACGGCAGGTTCCACTGCCCGCTGTCGAAGCTTCCGGTGTCGGAGCCGCCCGTGTTGAGGCTTCCGGTGTCGCAGCCGCCGGTGTCGTAGAGGCCGGGCGCGGGCGTTTCCTGCTGGAAGCCCGCCGCCTGCCCGCCGGCCGGCCAGCCCCCGGTGGCGAAGGAACCCGTCTCGTAGGAAGTCGTCCCGTAGGAACCGGCCGGGTAGGAACCGGTCTCGTACGAACCGGCGTCGTAAGCCCCGGTGGAGTGGGGCGCCGTGTCGTAGGTGCCGGTCTCGTACGGGTGTGAGGCGTAGGTTCCGGTGTCGTACGTTCCCGAGTCGTACGACACCGACGGGTACGTCCCGGTCGCGAACGCCCCTGTGTCATAAGGACTTTGCTCGTACGGGCTGTGATGGTTCCCGCTGACAGGGTGGCCGGTGGGTCCGTCCTGGGCCGGGGCCTGTACGGGACCGGCGTAGGGGGCCGCAGGGTAGGCGCTGTACGCGTCGTAGGTCTGGCCGCCCGTGAACGGGGCCTGCGCGGGGGAGTCCTGGTAGCGATACCCGTACCCGTCGGAACCCTGCGGGGTGTACGCCGTGGGGGAGGCGTAGTCGGCGCCGGGAGCCGGTGTCGGGGAGGTGGTCCCCGACGGGTGACGGTCGTTCACCAGCGTCTCTTTCGCCTCGACGGCAGGGGGCGGGAAGGCACGCCTCCCGGGGGTGGAACAGTGCGGCGACTGTACCCGCCGGTCTGTGGCGCGGACAATCTTCCAGTGGTTTCGGGCAGGGGGGAAACGGGCATTCGGCAGCCTTTCGGGGAACAGCGGACGACCCAACAGGCTCAGTTTCGAAGCGTGTTCGAATTTTCCGCGCCGCTGGGTAGCGCTGTGGTCAAGGCTTGCGGGTCCGGAGCGGCCGTCGGGAACGAAAGGTGTCCCCTCGTGTCGCGTTGACGCGCGACGCGCCCGGAGCCCGGATCGGCCCCGTCTGTCCGTCGATCCGGTGTTGATCCGGCCGTCGATGCGGTGCCGGTCCGGGTGCCGGTCCGGGCGTTGACCGTCGACCTGATCGGTCCTTGGCCGTTGGCCGTTGGCGTCGGGCTGTCCATCGGCCTGTCTGCCGGCGTCGGGCTGGTGGCGGCATGTCGGAGGTTTCCCGGCGGGTGCCGACGCGAGGCCGGTCCCGCCGTTGTTCCCGTCCGCCGTTGTTTCCGGCGCGTCGCTGTCACCTGTGTGGTGTGGTGTGTTGCGGTGCGGGATCTCGGGGGCGGGGCGGCCGTCCTGGGTGTGCACCGCGCCACCGCGCCGTGCGGCTGACGGCGCGGTGGGCGGCGACCGGGCGGCTCCCTGGGCGCGTACCGTCGTGACACCGGGGCCGGGGGCGGTACGTCAAGTGCGTGTCCCGCGTGTGATTTCCCCCTCTGTCTGTGTCGGGAAACCGCCGGGTGCGGGAAGCTGTGGATAACGTTCGTTCACTTCCCCGCACCGGTGCGGTACGGGGCACGCCGGGCTCGTCGGAGTGCGGCGGTCGGTACAGGGAGGCAGTGATGAGTGTGGCAACCGGACCGATCCGTGTGGTCGTCGCCAAACCGGGGCTCGACGGACACGACCGAGGGGCCAAGGTCATCGCGCGAGCGCTGCGCGACGCCGGTATGGAGGTCATCTACACGGGACTGCACCAGACCCCCGAGCAGATCGTGGACACCGCCATCCAGGAGGACGCCGACGCGATCGGCATGTCCATCCTCTCCGGGGCCCACAACACGCTGTTCGCCCGCGTCATCGAACTGCTCGCGGAACGCGAGGCGCAGGACATCAAGGTGTTCGGCGGCGGGATCATCCCGGAGGCGGACATCGCTCCGCTGAAGGAGAAGGGCGTCGCGGAGATCTTCACGCCCGGGGCCACGACCGCCTCGATCGTGGACTGGGTCACCAGCCACGTACGCCAGCCGGCCTGACCTCACCCCGGCCGCGGCCCCTCCGTCCGTCCCCGTCCCGCCCCGCCTTCGCTGTCTCGCCCCCGCCCCTCCACGTCCCAGTGCGCCGCCGCCGGTAGTGGGCGGCGCACTTTCCTTCACTCGCGGCTCTCTTGCTCGCGGCTGAGCGCGTCCTCGTAGGTGAGGAGGGTGCGTACGACCAGTGCCCGTTCGCGGGGGGTGAGCGGGGTCAGGGCGGTGCGCCAGGCGCCCGCGCTGCCGCCGAGCCACGTGTCGATACCCGGCCGGTGCGCCTCCGAGATGCTCACGATCTTGCGCCGCCGGTCGGCCTCGTCCTCCCTGCGCTCCAGGATGCCCGCCCGGCTGAGCGTGGACACCATGAGGCTGACCGTGGTCGGTGCCACCGCCAGCCTGCCCGCGAGTTCGTTGACCCCCGTCGGGCCGTCGAACAGGAGACAGGCCAGAAGCGACAAGTGGCGTGCAGTCAGGTGCACCGAGGCGAACTCGGCGGGCACCGGCATCCGCTTGGTGCGACCGACCATGCGCGGCATCAGGAGGAGAAGCGAACGGATCGCCTCGTCCATACCGTTGCTGCCGCCGGAGCCGGAGCCGGAGCCGGAGCCGGAGCCGGAGCCGGAGCCGGAGTCGGAGTCGGTGCCGGAGTCGGTGCCGGTGCCGGTGCCGGTGCCGGTGCTGGAGTCGACGCCGGAGCCGGAGCCGGAGCCGGTGCCGTTGCTGCCGCCGGTGTCGCTTTCGCTCTCGGTCCGGCTTCCGCTTCCGCTTCCGCTTCCGTTTTCGCTTCTGTTCTTGGTCCGGCTTCCGGGCTCGCTCTCGCCTGCGTCCGTCGCGCCGGACGGCGGCCGGTCGCGGCGTCGATCCGTTGACACCTCTCGCGCTCCCTTATGGCTTTGCTTTCAAAGATGTTTTGTTTTCTGGGTCAATCGTGCGGTCGCGAGACTGGAGGGCGAGACGTGTCCGATGTGGGGCGGGAACAAGAGGGGCCGTTAGCGGCGGGGGACTTCAACCAGAAGGTCATGGCGGAGTTCCGGGAGAACGGCGGGGTCGTGGGCGGGCCCTTCGAAGGGGCGCCGCTGCTGTTGCTGACGACGACCGGCGCGAAGAGCGGCAGGCCGCACACGAACCCGGTGGTCTGCACCCGCGAAGAGCCCGGGCGTGCGCGGGGCTCCGAGGGGCCTGCGGGACGGCGGGACCAGGTGGGTTCCTTCCTGGTCTACGCGTCGAACGCCGGGGGGCCCGCGCATCCGCAGTGGTACCGCAATCTGCTCGCCGACCCGCGAGCCGTCGTGGAGATCGGCCCCGGGCCTGCGCGGGGACGGACGGGTCGGCCCCGGGCCCGCGCTGGGGGCGGGCGGGCCGGCCCCGGGCCCGCGCTGGCGGGGGCGGGCGGGCCGGCCCCGGTTCGGCTGTCCTCCGGTCCCTGTCCTGGCCCGGCGGACCCCGTTCCGGTTTCGGTCTCAGGCGTACGGCTCGGCGCCCGCCTTTCCCTGTGAGCCCTCCAGTTCGCGGCGTATCTCCTCCCGTAGGCGCAGGGTGCTCACCAGCCTCTGGAACGCCTCGACCCAGTAGGTGCCGGAGCCGGGCCGGGTGTCCGGGGGTTCCGCGGTGGCGGCGGCCAGGGATTCCAGGCGGTCGGCCTCCGCAGGGTCCAGGCAGCGTTCGGCGAGACCCATCACCCCGCTGAAGCTCCACGGGTAACTGCCGCTGTCCCGCGCTATGTTGAGGGCGTCCACGACGGCCCGGCCCAGCGCCCCGCGCCACGGCACCGTGCAGCCGCCCAGCAGTTGGAAGGCCTCCGACAGTCCGTGCGCGGACACGAACACGGCGACCCATTCGGCGCGCTCCTCGTCCGGCAGCGCGGCGAGCAGCCGTGCCCGTTCGGCGAGCGACACCGCCCCCGGGCCCGCCGCCTGGGGTGAACCCGGCGCGCCCAGCAGGGCCCGCGACCAGGCGGCGTCGCCCTGACGTACGGCTGCCCGGCACCAGGCCGCGTGCAGTTCACCCTGCCAGCCGTCCGCGACCGGCATCGCCACGATCTCGGCGGGGGAGGATCCACCGAACCGCTCCGTCCACGAGGAGAGCGGGGCGGCTTCGACGATCTGGCCCAGCCACCAGGAGCGTTCGCCCCGGCCCGAGGGCGGTTTCGCGATCACGCCGTCCCGTTCCATCGCGGCGTCGCACGCGTGCGGGGCCTCGACCACGATGCCCGGGCCGGGGCCCGTGATCCGGTCGGGGGCGACACAGGTCGCCGCCCGCTCCGCCATGCGGCCCGCGAGGGCGGACTCCGGCAGGGCGGTAAGCAGTTCGGCGGCGAGGGCCCGGACGTTGCGGCTGCGATCGGTCAGCGCCTGTTCGAGGAACGGCTCGTCCGCCGGTGACAGCCCGGTACGCAGGGAGTCCAGGAACATCAGGCGGTCCTCGGCCCGCTCCGTGCGCCACGTACCGGCCAGCAGGTCCAGCGCCGCCGCCGGGTCCTCGGCGCGCAACCGGCCCAGGAGAGCCGTCCGTTCGGCGAACAGCCCTTCCTCCCACAGTCGTCGCGCCGCCGCGCCGCGTTCGCCCGGCGGGAGGCCAGGATCACCGTCCACGGCCGTGCGCAGGACGTACTTCCACTCGGGGTTGAGCCGTGCCAGCCAACGGGCGCGCGGTCCCGCGAAGGCCAGCGCCGCAGGACGCAGATCCGTACGGGCCCGGGCCGCGTCCAGGAGCGGCGGGAGGAGTTCGGCCGGTGCGGCGAAGCCGAGGTCTCCCGCGAACGCCAGCCACTGCGGGAGCAGTTCGGTCAGGTCGGGGGCGCTGCCCCGGCTCCCGCCCCCACCGCCGCCGCCCCGGTCGGCGAGCAGCAGCGCGAGGCGACGGCGCGCGGCGTCCGGCAGCGGCGGCCGGGTGTCCGGGCCGCTCACCTCCAGCAGGGGCGCGGCGGGCGCCGGGCACACCCCCGCCCTCCGGCGTGCCGTGTGCAGGGCGGCGGCGTCGAGCAGCGCCACGGGGCCGTCGACCGCCGTACCGGACACGGGCAGTGGGCGGCGGTCCGTGCCCAGGAGTGCCGTGGTCACGAGGTGCTCCCAGGACAGGGCCTCGACCTCAGGAACGGGCGAGTGCACGGGGGACAAAGTCGTACCTCCTTGAGCAGAACCAGAACCAGAACCAGAACCAGAACCAGAACCAGAAGAGGAGAGGAGAGGAGAGGAGAGGAGAGGGGGAGGGGGAGGGGGAGGTTGGGGGAGGAGAGGGGGCATGCTGCTTCCGCCCCCTCACCACAGTGCCGTTATCCCGCCCTCTCCCTCTCCTCCCGGGGCGCCTCCCTGGGCTTTTCCCCGGGTGTCTCCCGAGGTTCCTTCCGCGGTCCAGGCGGCCAGGGGGTGGAAGCCCCGGTGGCCCAGTTCGCCGAAGACCGTCAGCGGGTGGCCGCCCGAGAGGGAGACCAGGCGCCACAGGTGGGAGGAGAAGCGGGACTGCGGGGTCAGGGGCAGGGCCAGGCCGGAGACCGGGTCGGTGAGCTGCCAGCCGGACGGGGTGGGGGTCGGGACGACCGCGGCCAGGGTCGTCGGCCATGAGTCCAGCCAGGGGTCGTCGCGCAGGGCCGTGCCGTAGGCGGCGGTCGCCTCCCGCGGGGACACGCCCTCGGGCCGGGCCGTCGAGACGGTCGCCGGGCCGAGGCGCTCCCCGAGGTCCGCGCGGACCTGCGCGGGGCCGGGGCGCGGGGTGAGCAGCGCCTCGACGCACAGGCCCACGGGCAGGGCCAGTTCCGGGGCGCGGCCTGCCGCTCCGTAGGAGAGGAGGAGCGCGGTGCGGCCCGAGCGGGTGCCGTGCAGCCACACGCGGCGGGTCGTGAGCCTGGTGTCCACCGTGTCGTACTGAGCGAGGACCAGCCACGCGTCGCGCTCCGCCACCGCGTCCGGGCCGGCGGGGACCGGCAGGCCGATCCGGCCCGCGACCGTCGCCGCCAGCGCGGGCGGCAGCGTCTCGCGGTGCAGCCAGCCGCGTACCAGCAGGTGCAGTTGCGCGCACTCCTCCAGCAGCCGCACCGGCCATCCCGGGCCCGATCCCGGTATCGCGCCCAGCTCCCGCACCCGGGAGGCGAGGCCCTTGGCCTGCGCGTCCACCATGCGGGCGGCGGCCTCCTCCCACATGCCGTACCCGGCCTGTTCGGCCGTCGCGAGACCGCCGCGCAGCAGGTCGCTCAGGCGCTGCTCCAGCTCCGTCGCGCCCGCCGTGATCCGCTCGGCGCGGCGCTCGGCCCGCCTACGTGCAGCCTCCGGGTCGGCCGGGGCGGCGGTGGCCGATATCCCGCCCCCGCCCTTGGCGGCCACCGCGTCCGCCGCCTTGGCGCGGCGCCCGGACAGCCACTGCCCGGCCCAGTCCGGCGGCTCCCCGGCCGCGACGGCGGACGGGCCCGCCGACCACAGCAGCAGGAGCCCCAGCGCGTGCTTGCACGGGAACTTCCTGCTCGGGCAACTGCACTTGTACGCGGGCCCCGACAGGTCCACCACCGTCTGGTACGGCTTGCTGCCGCTTCCCTTGCACAGGCCCCACACCTCCCCGTCGTCCGTCGAACCGGTCCCCGACCACGGTCCCGCCGCGCCGAGCTTGCTTCCCGCCTTGCGCGACGGCGCGTCAGGAGCCAGTGCCAGCACCTGATCCGCCGTCCAGCGCACCCCCTGCGAAGTCATGCCACAAACGTAGGACCCGCCACTGACAATCAGTCATCACCGCAGGTCAGAGCCGGTTCTGGGTCGATTGTCAGTGGCGTGATGCACCGTGGAACACACATCCGAACCGGAGGGGGACCCACCATGACCATGCCCGCGCAGTCCGTCGGGAAGAGCGCCACGGAAAGCCCGGACGGCGGGGCCGCGAGCGGGGCCGCGGCGGCGGCCGAGGAGGCGCTGCGGCCGCACGCGGAGGACGCCTTCGCGCACGAACTCGCCGCGCTCGCCGCGCAGGACGACCGGCCCCGCCCGGCCCGCTGGCGGCTCTCGCCGTGGGCGGTCGCCACCTATCTGCTCGGCGGGACCCTGCCGGACGGCACGGTGATCACGCCGAAGTACGTCGGCCCGCGCCGTATCGTCGAGGTCGCCGTCACGACCCTCGCGACGGACCGGGCGCTGCTGCTCCTCGGCGTCCCCGGCACCGCCAAGACCTGGGTCTCCGAGCACCTCGCGGCTGCCGTCAGCGGTGACTCCACCCTCCTCGTGCAGGGCACGGCCGGCACCCCCGAGGAGGCCATCAGGTACGGCTGGAACTACGCGCAGCTGCTCGCCCACGGCCCCAGCAGGGACGCCCTCGTGCCGAGCCCCGTCATGCGGGCCATGGCCGAGGGGATGACCGCCCGCGTCGAGGAACTGACCCGCATCCCCGCCGACGTCCAGGACACCCTGATCACGATCCTGTCCGAGAAGACGCTCCCGATTCCCGAACTCGGCTCGGAGACGCAGGCCGTGCGCGGATTCAACCTCATCGCGACCGCCAACGACCGGGACCGGGGCGTCAACGACCTGTCGAGCGCGCTGCGCCGCCGCTTCAACACGGTCGTCCTGCCGCTGCCCGAGAGCGTCGAGGCCGAGGTCGACATCGTCTCCCGGCGCGTCGACCAGCTCGGGCGCTCCCTCGACCTGCCGTCCGCGCCCGCCGGGGCCGACGAGATCCGCCGGGTCGTCACCGTCTTCCGGGAACTGCGCGACGGGGTCACCGCCGACGGCCGGACGAAGCTCAAGTCGCCGAGCGGGACCCTCTCGACGGCCGAGGCCATCTCCATCGTGGCCGGCGGGCTCGCGCTCGCCGCGCACTTCGGCGACGGCCGGCTGCGCGCCGCGGACGTCGCCGCCGGCATCCTCGGCGCGGTGGTCCGCGACCCGGCAGCCGACCGCGTCGTGTGGCAGGAGTACCTGGAGGCCGTCGTGCGCGAGCGCGAGGGCTGGAAGGACTTCTACCGCGCCTGCCGCGAGGTGAGCGCGTGAGTGCCCGCCCGCTCCTGCTCGGGGTCCGCCACCACGGGCCCGGCTCCGCCCGCGCCGTGCGCGCCGCGCTCGACCGGGCCAGGCCCGCCGTCGTCCTCATCGAGGGACCGCCCGAGGCGGACGCCCTCACCGGCCTGGTCGCCGACCCCGGCATGCGCCCGCCGGTCGCCCTGCTCGCCCACGTCACCGACGACCCGGCCCGCTCCGCCTTCTGGCCCTTCGCCGAGTTCTCCCCGGAGTGGGCGGCGCTGCGCTGGGCCCACGAACACGCGGTGCCCGCCCGCTTCATCGACCTGCCCGCCGCCCACAGCCTCGCCCTGAGCGCGGCCGGCCCGGCCGGGGAGGGGGACGAAGGCCGGCACGGGGAGGAGGGGAAGGACGGGGACGAGGCGGACGCGGTCCGGGACGGGGGCCCGGCGCCCGAGGCCGTCCGGATCGACCCGCTCGCCGTCCTCGCCGAGGCCGCCGGCTACGACGACGCCGAACGCTGGTGGGAGGACGTCGTGGAACACCGGGGCGCGCGGGAGGGCGGGCGCGCCGCCGGGGGACGGGCTGCCGCCGGACCCTCCGAAGCGGTCGGCCACCCGGCCGTTCCGCTCGAAGCGGCCGACCCCTTCGGCCCGTTCGAGGCGATCGCCGAGGCGATGGGGGCGCTGCGCGAGACGTACGGGGACGGCGGGCACCCGCGCGACCTGCTGCGCGAGGCCCACATGCGGCTGCGGGTGAAGGCGGCCGAGAAGGAGTTCGGGGCCGGTGCCGTTGCCGTCGTGTGCGGGGCCTGGCACGTCCCCGCGCTCGCCGCGCGGACCACGCTCACCGCCGACCGCGCCCTGCTCAAGGGGCTGCCCAGGGCGAAGGTCGAGATGACCTGGGTGCCGTGGACGCACCGCAGGCTGTCCCGCTTCAGCGGTTACGGAGCGGGCATCGACTCGCCCGGCTGGTACGGCCACCTCCACGAGGCCCCGGACCGGCCCGTCGAGCGCTGGATGACCAAGGTCGCCGGACTGCTGCGCGACGAGGACCGCCTGGTGTCCTCCGCGCACGTCATCGAGGCCGTACGGCTCGCCGGGACACTCGCCGTCATGCGCGGCCGGCCGCTGCCCGGGCTCACCGAGGCCACCGACGCGGTCCGGGCCGTGATGTGCGAGGGCTCCGAAGTGCCGCTCGCCCTGATCCACGAACGGCTCGTCGTCGGCGAGGTCCTCGGCGAGGTCCCCGACTCCGCGCCCGCCGTCCCGCTGCAGCGCGACCTGGTCCGCCTCCAGCGCGGCCTGCGGCTCAAACCGGAAGCCCTCGAACGCGAACTCGAACTCGACCTGCGCAAGGACACCGACTCCGCGCGCAGCCGCCTCCTGCACCGGCTGCGGCTGCTCGGCGTCGACTGGGGCGAACCGGCCGCCTCGCGCGGCAGCACCGGCACCTTCCGGGAGACCTGGCGGCTGCGCTGGGAGCCGGAACTGTCCGTACGGGTCGCCGAGGCCGGGGTGTGGGGCACGACGGTGCACGGCGCCGCGAGCGCCAGGGCCGTCGCCGTGGCCACCGAGGCCCGCACGCTCGGCGAGGTCACCGCGCTCGCCGAACAGTGCCTGCCGGCCGGACTGTCCGAGGCGCTGCCCACCGTGATGCGTGCGCTCGCCGACCGCGCCGCCCTCGACACCGACGTCGGCCGGCTCGCGCAGGCGCTGCCCGCCCTGGTCCGCACCCTGCGCTACGGGGACGTGCGCGGCACCGACACCGCCGCGCTCGGCGAGGTCGCCACCGGGCTCGCCGAACGCGTCTTCGTCGGACTGCCCCCGGCCTGCGCGGCGCTCGACGCGGACGGCGCGGCGGCCGTACGCGCACACGTCGACGCGGTGCACTCCGCGATCTCCCTGCTCGCCGAGTCCGCACGGGCCGCGAACACGGAACAGGAGCGGTCGGCTCCCGAAGCCGCCCCGGCCCCCGACCGCGTCCCGGCCCCCGACCGCGTCCCGGCCCCCGGCACCGCCCCCGCCTTCCGTGCCCGTACCGCCGCGCTGCCCGGTCGCTGGCACGCCGTACTGCGCGTGCTGTCCGAACGGGACACCGTGGCCGGGGTGATCCGTGGGCGCTGCGCACGACTGCTGCTGGACGTGGGGGAGTTGAGCGACGAGGCGGCGGCCCGGCTCATGGGGCTCGCCCTGTCGCCCGGCACCGCGCCGGACGAGGCGGCCGCGTGGATCGACGGCTTCGTCGGCGGCGGCGCCACCGGCGGCGGGATGCTGCTGGTCCACGACGAACGGCTGCTCGGCCTGGTCGACGCCTGGCTCGGCTCCGTCTCCGCCGGTTCCTTCACCGACGTACTGCCGCTGCTGCGCCGCACCTTCTCCGCCTACGAGCCCGGAGTGCGCCGCAGCCTCGGGGAGCTGGTGCGACGCGGACCGGGCACGGCGGCGGGCGGCGGCGCGCCGGGGGGCGAGGCGCTGCCCGGCTTCGGGCCGGAGCCGGACCCGGAGCGGGCGGCGGCCGTCGTCCCCGTACTGCGGCTGCTCCTCGGCCATCCCGGGCCTCAGGACACCGGGGCGTCCCCGCCCGGGCGAGCGCGTGTGGAGGCCCGTTGACCGCCCCGCTCCCGCACCCCTCCGACCAGCCGACGACGGGAAGACGACGATGACCTCCACCCCCGAGACCTCCACCCCCGAGACCTCCGTGCCCACCGCGACGAACGCCTCCGCCCCGGACCCCACCCGCGCCCCGGAGTCCGGCGGCGATCGCGAGCGGCTGCGCCGGTGGCGGCTCGTGCTCGGCGGGGACGGCGGGGCCGACGGCACCGGTGCCGGACTCGTGGGCCGGGACGCGGCGATGGACAAGGCGCTCGCCGCGCTCTACGGGCAGCGCGGCGAGGGCGGCGGCGGCGGGCGCCAAGGAAGCGGCCGGCGCGGGGCGGGGCTCGGCGGTTCGGCGCCGGGGGTCGCGCGCTGGCTCGGCGACATCCGCACGTACTTCCCGAGCTCCGTCGTCCAGGTCATGCAGCGCGACGCGATCGACCGGCTCGGGCTGTCCGCGCTGCTGCTGGAGCCCGAGATGCTGGAGGCCGTCGAGGCCGACGTCCACCTCGTCGGCACCCTGCTCTCCCTCAACAAGGCGATGCCCGAGACGACGAAGGAGACCGCGCGGGCCGTCGTGCGCAAGGTCGTCGAGGACATCGAGAAACGGCTCGCCTCCCGCACCCGCTCGACGCTCACCGGCGCCCTCGACCGCAGCGCGCGCGTCAGCCGGCCCCGCCACCACGACATCGACTGGAACCGCACGATCGCGGCCAACCTGAAGAACTACCTGCCGGAGTACCGCACGATCGTGCCCGAGCGGCTCATCGGCTACGGGCGGGCCGCGCAGTCCGTGAAGAAGGACGTCGTGCTGTGCATCGACCAGTCGGGCTCGATGGCGGCGTCCGTCGTGTACGCCTCGGTGTTCGGCGCGGTCCTCGCCTCGATGCGCTCGCTCGCGACCCGGCTGGTCGTCTTCGACACGGCCGTCGTCGACCTCACCGACCAGCTCGACGACCCGGTGGACGTGCTCTTCGGCACCCAGCTCGGCGGCGGCACCGACATCAACCGGGCGCTCGCCTACTGCCAGTCGAAGATCACCCGGCCCGCCGAGACCGTCGTCGTCCTCATCAGCGACCTCTACGAGGGCGGCATCCGGGACGAGATGCTCAAGCGGGTCGCGGCCATGAAGGCGGCCGGGACGCAGTTCGTGGCGCTGCTCGCGCTGTCCGACGAGGGCGCCCCCGCCTACGACCGGGAGCACGCCGCGGCCCTCGCCGAACTGGGTGCCCCGGCCTTCGCGTGCACCCCGGACCTGTTCCCCGAGGTGATGGCCGCCGCGATAGAGAAGCGGCCCCTGCCGGTACCGGACACGGCACAGGGCGCGCGGTAGCGGGGGCGGCGCGGGACAGGGCGGACGGGCCCCGGGCCCCCGGGCCCCCTCGTACACCCGGACGACCCGTACGTCCGGGCGACCAGGAGGTATCGGGCCGAGTGGCACGGTCCGGGCACAGAGTGCCGAGGTGGACGGCACTCTGTGACAGGTATCACCGGCTGTCCCGCGTTCGCGATTTACGGAGCCCGCACAGACGGCGATAGCCTGGCGGACGGACATGCCGCGTACCCGGACACCGTGTGCGCTTTCCCCAGTGACAGAGCAGTCACGCTGCCCCTCGCGGCACGCCCACGCTGAAAAACAGACCGCAGAAACAGCAGAGCGGCGAGAAATCAGAGTAGGGACGGACGCGCGTGGACCTGTTCGAGTATCAGGCGAGGGACCTCTTCGCCAAGCACGGTGTACCGGTGCTGGCCGGTGAAGTCATCGACACGCCTGAGGCGGCCCGCGAGGCGACCGAGCGGCTGGGTGGCAAGGCTGTCGTCAAGGCGCAGGTCAAGGTCGGCGGCCGTGGCAAGGCCGGCGGCGTGAAGCTGGCCTCCGACCCGGCGGACGCGGTCGAGAAGGCCGGTCAGATCCTGGGCATGGACATCAAGGGCCACACGGTCCACAAGGTGATGCTGGCCCAGACCGCGGACATCGCGGAGGAGTACTACGTCTCCTTCCTGCTGGACCGCACCAACCGCACCTTCCTGGCCATGGCCTCGGTCGAGGGCGGCATGGAGATCGAGGAGGTGGCCGTCACCAAGCCGGAGGCGCTCGCCAAGATCGCCGTGGACGCCAACGAGGGCGTCACCCCGCAGAAGGCCCGCGAGATCGTCGACGCCGCGAACTTCCCGGCCGACGTCAAGGACGGCATCGCCGAGGCGCTCCAGAAGCTGTGGACCGTCTTCATCGAGGAGGACGCCCTCCTGGTCGAGGTCAACCCCCTGATCAAGTCCGGCGACGGCAAGATCATCGCCCTCGACGGCAAGGTCTCGCTCGACGAGAACGCCGACTTCCGCCAGCCCGAGCACGAGGCGCTGGAGGACAAGGCCGCGGCCAACCCGCTGGAGGCCGCCGCGAAGGCCAAGAACCTCAACTACGTCAAGCTCGACGGTGAGGTCGGCATCATCGGCAACGGCGCGGGTCTCGTCATGAGCACCCTCGACGTCGTCGCCTACGCCGGTGAGGCGCACGGCAACGTCAAGCCCGCCAACTTCCTCGACATCGGGGGCGGCGCCTCCGCCGAGGTCATGGCGAACGGCCTGGAGATCATCCTCGGCGACCCGGACGTCAAGTCCGTGTTCGTCAACGTCTTCGGCGGCATCACCGCGTGCGACGAGGTCGCCAACGGCATCGTCCAGGCGCTGGAGCTCCTCAAGTCGAAGGGCGAGAACGTCAGCAAGCCGCTGGTCGTCCGCCTCGACGGCAACAACGCGGAGCTGGGTCGCAAGATCCTGTCGGACGCCAACCACCCGCTGGTGCAGCGCGTGGACACCATGGACGGCGCGGCCGACAAGGCCGCCGAGCTCGCGGCTGCGAAGTAAGGGAACAGGTCACCACACCATGGCTATTTTCCTGACCAAGGAAAGCAAGGTCATCGTCCAGGGGATGACCGGCGCCACCGGCATGAAGCACACCAGGCTCATGCTGGCCGACGGCACCAACATCGTCGGCGGCGTCAACCCGCGCAAGGCCGGCACCTCCGTCGACTTCGACGGCACGTCCGTCCCGGTCTTCGGCACCGTCGCCGAGGCGATCAAGGAGACGGGCGCCGACGTGTCCGTCATCTTCGTCCCGCCGGCCTTCGCGAAGGCCGCCGTGGTCGAGGCGATCGACGCCGAGATCCCGCTCGCCGTCGTCATCACCGAGGGCATCGCGGTGCACGACTCCGCCGCCTTCTGGGCCTACGCCGGCAGCAAGGGCAACAAGACCCGGATCATCGGCCCGAACTGCCCCGGCCTGATCACCCCCGGCCAGTCCAACGCCGGCATCATCCCGGGCGACATCACCAAGCCCGGCCGCATCGGTCTCGTGTCCAAGTCCGGCACGCTGACCTACCAGATGATGTACGAGCTGCGCGACATCGGCTTCTCGTCCGCCGTCGGCATCGGTGGCGACCCGGTCATCGGCACCACGCACATCGACGCCCTGGCGGCCTTCGAGGCCGACCCGGAGACCGACCTCATCGTGATGATCGGTGAGATCGGCGGCGACGCCGAGGAGCGTGCGGCCGACTACATCAAGGCCAACGTGACCAAGCCGGTCGTCGGCTACGTCGCGGGCTTCACCGCCCCCGAGGGCAAGACCATGGGCCACGCCGGCGCCATCGTCTCCGGCTCCGCCGGTACCGCCCAGGCGAAGAAGGAGGCCCTGGAGGCCGCCGGAGTCAAGGTCGGCAAGACCCCGACCGAGACCGCGAAGCTGGCCCGCGCCATCCTCAACGGCTGAGTCCCACCGGCCCACCCGGCCGGCCCGCCGCCGTCCCTGACGGCCGGGCCGCCGTCCGGAGCCGCGCGTGAGGGCCCGTGCCCGGTCCGTACGACATCGCGTCGTACGGCCGGACGCGGGCCCTTCGTGCGTACGGGGGCGGGGCGGCGGGGGTCGTGTGCGTACGGCAGGGCCTCAGCGCGGCTCGGGGGCGAGTCGCTGCGGGCCGTCCGCCGTCCCGGACCGCAGCGCCTCGCGCAGCCGCGGTACGGAGGCGCCGGGCGGCCCCGCGGCGGGGTGGACCGCGGCCTCGCCGACGTATCCGGTGACCGGGGCACCCCGGTCGCTGAAGGCGTCGGGGGCGGTGAGCAGGCAGTAGCCGGTCGCGAGCGCGATCAGCCCGGTCAGGGCGAGCGAGGCGCCCGTGCGCCGCCGTGCGACGCTCTCGCCCACCGCGAGCGCACGCCCGGCGTCCGGCAGCGCGAGCCCGCCCGGCACCTCCCGCTCGCCGAGGAACTCCCGCAGCCGGCGCCCCAGTTCCTCGGGCGCCTCGACAAGTCCGGGGAGCCGCGCGGTGAGGGCCTCGCGCGCGTACGCCAGCCGGCTCGCGGTGGCCGGGGTGCTCGCCTCGGTCTCGGCGGCCGTCTCGGGCAGCCCGAGGCCCACCCCCTCGTGGAGCAGCAGGGTGCGGCGGTGCCTCGGCGCCAGCGTCAGCAACGCCTCGACGAACGCGCCGTCCCCGGCGTCGGCGGGCGGGACGAGGGGGCCGCGGGAGGCGGGCCGGAAACGGTTCCACGGCGACAGGGCGTACTCGTGCACCGCCGCCCGCACCCAGCCATCCGGGTCCGGGTCCACCGCGACCTCCGGCCAGCGCTCCCAGGCGAGCTGGAACCCGCGCAGCACCGCGTCCCGCGCCGTGACGGGGCGTCCGGTCAGCAGGTACGCCTGACGTTCGAGGGTGGCTGACGACGCGTCGTACAGGGCCGCGAAGGCCGCGACGGGATCGGGGGCGGGATCGGGCGCGGGGCGGACCGGGGTGGGACCCGGCGCGGGGCCGGGGCCGGAGCCCGCGTCGGCCCCGGCTTCCGGTGCGGCCTCAGGTGCGGCCTCCGGTGCGGCCTCGGGTTCGGCTTTCCGCCCGGCCTCCGCCTCCGCCGTCAGGGTGGCGAGGACCTCCGCGTAGGTCGCGCGCTCGCTGCCCCGGGGTTCGGTGCGGCCGTTCTCCCACGTGCGGAGGGTCTCGCGGCTGACGCCGAGGCGGACGGCGAGCTGGGCGCGGCTGAGGGAGTGGCGCTCCCGCAGCCTGCGCCGTTCCTTCGGCGGGGGGAGCGGGACGGCCGGGGCAGGGGTGCGGGACGTCATCGGCGCCCCTCCCCGCGAGGGCATGAGCGCTCACCCTTCTGTACGTTAAATCGCATAAGCGTATTTTGATCGACACCTCCGGTATTCGCTTGTTGCGCGAGGATTGTGTGCGTCATTGGGAGCATGGTCCCGTGACCCAGACGACCGAGCCCGGACCCTCGTCCGCCACCGCGTCCCCGCCGCCCGCCGGCCCCCTCGCCCGCGCCCGGGAGCGGGCTCCCGCCCTCGTCGCCTCGCTGTTCGGCGGGGCGGTCGCCGCCGGTCTCGGGCTGGGCGGCGCCGCCGTCCTCGTGATCGGGCTGTGGATCAGTTCGCCGTTCCCCGACAGCGGCCCCGGCGGGGCGCTCCGGTTCGCCGCCGCCCTGTGGTTCCTCGCCCACGGAACCGAGCTGACCAGGCAGAACGGGCTGACCGGGGCGTCGGCCCCACTCGGCCTCGTCCCGCTGCTGCTCACCGTGGCGCCGCTGTGGCTGCTGCACCGCGCGGCCCGTGAGGCGGCCGAGCCACCCCCCGACCCGCCGATGTGGGCCCCCGTGAGCCGCCCGCAGGGCAGGGGCGTCGCCGTCGCCGGGGTGCTCACCGGCTACCTCGCGACGGCGGGCGCCGCGTTTCTGTACGCGCTCGGCGGCGACCCCGCGCCCGTACCGCTGAGCGCCCTGGTCCACGTGTCCCTGTTCGCGGCCCTCGCGGTCGCGTCCGGTGTGTCGGCGGCGCACGGATGGGCCGACCCGCTCGCGCGGTACGCGAAGGGCGCGGGCGCCCGCGCGTGGGCGCGCCCCGAGGTGCTGCGCGCCGTGTACCGCGCGGCGGGCACCGGGGTCCTCGTTCTCCTCGGGGCCGGGGCGCTGCTCGTGGCGGTCGTGCTCGTCTCGGACGGCGCCGCGACCCGCGCCTCCTTCGAGGGGCTCACCGACGTGTGGTCAGGTCTCTTCGCGGTCCTGCTGCTCGCCGTCTGCCTCGTGCCGAACGCCGCGGTGTGGGCCGCGGCCTACTGTCTCGGCCCCGGTTTCCTGCTCGGCTCCGGGCACGTCGTGGCCCCCGGAGCCTCCGACCCGCTGCCCGGCCTGCCGCCGTTCCCGCTGCTCGCGGGGGTGCCGGAAGCGGGCGGCGGTACGCCGCTGAGCTGGGCCGTGTTCGGTTTCCCCGTCCTCGCCGGACTCGCCGTCGCCCGGGTGAGCGGGCGCGCGGCCACCGCCGGGGCGCGGACGGTGTGGACGGCGGGCGCGACGGCGTACGCGGCGGCCGCCGCCGCCCTCCTGTGCGGACTGGGCCTCGCCGTGCTCTCCTCGCTCGCGGGCGGCCCGCTGGGCACGGGCGCGCTCGCCGAGTTCGGGCCCGTCGGCTGGCGGGTCGGCGCGGCCGCCTTCGGCTGGACGGCGCTGCTCGGCGTACCCGGGGCGCTGGGCGTACGGGCCTGGGGGCTGCGCGGCAAGGAGGCGTTCCTCCTCCGGCCGGGCCACGGGAAGCCCGGGGCCTCCTCCACGTTCACGGCGCGGCCGGACGCGCAGGCGCGCGTCCGCGAGGCGCTGGAGGGCCGTTGGTGGCTGCCCCGCCGCGAGCGCGACACGGCGGTGGCCCCGGACGCCTCGGACGCCTCGGGCCAGGGACCGGGGAGCGCCACGGACACGGACACGGAACCGGACACCGCCCGGCCCGGCGCCCCCGCCCATGGCCGTAGTACGGACGCGGGGACGGACGCGGAAGCGAGCGCGGGTGAGCGGACGGACGGGGGCGGCGCTCCGGACCCGGACACCGGTTACCCGGTCTTCGACCCGTACGAGTTCACGGCGCCCGGCGCCGTCCTCCCGCCTGTCGCGCCCGTACCCGCCGAACCGGCCGCCGTGAGCAAGGCCGAGGACGGCACCGCCGAGGACGGTCCGGCCGGGAACACGGGGGAGGCGAAGGGCGGGACGGACGGGACCACCGGGGGCGGCGACGGGCCGGGGCGGCACGGCCGGGACCCCGTGTGACACGGGTGCGGGCCGCCCGCCGGGGCGCCGCGCGGTCCGCTACTCGCCCAGCAGCGGCCGCAGTTCCTCGGGGAGATGGCGGTCGCAGGACTGCTTCGACTCGTTGGTCAGCGCGTCGTCGACGCACGTGAAGTAGTCGCGGTACACGAGCTGGCCGACGAAGACCAGGACCACGGCCGCCAGGGTCAGCGAGGACGTGACGATGCCGCCCACCGCCGAGGGGACCTGCGGACGCGTACGCTGCGGGGCCCCTTGCGGGACCGCTCCGGGCGGCGCCGTCGCCGGGCGGAAGGCCGTGGCCGTGGCCCGGCCCCCGGACGGCGAGTCGGCGGAACCGCGCGCCGCCCTGGCCGCCTCCTCCGGGTTGCCGCCGCCCGCCGCCGCGCGCAGCGCCGCCTCGGTCTCCTCCGGGGTGCGGGCCGTGCCGCGCAGCGCGGCGATGCCCCAGTACAGTCCGAGCGCGCCGAGCAGCAGCGCGAGATACGTCCAGCCGAGCAGGACCCCGGAGAACAGGCCCCAGATGCCGGCCATCAGCGCGTACCGCGCGCGCCGCTGCACCGGGTCGGTCGGGTCCCAGCGCGGGCCGAACTGGCGCCGGGGCGGACCGCCCTGAGGGTTCTGCGGGCCCTCGGGGCCGCGCCCCGGACGGTCACCGAAACCGCCGCCCTGCGAGGGGCCGGGCTGGTTGCCGCTCCACTGCCCGCCCCACGGCTGGTAGCCGCCGCCCTCGCCGCCCTCTCCGCCCTGCGGGCGGCGGGGCTGCCAGGGCTGGTCCGGCCGGTCCTCGGGCGGCGGCGCGAAGGGGTTGTCCTCCTGCGAGCCCTCGCGCCCGGAGGCCCCGCCGCCCCCGCTCTTGCCGCTCTTGTCGCTCGTCCCGGCGTCCCCGCCGCTCCCGTCCTCGTTACCGCCGCGCAGGGCGGGGCCCGGGAACGCGAAGGACAAGGGAGAGAAGGACAAGGCGGAGACCGCGACCGTGGACACGGGCACGGCGGTGGGGAGGGTGCCGAGCGGCCCCCCGGCGACGGCCCCGGCGGGCTGCGGGAGACGGAGGGTCGGGCGGGAGGGTCGGTCCGGCATCAGGAGTGCGTCTTCCCCTAGGTGAGAGGCCGTGCGCGGGCGGGGCCGGACGGCTGGACGAGTCGGCTTGCGGACGGCGGTACGGGACGGGCGGCGGGCGGACTTGGGACGGCGGGAGCCGGTCGCGCGGTCTGTCGGACAGTCCGTCCTGCGGCTCCCCCCTCGCCCCGGCACAGGGGCGGGCACCCTTGACGCTACCTGCCGGGCCCGCACCCGTCTGTGCGGGGCGGCCCCCAATTCCGGCCCCGCCCGGAGTGGCGGACGCCCCCGCCCCGGAGCCCCGCCGATCAAGCCGCCGGAGGGGCCCGGCACAGGTGCCGGTATCGTTGCTGACGGTCGGCGGCTTCGTAGAGTTCCCCGTATGGCGAGGCGTGCAGCCTTCGTGTGATCCACCAAAGATCCACCAGAGGTGTGCGGCGCGCGGCGGCGAACGCGACAGGCCCCTGGCCGCCCGGTCGCGACGCACGGGCCGGGCACACGGGCCGTGCACGGGCTGTACGGCGCCGGCCGGACCGCAGGAGCCGCCCCGACCCCACCCGCAGAACGCACGCCAGCCGCAGCAACCGCACCCCAGCCGCCGCAACCGCACGCCAGCCGCAGCACGCCCGTCGTACGGGACCGCCCACGGGCGGGACCTGCGGCGCGCCACCCGAGAAAGGGCCCCCGCGTGGCCACCGCACCGCCCCCCGCCGTCCGCCGTCTCGTCGTCCTGGTCTCCGGTTCCGGCACCAACCTCCAGGCCCTGCTGGACACGATCGAGGCCCAGGGCCCGGAGGCGTACGGGGCCGAGGTCGTCGCCGTGGGCGCCGACCGGGAGGGCATCGCCGGCCTGGAGCGGGCCCGCGCGGCCGGGCTGCCGACCTTCGTGTGCCGGGTCGCCGACCACGCGAGCCGCGCCGACTGGGACCGCGCGCTCACCGAGGCGACCGCCGTGCACTCCCCGGACCTCGTGGTCTCGGCGGGCTTCATGAAGATCGTCGGCAAGGAGTTCCTGGCCCGCTTCGGCGGCCGGGTCGTCAACACCCATCCCGCGCTGCTGCCCAGCTTCCCCGGCGCCCACGGGGTGCGGGACGCCCTCGCCTACGGCGCGAAGGTCACCGGCTGCACCGTCCACTTCGTCGACGACGGCGTCGACACCGGCCCGATCATCGCCCAGGGCGTGGTCGAGGTCGTGGAAGAGGACTCCCCGGAGGGCGAGGCGGCCCTCCACGCACGTATCAAGGA
The DNA here is from genome assembly GCF_040656295.1 of Streptomyces sp. NPDC049954. Taxonomy (NCBI): domain Bacteria; kingdom Bacillati; phylum Actinomycetota; class Actinomycetes; order Kitasatosporales; family Streptomycetaceae; genus Streptomyces; species Streptomyces sp. NPDC049954. The sequence continues at coordinate 464,183 of NZ_JBFALS010000007.1, forward strand.
CGTCGAGCGAAGGCTGCTCGTCGAGGTCGTGGGGCGTCTGGCCCGCCACGGCTACCGCATTGAGGGACGAAAGGTTCTGGTTCCGTGACTACCGAGTCCACGACCACCGACACCGGCGACAGCTCCGCCACCACCCGGCGCCCGCTGCGCCGCGCGCTCGTCAGCGTCTACGACAAGACCGGACTGGAGGACCTGGCGCGAGGGCTGCACGAGGCGGGCGTCCAGCTCGTCTCCACCGGTTCGACGGCCGGGCGGATCGCCGCCGCCGGGGTGCCGGTGACCAAGGTCGAGGAGCTGACCGGCTTCCCCGAGTGCCTCGACGGCCGGGTCAAGACCCTGCACCCCAAGGTCCACGCGGGCATCCTCGCCGACCTGCGCCTGGAGGACCACCGCTCGCAGCTCGCCGAGTTGGGCGTCGAGCCCTTCGACCTGGTCGTCGTCAACCTGTACCCGTTCAAGGAGACCGTCGCCTCCGGGGCCACCCCCGACGAGTGCGTCGAGCAGATCGACATCGGCGGGCCCTCGATGGTGCGCGCCGCCGCCAAGAACCACCCGTCGGTCGCCGTCGTCACGAGCCCCGAGCGGTACGCCGACGTGCTCGCCGCCGCGCAGCACGGCGGCTTCGACCTGCGCACCCGCAAGCGGCTCGCGGCCGAGGCCTTCCAGCACACCGCCGCGTACGACGTCGCCGTCGCCTCGTGGTTCGCGGACGGCTACGCGGCCGCCGACGACAGCGGCTTCCCCGACTTCACCGGCGCCACCTACACGCGCCAGAACGTCCTGCGCTACGGCGAGAACCCGCACCAGGGCGCCGCGCTCTACGTCGACGGCACCGGCGGGCTGGCCCAGGCCGAGCAGCTGCACGGCAAGGAGATGTCGTACAACAACTACACCGACACGGACGCCGCGCGCCGTGCCGCGTACGACCACGACGAGCCCTGCGTCGCGATCATCAAGCACGCCAACCCCTGCGGCATCGCGATCGGCGCGGACGTCGCCGAGGCGCACCGCAAGGCGCACGCCTGCGACCCGCTGTCCGCGTACGGCGGGGTCATCGCCGTGAACCGCCCCGTCTCCAAGGAGATGGCGGAGCAGGTCGCGGAGATCTTCACCGAGGTCATCGTCGCGCCCGGCTACGAGGAGGGCGCCGTCGAGGCGCTGTCCCGGAAGAAGAACCTGCGCATCCTGCGGGCCGAGGGCGCCCCGGCGAACGCGACCGAGACCAAGCAGATCGACGGCGGCGCGCTCGTCCAGGTCACCGACCGGCTCCAGGCCGAGGGCGACGACCCGGCCAACTGGACGCTCGCGGCGGGCGAGCCGCTCGACGAGGCCGGACTGCGTGAACTGGCCTTCGCCTGGAAGGCGTCGAGGGCCGTCAAGTCCAACGCGATCCTGCTCGCCAAGGACGGCGCCTCGGTCGGTGTCGGCATGGGCCAGGTCAACCGCGTCGACTCCGCGAAGCTCGCCGTCGAGCGCGCCGGGGCCGAGCGCGCGCAGGGCTCCTTCGCCGCCTCGGACGCGTTCTTCCCGTTCCCCGACGGCCTGGAGATCCTGCTCGCCGCCGGCGTCAGGGCCGTGGCCCAGCCCGGCGGTTCGGTCCGCGACGAACTCGTCGTGGAGGCCGCGAAGAAGGCCGGGGTCACGATGTACTTCACCGGGACGCGGCACTTCTTCCACTGAGGTACGACCGAGCACGACTGAGTACGACCGAGTACGACCGGGCCCCACTGAGGGGCCCGGGGGACGCGTAAGGGCCGTGGGCGGACCGGAGTCCGGCCGCCCACGGCCCCCGGTCCCTCACCGGCCGGCGGTCACCGGGCGCGGATCACCAGCGTCGAGCAGACCTTGTCGGCGAAGGTCTGCTTCTTGGAGTCCCACAGCGGCCACAGCCAGCCCAGGTAGCAGGCGATGCTGTCGAGGAAGTGCGCGAGCCTGCGGACGAAGGCCATGCCCACGCCGATCGGCTGTCCCGTGTTCTCCGACACCAGTTTGATGCCGAGGGTGCGCTTGCCGATCGTCTGGCCCCTGCGGCCTTCGAGGATCAGCTGGTAGATCGCCAACGCGATGAAGAGCACGCCGCCGACGACCGCGAGGGCCGGGATGTCGTTCGCCGCACCGATGCCGATGAACGCGTACGGCACCACCAAGGTCAGTCCGTCCACGAGGGTGGCCAGGAAACGCAGGCCCCAGTGGGCGAAGGGGGGAGCCTCGCCGTAACCGGGGCCGCCCGGGTAGGGGCCGCCGTAGGGCTGCACGGGCGGGGCCTGGGGATAGCCCTGCTGCGGCACGCCCTGCGGGGCCTGCTGGGGATACCCGTAACCGGGGTCCTGCGGGGCGCCGTAACCGGGCTGCTGGCCACCGGGCTGACCGCCCTGCGGGGGCGGTCCGTAGGGGTTGTTGGGGTCGCCGAAACTCATGGCGAGGTTTCCTCCGTTGCTGAGCGGGGACGACGCGGCCGCGCACGGAGGCGGCGCGCACGCGTTCCCCCCGTTCACTGCCTGCGGCGCAGTAGCGCCCATGGTTCTCAGGGCTGACGGGGTTTGTCCAGATGTAACGGTGGGGTGTTGCCCAAGCGCAACACCGTGCGGACGCCGCGACGACGTACGGGGCGACCCGGATTGGGACCCGGCGGGCGCCATCGGTGAAGATGGAACCATGACTGCCCAGATTCTCGACGGCAAGGCGACTGCCGCATCGATCAAGTCCGCGCTGGCCGCCCGGGTGGCGGACCTCCGAGCCAAGGGCGTCACGCCCGGCCTCGGCACCCTGCTGGTCGGCGACGATCCCGGCAGCCAGAAGTACGTGGCCGGAAAGCACCGGGACTGCGCTCAGGTCGGCATCGCCTCGATCCAGCGCGAACTGCCCGCCACCGCGACCCAGGACGAGATCGAGGACGTCGTCCGCGAGTTCAACGCGGACCCCGACTGCACCGGTTACATCGTCCAACTGCCGCTGCCCAAGGGCATCGACGAGAACCGCGTCCTCGAACTCATGGACCCGGACAAGGACGCGGACGGGCTGCACCCGATGAACCTCGGCCGGCTCGTGCTCAACGAGCCCGCCCCGCTGCCCTGCACCCCGTACGGCATCGTGCGGCTGCTGCGCGAGCACGGCGTGGAGATCAACGGCGCCGAGGTCGTCGTCGTCGGCCGGGGCGTCACCATCGGCCGTCCGATGCCGCTGCTGCTGACCCGCCGCTCCGAGAACGCGACGGTCACCCAGTGCCACACCGGCACCCGCGACCTCGCCGCGCACCTGCGCCGCGCCGACATCATCGTCGCCGCCGCCGGGGTGCCGCACCTCGTCAAGCCGGAGGACGTCAAGCCGGGGGCGGCCGTCCTCGACGTCGGCGTCTCCCGCGACGAGAACGGGAAGATCGTCGGCGACGTGCACCCCGGCGTCGCCGAGATCGCCGGCTGGCTCTCGCCCAACCCGGGCGGGGTGGGCCCCATGACCCGCGCCCAGCTCCTCGTCAACGTCGTGGAGGCCGCCGAACGCGCCGCCGCCTCCGACGAGAGCTGATCAGCGAACCGGAGAGGTCGGCGAAGCGGAAAGGCACGCATCCCGTGGCCGGAGAACCGAACGAGAGCGGCAGTCCCGGGCCCGCCCCGGGCCCGGGGGACCCGGAGGGACCGGAGAGAGCACGGCCGCCGGAGCCCGCCGGTGAGCCCGCGAGTGAGCCCGCCGGTGCGGGCGCCACGCGCGTGGCGGAGGGGGCCGGGGCGGAGGAGGACCGTGCCGCCGAGCCCTCCGGGGCGCCGCACGGCGAGGGGCCGACGGTCACCGAGGTGGTCAGCGCCCCGGGCCCGGACGGGGAGCCGATGCGGGCCACCCGGGAGGTCGGCGGGTTCACGCGGGACACCGCGCGGCCCGAGGGCGGGGGCCGCGCCGCGCCCGCCGACGCGCCCGCCCCGGCCCGCCAGTGGCCGATCATCGCCGTGCTCGCGACGACCGGCGCCGGACTGCTGCTCACCGGCTTCGGGGTGTTCCGCGTCGGCACGCTGCTCGTCGGCCTCGCGCTGCTGCTCGGCGCCGCCCTGCGCTGGTGCCTGCCCTCGGTCGGCATGCTCGCCGTCCGCTCCCGCTTCACCGACATGGTGACGTACGGGGGGCTGGGGCTGGTCATCGTGCTGCTCGCGCTCATGGTGCAGCCCAAGCCCTGGCTCGTGATCCCGTTCCTCGACGAGGTACTGCACTTCACCATCGACTGAGCGGACGGCCGGGTTGTCGTCGGCCGGGCCGTCGAGGCGAGCGCGTGCCCGCTGCCCGTCCCCACCCCCGTGGAGGGACGGGCAGCGGCGCGCCGGGGCCGGGCGGGCCCCGTGACGGACCGGCGGATTCCGGCCCGGCACCAGAGTCATGGACGCGCCAATCCCCGACAAGGCAGGCCGGTCGGCTGTGGCACGGAGGTGACCATTCCGGCAAGGTGTACCGGCCGTGTGGCGGCTCCCGGGCGAAGGGGGCCGCCTCTCGCGCACCGTGTGCACGGTCCGGCCTCAACTCTGCTCGGAACCTTTCGTTCCGCGTCGTCTTCCATGGGCTTCGCGGAGTTTTCTGACGGTGTCCGGCCGGTCGGTGACGGACTGGACCGGTCGGCTGCGGGCGTGCGACGGTGCACCCCGAGGGGCCCGACTGCTCCTGTGCGCCCCGTGGCACGGAACTGTCCCGCGCCGAGGGCGCATCCCCGGGGGCGGTCCGGGACAGGGCCCCGGGGGACGGCCCGGGAGCCGGGCCGGGGGACAGCGTGAGCACACGGGGGACGAAGGGGGAGGCAATGCCTCGTTGGAAGGCCCTGCCGGACGGGCTCGACCCGCAGATACGCGAGTTCACGAGCCAGTTGCGCCGGCTCGTCGACCGCAGCGGGCTGGGCGTCGCGGCGGTGGCGGATCACACGGGCTACAGCAGGACGTCCTGGGAGCGGTATCTGAACGGGCGGCTGCTCGCCCCCCAGGGCGCGATCGTGGCGCTCGCCGAGGTGACGGGGGCCAACCCCGAGCACCTCACGACGATGTGGGAGCTGGCGGAACGGGCGTGGAGCCGTTCGGAACTGCGGCACGACATGACCATGGAGGCCATCCGGATCTCCCAGGCCCGGGCGGCGCTCGGGGAACCCGGCCCCGCCGTGGCCGGTACCGGCGCCCCCTCGTACGCGGACGGGGGCGTGGCGGTGGACGTCGCCGCCGGCCGGCCCGCCGGCCCGGCACCGCACCCGGACGGGGCCCGTCCGGGGGAGCGCGGCGAGGGACCGGCCGAACCGGTGGGCGCCGTACCGCCGGAGAGCGGGGGGCCGGACGCCCGGCGGCGGCGCGGGCGGCGGCTCACGATGTTCTTCGCGGGCCTCGCCGGGGTGCTGGTCCTCGTCGCGGCGGTGCTGTCGCTGACCGGGTCCGGGTCCGGCGGCGACCAGCCCGCGAGCGCGAAGGAGCCCGCCGCGAGCGCGCGGGAGGCGAGCCCCCGGAACCTGCCCGCGGGCGTCGAGTGCACCGGCCGGGCGTGCGAGGGGCGGGACCCCGAGCGCATGGGGTGCAGCGGCGGACAGGTCCGCACCACCGCGCGGGCGACCGTCGGCGACCGCCTCGTCGAGGTGCGGTACAGCGAGGTCTGCCGCGCCGCCTGGGCGCGCATCACCCGGGCCGGGCCCGGGGACCGGATCACCGTGTCCGCCGGCGGCTCGACGCGGGCGGCCGCGGTCGAGGACGACGCGGAGGCGTACACGCCGATGGTCGCCGTACCGGAGGCGGACGGGGCGCGCGCGTGCGCGAAGGTGAGCGGCGGCGCGAAGGGCTGCACGAAGGGGTGACAAGGGGGAGGGTGACAAGGGTGGGCGGCGGTCCGGCGCGGAGGCGCGCCGGTGAGCGCCAGGTGGTCGCCCCCGTCCTCCCCGGCCGGACGTCGCCCCGCACGCGCGGCGCTGCGTCAGTCGGCCGCCGCTCGGCCGCCCCGCGAAATCAGGGCGATTGAGCCGCCCGTCCCGGGGCAGACGCACTGTCAACCCCCACGGGAGCGGCACACCCTCCCTGCGACGGCCGTCACACCTTCGGGTGGGGCGGCCGTCGCCGTGGTGGACGTCCCCGCCCTCCCGCCCGTGGCCGGAGGGGCGCTGTGTGCCGGGCCACACCCGCCCAAGGGTGCGGGGAAGCGGGGGCGCGATAGCCTGACCGGTGGATCTCTCTTGACGCCAAGAGATCGATCATCGGGCGTCGGGTACCAGATCCAGCACCCAGGGGCAGGGAACCCCACCGCCAGCTGTCTTACGGAGATCGCCATGACCCGCACCCCCGTGAATGTCACCGTCACCGGCGCGGCCGGCCAGATCGGTTACGCGCTGCTCTTCCGCATCGCCTCCGGTCACCTGCTCGGCCCCGACGTTCCGGTCAACCTCCGGCTCCTGGAGATCACCCCCGCGCTGAAGGCCGCCGAGGGCACCGCCATGGAGCTGGACGACTGTGCCTTCCCGCTGCTCAAGGGCATCGAGATCACGGACGACCCGAACGTCGCCTTCGACGGCGCCAACGTCGCGCTGCTGGTCGGCGCCCGCCCCCGCACCAAGGGCATGGAGCGCGGTGACCTCCTGGAGGCCAACGGCGGCATCTTCAAGCCGCAGGGCAAGGCCATCAACGACCACGCCGCCGACGACATCAAGGTCCTGGTGGTCGGCAACCCGGCCAACACCAACGCCCTGATCGCCCAGGCCGCCGCCCCGGACGTACCGGCCGAGCGTTTCACCGCGATGACCCGCCTGGACCACAACCGCGCGCTGACCCAGCTCGCGAAGAAGGCCGGCGTCGGCGTCTCCGACATCAAGAAGCTCACGATCTGGGGCAACCACTCGGCGACCCAGTACCCCGACATCTTCCACGCGGAGATCGCCGGCAAGAACGCCGCCGAGGTCGTCAACGACGAGAAGTGGCTGGCCGAGGAGTTCATCCCGACCGTCGCCAAGCGCGGCGCGGCCATCATCGAGGCCCGCGGCGCCTCCTCCGCGGCCTCCGCCGCCAACGCCGCGATCGACCACGTGCACACCTGGGTCAACGGCACCGAGGACGGCAACTGGGCCTCCATGGGCATCCCGTCCGACGGCTCCTACGGCGTGCCCGAGGGCCTCATCTCCTCCTTCCCGGTCACCGTGAAGGACGGCGTGTACTCCATCGTCCAGGGCCTGGAGATCAACGACTTCTCCCGCTCGCGCATCGACGCCTCCGTCAAGGAGCTGGGCGAGGAGCGCGACGCGGTGCGCTCCCTCGGCCTGATCTGAGCCGCACCGGGACCGGTGGCCGGGGGCTGACCCGGAAGAGTGCCGGCTGATCCGAGGAGTGCCGAACTCGCCCCCTACAGGGGTGAGTTCGGCACTCTTTTTTGAGTGGGGCACGGGGATCACCCTGGCGTACAGTGTTGCCTCCGTCACACAGCCGGTGACGTTCCCCGACGCTCGTTCCAGGAGGCCCGTGGTGAGCCAGCCCCCGTTCCCCCAGCAGTCCGGGGGGATGCCGGGACCCGCGGCTCCGGCCGTGCCCGCCCGCCCCCCGGTCCCGCCCGCCGCGAGCGAGGCGACCCGGCTGCTGTGCGTCGGCGTCCACCACGACCGGGCCTTCCGGGAGGCCGTCCTCGACGAGCTGTCCGAGCACGAGGAGCGGTTCGTCGCCCCCTCGGTCGGCATCGACGCGGGCCGGGTCCTGTCGCACGCGGCGCGGGCCCGCCGGAGCGAGGCGGCCTGGGCGGGCGGCATCCTCGCCGCGTGGGCGGCCGGAGTGGCCCTGACCGGCCCGCTGTTGCTCACGGCCATGTTCTGGAGCCTCGTCCTCGGTGTGGCCCGCTGGGTCCGGGGACGCGGCGCCCGCCCCTCCCTGCTGCGCCGCGTGGTGGCCTTCTACCTGCGCTGGAACGCCCGCGTCGTCCTCGCCTTCCTGATGGTCTTCGTGGCGGTCGTCGCGTTCGGCGGCTCCTCGGACGACTCCGCGAGCCCGGACGCGCAGTGGTCGCAGCAGGGGGACGAGTTCTCCGACGGCCCCGACCTCAGCGACTTCACGTGGCGACTGGTCAGCTCCGGCCTGGACATCCGGCGGGAGGACGCGGCGCTCATCCTCTTCGTCCTCGTCGTCGTGACGGCGCTCGTGGCCCTGCGGCGCGGGCAGTTCGCCCGGGTCGTCAGCAACGAACTGTCGCCGCGCCGCTTCCCGGTCGCCGCGAGCGACCCGGCGGAGACGAGCGCGGGCCGCCGCACGCAGTGGCTGCGGACCCGGCTGCGCGCCGAACAGCACCAGCCGCTCGTGATGTACGACGCGGCCCGCCCCTTCTGCGGATTCGGCTTCCCGTTCGCCACGTGGACGCTGGCCGTGGAGATGCGGCCCCGCAAGGACCGCGAGCCCGAACCGCTCGACAACGGCGCGATCCTGCGCCGGATAGTCCCGTTGCTCGAAGCGCTGCGCGTCCCCTCGCCGCGCGTGGACGCCCGCACGGCCGACACCGTCCTCGACCGCCTGCGCGAACTGGGCATCGACGAGTGCGTGTTCCTGCCCGCCGACCGGCTGGAGGCGCGCGACGGCGCCCCCTTCCACCCGCAGGCCCTCGAACAGCACCGTCTCGACGCCCTGGAGGAGGGCGGCGAGGCCCGGCGGCACTTCCTGCGCATCCGGGTCGGCGGCTGGGACGAGGAACTCGTGGTCACCGTGTTCGTGCGGGTCCACACGCAGGGCGGCATGCTGATGGCGGAGTTCGCCCCGCACCTGCTCACCCCCGTACGCCGCGAGTACCGGCAGGCGGAGCGGGACGCCCGCCGCCACATCAACAACTCCTGGCCGGGGCAGGTCGCCTGGGCCCTCACCCACATGCCGGTGTCGCTCGGGCAGTCCGTGCAGACCCTGGGCGTGTGGTTCGCCGTCGGGGTCCGCCGGCTGCTCTCCGGCAACGCGGGGGCACCCGCCGAGGGGCCCGCGGTCGCGATCCGGGAACTGGGCGCGGACGAGGACGTGTCCCTGTTCCAGGACATGGACGTCAGCCGCTACCTCAAGACGATCCAGGAACGGGTCGCGGGCGGGGTGACGCTCGCGCTGCACGAGGCGGGCTGGCAGACCGAGGAGTTCGAGCAGAAGATCATCAACGTCTCGGGCGGGGTGTACATCGACTCGGCGCGCGACAGCGCGATCGGCGTCGGCGACCACAACACCGTGAGCGCCGGGCGCACGAGCGGAACGACCAACACGGGCAAGGCCAGCGGTACGCGTGGCGCCGGCCAGGCGAGCGGTGCGAGTGGCGGGGGCGCGAAGGGCGGCGGCCCGGCGCCCGCCCCGGGCCCGAAGCCGCCGACGCCGCGACCATGAGGATGACGCCGTGACTTCGATCGGGGGAAGAACATGACACACACGCCCGGCACTTCGGGAACTTCGGACGCCTCTGCCGGCGGGCCGGGGCGGCCCACCGTGCACATCGGCTCGGTGGACAACAGCGCCGTCGGCATCGGCGACCACAACGTCGTCTCGAACGTACGCGGGGCGGGCCCCGCCACCGACCCCGCGCAGGCCGAACTGCTCGCCGCGATCCGCGCCCTGCGTGAGGACCTGGGCCGCTTCGTCGCGACGCCGCAGCACGAGGCGCTCGACGCCGAACTGTCGGCCGCCGAGGGGGAGATCGACGCTGCGGGCGCGGCCGCGCCCGGACGGCTCGCCCGTCTGCGCCAGGCCCTCGACCTCGCCGGACCCCTGACGGCGAGCCTCGCGTCCGGTGCCGCCGTCGCGCAGTCGCTCGCCGCGCTGCTGGGAGGCTGAGCATGGCCGCAGGCGCACCCCGCTGGAACGCGACCGCCCAGCGCTGGGAGACCGACGAGGCCCCACTGCCGTACCAGCCGCCGCCCCCGCCGCGCCCCGGGACCGCGCCGCTCGTGGCGCCCCCGCCGCTCGCGGAGTGGTCGGAGCCGGAGCCGCCGCAGGCCCCTGGACCGTACCGCCGGCCCGCCGGCCGGACCGTCGCCGTGGCGGTCGCCGCCGCGCTCGTCGTCGGCGGAGGCGTCGCCGCCTGGCTCACCTGGGGCACGGACGACGGCGACAGGACGCCCGCCGCCGCCCAGCGCGGCAAGGCCGCGACGAGCCCGCGCTACTACGCCTCCCCGGAGACGGACGAGGCGTCGGACCCGGAGCTGAGCGGGGCCGAGGACGACGTACCGGGCGAGGAGAGCAGCCCGTCCGGGGAGAGCCCCGGGCTGCCGGACGGCTTCGCGACCCACGAGGACCCCGCCGGGTTCACCGTCGCCGCGCCCGAGGACTGGAAGCGGTCGGAGAAGGACACCGGGGTGTTCTACACCGCGCCCGACGAGCGCAGCCTGCTCCAGATCTTCGTCGTCACCGAGGACGACCTGACCCCCGAGAAGGCCGTCACCCAGTCCTCGCGCGACCTGCGTTCCAGGACCGAGGGCTACCGCGAGATCGCCCTCGGCCCGGTGGACGGCGGCCCCGAGAACCCCGCCGGGGACGCCGCCGAGCTGACGTACGCGTACGAGAGCGAGAAGACCGGCGGCACGCGCGAGGTGATCGAGCGCGCGTTCACGGCGGTGGACGGCAAGCAGTACGCGGTCCTCGCCGCGGGCCCGAAGACGGACACCGACGAGCAGCGCGACATCTTGGACACGGCCCTGGCGCACTTCGTACCGGACGGCTACTGAGCCGCTGGCGCGGCGGGGGAGGGAGAGGGAGGCGAGGAGCTTCCCGGGGCGGGGCGGTTGTGCGAAAGTGGCGTGGAACGGCACCTGAGCGGCGGGAAACCGCAGGTCAGTGAGGGTGTGCCCCGCGCGTGCGGGGATGGTCCCTCGGATTCGCCGGCGGCGTCCGTCTCCAGGCTGTGTGCCCCGCGCGTGCGGGGATGGTCCCTGCTTCAGCAGCCAGACCACCGAGTGGCCGAGGTGTGCCCCGCGCGTGCGGGGATGATCCCGGCCGGATCCGCCCGACGCTCAAGCGATACGGGCGCTCCCCGCCGCGCGGGGCTGGTCCCTCGCCGCGCTGATGCGCGAGTTCGCGCTGCTGGTGCTCCCCGCGACAGCGGGGCCAAACGTGACCCGACCCACTCCCAGCCCCCCGTTCCGCATCTTTCCCGCCGCCCCGGGCAGGTGCTCCCGGTCGCACCCCGAGCCCGGGGTGCGCTTGTCGTGGCAGGTGCGAGGACGGGCCCGTGATCCGGGCGGCCCCGCCGCCACCGGCATCGTGCGAAGGGAAGGCAGAGATCGTCGTGTCGGCAGAAGAGACCATCCATGTGGGCGGACGGTGGCGGGCGGCCCTCGCCGGGGAGACGCGGGAGATCGTCGACCCGGCGGACGCCACCACCTTCGCCGTGGTCGCCGAGGGCGCCGAGGCGGACGCGGACGCCGCGATAACCGCCGCCCGCCGCGCCTTCGACGAGGGCCCCTGGCCGCACACCCCGGTCGCCGAGCGCGCCGCGCTGCTGCGCCGTACCGCCGTCCTGCTCCGCCGTGACCGGGAGGCGCTCGGGCTGCTGGAGAGCCGCGACGCGGGCAAGACCGTCGAGGAGGGGCGGGTCGACGTGGACTGCGTCGCCGACGCCTTCGACTACTTCGCCGACCTCGCCGCCGGGGAGAGCGCGGGCCGCGTCGTGGACGCCGGGACCGACAGCGTGCACAGCGTCGTCGTGTACGAGCCGGTCGGCGTGTGCGCGCTCATCACCCCGTGGAACTATCCGCTGCTCCAGGCGAGCTGGAAGGTGGCCCCGGCGCTCGTCGCGGGCAACACCTTCGTGCTGAAGCCCAGCGAGATCACCCCCCTGACGACGATCGCGCTGATCCGGCTGCTCGCCGAGGCCGGACTGCCCGACGGGGTCGCGAACCTCGTCACCGGGCCCGGCCACTCGGTCGGCGCCCGGTTCTGCGAGCACCCCGACGTCGACCTCGTGTCGTTCACCGGCGGGCTGCACAGCGGGACGAAGGTCGCGCGGTCCGCCGCCGACACCGTCAAGAAGGTGGCCCTCGAACTCGGCGGCAAGAACCCCAACGTCGTGTTCGCCGACGCCTGCGCCACCGAGGAGGGCTTCGACACCGCCGTCGACCAGGCGCTCAACGCCGCGTTCATCCACAGCGGCCAGGTCTGCTCGGCCGGGTCCCGGCTCATCGTCGAGGAGTCGGTGCGCGAACGCTTCGTCGCCGAACTCGCGCGCCGCGCGGCCAGGATCAGGCTCGGCCGGGGCACCGAGGACGGCGTCGAGTGCGGCCCGCTCGTCTCCCCGCAGCAGCTGGAGAAGACCGAGTACTACGTCGACGCGGCCCTCGCCGAGGGCGCCGTCGTCCGCAGCGGCGGCCGGCGCCCCGAGCCCTCCGCGACCCGCCCCGCGAACGGGTACTTCTACGAGCCGACCGTCCTCGACCAGTGCGAGCGCACGATGCGCGTCGTGCGCGAGGAGGTGTTCGGGCCGGTCCTGACCGTCGAGACCTTCACCACCGAGGACGAGGCCGTCGCCCTCGCCAACGACACCGAGTACGGGCTCGCGGGCGGCGTGTGGACCTCCGACGCGGGGCGCGCCCGCCGGGTCGCCGGACGGCTGCGGCACGGCACCGTGTGGATCAACGACTTCCACCCCTACCTGCCGCAGGCCGAGTGGGGCGGCTTCGGCAAGTCCGGGGTCGGACGCGAACTCGGCCCCTCCGGACTCGCCGAGTACCGCGAGGCCAAGCACGTCTACCAGAACCTCGACCCGAAGCCGGTCCGCTGGTTCGCGGGCTGACGCCCCCGCCGCGTACCGCCCCCGCCCCGCCCCACTCACCCCCTCCACTCAACCGCTCCCGTCGTCCAGCGCAGCACCTTCCGCGCAGCCTTGTCGCGCCCACCCAGCCAAGGAGCCCCCTCCCCATGCCTGAGAACCCCGTGACCGCAGCGAACCCCCTGCCGCAGAACCCGCCCGAAGGCGCCCCGGAGGAGTACCTGCCGGAGGAGTACCTGTACGACTACGTGGTCGTCGGCGGCGGCACCGCCGGATCGGTGATCGCCTCCCGGCTCACCGAGGACCCCGGCGTGCGCGTCGCCGTCGTCGAGGGCGGCCCCAGCGACGTCGACCGGCCCGAAGTACTCACCCTGCGCCGCTGGATGGGGCTGCTCGGCGGGGAACTCGACTACGACTACCCGACCACCGAACAGCCGCGCGGCAACTCCCACATACGGCACAGCCGCGCCCGTGTCCTCGGCGGCTGCTCCTCCCACAACACCCTCATCGCGTTCAAGCCGCTGCCCTCCGACTGGGACGAGTGGGCCGCGCTCGGCGCCGAGGGCTGGGACGCCGCGTCCATGGACCCGTACTTCGGCAAGCTGCGCAACAACATCGTGCCGGTCGGCGAGAAGGACCGGAACGCGATCGCCCGCGACTTCGTGGACAGCGCCCGCACCGCGCTCGGCGTCCCGCTCGTCGAGGGCTTCAACCGGGCGCCGTTCAAGGACGGCGCCGGGTTCTTCGACCTCGCGTACCACCCGGAGGACAACAAGCGTTCCTCCGCCTCCGTCGCCTACCTGCACCCCTTCCTCGACCGGCCCAACCTCCGTGTCCTGCTGGAGACCTGGGCGCACCGCCTGGAGTTCGAGGACGGCCGGGCCAGTGGTGTGCACATCCGCACGAAGGACGGCGCGGAACAGGTCCTGCGCGCCCGGCGGGAGATCGTGGTGTGCGCGGGCGCCGTGGACACCCCGCGCCTGCTGCTGCACTCCGGGGTCGGTCCGCGCGCCGGCCTCGAAGCGCTCGGCATCCCCGTCGTGCACGAACTGCCGGGCGTCGGCGAGAACCTGCTCGACCACCCCGAGTCGGTCATCGTGTGGGAGACCGACGGGCCGATACCGGAGAACTCCGCGATGGACTCCGACGCCGGTCTGTTCGTCCGCCGCGACCCCGGGTCCCCCGGACCCGACCTGATGTTCCACTTCTACCAGATCCCCTTCACCGACAACCCCGAACGCCTCGGCTACCAACGGCCCGAGCACGGCGTGTCGATGACCCCCAACATCCCCAAGCCGCGCAGCCGGGGCCGCCTCTACCTCACGAGCGCCGACCCGGCCGTCAAACCCGCCCTCGACTTCCGGTACTTCACCGACGAGGAGGACCACGACGGCCGCACCCTCGTCGACGGCATCCGCCTCGCCCGCCGCGTCGCCGAGACCGAACCCCTCAAGGGCTGGCTCAAGCGCGAGGTGTGCCCCGGCCCCGAGGTCACGAGCGACGAGGACCTGAGCGCGTACGCCCGCAGCGTCGCGCACACCGTCTACCACCCCGCCGGAACCTGCCGCATGGGCGCGGTCGACGACGAAGCGGCCGTGGTGGACCCGCGGTTGAAGATCCGGGGGCTGTCCGGCATCCGGATCGCCGACGCCTCCGTCTTCCCGACCATGCCCGCGGTGAACCCGATGATCGGAGTGCTCATGATCGGTGAGAAGTGCGCGGAACTCCTGGTGCAGGCACACGGGTTGGTGGCGGAGGCCGGTTCGGACGCGCTTCCGGACGGAGGTGCGGGCCGATGAGTACCGCAGCCACCCCGGCCGCCGCCGGTCCCGACCCGTCCGGTGCCGATCCCGCCGGTCCCGACCCGTCCGGTGCCGCCCCCGCCGGTGCCGACCCGTCCGGCGAGCGGCCCGTCTTCGCCGTACGCGACCTGTGGAAGGTCTTCGGGCCGAAGGCCGAACGCGTCCCGCAGGACGAGGAGCTGGCCGCGCTCGAACCGGCCGCCCTGCGGGAGCGCACCGGCTGCACGGCCGCCGTGCGCGAGGTGTCCTTCGAGGTCGCCAGGGGTGAGGTCTTCGTCGTCATGGGCCTGTCCGGCTCCGGGAAGTCGACGCTGGTGCGCTGTCTGACCCGGCTGATCGAACCCACCTCGGGCCGCATCGAGATCGACGGCGAGGACGTGCGCGCCATGGACCGGGCCCGGCTGCGCAGACTGCGCCGCCACCGCGCCGCGATGGTCTTCCAGCACTTCGGGCTGCTCCCGCACCGCACCGTCCTCGACAACGTCGCCTACGGCCTCGAAATCCAGGGCATGGGCCGCGCCGAACGCCGCGCCAAGGCCGCCGAGGTCATCGAGAAGGTCGGGCTCGGCGGATTGGAGCGGCGCAGGCCCGGGCAGCTCTCCGGCGGTCAGCAGCAGCGCGTCGGGCTCGCCCGCGCCCTTGCCGTCGACCCCGAAGTCCTGCTGTTCGACGAGCCGTTCAGCGCCCTCGACCCGCTGATCCGGCGCGAGATGCAGGACGAGGTGGTCCGCCTCCACCAGGAGGAGGGCCGCACCATGGTCTTCATCACCCACGACCTCAACGAGGCCCTGCGCCTGGGCGACCGCATCGCCCTCATGCGCGCCGGACGCGTCGTCCAGATCGGCACGCCCGAGGAGATCGTCGGCTCGCCCGCCGACGACTACGTGCGCGAGTTCGTCCGGGACGTCCCGCGCGAGCAGGTCCTCACGGTGCGCGGGGCGATGCGCCCGCCGGCGCCCGGCGAGCGGGCCGACGGGCCCGCCCTCGCGCCCGGTACGACCGTCTCCGAGGCGATCGAGGCCGTCGCCCGCACCGGGGAACCCGCCGCCCGCGTCATGGACGGCGGACGCCTCCTCGGCCTTGTCGACCGCGAGGCGCTGCTCGCCGTCGTCGCCGGAGTCGAGGTGCGGCGGGGGCAGGCTCCGGAGCACACCGAGCACCACGGCGCCGCGTCCGGCCCGGGCGCCGGCCCGGGTACACCCGGCCAGGGCCCCGGCGAGGTGGTCGCCTGATGGCCGCTTCCGCTTCCGCCTCCGCCGCCCCGGCCACCGCGCCGTCCGCCCCGCGCTCCTGGCTGCGCCACCGGGCGCTCGGCAAGCTGCTGGTCCTCGCCGGGCTCGCCGCCGTCCTGGGACCCGTCGCGCACGCCCACTGGGCGAGCGGTGCGTGGCCGCACGCCCTGACCGTCGACCTGTCGCAGCCGCTCGGCCGGGCCAGCGACTGGATCATCGACAACCGCGACAGCCACCCGCTGTTCCTCTACTTCCTCGGCCACGTCAGCAACGCCGTCGTCGTGTGCGTCCGCGCCGTCTACCTCGTGCTGCTCGCGGCGGGCTGGGCCGGGGTGACCGCCGCCGCCGGACTGATCGCGTGGCGGGTCGCGCACGTACGGCTCGCGCTCACCACCGTCGTCGCCCTCCTCGTGTGCGGGGCGCTCGGCATGTGGGTGCCGACCATGCAGACGCTCGCCCTCATGGCCGTCGCCGTCCTCGCCTCCGTCGTCGTCGGCGGACTGCTCGGCCTCGCCGCCGGACTGTCCGACCGCACCGACCGCGCGCTGCGGCCCGTCCTCGACACGATGCAGACGCTGCCCGCCTTCGCGTACCTCCTGCCGGTCGTCCTCGTGTTCGGCATCGGCGTGCCCGCCGCCGTCCTCGCGACCGTCGTCTACGCGGCCCCGCCGATGGCCCGGCTCACCTCGCTCGGACTGCGCGGCGCCGACACCGGCGTCATGGAGGCCGTGACCTCGCTCGGCGCGACCGGCCGCCAGCGCCTGCTGAGCGCACGACTGCCGCTGGCCCGCAAGGAACTCCTGCTCGGCCTCAACCAGACCATCATGATGGCGCTGTCGATGGCCGTCATCGCCTCCGTGATCGGCGCGGGCGGCCTCGGCGACCGCGTCTACCAGGCGCTCGCCTCCGTCGACGTCGGCGCCGCGCTCGCCGCGGGCGTCCCCATCGTGCTGCTCGCCGTCGTCCTCGACCGCACGACCGCCGCCGCGGGCGAGAACCTGGGCTCCGGCGCCGAGGACGGCTCACCGCTGCGCGGGGCGCGCGGCTGGGGCCTCGCCGCCGCCGCGACCCTCGTCGTCGCCCTCGCCGTACGCGGCCTCGGCCGGCTCGACTGGCCCGACTCGTGGACGTACGGCATCGCGGCACCCGTCAACCGCGTCGTGGACTGGATGACCGGCCACCTCTACTCCGGGGTGCCGGTGATCGGCGGCACCGCCGACTGGGCCGCGCGCTTCACCACCTGGGGCCTCGACCCGCTGCGCGACGGGCTCCAGTGGCTGCCCTGGTGGGCGGTGCTGCTCCTCGTCGCCGCGCTCGCCTGGCTCATCGGGACCTGGCGCACCGCGCTGACCGCCGTCCTCGCGATGGCCGCGATCGGCGTGCTCGGCAAGTGGAACGACTCCCTGGACACGCTGTCCCAGGTGCTCGCCGCCGTCCTCGTGACCCTCGTCATCGGCTTCGCCGTAGGCATCGCCGCCGCGCGCAGCGCCCGCGTGGACCGCCTGCTGCGGCCCGTGCTCGACGTGTTCCAGACGATGCCGCAGTTCGTGTACCTCATCCCGGTCGTCGCCCTGTTCGGCGTCGGCCGCGCCCCCGCCGCCGCGGCGGCCGTGATCTACGCGCTGCCCGCCGTCGTCCGGATCACCGCGCAGGGCGTACGGGACGTCGACGCGGGCGCCCTCGAAGCGGCCAGGTCGCTCGGCGCGAGCAGCGGACAACAACTGCGCCAGGTCCAACTGCCGCTCGCCCGCCGCTCCTTGCTGCTGGCCGTCAACCAGGGCGTGGTGCTGACCCTCGCCGTCGTCATCATCGGCGGGCTGGTGGGCGGTGGCGCGCTCGGCTACTCCGTCGTCTACGGCCTCGCGCAGGGCGACCTCGCGACCGGACTGGTGGCCGGGGTCGCCATCGTGTGCCTGGGCCTGATGCTCGACCGGGTCACCCAGCCGACGGCCCGCCGTACCCGGAAGGCAGCGTGAGGACCGTGCGTATCCGCCCCCGCCAACTCTCCAACCCGTCCACCGCGCACGGCAGAAGGGCTGCCGTCCTGCTCGGCGCGGGCGTCGTGCTCCTCGCCACCGGCTGCGGGGCCGCCGACATGACCAGGCAGCCCTCGCCGTACGCCAACGCCAAGGGCGCGAAGACGGTGACGCTGTCCGTGCAGTCCTGGGTCGGCGCGCAGGCCAACGTGGCCGTCGCCCAGTACCTCCTGGAACACGAACTCGGCTACCGCGTCGACACCGTCCAGGTCGACGAGGTGCCCGCGTGGGACGCGCTCAGCCAGGGCCGCGTCGACGCGATCCTGGAGGACTGGGGCCACCCCGAGCAGGAACAGCGGTACGTCAAGGACAAGAAGACCATCGAGGCGGCCGGAGACCTCGGCGTCACCGGGCACATCGGCTGGTACGTCCCGACGTACTTCGCGAAGCAGCACCCGGACGTCACCGACTGGAAGAACCTCAACAAGTACGCCGACCAGCTGCGCACCCCCGAGAGCGGCGGCAAGGGCCAGCTCCTCGACGGCTCACCCTCGTACGTCACCAACGACAAGGCCCTCGTCAAGAACCTCAAACTCGACTACCAGGTCGTCTTCGCCGGCTCCGAGGCCGCGCAGATCACCCAGATGAAGCAGTTCGCCAAACAGAAGAAGCCGTACCTCACCTACTGGTACCAGCCGCAGTGGCTCTTCGAGAAGGTCCCGATGACCGAGGTGAAACTGCCCGCGTACCGGGAGGGCTGCGACAAGGACACGCAGAAGATCACCTGCGCCTATCCGCAGACCCCGCTCCAGAAGTACCTGAACGCCGACTTCGCGAAGAGCGGCGGGAAGGCGGCCGCCCTCCTCAAGCACATGAAGTGGACGACCAAGGAACAGAACGAGGTCTCCCTCATGATCGCCGACCGGAAGATGTCCCCGCAGGACGCGGCGGAGAAGTGGGTCGACGAGAACCGCGCCACCTGGGAGAAGTGGCTCAAGTAGCGCGGGTGGTACGGGTGGTGTGGGCGGACGCAGCCGCCGACCGCACGGCGAAGCGCGCCGGCCGGAGGGAAGAGGCGTCCCTCCGGCCGGCGCGCTTCGCTGTGCGGCGGGGCCTGTGGCGGCTTCTGTCTGTACGGGTCCTGCGGGTCGCGCGGGCCCGGAGACCCGGGTGGCGGGTCACGGCGGTACTCAACGGTCGCGGGCCCATGGCGGTCACGGAGACGGAGTGGTCGGCGTCTCCCGGAGCGGACCCGGTGGACGTGCCGCCCCTGGTCACCAGGCGTTCGCCTCGGTGCCGAGATCCTCGTCCACCAGGCGTCCCGCGTCGGAACGCGCCCGCTCCAGCCACTGCTCGCGTTCCAGCAGGCGCAGCGCGCGGCGCACCACGTCTGCGGTGCCCTCGCCCTCGCGCATGACGGACGCGATGACGCGCTCGTCCTCGGGGGAGGGCCTGAACTCCATGGTGCTCGCCACAGCGCCCAGGCTAGCCAGGCACGTACGGCCCGCGCGACAGGCGCCGGACCGGATGGGATCGTCCAGCCGTCAGTGCTTCCCCGGCGTGTAGTGCCCCGGGACCATGCGGGTCGTGACCGCGAAGCGGTTCCACGCGTTGATCGCCGTGATCGCGGCGACCAGGTGGGCCAGTTCCGTCTCGTCGAACTCGGCGGCGGCCTTCGCCCACACCTCGTCGGGGACGAAACCGTCGGTCAGGACGGTGATCGCCTCGGCCAGCTCGATCGCGGCGATCTCGCGGGAGGTGTAGAAGTGCTTCGACTCCTCCCACGCGCTGAGCTGGACGATCCGCTCGACCGATTCGCCGGCGGCCAGCGCGTCCTTGGTGTGCATGTCGATGCAGAAGGCGCAGTGGTTGAGCTGCGAGGAACGGATCTTCACCAGTTCCAGGACGGTCGGGTCGATGTTCTTCCGGGTCGCCGCGTCGAGCCGGACCATCGCCTTGTAGACCTCGGGGGCCCGCTCGGCCATGCTCAGCCGCGGGGTGTGCTCCGGGAGGTAGGTGCCGGACGCGGACTTCGTGCCGTTCTGCTGTGCTTCGTTCACGCTCATGGCTCCACCTTAGGGAGCGGGCGGCCCGCGTGTATGGTCCATTCCCATGCCGGATTCATGGGCCAATGGCGGCGTCGACCTCCACCTCGACACCTCGGTGCGGGCGGCGGCGGAGGGCGGGGACGGCGGGGCGCGGCGCGCGGGCGTCCGCGCGGCGCTGATGGCGGCGCTGCGCGAGGCGGTCCGCTCCGGCCGGCTCGCGCCCGGCACCCGGCTGCCCTCCTCGCGCGGCCTCGCCGCCGACCTCGGCCTCGCGCGCAACACCGTCGCCGACGCCTACGGGGAACTCGTCGCCGAGGGCTGGCTCACCGCCCGCCAGGGCTCCGGCACCCGGGTCGCCGCCCGCACCTCCCCGCTGCCCGAGGCGCGCCCCGCCCGTCCGGCCCGCACCCGGCCGGGACCCGTCCACGACCTCAAGCCCGGCAGCCCCGACCTGGCGTCCTTCCCGCGCTCCGCGTGGCTGCGGGCGGCCCGCAAGGCGCTCACCCTCGCGCCCAACGACGCCTTCGGCTACGGCAACGGCGACGGGCGCCCCGAACTGCGCGGCGCCCTCGCCGACTACCTGGCCCGCGCCCGCGGCGTGCGCACCTCGCCCGACCGGGTCCTGGTGTGCGCCGGCTTCGGCCAGGGCCTGCGGCGGATCGCCGGCTGGCTGTACCGGCGCGGGGCCCGCGAGATCGCCGTGGAGGCGTACGGGCTCGACATCCACTGGAAGATCCTCACCGAGGCCGGGCTGCGGGTGCGTCCCCTGCCCTTCGACGCGCTCGGCACCGACCCCACCCCGCTCGGCCACGCCGACGCCGTCCTGCTCACCCCGGGCCACCAGTTCCCGACCGGCGGCTCCCTGCACTCCGACCGCCGGGCCGCCGTCGTCGACTGGGCCCGCGAACGGGGCGCGCTGATCCTGGAGGACGACTACGACGGGGAGTTCCGCTACGACCGGCAGCCCGTCGGCGCGCTCCAGGGCCTCGACCCCGACCACGTCGTCTACCTCGGCACCGCCAGCAAGTCGCTGGCCCCGGGGCTGCGCCTGGGCTGGACGGTCCTGCCCCACTCCCTCGCCCGGGAACACCGGGCCGACGCGTACGCGGACACCGGCTGGAGCGTCGGCACCACCGAGCAGCTGACCCTCGCGGAGTTCCTGACCTCGGGCGCGTACGACCGCCACGTACGCGCGATGCGGCTGCGCTACCGCCGCCGCCGCGACGAACTCGTCACCGCGATCGCCGAACGCGCCCCCGACGTGCGCGTCGCCGGAATCGCCGCGGGACTGCACGCCGTCCTCGCCCTGCCCGAGGGCACCGAACACTCCGTCGTCCAGGCCGCCACCTGGCAGGGCCTCGCCCTGGAGGGCCTGACCCGCTTCCGCCACCCCGACGGCGACTTCTCCGGCCGCCGTGTCACCGACGGCCTCGTCGTCGGCTTCGGCACCCCGCCCGACCACGCCTGGACGGGCGCCCTGGAAGCACTGTGCCGGGTGCTGCCGTGAGGGGTGCGGGCAAGGCTCAGCGGCGGTCCACGTCCCCGCCCGCGTCCCCGTCCTCCGGGTAGAGGCCGCGCTCCTGGTGCGCCCGGACGGCCGCGTCGCCTGGGCCGCCGGCCGGGAGGAGAGCGTCGGGGCGGCCGGTGGGCTGGGCACCGCCCTGGGGCGGTGGTTCGGGGAGAGCGGGACGCCGATCCCTGATGAGGGACTGGCGGGTTCCGGCCCCGAGTCCCTACGCTGAGCGGCGGTTACCGAGGCCCGTCACGGGGGCACGAGGAATGCGCGCGCACGCCGAGCGCGTACGGCGTGACACATGAAGACGGCTACGACCACGGTCACAAGTACGGGGGAGCACATGACGCAGACGCAGCGCGCGCCGCGCGTGGTGGAGGACGGCAGGGCGAAGGACGCCGAAGGGCCGGGCGCCGGGGACGAGACCGGCGAGGAGCTCGCGCGGGCCGCCGCCGGGAGCCTCGCCGCTCCGCGCCGGTTGCGGTCGAGCACGGTCGTCCTCGGCGGCATGGGCGTACTCGCGATGGCGCTCGCCGCGTGCGGCAGCGACCCCGACCGGCGGTGCGTGGACCGCGACAGCTACACCGTCGACGGCTACAAGATCCTCGGCTCCAAGGACTGCAAGCCCTCCGGCGGCGGCAAGGACCGGACCACCAGGGCCGCCGGCGCCACCGCGGCCCGGCCCGCCTGGTACTACGGCTCCGAGGCCCACGGCAGCCGCGCGAGCGACGGCACCTTCTCCCGCGACGGGGCCATCCAGCGCGGCGGCCTCGGCTGCGACGACGATGACGACGGCAGCGGCGGCGGCTGACCAGCGGCGGTAGCGGTATCGGCAGCGGCCGAGCGGGGCGGACGGGCGGCGGCCGGTACGGACGGGCCGCCGAAGAGACGTGCGACAACGCACGTACGACAAGGCGTGTACGGCGACGGACGCATGACAAGGCACGTACGACAACGCACGTGCGACACGGCATGTATGACAACGCACGTACGACGACGGGGGACAGGCACACCATGCGGCGCCGCACCATCGCACCACGGCCGGGCTGGCAGCGGATCGTCGAGGAGCAGGGGCTGATCTACCCCCTCACCCGCTACCCGGACGACTCGCTGCGCCCCTACTGGGACGAGAGCGCCTACTACGCGTTCACCCTCCCGGAGGTCGAGGCGCTGGAGGAGGTGGTCGAGGAACTGCACGCCATGTGCCTGGCCGCCGCCGACTTCATCGTCAGGGAGGACCGCTTCCACGACCTCGGCCTCACCGACCCCAGGCAGGCCGGACTGGTCGCGGAGGCCTGGCGGCGGCGGGCCGAACTCCCCTCCCTGTACGGGCGTTTCGACCTGCGCTACGACGGGAGCGGCCCCGCCAAGCTCCTGGAGTACAACGCCGACACGCCCACCTCCCTCGTGGAGGCGGCGAGCCCGCAGTGGTTCTGGATGGAGGACCGCTTCCCCGGCGCCGACCAGTGGAACTCGCTGCACGAACGGCTCGTCGCCGCGTGGAAGAACCAGTCCGCGCTGCTCCCGCCGGGCCCCGTGTACTTCGCGCACTCCGTCGCCGACAAGCTCGGCGAGGACCTCATGACGGTCGCCTACCTGCGGGAGACCGCCGAACAGGCGGGCCTGGAGACCGAGGCCATCGCGATGGAGGACATCGGCTGGGACCCGCTGTCGGGACGGTTCGTGGACCTCGGCCTCAAGTTCGTCCGCAGCTGCTTCAAGCTCTACCCGTGGGAGTGGCTCGCGACCGACCGCTTCTCCGGCCACGTCCAGGACACCCTGGACAACGGCGGCGGCACCGGCTCCACCCTGTGGATCGAACCGGCCTGGAAGATGCTGCTCTCCAACAAGGCGCTGCTCGCGATCCTGTGGGAGCTGTACCCCGGCCACCCCAACCTGCTGCCCGCCTACCTCGACGGCCCCCGCGAACTCGCCACCACCGGCTGGGTCACCAAGCCCCTGCTGGGCCGCGAGGGCGCCGGGGTCACCGTGCACGAGGCGGGCACCCCCGTCCCCGGCCGGGACCCGTCGGCCGAGGCGTGCTGCTACCAGGCGCTCGCCCCGCTGCCCGTGTTCGACGGCAACCGGGTCGTGCTCGGCGCCTGGGTGGTCGAGGACGAGGCGGCGGGCCTCGGCATCCGCGAGTCCGCCGGCCTCGTCACCGACGAGTACGCGCGCTTCCTGCCGCACGTCATCCTCTGACAGACCCCCGGGGGCCCAGAGGTCACGGCCTTCACGGCCGCCGGGACAGCACCTCCCGCAGCTGCGCGAGGCCCCAGTCGAGGTCCTCCTCGCTGATCACCAGCGGCGGGGCGAGCCGGATCGTCGAACCGTGCGTGTCCTTGACGAGCACGCCCCGTTCCATGAGCCGCTCGGAGATCTCCCGCCCCGTGCCGTACGACGGGTCGACGTCCACCCCGGCCCACAGCCCGCGCCCGCGCACCGCCCGCACCGCGTCGCCCTCCTCGGCGAGCAGGCCCAGCGTGCGGTGCAGACGGTGGCCCAGCTCCGTCGCCCGGCGCTGGAACTCGCCGCTCTCCAGCAGGTCGATCACCTCCAGCGCCACGGCGCAGGCCAGCGGGTTCCCGCCGAAGGTCGAACCGTGCTCACCCGGCCTGAAGACGCCGAGCACCGGCCACGAGGACACCACGGCCGAGACCGGGACCACCCCGCCGCCCAGCGCCTTGCCCAGCACGTACATGTCGGGGACGACGCCCTCGTGCTCGCACGCGAAGGTACGGCCGGTGCGGCCCAGGCCCGACTGGATCTCGTCGGCGATGAACAGCACCCCGCGCTCCCGGGTCAGTTCGCGCACCGCCGGCAGATAGCCCTCGGGCGGCACGATCACCCCGGCCTCGCCCTGGACCGGCTCCAGCAGCACCGCCACCGTGTTGTCCGTGAGCGCCTCGCGCAGCGAGGTGAGATCGCCGTACGGGACGATGTCGAAGCCCGCCGTGTACGGGCCGTAGTCGGCGCGCGCCTCGTGGTCGGTCGAGAAGCTCACGATGGTCGTGGTCCGGCCGTGGAAGTTGTTGCCCGCCACGATGATCTTGGCCATGCCCTCCGGCACGCCCTTGACCCGGTAGCCCCATTTGCGGGCCGTCTTCACCGCCGTCTCGACGGCCTCCGCCCCGGTGTTCATCGGCAGCACCGCGTCCATGCCGCACAGCGCCGCGAGCCGGGTGCAGAAGTCCGCGAAACGGTCGTGGTAGAAGGCCCGCGAGGTGAGCGTGACCCGCTCCAGCTGGGCCTTCGCCGCCTCGATCAGCCGGCGGTTGCCGTGCCCGAAGTTGAGCGCCGAGTACCCGGCCAGCATGTCCAGGTAGCGGCGGCCCTCGACGTCCGTCATCCACGCGCCCTCGGCCTCGGCGACGACGACCGGCAGCGGATGGTAGTTGTGCGCGCTGTGCGCCTCGGCCGCGGACACCGCTTCGGCGGTCGCGGCGCTCACCGCGGTGGCCGGCTCGTCGGGGTGCTGGCCGGGGGAAAGATGGCTCGACACGGGGTCTCCGTCCGTCCGAAGTACGGGGCTGGGCCGATGGGTCCGGTGGGTCCGATGGTGTGGTGCCCCTCGTTGTATCGTCGCGCGCCCCGCCGACGAAGAAACCCCCCGTGCGTGGGCGCGCCCGGACACGGACCGTGCGTGGGCGAGGCCGGACGGACGGCCGCTCCCGTATCCGGACGGACGGACGCTCCCGTATCCGGACGGACGGACGCCCCGCGAACCGCCCCCGCCCCGCCCCTCGCCTCAGCCCCGCTCGACCGCGTACCCCGGCACCGAGGGCCAGCGCACGGTCAGGACGACGGACTCCTCCTCCGCCGTCCACGAGTGGTCCACGCCCCTGCCCCACACCACGTAGTCGCCCTGTTCCTCCAGGAGCACGCTGCGGCCCGGCAGCTCGACCCGGAAACGGCCGCTGATCAGGACGAGCAGCGCCTCCCTGACCTCCCCGTGCACCCACTCGGCCCGGGTCTCGCCCGGCGGGTGCACGCCCCACTTGATCTCCACGGCCTCGCTGTGCCGGGGATCGCCCTCGGGCTTGAAGTGGCCCAGCAGCCACCCCCGGTCCAGCGCCGCGTCCTTGCCCGCCTTGCCGACGTACACCAGCTGTTCGGCTTGCCCTGCTCGTTCCGCTTGTTCCGTACCGGCGGGCCCGGCGGCCCGCTTCCCGCTCTCGTCCATGCCCCGGACGGTACCGGGGGACCGGCCGCACCTCGCGCGCGACCGCCCGGGCGCGCGGACGACCCGCCGGACGGGGCCGCCGAAACGCGCCTGAAGTGTGCACGGCACCTGTCCCCGGACCGTGAGAGGCACCTGAGAGAATGGGCCCCATGGCCTCTGAACGTTCTCGTGTGCTCTCCGGAATCCAGCCCAGCGCGGGCTCGTTCCACCTCGGCAACTACCTCGGTGCGGTCCGCCAGTGGGTGGCACTCCAGGACACGCACGACGCCTTCTACATGCTGGCCGACCTGCACGCGATCACCGTGCCGCAGGCCCCCGCCGACCTGCGTGCCAACACCCGGCTCGCCGCCGCGCAGATCCTGGGCGCCGGCCTGGACCCCGAGCGCTGCACCCTGTTCGTGCAGAGCCACGTGCCCGAGCACGCCGAACTGGGCTGGGTCATGAACTGCCTCACCGGCTTCGGCGAGGCGGCCCGGATGACGCAGTTCAAGGACAAGTCGGCGAAGCAGGGCACCGAGGGCACCTCGGTCGGCCTCTTCACCTACCCCGTGCTCCAGGTCGCCGACATCCTCCTCTACCAGGCCCATCAGGTCCCGGTCGGCGAGGACCAGCGCCAGCACATCGAGCTGACCCGGGACCTCGCGGAGCGTTTCAACGGGCGGTACGGCGAGACCTTCACGGTCCCGGACGCGTACATCCTGAAGGAGACCGCGAAGATCTACGACCTCCAGGAACCGGCGAACAAGATGAGCAAGTCGGCCTCCTCGGTCAAGGGCCTGATCAACCTCATGGACGAGCCGAAGGTCACCGCCAAGAAGGTGAAGAGCGCCGTCACCGACACCGACACCGTCGTGCGCTACGACCCGGTGGGCAAGCCCGGCGTCAGCAACCTGCTCGGCATCTACTCCAACCTGACCGGCGCGAGCATCGCCGAGCTGGAGCAGAAGTACGACGGCAAGATGTACGGCGCCCTCAAGACGGACCTCGCCGAGGTCGTCGTGGACTTCGTCACCCCGTTCCGGGCCCGCACCCAGGAATATCTGGACGACCCCGAGACGCTGGACTCGATCCTGGCCAAGGGCGCGGAGAAGGCGCGCACCGTCGCCGCCGAGACCCTCGCCCAGGTGTACGACAAGGTGGGGTTCCTCCCCGCCAAGCGCTGAGCCGGGCCGCGCCCCGGGCGGGCCCCCCGGTGAGCGGCCGGCGGGCGCCCGCCCCGCGCACGGCTCACGCGCTCGGCGCGTACGGCGCACGGGCCGCGCGTGACACCAGGCACACACCGTGGGGCTTGGCCGTGCGCGGCCCCGAGCGCGACACTGGCCGTACAGCGGGAGCACAGGGACATCGGGACGGGGACACAGCCCCGGCGGCCCGGCGAAGGACCGCAGGACTGAACCGAAGAGATCGGAGTAGGACGTGGGGACCGTAACGCTCGGCGTTTCGATCGCGGTCCCGGAGCCTTACGGCAGCCGGCTCCAGCGGCTGCGCGCGGACTTCGGTGATCCCGCTGCGCACGGCATCCCCACGCACGTCACGCTGCTCCCGCCGACCGAGGCGGAGACCGACGTGCTGCCCGCCGTCGAGACGCACCTCGCGGAGGTCGCCGCGGCCGGGCGCGCCTTCCCGATGCGGCTGTCCGGCACCGGCACCTTCCGGCCCCTCTCCCCGGTCGTCTACGTCCGCGTCGTCGAGGGCGCGGACGCCTGCACCTGGCTCCAGAAGCAGGTCAGGGACGCCTCCGGACCGATCGCCAGGGAACTCCAGTTCCCGTACCACCCGCACGTCACCGTCGCCCACGGCATCGCGGAGGACGCGATGGACCGGGCCTTCGAGGAGCTGTCGGACTACTCGGCCGCCTGGGACTGCACCGGCTTCGGCCTGTACGAACAGGGCGCCGACGGGGTGTGGCGGCAGCTGCGCACCTTCTTCTTCGGCGCCACCGGCGTGCCCGCGCAGGCCGGGGTGCCCACGAGCGAGGGCAGCCACCCCATCAGCTGACCCCCGGGGCCGGGCATCCGCCGCCCCGGGGCCTCGCGTCAGGTCACAGCGGCAGGCGGCGGAACAGGGCGCGCGGTACGAGGCGCACCCCCGCCATGACGACGCGCAGCAGTCCGGGCACCCACACCGTCTCCGCGCCGCGCCGCAGCCCGGACTCGACGGCCTCGGCCACGGCCTCCGGGGTCGTGGAGAGCAGCCCCTCGTCCGGTTCCACCGCCTTGCGCGAACGCACCGGGCCCGGCCGTACGACCATGACCCGCACCCCGGTCCCGTACAGCGCGTCGCCCAGGCCCTGCGCGAAGGAGTCGAGGCCCGCCTTCGAGGAGCCGTAGATGAAGTCGGACCTGCGGGCCCGCTCCCCGGCCACCGAGGACAGCACGACGAGCGTGCCGTGCCCCTGCGCCTGGAGCGCCATCCCGCACACCAGGCCCGCCGAGACCGCGCCCGTGTAGTTGGTCTGCGCGACGCGGACGGCGGCCGGCGGGTCGGCCTCGTCGTTGAGCTGGTCGCCGGCCACCCCGAAGGCCAGCAGGACGAGGTCCACGGGCCCCTCCGCGAACACCTTGCCGAGGGCCTCCTCGTGCCCTTCGGGGTCCAGCGCGTCGAAGGCGACGGTGCGCACCTCCGCGCCCAGCGCGCGCAGCTCGCGGGCCGCCGAGTCCAGCGCGGGGGAGAGCCGGCCGGCCAGCCACACCGTGCGGGTGCGGCGGCCGATCATCCGCCGGGCCGTGGCGAGACCCAGCTCCGAGGTGCCGCCCAGGATCAACAGGGAGCGGGGCGGTCCGATCGCGTCCTTCATGGGCCGGGCTCCTCCAGAGGGAGAGGGGGCAGGGAACCTGACGGCGACCGTATCGCCGCACACCAGTCGAATACGCCCAAACCGACGGAAAACTCACCGGATCGGCCCATCGCTCGCGCGCGCGACGGCGTGCCGGAGTGCCGTGCCGGGGTCGTGGGCAGATGACGGCGTGAACCTGGCGGCCGTGCCCCTTTTCCGGGGTACCCGAAGAACGGCGCTCCCCCGGAGGGCGGACACGGCATGGACTTCCTCACCAGACTTCCCGGCGTCGGGCCGTACATCGCCCGCGCGATGCGGACCCACGTCTACCGCTCGTACGAACGGCTCGACGCGGTGAAGTGGACGCGGCTGGCCGCCGCGATGACCTTCACGAGCTTCCTCGCGGTCTTCCCGCTCATCTCGGTGGCCGCCGCGCTCGTCGCGGGCACGGCGGGGCCGGACGAGGTCGCCGACCTCCAGGACCGGGTCAAGGAGCAGATCCCCGGCATCGCCGACCAGCTCGACCTCCAGGGGCTCGTCGACAACGCGGGCACGGTCGGGATCGTCGCCGGTGCGCTGCTGCTGTTCACCGGGATCAACTGGGTCGGCTCGATGCGCGAGTGCCTGCGCGTGGTGTGGGAGGTCCCGGAGGACGAGGGCAACCCGCTGCTGCGCAAGGTCAAGGACGCGGGGGTCCTCGTGGGGCTCGGCGGGGCCGGACTGCTCTCGGCCGTCGCCTCCACGCTCTCGTCCACGGCGATCGGCTGGAGCGCCCGGCAGCTCGGCATCGAGGAGAGCGCGGCCGGGGGCGTCCTCCTGCGGGTCCTGGCCTTCGCGGTCGCCGTCCTCGCCGACTTCCTGCTGCTCCTGTACGTCCTGAGCCTGCTGCCCGGCGTGCACCCGGACCGGCGTTCGCTGGTCTTCGCCTCCGCCATCGGCTCGATCGGTTTCGAACTGCTGAAACTGCTGATCGGCGGCTACATCAGCGGTGTCGCCGCGAAGAACACGTACGGGGCCTTCGGCGTCCCCGTCGCCCTGCTCCTGTGGATCAACTTCACCGCGAAACTGCTGCTGTACTGCGCGGCCTGGTCGGCGACCAAGCACACGCGGGAGATGAAGGAGGAGTGGGCGCAGGGCGACCCGCTCGGGGAGGACGGGCCGGACGGGCCGGACGGGCCGGTCGGGCCGGTCGAGAAGACCCCGGAGGTGCCGGAGGGAGCGGAGGAGTCCGTTGTGCCTCCAGTCGGCCCGGCCACGCGTCCCCTCGGCCCCGTCGCGTCCTGGGAGGCGAACGGCGCGACCCGTGCGGCGAGCGCGAAGCGGGGCGCCGCCGGGGAGGACTGAGCGCGGCGGACGCCCCCGGGAAGGGAGCCGTCCGCCGCGCGCCGCCGGTGCCTCAGCCGGTATCCCGGCCGGGGCCTCAGTCCTGTCCGCCGCCCCCGCCCGGGAGCGGACGCCGGCGCCGTACGACGTACACGACGCCGCCGAGCACGACGAGCGTGCCGCCGGTGATCGCGAGGGCCGTGCCCAGGCCGCCGGAGCCCTCGGTGGGGCCGGAGGCGGAGGCCTGGCCCGCGCCGCCCGCCTTGGTGTCGCCGCCGTGCGAGCCGCCCTCCTGCTTCGCGCGGGCCTTCGCCTGCTCGGCGAGGACGCTGCGCGGGGCGACCAGCTCACCGACCGGCGTGACCTTTCCGTCGGCCTCGAACCCCCAGTCGAGCAGGCGCCCGGCCTCCTTGTAGACGGCCTGCGGCTCGTCCGGCTCCGGGTGCATGACGGTGACCAGGAGCTGGCGGCCGTCGTGTTCGGCGAGCCCCGTGTAGGTCGCGCCCGCGTTGGTCGTGTTGCCGTTCTTGACGCCCGCGATGCCCGGGTACTTGTCGAGCCCGGGGGCGCCGGTCAGCAGGCGGTTGGTGTTCTGGATGCCGAAGTGCTCGCGCTTGCGGGTGTCCGTGGAGGCCTTGGCACCCGACTGCCCCGACCCGGCCTGCCCGGTGTCGGCACCGGTGTCGGCGGGGGTCTCCTGAGCGCCCTCGTCGTCCTTGTCCTTCTTGCTCTTCGCGTACAGCCCGGGGAACTCGGCGTAGGCGGTCGAGCAGTACTCCCGGAAGTCCTTCTTCTTCAGGCCGTTGCGGGCGAACAGCGTCAGGTCGTACGCGCTCGACACCTGGCCCTTCGCGTCGTACCCGTCCGGGGTGACGACGTGCGTGTCCTCGGCCTGGAGGTCGTCCGCGTGCGCCTGCATGTCCTTGACGGTCGCGTCGACCCCGTGGTTCATCGAGGACAGGACGTGCACCGCGTCGTTGCCCGAGCGCAGGAACACGCCGAGCCACAGATCGTGCACCGAGTAGGGCAGGTCCTCCTTGATGCCGACCAGACTGGACCCGGCGCCGATGCCCGCGAGGTCGTTCAGGCTGACCCGGTGCACCTGGTCCTTCGGGAACTTCGGCAGCAGGGTGTCCGCGAAGAGCATCTTCAGGGTGCTGGCCGGGGCGAGCCGCCAGTGCGGGTTGTGGGCCGCGAGGATCTGCCCGGACTCGGCGTCGGCCACCAGCCAGGAACGCGCGGACACCTTCTTCGGCAGCGCGGGCGCCCCCGCCTTCCGGTCCACCTGGGTGCCGGGGCGGGCCAGCCGCGCCCCTCCCACGTCGGACATCGACGCCGGAGGGCGGGGAACCTTCGGCTTCTGCGGACCCTCGTCCGCGAAGGCGCTGGTGGCGGCGGTCACGGGAAGCACGGAGAGCGCCGTCGCCGACAGCACGGACAACACGGACAGCACGGAGGCACGGGCGGTCAAGGAGCGCGCCGATGCGGGCTTTTTGGAGGCAGGCACGCTCAGGAACGTACATCCCGTGGCGGGGGAGGCAAGTTGCGAGCCCCTGATCGTTGGGCCGTCCGCAGTACTCGCCCGCGTGTGCGTCGCCGTCGCCGCCCCCGCCTGCGGTACGGGGGTCATCCCGGCGCCCCCGGCCTCCCGCGCACCCCCGCGAAGGGCGGCGCGACCCCGGCGCGATACTGGAAGCATGAAGCTCAGCCGCCCCCTCTCCTGGTTCCTGCTCGCTTTCGGGGTGTGGAGCTGGATCATCTGGATCACTTTCGCGAAGAATCTCTGGAAGGACGGGAGCGGTCTCGCCTTCGACGACGCCGGAGACCCGACCGCCTACTTCTGGGTCCACCTGCTGCTCGCGGTGGTGTCCTTTGTCCTAGGGACGGTTGTAGGGGCCATCGGGTTCCGGGGTCTGCGCGCCCTCCGGAAGGCCGACCTCCCGGTGTGACCCGGCAGCGGGGGCGGTCCGGCCGTGTCCGGGACGCCGCCGTACGGGAACCCCGTCCACCGGCGGCCCGTTGACGCGGCATGGTCATTCTCCTCGCGGCGGCCGTGCTCGTCGCGCTCGCCGTGCTCGCCGCCCTGCACTGGTACCTGTGGCGCAGGCTCGTACGCGACACGACAGCCGCCCCCGGACCCGCCCGCAAGCTGGGCACGGCGCTCTTCGTGGCCGGCCCCGTCCTGATGATCGCCGCGATGGCGGGCAGCCGCTCGGGCCTCCCCTTCCGGGCGCAACAGGTGCTGGCCTGGCCGGGTTTCCTGTGGGCGGCCCTCGCGATCTACCTCCTCCTCGCCGTCCTGGTGGGAGAGCTGCTGCGCCCCCTCCTCATACGGGTGACGCGCCGCCGCTCCACCCTTACGGGTGAGGACGGGACCGGTGTACGAGCGCAGCGGCAGGCGGACCGTACCGAGGTGACCGTGGGCGCGGAACAGCGACCGGCCGCCGCGGAACCGCCGGAGGCGACGGCCACGGCCACGACTAGGGCCGCTTCCGCGCCCCCGGTCCCCGCCCGGTCCTCCTCCCGCCGTCTGTTCGTGTCGCGGATCGTCGGGGGAGCGGCGGCGGCCGCCGCCGTGGGGACGGTCGCGCAGGGGACCTACGGGGTGCTGCGCGGCCCGCGCGTCAAGAACGTCACGATCCCGCTGGCGAAGCTGCCGCGCTCGGCGCACGGCTACCGGATCGCCGTGGTCAGCGACATCCACCTCGGCCCGATCCTCGGCCGCGCCCACACCCAGCGCGTCGTCGACACGATCAACGCGACGCAGCCGGACCTGGTCGCGGTGGTCGGCGACCTCGTGGACGGTTCGGTGGCCGACCTCGGGCCGGCCGCCGAACCCCTGAACCAACTGCGCGCCCGGCACGGGAGCTTCTTCGTCACCGGGAACCACGAGTACTACTCGGGCGCCGACGAGTGGATCGACAAGGTCCGGGAGCTGGGCCTGCACCCGCTGGAGAACGCGCGCGTGGAACTGCCCGGCTTCGACCTCGCGGGCGTCAACGACATCTCGGGCGAGGACCACCACGCCGCCCCCGACTACGGCAGGGCCCTGGGCGGCCGGGACACCTCGCGCGCCTCGGTGCTGCTGGCGCACCAGCCCGTGATGATCCACGACGCGGTGAAGCACGGCGTGGACCTCCAGCTCTCCGGCCACACCCACGGCGGGCAGCTCTTCCCCGGCAACCTCATAGCGAAGCTGTCCAACCCGACGGTCGCGGGCCTCGACCGCTACGGCGACACCCAGCTGTACGTGACCCGGGGCGCGGGGGCCTGGGGCCCACCGGTCCGCGTGGGGGCGCCCTCGGACATCACCGTGGTCCGGCTGGCCTCGCGGCAGGCGTGAGCGGGCGGCGGCCGGGACGGAGGACACCGCACCGGAGCGGCCCGGCCCGCCGCTGCGGAGCGGCGGGGTGCCCGCCGCCCGCCTCGTTGCCCGCTGCCCGCTGCCGGGCGCGCCCCCCTCGTCCGGCCGCTGTCACGGCACCCCCGTCACGGCATCGTTGTCATCGCACCCTCCGTCACGGCATCGTTGTCACGGCCGGGTGGCCGGGGTGACCGCCTGCATGATCACCGAGCCGATGGCCTCGATCGCCCGGGTGTCGTCCTGCGGTGTCTGCGCGTCCCAGCGGTTCCACGTCAGGTTCAGGTCGGTGCGCCGCGCGTTCCACGCCGCGTCGGCGTTGCGCTTCATGAAGTCGTAGTAGTCGCCCCACAGAGCGTTCTCGCGGACGAACTCGCCCATGCCGCGCGAGAACTCGGTCTGCCAGGTCCCCTCCCGCTGCCCGTCCGTCATGATGCCGTCGACGGTGCGGTCCCGGATGACCCAGTCGACGGTCCGCTTGGCGTCGTCGAAGATGCTCCCCACCCCGTTGCTGCGGTACAGGGCCTGGGCCGCGCCGACGAAGGCGCCCGCCGAGTAGACGGTCTGCCCGCTCGCGAGAGTCCCGTCGGCCGCCATGTTCTCGTGCACCCCGCCGGTCGAGCGGTCCAGCAGCGCCCCCCACACCCAGTCGTAGATCGCCCGCGCCTTGTCGAAGTACCCGCGGTCGCCGTTCGCCTCGTAGATCAGGCAGCCGAGGATGACCGCCGGGCTGTTGCTCAGCGCGCTCTTCTCCTCCTTGTCGACGCTCCACCAGACACCGCCGCCGAGCGCGTCGTCCCAGCCCCGGTCGTAGACCCGGTCGAAGGCGTACCGCGCCTGGTCCAGATAGGTCTGGTCACCGGTGATCGCGTGGCCGCGCACGAAGGCCAGCCCGGCCCAGAGCAGGTCGTCGTTGTAGTCGTTCCACCCCCAGTCGTACAGCCCGCCCGAACCCTGGTTCTGCTGGAGGAAGGTGTCGAGGAGGCGGCCGACCAGATCCCGCGTCTCGGTGCGCGGATCGCTCTCGTACACGTCCTGCACCGCCTGGATGTCCAGCGCCTGACGCCAGAAGTAGTCCTTCTCCGCCTTCTCCAGGGACTCCTTGTAGTACCGCTGCTCGCCGTCGGAGACGAGGAACGCGCTGTTCAGCGCGGCGAAGGCCGCGGCGGCGTTGTCGGTCCCCAGCGCCACGGAACGGGGCGCCGCTCTCCCGGCGCGCCGCAGGGGCTGCGCGGAACCGGGTACGGCCGGCCCGGCGAGCGCCGCGACCACGCCCGCGGTCGCCGCCGTGAGGACTGATCTGCGTCGGATCATGTGCGTACTCCTGAGTCCTGAGTGGGGGGTGTGGGCGGGCCGGGGAAGCCCGCCGACGTCAGGTGGTGCCGTCTCCCTCGGCACGCTGGAAGCGCCGAACTCCCCTTGTGGGGTTCGGGGTTCGGCGCTTCGTCGGTTGTCGGTCAGTCGTCGTTCCGGAACCTAGAGATGTGTGCGGGGGCCGTCAAGCGGCTGGGCTCACCCAGGTCGGACTGCCCGGGCGGGACCACTTCCGCGGGCTCACCCTCGCGGGTCCGCTCCTGTGCGGTGCCGACCGCGAGAGGGGTCCTGTCACTCCCCTGGACGCGTGGGGAACTGGCTCGACCCACCGGACGGAGCGAAGATCGGAAGCACCACTGATCCACCGCGCCCGCCGACGCCGGGGTGACACACGGCGGCCGCCCGGCCGCCGCACCCCTCCAGGCCGGTCATCACGGAGTCCGGTCGCAAGGCCGGTCGCACCCGTCCGGTCACAGGGCCGGTCTCCGTCACGGAGTCCGGTCACAGGGCCGGTCTCCGTCACGGAGTCCGGTCGCAGGGCCGGAAAGCCGAAAGGGAACCCTCATGAGCAAGCTCGCCCTCGTCACCGGCGCGACCTCCGGCATCGGGAGGGCCTTCGCCGAACGCCTCGCCGCCGACGGCTACGACCTGATCGTCGTCGGCCGCCGCCAGGACCGCCTGGTCGAGTTCGCCGCCGACCACCCCGAGGTCACGGTGCGCCCGGTCGTCGCCGACCTGTCCACCGAGGAGGGCATCGGCCTGGTGGCGTCCTACTGCGCCGACGAGCCGCTGGACGTCCTCGTCAACAACGCCGGTGTCGCCCACTACATGCCGCTGGCCGAGCTGCCCGCCGACAAGGCCCGCGAACTGGTCGGCGTCAAGGTCCTGGCCCCCACCGAGCTCATGCGCTCCGCCGTCGGCGGCATGCAGCGGCGCGGCAGCGGCACGATCGTCAACGTCGCCGGGATGATCGCCTTCTCCGGCCCCGCCGACAAGTCCCAGATGCCGCGGCGCGCCGTCTACGCCGGTGCCCTGGCCTATCTGGTCGCCATGACGCAGACCCTGGCCGCCGAGGTCGAGGACTCCGGCGTGCGGGTCCACGTGGTGTGCCCCGGCGTCGTCGCCACCGAGTTCCACTCCGTGCAGGGCCTGGACCTCAGCTCCGTCCCGCGCATGAGCGCCGCCGACGTCGTCACCGGGGCCCTGCGCGGCATCGAACTCGGCGAGACCGTCAGCGCCCCCGGCGTCGAGGACCACCAGCTCCTCGACGACGTCTTCACCGCCGACCTCGCCGCCTTCGGCGGGCAGAGCACCGGCCTGGCCACCCGCTATCAGAAGGGCTGACGTCCTGTCGCCCCCCGGGGGCCGCGCCACGGCGTCGGGGCCGCGGCCGGGTCGGCGTCCACCGATGACCTTCCCGCCCCGCTCCGGTCGTAGTACTACCAGTAGGCAGCGACCGGCAAGGACACGTCACCATGAGCATCACCGCCAACGCCACCAAGGGCCCCGCCAGTTACTTCCCCGCCATCGAGAAGAAGTACGGGAGGCCGGTCGAGGAGTGGAAGGGGCTCGTCCGCT
The DNA here is from genome assembly GCF_040656295.1 of Streptomyces sp. NPDC049954. Lineage (NCBI taxonomy): Bacteria > Bacillati > Actinomycetota > Actinomycetes > Kitasatosporales > Streptomycetaceae > Streptomyces > Streptomyces sp. NPDC049954. The sequence goes on from NZ_JBFALS010000007.1 coordinate 499,979, forward strand.
CCTCGCCGCTCACGAAGCACATGGAGCTCGTCGCCTGGCTGAAGGCCGAGCACGGGTTGGGCCACGGGCATGCCAACGCGGTGGTCGCGCACACGCTCGCGGAGCGGAAGGGCGGGGGCAAGGGCGCGGGCGCGGGCGCGTAGGGAGACGGGCGGACGGATCAGCTCCCTCGGGGCGGCGTCCGCCGTCCGCGTCCGCCGTCCGCGTCGGCCGTCCGCGTCGGCCGTCCGGACCTTGCCGTCCGCGTCGGCCGTCCGCCCCCTGCCGTCCGTTGTCGCACGCGCTCCCGCCGGCGTGTCGTAGCCGCGCCCGGGCCCTCACCCCGTCAACCAGCCCCGCAACGCGGCCTGTACGCCCGCCTGGAACCGGGTCTCCGCGTTCAGCTCCAGCATCAGCCTGCTGATGCGGCGCCGCACCGTGTGCACGTGGACGTCGAGGCGGCGGGCGATGGCCTCGTCCTTCAGCCCGGACGAGAGCATCGTCAGCAACTCCCGGTCGGCGTCCGTGACCTGGCCCTGCGAGGCCGCCCCGATCGGCGCCGCCCGGTCCCACACCGCCTCGAACAGCGGTACGAGGGCGTGGCTCAGCAGCGAGTCGCTCACCACGAGGGCCGAGGCCGTCGGGTCCGCCGCGTCGCTCGGCGGCAGCAGCGTCACCCGCCGGTCCACGGTGATCAGTTTCGTGGGCAGATCCGTACCCACCCGGATCTGCACGCCCTGCGCCGTCAGTTCGTTCAGGCCCCGGGCGCGGCCCGGGAAGCTCAGCCCCTCCCGGTCCACGGCCACCCGCACCCGTACCCCGCGCCGCACGGGTTCGGTGACGTCCAGCGGGGCGGGCATCCCGTCCGGCTGGCTCGCCGCGTACGGCGGCCGGTCGAACAGCGCCACCTCCTCGTTGGCCGACACCAGCAGGGAGGCGGCGCGCTCGGCGATGGCCCGGCTGCCGTGGACGGTCTCGATGCCGAAGGCCCGGGTGTCGTGCGCGGTGCTCAGCAGTTGCGCGGCGATCCGGTCGACGGAACCGGTGAGTTCCTCCAACTCGGCGGAACGGCGCAGTAGTTGTGCCTGATGGAGGTGGATGACATTGCGCAGCGCGGTCGCCGGGGCGACGGCGGCCGGCAGTCCGGGCCCCCGCGCGGGCTGGACGAAGCCGTGCTCGGCGAGCCGGCCGAGCGCGGCGGCGACCCGGCGCGCGGTCAGCCCGAGGGCGCGGGCCAGGGCGGTGCGCGTGGGGTGTGCGGGTGCGTCGAGCAGCGCCTCGTACACCCGGAGTTCGTCGGCCCCGAGCCCGAGAGCGTGCCACCGCGCGTCCAGTTCACCCCACCCCACCTGGCGATTCTGGCCAAGTCCCGCAGCCCACACAAGTGTCCACGTACACAAGTCGGCACCTGGAACGCATTGTTCACATGCCCGCTCAGGTACTTGCATGTCCGCATCCGGAATCCGTTCACCCAGCAGTGACATCGGAGGGGCACCGTGCGGAGTGCGACGCGCAGGAGATCGGCCAGTGCAGGGAAGAGAACCGGGAACAGTGCGGGGAGGGGCGCGGGCAAGCGGGCGGGCGGCATAGCCCTCGGCCAGGGCGTGGCGGCGCTGCTGGCCGCCGCGGGCCTCCTGGTCACCGCAATGCCGTCCGCGCAGGCGGACACCGGCACCACCACGACGGCCGCCGGGTCCGGCACCGTCACGTCCACCACCTCGGCCGCCTCCGGCGCCACCACGGGCGCGGAGACGGACACCCCGTCGCTCGTGACCGGTCTGCACGAGGACGTCTCCGCCACCGCCGACGCCGCCGACGCGGCGCGCGGCCACCTCAAGGCGAAGAAGAGCCGCTACCACATCGCGGACACCTCGGCGAAGGACCTCACCTCGCTCGGCACCGACACCGGCAAGGGCGGCGAGGAGACGGTCCGCCTCCAGCAGAAGTACCAGGGCGTCCCGGTCCTCGGCGGGCAGTACGTCGTCCGGATGACGAAGAAGGACGGCAGGCGCGCGGTCACCGGCACCTCCGGCAACTACTTCACCAAGCTGAAGCTCGGCACGGTCACTCCGGAGGTCTCCGAGAAGACGGCGGTCGAGCGGGCCGTCGGCGCGGTCACCGCACAGCTCGGCGCGGGCCCGCTGAAGGCCCCGGCCAAGGGCGCTCCGGCCAAGGGCGGGAAGCCCGGCGCGGCCCCGCTGGCCGGGAAGTCCTCGGGCGTCACGATCCTCCCGCAGGGCGAGGGCGTGCTGACCCGGCACATCACGGTCACCGGGACCGACGCGGCGGACGGCAGCCCGGTGCGGCAGGAGGTGTACGTCGACGCGCACTCCGGCTTCCCGGTCCTCCAGTACAGCGCCATCCAGACCTTCGGCGCGACGGGGGCCGCCGGTGGCGCCACGGCCACCGGCGAGACGGCCGCGCCCGACGCCACCGCTGCCGCCTCGCAGCTCGTCGTCAAGGGCACCGGCACCCGCTACAACGGCGAGAAGACCGAGGTCAACCTGTACCAGGGCGCCGACGGCGCCTACCAGACGATCGACTACAGCAAGCGGCCCGCGTCCTCCCCGTACGACGGGGAGATGATCGCCACCTACGACGCGCGCGGCCGCGAGGTCGCCAGCGCGTCCGGCACGTGGCCCAGCGGCGTCAAGACCTTCCAGTCGGCCACCCCCGACCTCGGCGCCGACTTCACCGACTCCGGTGCGGTGGACGCCCATTGGGCCGCCGGTCAGGTCTACGACTTCTACAAGAAGAACTTCGGCCGGGACGGCCTGGACGGCAAGAACGGCTTCATCCAGTCCCTGGTCGGCGTGGTCAACGGCGGTCAGCCGTACAACAACGCCTTCTGGGACGGCAGCAAGATGGTGTACGGCCAGGGCGGCGACGGGTACCGCACGTTCTCCGCGGACACCGACGTGGTCGGCCACGAGATGACCCACGGAGTCGTCGAGCACACCGCCAACCTGGTCTACGCGGGCCAGTCCGGCGCCATGAACGAGGCCATCGCCGACTACTTCGGCAACGCCATCGACGTGACCGCCAACCACGTCCCGATGTCGGACCCGGACGCCTCGCTGCTCGGCGAGGACCTGTGCACCGACCTCCCTTCGCGTGAGTGCGCGCTGCGCGACCTGAACGACGGGCACACCACCTCCAAGGACTTCGTCGGCGTCTCCTTCCGCGGTGACAACGGCGGGGTGCACGCCAACTCCACGATCTTCTCCGGCGCCCTGTGGGACCTGCGCGAGGACCTCGGCGCCGAACTCGCCGACAAGATCGTCTACCGCGCGCTGTCCGCGTACATGACGCCGCTCGACGGCTTCACCGAGGGCCGCGCCGCCGTCATCGCCGCCGCCCAGGAGCTGGGCGTCACCAACGCGCAACTCAAGGTCGTCAAGCGGTCGTTCGACGCGCACGGCATCACCCCGGGCTGGGAGAAGGCGCTCGGCGTCGACGCCGACACGATCCTCTCGAAGGTCAACGTCTCCGGCACCGGAGTCGGCGCGGGCGGCGGCAAGTACGCCGTCTCCCGCTCGAACGAGGACGGCAGCGAGCCGTACTCGGTGTGGGTCGGCAACACCACCGGCAAGGGCGCGCCCAAGCTGATGAGCGCCAACAACGGCGACTACAACGTGTACGCCGACACCGATGGCAAGACCGTCGTCTGGGCCGAGTACACGAACTCGTCCATCCTGTTCCACGCGCGCCCGCTCACCGGCGGGCTCGACAAGGTCGTCGGCGCCTCCGGCACGAACGTGTCCTCGCTGAACGTGGACGGCGACCTCGTCGTCTACACGACGACCGACCCGTACATGGGCTCTCAGCACGTCGGCTACATCAACCTGAAGACCGGCGCCACCGGCCTGGTCGACAAGGGCCTGCCGGTCATGTCGACGGCCCTGCCCTCGGTCCGTGACGGGAAGATCGCCTACGCCAAGCTGTGGCCCGAGGCGGACGGCTACAAGCTCGGCGTGGAGGTCCTCGACCCCGCGACCGCCGCCACCACGCTCATGCCGGTCGACCCGACTGCCACGGCCGGTGTCGGACAGACCGCGCTCACCGATGACGGCGTCTTCTGGATCGAGGACGACGACGCCGCCGACACCGGTCAGGCCGCCGTCCGCCGCGCCGCCCTCGACGGCTCGGACCCGGTCACCGTCGTCCCCGAGTCCGGCGCCGGCTCCCTGGACGCGTACACGCTGACGGCCTCGGACGACGCGGTCACGATCATGACCCTGCCGCTGGTCTCGGACGGCACCAACGCGACGCTGCCGAAGCTGTACCAGGTGGCCCCCGACGGCAAGGGCGGCGCGCAGCGCGTCTCCTGCGACCGGGGCGACCAGGTGTACGCCGCCGCCGACGAGGGCCGCACGGTCCTGTGGATCGACGGCACCACCGGCTACACCAACCTCGTCAAGCGGGACCGCCCGGCGGGACAGTGCGGCTGAGCACCTGACCCGGTCGGGTGCGGTGAACAACGAGATGCGGTGACCACGGCGGCCGGGCTCCCTCACGGGGTCCGGCCGCCGTACGCGTGCGTGCGTGCGCGGCTCAGGCCAACGACCCCGCGGAGCCCTGAACGGCACCCTCCTGAACGGCATCCCCGGACTCCTCCGGGTGGCGGGGTTCACCGGCCGGGGCGGCGGCCCGCAGCGCCGCTTCCACCTTCCGGTTGCTGGTCATGGTCGACGTGACGGCGGTCATGGTGAGGAGCAGACCGGCGGCGGCGTACAGCGGGGTGCGTACGTCGTAGGCGGTGGCCAGCCAGCCGCCGAGGAAGGCGCCGAACGGGGCGGCGCACATGGCGAGCATGCGGGAGGTGGAGGCGACCCGGCCCATCAGGTGGGCGGGGACGATCGCCTGCCGCAGCGAAGGGGCGAGCACCATCGTGGCGCCCATGCCCGCTCCGCAGACCGCGAGCGCGAGGCCCGCGACGTACGGGTCGGGGGCGGCGGCGAGGCCCAGGACGGCGAGCCCCTCGACCGCCGCCGTGCAGGTGAGCGCGGCGCCGGTGCCGAGTACCCGGCCGAGGAAGGAGGCGATGCCCGCGCCGAGCAGACCGCCGGTGGCCTCCGCCGTGAGGAGCAGGCCGAAGCCGAAGGTGCCGATGCCGAGACGGTCGTGCGCGAAGAGGGCGAGGACGGTCTCCACGGCGAGGAAGGCGATGTTCCCGACCGCCGGGCGCAGCGCGAGTCCGAGCAGCAGCCGGTCCCGGAACACGTACGAGGCACCGGCCCGCGCCTGCCGCAGCAGCGACTCACGGGCCTGCGGTACGGGACGGGGCGCGGCGGGCAGCGACCGGACGAGCAGTGCGCAGAGCGCGAACGACACCGCGTCGGCGAGCAGCGGGACCGCCCGCCCGAGCGCGAGCAGGGCACTGCCCGCAGGTGGCCCCGCGAAGCCGGACGCGGCGGTCTGGGCGCCGCGCAGACGGGAGTTGGCGCGCTCCAGGAGTACGGGGTCACGGCCGAGCAGATCCGGCAGATAAGCCGTCGCGGCCGTGTCGAAGAAGAGTCCGCCGAGGCCGAGCAGGAAGGCGACGGCCGCGAGCAGCGGAATGCTCAGCACGTCGAGCGCGGCCGCGCCCGCCGGTATCGCGAGCAGCACCGCACGCGCCGCGTCCGTCACCCACATCGTGCGCCGGCGGTCCCAGCGGTCCACCAGCGCACCGCCGAGCACCCCGAAGAGCAGCCACGGCAGGGTCCCGGCGGCCGTGACGACGGCGAGCGCCATCGGGTCCCGCGTCAACGCCAGCGCGAGCAGTGGCAGCGCGGCGTGCGACACGCCGTCACCGAGCGAGGACACCGTCTGCGCGGTCCACAGTCGTCCGAAACCGGTCGGCAACTTGCTTTCTGTCAGGCTCACTTGGCGTCCCCCTTGGCCTGCTGATGGCGGGTTGCCGGGTGGAACAGCGCGAAGACGAGCGACGCGTCCGGCAGTGAGGGATCGGACAACTCCCGGTATTCGTCCGCCAGCGCCTGGAGCCGCGCCCCCAGCTCCGCGAACTGCTCCTCGGTGAGCCGCAGATGGGCCATCCCCACATGCCGCTCGCCGTCCGCCGGCGCCGCCTCCAGGTCCGCCACCGCGTGCCGCATCAGCACGTCCGGACCTCCCTCGCCCGGGTCCGGCAGCACGATGGACCGCGCGGCCATCGCGTAGTACCGCTCGGTGACCCCCCGGACCTTCCGCGTCCGGACCACCTTCACCAGGCCGGCCCGCTCCAGCAGCCGTACGTGGTAGCTGGAACTTCCCTTCGCGAGCCCCACGCGGTCGGCGATCTGCGTGATCGTCGCGGGCTCGAAGCGCAGCACGGCCATGATCCGGTGACGCGTGAGGCTGGACACGGCGCGTAGCTGCTCGTCAGTGGTGACACGGAAGGTCTCGGGAGGTCCGTCATCGGGAGGCATGGCCTAATGGTCAACACTTCTTGACCATTGAGCAAGGGGTTTTCGCGATGTACCAAAACCTCACGTATGAACCCGTGGACTGCTTCAGTGGTCCGGTGGAGAACGGAGTGTCCGAGTGAACGAGTCCGCAGCGCTGCGGGTGGGGCCGGCCGCACGGCTCAAGGAGGCGGGGGTGGTCCTGAGCGCCGAGTGGGAGGCGGCGGTGCTGGCTGTCCCGCGTGAGGCGTTTCTGCGGGGCGGCTGGTTCGAGTACGACGGCGACGGGTGGTATCGACCGGTGTCGCTGGAGGCGTCGCCCGAGCTGATCGGCCGCGTGTACGAGGACGACACGTTGGTGACGCGGCTCGCCGGACGCGTGGTGCCCCGGCAGGTCGAGGGCCGGCTGGCGCAGGTGCCCACGTCGTCCTCGACGCTGCCCGGTCTGGTGGTCCGGATGCTGGAGGAGCTACGGGTCCGGCCCGGCATGTCCGTGCTGGAGGTCGGCACCGGCACCGGCTACTCTCCACGACCGCGCCTGACGGGCTGCGGGGCACGTACCTCGTAGGGGGCGGCCGGCCGCCGGGGAAGGCGCCGAACGACAGGCCGGGGCCGATCTCAGGCGACGAGGGGTTCGTCGGCGAGGTAGGGCGGCGCCGGGTCGTACTGGAGGTACCGGCGCACCGCGCGGGCGTGCTCGACGCCGTGCAGCCGGCCCACCAGCCAGAGGGCGCTGTCGATCCCGGCCGACACGCCCTGGCTGGTGATCAGGTTCCCGTCCACGACATAGCGGGCGTCACGGACGACGGTGACATCGCCGCGCGATTCGAGCGTGTCCTCGTAGCTCCAGTGGGTGGCGACGCGCCGCCCGCGCGCGGGCCCGGCGGCGTGCAGGATCACCGCGCCGGTGCACACGCCGCTGACCCAGGAGACCTGTTCCGCGTTCTTGGCGACCCAGCCGGTGACGACCGGGTTGTACAGCTCCGTCTCGCGCGCCCCGGGGCCACCGGGGACCAGCAGCACGTCGAGGGGCGGGTGGTCGTCGAAGGTGTGGTCAGGCAGGACGCGCATGCCCTTGCTGCAGCGTACGGGTCCGGATCTTTCGGAGATGAGGACGGCGGTGTCCACGCCGTCGCGCAGCATCGAGGACGCGGTGAACACCTCCCAGGGGCCGACGAAGTCCAGTTCCTCGGCACCGTCGAAGACCAGCAGTCCGTAGGTGGTCATGAATGCTCCTGTTCTTGTTCCTGTTGCTGTTCCGCCCGGGTGGTGGCGGTGGACCGGAATCGCGCCCGGTAGTCGGAGGGGGCGACGCCCAGGTGACGGTGGAAGGTGCGACGCAGTGTCTCGGGGATGCCGAACCCGCAGTGCCGCGCGATGGCCTCGACCGGGTCGTCGCCTTCGGCCAGCGCGCGCTGGGCGGCCTCGACACGTACTCGCTCCACGTACGAGGCGGGCGGCGTGCCCAGTTCGGCGGTGAACCGGCGCTGTAGGTGACGCGGGCTCAGCCGCGCGCTCCGCGCCAGGTCGGCGATCGCGTGCCGCGCGCCGGGATCGGCGTGGATGGCCGATACCGCGGCACGGACCGGGTCGGTCGCGGGTTCTCTCGCCCACAGCACCACGCTGAACTGGGACTGACCGCCGGGCCTGCGCAGGAACATGACCATCTCGCGGGCGACAGCGTGAGCGACGTCCCGCCCGAGATCGTCCTCGACGAGCGCCAGGGCGAGATCCATTCCTGCGGTGACACCGGCCGATGTCCACACCTGCCCGTCCCGGATGAAGATGGGCTCGCAGTCGGCCTCGACACCCGGATGTTCCCTGATGAGCTGCTGCTCGCGGGCCCAGTGCGTGGTGACCCTGCGCCCCTCGACGAGTCCGGCGGCAGCCAGCAGGAACACCCCGCTGCACACCGAGGTGACGCGGCGGGCGTGCGACCCGACGGCTCGGATCCAGCCGGTCAGCTCCGCATCGCGGCGCGCCAGGTCGACTCCCTCGCCACCGGCCACGACCAGAGTGTCGACATCCTCGGGATCCACCTCGTCCACCCCGTGCCCGGCGTGGACCACGAGCCCGCTCGCCGCCCGCACCGGCCCTGGACGAGGCGCCACCACCAGCCGGCGATAGCCGCCGGCCAGCCGCCCGGCGTGCTGGAACACCTCGTGCGGACCGGTGAGGTCAAGGGGCTGAAATCCCTCGTAGATCACGAAGACAATGCTGCGTTCCGTCACCCCTCCACCTTCCGGGACCCGGCGTGACGGCGTCCACGACATGCACCCCACAGATCACGCCGCAAAGAGCCGCTGAAGATCAGGGGCACGCAGCGGCGACCGTCACAGGAAACCTCGGACCCTCGCCCAGCCGCGTGGGATCACTGCCGTCCTGACGCTCCTCGACTCCCACCGCCGGCAGACGATCCCCCCGGGGGCTGCTGCCCATGACCAGCACGAGCACCCAGAAAGCCCGTCACACCCCGTGGTCCAGGCCGGCGGTGCTCATGGAGGTCCTCATCGCGGAGTGGGCCAGCGTCGCCCTGTCGCCTCGTGAACCTTCGGGACGGTCCTGGCCGTGCAGGTCAGGCAGCCGGGTCAGGATCGCGGCTGACGCGCCCAGTTGACGAGGGCGGTGAAGGCGGCGGGGCTGAAGGTGAGGACGGGGCCTCGGGGGGTCTTGCTGTCCCGGACCGGAACCGTGGTCGTTGCGCGGGCTACGGAAGGGGCCCACTCCAGGCAGCTGTCACCGCCGTTCCCGCTGTAGGTGGACTTCGTCCAGTCCACGCGGGTGTAGTCCGGGGTGGTGCTCATGGGGGAGTTCCTCCATCGTGGAGCGGATCAGCTTCGCCGAATCGCTGGGTGACAAGGCATAGGCCCTGACCAGATCGTACGACCGCTGATGCGCTTTGACGATGTGCGTATCCTCCAGCAGGGTTCCGGTGGTGATGCTTTCCTCGTAGGCGACACGAGACCCGTCGTCAAGGGTGAGCAACTTCAGTGAACCGCCCGCCAAGGGATGTCCCCCGTGGACCATTGGGAGAACCTGCAGGATGGTCGTGGACGTGCAGGCCAAGCCAGCCAGGTGCGCTAGCTGCTCGCGCATGACCTCCCGGCCGCCATACGAGTGCAGCAAAACCGCCTGGTCAAGGAGTACGTAGAGATCTGGCGCCGGGTTCTGGGTCAGAAGGCCCTGTCGACTCATGCGGGCCGTAACGAGTTCATCGATGTCGTGCAGGGTGGCTCGCGGATTGTGGACCCTGAACTGCGCTCGCGCGTACGCCTCGGTCTGCACAAGCCCGGGGACGATGAGCCCGCTGTACTGCTGGATCAGGCTGGCGCGGGCCTCCAGTTCCACCATTCTGCGGAACTGATCCGGGTGGAACTCCTTGCAAGCCAACGCGTAAAGCTTCCCGAACCACCCGTCCGACGTCCCGAATGCCGCGTCGAGGAGCGCTGGGAGATCCGGTGGGATCATCGACTCCGCCGTCTCGTAACGGGCCAGGGAGCTCTTGCTGTACTTGATGACCGCGCCCAGGCTCTCCAGGGACATGCCCGCTGCCTCGCGCAGCCTCCTCATCTCCGCGCCGAACATGTGTCGCGCGGAGCGGTCCGGGGTCAGTTCGGTGGGTCGAGCCGGCATCGCAACTCCTCTTCCCTCGCGTCCGTTTGGGACGTCAATTGCTTGGGAGCGTAGGGCGCGGCGCCGAGGATGGGAGGACAGAACCACCGAATCCCCTCCACCGAGTGAAGGTCCCCATGAAGAACGACGACGTACCCAGCTGGTCCCAGATCGTCAACGACGCGCGGGAGGCCAGGGACACTCTGCGGCTGGCCCTGCGGGCTCGCGGGGTGACGCTGCCCTCCCTCGGGCTCGACCCGTCCTCGCTCGCCACCGAGCCCGCGCGGCCCCTGGTCGAACTCGGGCGCGTCACCCCGGCCGTCGCCCGGGACCTCGCGCGCGTGCTCGCCGCCGGACCGGGCGGAGCCGGCCGTGAGTGAGCAGGCCGTACCGGTGGGGCCGGGTGCGCCGCGCCCCGGCGCGGTCGTACGGGACGAGGCCAGCGGGCGGGTCGGGGTCGTCATGGGGCAGGTCGGGCCGTACACCCAGCTCCGTCCGCTCGGCGGCGGCCGGGAGTGGGACGCCGACCCCGGGCGGATCGTCGTCATAGGGCGGGCGGAGGTCCTGAGCGCCCGGCTCGCCGTCGTCAACCGGAGGTCCCGGCAGGGGAGGGGCTGAGCCGAAGGGCCGGGCCGCCCGTCGTTCGTCACCTCGTACGCGTGCGGGCGGCCCGCACGGCTCTACCCGTCACTCGGGCCGCGGTGCCCCGGTGGCCCTGCGTGCCGCGAGGCGGCGGGCCTTGGCCCGGTTGCCGCACACCCGCATCGAGCACCAGCGGCGGCTGCGGTTCTTCGAGGTGTCCCAGAAGACCCAGGCGCAGGCGTGTTCGGAACAGCGCTTGAGCCGCGTGGCCTCGCCGGTGAGGGCCAGTTCGCTCCACGCGATCGCGAGCGACGCGAGGGCCTTCCTGGCCGCCGGGAGGTGCGGCGCGGGGGAGAGCACCCCGGTGGCCCCGGCCCCGGCCCCGGCCCCAACCCCGGTCCCCGGTCCGGCTCCGGTGGTGACGACGACGGGGAGTTCGCGCAGCGCCTCGGCCGCGTCGCTCAACAGCTCGTCGTCCGGGGTGTCGCCCACGTGGACGCCCAACTCCTCGCGGATACCCGCGCGTACGCGCAGACACAAGGCGTGGTCCCGCGCGCGGACCCGCTCGCCGCCCCGCAGGAGCCCCTGTTCGCGCAGCCAGGCGTCGAGCTTGCGAGCCGTGTCCAGGTCGTCGGTCCCCTCCTCGACGTCCAGCGTGTTCGCGAACGCCTCCACGAGCCGCGCGGATGCGGGCGCTTCGGGCATGGATCACCTCCTGCGAAGGGGCCCAGACTACACCGGCTAACCGGCTATCCGCTTTAGCGGGTAGCGGACCGGCTCACCTCCGTGCCAGACTCGGCGTACCGGGGTAACCGGCATAACGGTTTAGACGGTTAGGGCGTTCGGCCGTCCGACGGTTGGGGGAGACTGATGGGCGATCACCGCGCCGATGCCGGGGAGGGAGCGCCGGTCGCGTTCGCCGCCGCGCTTCCCGAGGACTTCGTGCCGGGCGCCGCGCCGCCGCCCGCAGCGCGTCGCGGCACGCGCGACACCGTCGTCCTCCTCGTCTTCACGGCGCTCACCAACCTCGCGGACGGCGTCACCAAGATCGCCCTCCCCCTCCTGGCCACCCGGGCCTCCGCCTCGCCCGCCCAGATCTCCGCCGTGTCGCTCACGCTGTCCCTGCCCTGGCTGCTGGCCGCGCTCCACGTCGGAGTGCTCGTGGACCGGGCGGACCGGCGGCGGCTGCTGTGGGGGGCCAACGCCCTGCGGCTGCTCGCGGTCGGTGCGCTGATACCGCTCGCTGGCGCCGGGGCGGTCGGCATCCCGGTGCTCTGCGCCGCCGGTACGGTGCTGGGCGTCGCCGAGGTCGTCGCCCTCACCTCGGCCTCGGCGCTGATCCCGGCCCTGACCGCGCCGGAGGACCGGGAGCGGGCCAACACCTGGATCGCGGGCGCCGAAACGGTCTGCAACGAGTTCGCCGGGCCCTTCGTCGGCGGCCTCCTGCTCGCGGCCGGCACCGGATTCGCGCTCGGTGCGACCTGGTTGTCGTACCTGGCCTCCTCGCTCGTCGTCCTCCTGCTCGTGGGCCGCTTCCGCGCGAGCCGGCGGGACGCGGTGAAGGGCGAGGCGCGGGCCGCCACGGAGACCGTCCGGGAGCAGATCGCCGAGGGTCTGCGCCATCTGTGGCGCCACACGGTGCTGCGGACCATGGCGCTCATCCTGACCGTCCTGTGCGCGTGCTGGGGTGCCTGGCTCGCGCTGATGCCGCTGTTCGCGACCTCCGTCATGCACCTCGATTCGACCGAGTACGGCGTCCTGTTGAGCGCCCTGGGGGTCGGCGGCCTGACCGGTGCGCTGACGGTCACCTGGCTCAACCGCCTCCTCGGTCGCCGCTGGGTCATGTTCGCCGACCTCGTGGGCACCCTCGCGATGATGGCCGTGCCCGCCCTGACGGCCGACCTGCGGGCGGTGGCCGGCGCGGCCTTCCTGGGCGGCATGGGCGGCACCCTGTGGACGGTGAACTCCCGGACCATGGCGCAACGCCTCGTGCCGGACGCCCTGCTCGGCCGGTTCGGGGCCGTCAGCCGGCTGTTCAGCTGGGGAGCCATGCCGCTGGGCGCCGGTCTCATGGGCCTGCTCGCCGAAGGGCTCGGACTGCGGCTCGCCTTCGCCGTCTTCGCCGGGTCGGTCGCCCTGACCGTCCCGCCCTTCCTGCGGGTGCTGACCCGGTCCGTCCTGGCGGAGGCGTTCGGGGACCGGCGCCACCCGCCTCGGTGAGCGGCGCGGGCAGGCCCGGCCACGACGACGGACGGCGCCACCGTAGGTGCCCGTCCGTCGCGGACCGGACCCGTACGCGCGTCGCCGTACGTCAGGACACGGTCGTCAGAACGCGGTCGTCAGAACAGGGCGAGCGGGTTGACCGGCACCCCGGTCAGTCCGTGGATGCGCGGGGGAGCGACCGTGAGGAGGAAGGCGTAGCGGCCCAGTTCCGCGCACACGGCGGCCAGTTCCTCCAGGTCGGGGACGTCGATCAGCGGCATGCCGAGGAGCGGCAGGGCGACGTCGTGCAGCGGCATCGGGCAGGCGGGGTCGTGGCCGGGGTGGGCGTCCCCGGCGTCGCCCGTGAAGAGCGAGGCGCCGCGCCGGTCCATCCAGCGCACCGCGTCGAGGCTGATCCCGGGCATCTCGCGGTCCGGCTGGGGCCCTCCGATCCAGCCGCTGCGCACGACGAGGGCGTCCCCGGACTCCAGCCGTACGCCCTGCCGTTCCTCGGCGGCCTCCAGGTCCCGCGCCGTGATCGCGTGCCCGGGCTCCAGCGCTGTGCCCGGAGCCAGGTCGAGCAGGACGCCCCGGGTGACGATCCCGGCGGCGAAGGCGGTCGTGGAGCCGTGGACGGCCCCGGCCGGGCTCAGGCTGCGGGTGAGGGGCCGCCCGGGATAGACATCGCCGTCACGCGGTATGTGCACCAGGGCGTCGATGTGCGTCGAGCGCGTGTGGTGGTTGACGACGGTCATGACGTCCACGGCCGCCATCGTCGGGGAGCCGGTGTACGTCACCGTCTGCTGCACCGGCGAGGCGGGCCGGCCGGCGGGGGCGAAGGGGCCGCTGACCACCGGCGCGGGCTCGATCACCTGCGCCAGGGAGACCGCGCGGCCCGTCCGCACCTCGGCGGCGCCCCGCGCCCGTACCTCCTCGGTGATCAGGTTGAGCGTGCCGAGCTGGTCGTCGAGGCCCCAACGGCCCCTGTTGGACGGCAGATCCGGGGTGGCGGGGGCGATGTCGGTGTCGGTGTCGTTGTCGGAGGTGGTGTCGTCGTGTCGCATGGTCATGTGCTGTGCGCAGCCTCTCCGTCGTATCGCTGGTGGAGCGGGCGCCCGGCGACTGTACGGGTGACTGTGAGGCGAAGCGGGACAGCACCGGGCCCCGGTCACCGCACTGTACAACTCAGCGCACGCTGAGTTCAGGCCGCACCGAGTGTGGTCCGGAGCGGTCGCCGGGCTCACGAGCCCGCCCGGACTCACCGGCTCACGAGTCCCCTCACGCCCGGCGTCAGTGACCGCTGAGCCCCGTTTCCTGCTCCCGCTCGGTGGCGACGGCTCCGGCCGAGAGGAGCGTAGCGGCGGCGAGGCTGCCCCAGAGGGCGGTCGGGCCGTGGGGCGCGAGAGCGGTGACGGCCGCCGGGGAGACGGCGAGGCCGAAGCCCGTGGAGAGCTGGAAGCGGGAGAGAGCCCGGCCCAGGACATGCGCGGGGGCGAGGGCGGCGACGAGCGCCGTGGCGCTGCCCGCGTAGATGATCTCGCCGACGGTGCAGACCACGGACACCGCGGCGACGGCCGGGGCGCCCCAGCCGTGTCCCAGGGAGGTGGCCGCGAGGAAGCCGAGGTAGGACGCGGTGAGCACCACGCCGGCGACCGCCAGCACCGACCGGCGGGGGAAGCGGGACAGCAGGACGGTGACCGGAACCTGGAGGGCGATCACCAGCACCGTGTTGGCCGCGAAGACGACCCCCGACCACACCGGGGAGGCGCCCATCTGCGCCACCAGGACCAGAGGGAGCGCGACTTCGGGGACGTTGAGGCAGAAGACGTAGATCACGTTGGCGGCCAGGAGCGCGCGCATCCGGGGTGCGGGCACGTCGTCCCCGCCCCTGCCCGCGGCAGCGGCCGGAAGAGCGTCCACGTGGACCGACCACGCCAAGGCCGCCGCGGCGAGGTAGGCGAGCCCGGTGACGGCTGCCAGCGCCTGCAACACGGTGGTGCCGCCCGCCAGGCACGCGGTGGCGAGCAGTGCGCCGGCGCCCAGTCCGGCGTTGCGCAGGGCGCGGCCCCCCGCGAGGGCGGCGTCGCGTTCCCGGCCGTGGGCGACCGTGGCCACGAGGGCCGCGTGGGCGGCCGGCCACGCCTGGTTGCCGATGCCGAGGAAGAGCGCCGCCGCCGCGAACAGCCCGACGTGCCCCGCCGGGGCGGCCAGCAGCAGCGCCACGCCCAGTACCCGCACCAGCATCGACGCCGCCACGACCGTGCTGCGTGCGCCCCGGTCCAGCCATCGGCCGACCGCGGGCATGCACACCAGGCCCAGGACGGCGCCGACCGTCATGGCGAGGCCGGTGGCCGACGCGGACAGCCTCAGCACGGACACCCCGTAGAGGAGCAGGAAGGGCCGCAGCAGGCCGGTGCCGAGCGCGTCCACGGTCAGGGCGACGGCGTAGCGGGGGCCTCCGGAGGCTCGGACGAGGGTGTGCGGCCGGATCTTGACGGTGGTTGCCATGGCGTAACGGTGCGTCCGGCGTCGAGCCGGCCCTTGCCGGTTGACGGACATCGTCAATCGACGCGGCCGTCGGCCGTCCGCCCCGTGATGATGAGGGAATGACGTTGAGGATCGACATCGGCGGCCCGCCGCCCGGGCAACTGCGGTTCGCCGCCTCCCCGCTGGCCGAGCTGACCGCGATGCTGCACGTGCTGGCCGAACCCGCGCATCACCCGCAGCTCGCCGGCTGGGCCGGGGACGTCTGGGCCGGGCTCCGGCCGGAGCTGGCCGAACGGCTGCGGGAGGCGGAGTTCCTCTGGCGTTCCTCACGAGCCGACTTCCTGGTCCCCGCCCGTCCCCGGCCCACCCTCGCCGAGGAGCTGGACGAGGTGGACCGGATCGACGACGAAACCTATGTGACCGCCGCACTCATCACCACGTGCGGCAGCAACCGGGTCCACTTCGCCGGGCCGTCGCCGCTCGCCGACGCCACGGCGCGCGAGCGGGCCCTGGACCTGGCCCAGGCCCGCGGCGCGCTCCAAGAGGCCTTCGCGGAACGGCTGCTCGCGGACCCGGACATCGTGCGGGCCCGGGTGCGTGACACTCTCGAACAGTGCGCCGAGGCTTTCTTCGACACCGCCTGGAGAGGCGTCGCCGTGCAGCTCGCCACCGATCTGCGCCTGAAGAACGACCTGCTGAAGCGCCAGGGCGTCGGGGCGGCACTCGCATCGGTCTCCGGCGCCGTGACCCTGGCGCCGGACGGCGACAGCATCATCGTGGACAAGCTCCAGGACAACGCGACCGCCGCTGACGGCGCCGGGGTCACGTTCGTCCCCAGCGTCTTCGGCCGTCCCCACCTGGTGGCCGTCCACGCGCCCGGGTGGCAGCCGGTGGTGCAGTACCCGGTGGCAGAGGCTCGTCCACCGGAGCCGGTACCGCTGGAGACGGTCTCGCTACGGCTGGAGTCACTCGCGCATCCGGTACGGCTGCGGCTGCTGCGCACCCTGGCCCGTGGCCCGCACACCACCGGCGAGCTGGCCCACGCCTGGGAACTCTCACCCCCGGAGGTCTCCCGCCACCTCGCCGTCCTGCGCCGCGCGGGCCTGCTCACGTCCCGGCGCCACGGTCGCTACGTCCGGTACTCCCTCAACCTGCCCGAGATGACGGCGCTGGGGACCGACCTGCTGGCGGCCGTACTGCGCTGAGTGGCCACGCTCTGCCGGAACCCGGGCGAGCGCCGCGCCGGTCGAGGAGTGAAGCCTTGACCGCGGAGCTGCGCCGCCGCATAGTTAAGGACATGCCTAACTATGCCGGATCGCTGGACCGGGTGTTCCAGGCGCTGGCGGACGGGACGCGGCGGGCGATGGTCGAGCGGCTGGTCCACGGGCCGGTGTCGGTCGGTGAGCTGGCCAGGCCGCTGGAGATGTCGCTGCCCGCGGTCATGCAGCACATACAGGTGCTGGAAGCGTGCGGGCTGGTCAGGTCCGAGAAGACCGGCCGGGTCCGCACCTGCCGTATCGAGCCGGACGCGCTGCGGACGGCCGAGGGCTGGCTCGCCGGGCAGCGCACGGTCTGGGAACGGCGACTGGACCGGCTCGGCGACTGCCTGGCCGATGATCCCGGCACACCGGAGCAAGGGAGCCTGTGATGGCCGACCGTTCTGTCACGCACGCCACGTTCACCCTCGAACGCCTCTACCCGGCCCCGGTGGCACGGGTGTTCGCGGCCTGGGCCGACCCGAAGGTGAAGGCCCGCTGGTTCTCCACGCCCGGCGCCGACCACGAACTGGACTTCCGGGTCGGGGGCCGGGAGGTCAACCGCGCCCGCCCGGACGGCGGCCCGTCGATGACCTTCGAGTCGACGTACCGCGACATCGTCCGGGACGAGCGCATCGTCTACACCTCCGTGCTGCACGTCGGGGACGGACTCGCGACGGCCTCGCTGACGACCGTGGAGTTCCGCCCGGCAGAGGGGGGCACGCGGCTCGTCCTCACCGAGCAGGGGGTCTACCTCGACGGCCGCGAGGAGCCGTCCTGGCGCGAGCACGGCACCGGCGACTGGCTTGACGCGCTGGGCGTGGAACTGGACGTGGAACCGGGGGGCCGGGTGGGCGCGGTAGGGCGTGAGTGAGTCCGCGGGTGGCCACGAGTGCGTCCGCGGGTGCCGCCGTCCCCTTGACCCGAACCACCCGCCCCGTTGTCCCGCCCCGCTGTCCTGACCCGTGCCCCGCCCCCCCCTAAGGAGTTTCCATGGCCCACAGTGATCCCGTCGCCTCGGTCGGCCCCTTCAGCGACCCCGGCGCCGAGGTGATCCCCTGGCCGACCGCGCGGCGTGAGCTGGAGGAGGCGCCACTGTTCTGGCTGTCCACCGTCCGCCCGGACGGCCGCCCCCACGTGACACCGCTGCTGGCCGTCTGGACCGGCGGCGCCCTGTACTTCGCCACCGGCGACCAGGAGCGCAAGGCGCGCAACCTCCACGCCAACGACCGCTGCTCCATGACGACCGGCACGAACGCCCTCGACGGTACCGACATCACCGTCGAGGGGCGCGCCCGGGTGGTGAGCGACCCGGCCGAACGCGGCACCACCGCCGACGCCTACGAGAACAAGTACGGCGCCCTCCTGACCCACCCGGACGGCACCTGGTACGGCCTCGGTGACACCATCCGCTCCGGCGACGTCCTGCTGTACCGCGTCGACCCGGACGTCGGATTCGCCTTCGGCAAGGGTGAGACGTACCGCCAGGTCCGCTACCGCTTCCAGGGCTGACCGCCGGCTCGTGACTCGGCTGGACCCGCCGTCCGGCTCGGCGCGTTCCGGACTGGGCCGCGCCGAGTCGGGGGCCGGGGCGAGGTAAGCCCTACGCTCTCCGCCATGAACCGTCGTACGCGCAAGAAGCTCGTCCAACGTCTCGTCGAGGCCGCCATGTTCGGGGAGCCCGCCGACGTGCGCCGGCTGCTCGCGGCCGGGGCGCCCGCCGAGTCCGCGGACCGGGACGGGACGACCCCGCTCTACGCCGCCTCCGTGCACGGGGCCGCCGAGTCCGCCGTCCTGCTCCTCGCCGCCGGGGCCCAGCCCGGCACCGAGAGCGCGGGGGTGGGCGCCGAGGGCACCCCGCTGTGCGCCGCGTGCGCCTGGGGCCACGAGGACACCGTGCGCGTCCTGCTCGGCCACGGCGCCGACCCGAACCAGCGCGAGGACCACGGCAGCGGCAACTCCCCGCTCTACTGGGCCTCGTCCGGGCCCTACCCCGGCACTGTGGCCGTGCTGCGCGCCGCCGGGGCCGTGGACGACGTCACACCCTAGGCAGCGGGGAGGACGGGCCGCACCGCCCCGCCGTTCGGGCAGGCCCAGCACGCGATGCCGTCCACGGTTCTGGCCACGGCCGGGTGACTGTGGCCCGGGCAGGGCGGGTGGGGGGCGCCGCCGGTCTCCTCCAGTACGGCGTCCTGGAGTTGACCGGCCAGCAGGGTGACGGCCTCCGCCTCCGAGAGGGGCGCCTCGAAGCAGACGCCGAAGCAGACGGAGGCCGTGGAGCCGTCGGCGAAGGTGAGCGTGACCAGCAGCCCGTCGGCCTCGCTGTCCGGCGGGTCCTCGTCCGGCGGGTTCCCGTCGTCGCCCGAGGAGGGCTCGTCATCGAGGCGGATGTGCAGGGAGGAAGCGAACTCCCCGCTGTCGGGGGCCTGGTGTGCCTCGGTATGGGTACCGGAGCGGAACCCGGGCCCGGACACGGCCAGCGAATGACCGGCCGGTGGCCCGAGCTGCGCGAGGATCGCCTCGGCCCATCCGCGGACGAGGTCATGAGACAGACACATGTACTACTTCTTCGCCTTGACGTCGCTGGTCCAGGTCAAGGTGCCCGTACCGGTCCGGCCGCCGACCTTGACGCGGAACCTCAGGTGTCCTGCGACTGAACGCGGTCACCGCGCCTGACCGGCTCGAAGGTACCGTGGAAATGGTAGTTCTTGCCCACGTGTGCGGCGAGTTCTTCGGCATGTGCCGGCCGTTCCTCCACCACGACGCACCTCGCTCCGTCACCGCTCCCGTGATGACGGACTTCAGCTTGGCGGAGATCCGGTAGCCCCAGTTGATCGTGTGGTGCTTGCAGTTGAAGCGTAGGTCGAGTCTGCCTTTGGCGTCGCTCCAGTGCGGATTCCTGCCACACCGCAAGGTCGTCAGCCCCTTGCTCCGGGCGGCCACGGTGTTCGTCCCGGGCCCGGTGCGCCGAGGGCCGCGAATGCGCGACCCCGGCCAGGGGACAGCGTGGTCCCGGAGGAGCCGGCTTCCCGGTCCAGCACGATGCGCAGCCGGGGGGTCGTGCCGTCCGGCTGCCCGGTGGCGCCCGGGGCGATCCCGGGCGCGGCTTCGTCGCGGACGGTGGCAAGCCCGAGGGGCGAGCGGCCCGGGTGGATGTCGAGCTGACCCGGGAGCCCGCCACCTCCAAGCGCAAGATGCTCGCCTCCCTGCTCCCGCTCGTCGCTCGGCTCCTCTCACTCTTCAGTTTCCGGGCTGCCAGGGCGGTGTCTGCCCCCACTGCCAGACCGGCACATCGGCGGCGTCGACGGGCGGCGGGTCTTCGCCCGAGTAGATGAGCGCCATCCGTGTGCCCCACTCGACGTAGTACAGGAACACCGCGCGGAACTCCGGGTCGGTGGGCAGTCCGGCCTCGTCGGCGCTGTCGACCAGCAGGTCGATCCAGCGGCGGCGCTGCTGTTCGGTGATGCCACGGCCGAGGTGCTGCCGGGCCATGTGCGGGTGGCCCCCGCGACCCTCGGTGTAGTGGGAGGGACCACCGAAGACCTCGGAGAGCCACAAGGCCACGTGCTGCGAGTGGCGCGCGTCCATGTGCGCGAAGACCGGGGCCAGGACCGGGTCCTTCAGGACGTGTCCGTAGAAGACCTCGGTGAGGCGGTTCAGAGCGTCGGCGCCACCCGCCCACTCGTAGATGCTCGGCGTGCCGGGTCTGCCGCCGGAGGCGGGGCGTTCAGATGTGGTGTCGAGCGGGTCGGTCACGAGTACTCCCGTCCTGTGGCGCTGCCCACGCCCACGACGTTCGTGACGTGGTAGTGCTGCATCTCCTCGATGGCGGTCACATAGGGGCGGATGGCGCGGAAGAAGGCCGGGAAGTGATCGCCTGTGCGAAAGCCCTTCAGGTGGTCCTCGACCGATGTCCACCGGATCCGCAGGATGTAGCGGTCCTGTTCCTCCTGGCAGCGGGCCAATTCGTAGTCGATGCACTCCGGAGCTGCGGCCAGCGATTCGGCGGCCTGGTGATATGCGCTCTCGAACGCCTTCTGGTCGTCCGGAGCGATGCGGTAGCGGATGTACTCGACGGTCGACGGCATGCGGTGACTCTCCCTGTGTCCGGATGCTCCGGATGCCAGCTTGCCCGGCTCGGTCCTGTTCGTCAGGCGGAACCCTCTTTTAGGGCGCCAGGTCCCGCGAAACCGGTGAGCGGCCTGGCTGCGCAGGACGTCGCCGACTCGGGCTCAGGTGTCCGGCCACCGGGCCGCCCGAACCAGTACGGGGCCACGGCAGTGGCAACGCCTCGCTCACCGAGCCTCGTTCGGGCCGCCCCCCGCACCGTGGATCTCCTGCGCGCCGCCGCAGCCGTGGACGGCGCAAGGGCGGCGGCCACCCCTTGAGGTGACCGCCGCCCTCGTTCACGTACCGTCCGCGTCGAGAGGACTCACACGCCTTACGGGACGATGTTCAGCAGACGGTTCGGGGAGCCCGAGCCGGGGCTCGTGACGACTCCGGTCGAGGCGCCCGCGACCAGGGCCGAGGAGACCTGGGCCGGGGTCGCCGAGGTGTGGCCGGCCAGGTAGACCGCCGCCGCGCCCGCCACGTGCGGGGTCGCCATCGACGTACCGGAGATCGTGTTGGTCGCCGTGTCGCCGGTGCCCCACGCCGAGGTGATCGACGAACCCGGGGCGAACAGGTCAAGCACCGTACCGTAGTTGGAGTAGCCGGCCTTCGCGTCGGTGTTCGTCGTCGCGCCGACCGTGATGGCCTCCGTGACCCGCGCCGGGGACTTCGTGCTCGCGTTGGTGGACTCGTTGCCGGCCGCGACCGCGAAGGTGACGCCCGCCCTGATCGCGTTCCTGACCGCCGTGTCGATCGAGGTGTCGGCGCCGCCACCGAGACTCATGTTCGCCACCGCCGGCTTCACCGCGTTCCGCGCGACCCAGTCGATCCCGGCCACGACCTGCGCCGTCGTCCCCGAACCCGCGTTGTTCAGGACGCGGACGCCGACGATCCGCGCCTTCTTCGCCACACCGTACGAGGTGCCCGCGACGGTCGCCGCGACGTGCGTGCCGTGGCCGTTGCCGTCCTGCGCCGTGTTGTCGTTGTCGATCGCGTCGTACCCGTACGAGGCCCGGCCGCCGAAGTCCTGGTGGGTGATGCGGACACCCGTGTCGATGATGTACGCGGTGACGCCCTGGCCCGCCGAATCCGGGTACGTGTAGCTCCGGTTGAGCGGAAGCGTCTTCTGGTCGATGCGGTCCAGGCCCCAGGACGGCGGGTTGGTCTGGGTCGCGTCCGCGGTGAACGTGCGGTTCTGCGCGACCGAGGCGACCGCCGGATCGGCCGCGAGTCTCTTCGCCTGCGCCTCCCCGAGGTTCACCGCCCAGCCGTTGAGGGCGGCCGAGTACGTCCGGTCGATCTTCGCGCCGTACTCCTTGGCGAGCGCCTTGCCTGCCGCCGAACCGGCCTTCGGCGCACCGGACTTGAGGGTGACGATGTAGCTGCCGGATATCGCGTCGGAGACACCGGCGTTCTCGATGTGGCCCACCGGCGCGGCCGGGGCGGCCGTCGCGGGAAGGGCGGCCAGGGTGCCGAGGGTGAGAGCGGTGACCGCGGTGACACTGATGCCGGCGAGGGTGCGCCGGGCGGAACGCTGAGCTGCCATCTGAAGGGTTCTCCTTGTGGACGGTGCGCCAGTGGGATGGAGCGGCCGTGCGGGCGGCGGGCCTCGCGTTCCGTACCGGGGAACGCCAGGAATAAGCGTGAGCATGTCAACTTGACCTGCTCGTGGTTTCGCCGAAACGGAATCCTTGCCAAGCGGCCCGGCCCGCACAAGAGTGCCTGGGGGGAGTTGGCCGGATGTCATGTGACAGCCATTTCGGTGTCACGCGGGGAAACAGGCGGTCGCGCGGGGACGTGCGCCCGCGTGATCCCGCGTTACACACCGCCCTCCGGGGACGTGCGCCGCCGCTGACCTGTTCACCGCCCCCGCGTCTGTGTCCGATTCGTTCAAGACGTCCGGGCCGCCCGCACCTCATGCTGGGGCCATGAGCGACAACCCTCACGACACGACCACCGGCGGCCCCGCCGCCACCGGAAGCCTCACCGGGCCCAGCGGGTCCGAGGTGCTCGACCGGGCCGCAGCCTTCCTCGTCCGCGACGGGCGACTGCTCGAACAGCGCCTGTACGAGGTGGTGTTCGACGGCGAGACGGCCGGTTCCGCGCTCGCCGCGCTCGGCGGGTACCGCAACGCGGACGGCGGCTACGGTCACGGCCTCGAACCCGACAAACGCTGCCCGGCCAGTCTGCCGATCGACGCCGAGGTCGCGCTCCAGACCCTGACGCTGCTCGCCGCCGCCGACCCCGGCGTCGCCGGTACGGCGCGCGCCGAGGCCGAACGGGTCTGCGGCTGGCTCGACACCGTCGCCGCGCCCGAGGGCCCCGTGTCCCTCGCCCTGCCCGTCATGAGGGCCTACCCGCACGCCGTCCACTGGGCCGACTGGACCCTCGTCCCCGGGCTCAACCCGACCGCCGGACTCGCCGGGCTCCTGCACGGGCTCGGGGTGCGCCACGACTGGCTCGACCGCGCCACCGGCTGGTGCCTGGACACCGTGGAGCGCGAGGGGTTCCCGTCCGACGCGCACGCGGTCTCCGAGGTCATGGCGCTGCTCGCCCACCTGCCCGAGCGGTACCGGGCGCGCGGGAGCGAACTGGCCGCCGCCGTCCCCGGCGCGCTCGCGAAGGCCGAGCACTACCGGGCCGAAGGCGACGACCCCGCGTACGGCGTCACCCCGCTGCACCTCGCGCCCACGCCCGACAGCCCCTGGCGCTCCCTGTTCTCCGACGAGCGGATCGACGGCCACCTCGACCGGCTCCTGCGCGACCAGCGGGAGGACGGCGGCTGGGCCCTCACCTGGGAGCCGCCGAGCCCCTCGGCCACGTACGACTACCGGGGCGCGGAGACCCTGCGAGCGCTGCGCGTCCTGCGTGCCTACGGCAGGCTCGGGCACTGACAGGGCGTTGAGCGGCCGGGGGTGGCGTCCACAGACTGGTCACACACCTGGACGCCGCCTCCACCGTTACCACCGGTAGCCCCCATGTCCTGTCCCTAGCCTTGGCCCCTGACCTGGGGCGATCCCCGGGGCGAAGCCAGGACGAGAGGGACCCATGACCACGGACACGCAGTTCTCCCCGGGGCGTGCCGCCGCGGCCCACGCCGACGAGACGCCGGGCGCCGACCGCCCCAACGGGCAGGCCACCGCCGCCCTCGTGTGCGGCGTCCTCGGGCTCGTGCTGGTCCCCGTGGTGCTGCCCGTCGCGGCCCTCGTACTCGGCGCCGCCGGTGGCCGGCGCGCCGACCGGGGCGAGGCCGGGGGCCGGGGCAGGGCGACCGCCGGGATCGTCCTCGGCATCGTGGGCTGCGCCGTCGCCGTCCTCGGGATCGTCGTCGCCGTCATGCAGTACGCGGGCACCGGAAGCCTCTGAGGCGTCTTCGGTGGCCGCCTCCGGAGGCGGGAGGCGCGCTATCGTGCCCGCCATGCCCGCGACGCGCACCATCGACCCGGCCGAACGCCGCTCCCGGCTCGCTCTGCGCCACCGGCTCACCCCGGACGGCCGGGCCGAACGCCCCGAGGAGGTCGCCCGCTCCCTGCTCGCCGTGCACGGCACCGATCCGTCCTCCGTGTACGTCGGGCTGTGGGCGCGCATGCGGGACGGCCAAGTGGCCGACGTGGAACGGGCCCTGTACGAGGACCGGACACTGCTGCGGCTGCTCGCCATGCGCCGTACGGTGTTCGTCACCGGCCGCGAGGACGCGCCGCTGCTCCTCGCGGGCTGCTCGCTCGGCGTCGCCGCCAAGGAGCGCCGCAAACTCCTCGGCTTCCTCGCCGCCTCGGGGGTCGCCGACACCCCCGCCGGGGTCGAACGCTGGCTCGCCGGGGCCGAGAGCGCCGCTCTCGACGCGCTCGCCGCGCGCGGCGAGGCGACCGCCGCCGAACTCGCCGGGGACGACGAACGGCTCGCCACCGAGATCGTGCTGTCCGCCGGGAAGAGCTACGAGGGGCGGCAGAAGGCGGCGAGCCGCGTGCTGCTCCTGCTCGCCGCCGAGGGCCGGGTCGTGCGCGGCCGGCCACGCGGCTCCTGGACCTCCCACCAGTACCGCTGGGCGCCCGTAGGCGACTGGCTGCCCGAGGGGCTGCCCGCCCTCGAACCGCGCGCCGCCGAGGCCGCGCTGGCCCGCCGCTGGCTGTCCGTGTTCGGCCCCGGCACCGCCGAGGACCTGCGGTGGTGGACGGGATGGACGAAGACGCGGACCACGCGCGCGCTCGCCCAGGTCGACCCCGTCGAGGTCCGCGTCGACGGCGGCACCGCGCTCCTGCTGCCCGAGGACCTCGGCCCCGTGGAACGCCCCGCCCCCTGGGCCGCGTTGCTGCCCGCGCTCGACTCCACCCCGATGGGATGGAGCGGCCGGGACTGGTTCCTCGGGCCGCACGGCCCCCGGCTCTTCGACCGCGCGGGGAACGTCGGCCCCACCGTGTGGTGGGACGGCCGGGTCGTCGGCGGCTGGGCCCAGGACCGCGCGGGTGACCTCGTGTGCCGCTTCCTGGAGGACGTCGGCCACGAGGCCGAACAGGCCGTCCAGGCCGAGGCCGAACGCCTCGCCGCCCGCCTCGGACCGGTCCGTCTCACCCCGCGCACCCGTGGACGCACGTGGCTGGAGGAGGAGTTGGCGGGGGAGTAGCGACCGCGGGTGGTCCCCGGCGCGTCAGGAACGCCGCGCGGCCCACACGACGCGTTCCGTGCGGACGACGAGGTCGTCGCGGCGCAGGAGACCGTCGGGGCTGCCGGGGTCGAGCAGCCGGTCGAGCGCGGCGAGGTCCTCGGGCGGCAGGACGTCGGCGACCGTAGCGCGCAGGCGCTCCAGGCCGCCCTGGGCGTAGCGGCCGATCGCCGGGGAGCCCGCACCCTCGATGTCCACCTTGATCGTGCGCTCGCCCTCCACGGCGAACCCGGCCGCGCTCAGCTTCGGCCCCCAGTCGGCGCCGCGATGCGGGACGTGCTCGGCGTGGAAGCGGTCGCTCGCGGTGTGGCAGCGTTCCTCCAGACCCGGCCGGTCCCGTGGCGCGTCCTCGGGCAGGAAACGCGGGAAGCCGGCCAGCTCGACGACGGCGAGGAGCCCGCCCGGGGCCAGGGTGTCGTGGACGCGGCGCAGAGTGGCGTCCGGGTCGGCCATGTGGTGCAGGGAGGCCGAGGCCCACACCAGATCGGGCGCGCCGAGGTCGGGCCAGGACGTGTCGAGGTCCGCCTGAAGGGTGCGTACGCGGTCGTCCACGCCCTGGGCGCACGCCTTCTCCCGCAGACGCTGGAGATGGGCGGCCGAGGCGTCGACGGCGGTCACGTGCGCCTCGGGGAAGCGCGCGAGCAGGGCGAAGGTGCCCGCCCCGGTCCCGCTGCCCAGGTCCACGATGTGGCGGGGGCTCTCCCTGAGCGGCAGCCAGGCGGTGACGGACGCGATGTGGCCGGCGAGGACCTCGGCGTCCAGGTCCAGGATCTCGGCCTGGGCGCCGGAACCGTCGCCCGCCTGGCCGTGGTCGTGGGCGGGGGAGTGGCTGTGGGCGTGGGCGTGGGTGTTGTGGGAGGCGTGCTCTTCGTCGTGGTGCTGTTCGTCGTGGTGCGGTGTGTTGTGGTGCGGTGCGTCGTGGTGCTGCTCGGGGCGGTGCGCGGTGGGAGACATGCCGTCACCGTAGAGGCGGCTTGCGCCGTACGCGTGCTCGCTTGCCGATGCGGCAAGGCGATGGCCCCTCCCGCTGCCGGGCGCGCATGAAAGGTGCCCTCCGCGCGGCTCGCACCTGGTGCGTCGCCTGCTCCGCCCGGCGCCGCCTCGCGGTCCTCAGTCCTCCCCGGCGGCGCCCCCGCCGCCCTGGTGGCCGCGCCGGGCGTCGCGGTCGAAGATGCCGAGGAGTTCGCACGGCCCGCCCTCCGCGCCGATCGCGTGCGGGAGCATGGTGGGGAACTCGGCCGCCTGGTTGGTCTCCACGCGCAAGCGCCGGTTGCCCAGCAGCAGGACGGCGGTCCCGGAGAGCACGACCAGCCACTCGTGCCCCGGGTGGGCGCGCAACCGTGAGGGGTTGTCCGGCGGCGGGTCGGTCAGCCGCTGACGTACGACGGTCATGCCGGGGTCCGCCTTCACGGGCCAGCGCAGCACCCCGTGGTTCCCGTCGATCACCGGGCTGGAGATCACGTCGTCGCTCGCGGTCTCGACCAGCTGGGCCAGTGACGTGTCCAGGGCGCGGGCCAGGACGACGAGCTGGTCCAGGGCCAGGCGCCGCCGGCCGTTCTCGATCCGGCTCAGGGAGGACTGGCTCATCCGGGCCCGGGTGGCCAGCTCGTCCAGTGACCAGCCCTGCGCCACGCGCAGCGCGCGGATGCGTTTGCGTACCAGGCTGTCCAGCTCGCCATCCTCTTGCGTCATACGCATCATCGTATGCCTTTACCGCAAGCGGTGCTTACGGTCGAGGCGAACCCCCGCGACCGGGGGCCGCACGTACGACGAAGGGTCCGCCATGCCTGACACACCCGCCACGCCCGCCACACCCGCCACACCCGCCACACCCGCCACGACCGTGAACGCTTCTGACGTTGATGGCGGTGTGGTCGGCACGCTGCCCGGAGGGACCGTCGACGCCGTGGTGATCGGTGGCGGCGCCGCCGGACTGAACGGCGCGCTGATGCTCGCCCGCTCCCGCCGCTCGGTCGTCGTGATCGACAGCGGCGCGCCCCGCAACGCGCCCGCCGAGGGGGTGCACGGCCTGCTCGGCCTGGACGGCGTCCCGCCGGCCGAACTGCTGGCCCGCGGCCGGGCGGAGGTACGCCGCTACGGCGGACGCGTGGTGACCGGCGAGGTGACCACCGCCGCGCCCGCCGAGCGGTCCGCCGAGGGGGATCTCCGCTTCACCGTCACCCTGGCCGGCGGTGGCACGTTGCGGGCGCGCCGCCTCCTGGTCGCGACCGGACTGCGCGACGTCCTGCCGGACGTTCCCGGGCTCGCCCGGCACTGGGGGCACGGTGTCGTGCACTGCCCCTACTGCCACGGCTGGGAGGTGCGCGACGAACCCCTCGGCGTCCTGGCGACCGGCCCCGCCTCCCTCCACCACGCGCTGCTGTTCCGTCAACTGACGGACGACCTGGTCTACTTCACGCACACCACCGAGCTGGACGAGGAAACCCGCGCGCGCTTCGCGGCCCGCGGCATCCGCGTCGTCGACACCCCGGTCGCCGCCGTGGAGTCCGGCGCGAAGGGGATCACCGGCCTGCGGCTGTCCGACGGCCAGACCGTGCCGCGCCGCGTCCTCGCCGTCGCGAGCGGCATGTGGGCCCGCACCGAGGGGCTGGACGGGCTGCGGCTGCCGAGGGAGGACCTGCCGGGCGGGGCGGGCCGCCGCTTCGTCTCCGGCACGGCCGGTGTCACCGGGGTGCCGGGCGTGTGGGTGGCCGGCAACGCCGCCGACCCGACCGCGCAGGTCGGCGCCTCGGCCGCCGCCGGGGCCCTGGCCGGGGCCCACATCAACGCCGACCTGGCCACCGCCGACACCGAGGCGGCCCTCGCCGACGCGGTGCGCTGACGTGGGGCGGCGGCGCTAGTAGGGCCTGGTCAGGTCGGTTGTAGGTGAGCGTGTCCTTTTGGGTGGTGTTGCGTTGAGGGGGTGTGACTCCGGACGAGATTGCTGCTGTGCGTGGTGAGTTGGAGGACTTCGCGGCGGAGGTTTTCGAGCCGTTTGCGAGGAACGACCAGCGTCGGTGGGGGCAGGTCTACCTGCGGGGCCTGCTCACGGACGGGCGGCGCA
>NZ_JBFALS010000008.1:0-36918 GCF_040656295.1 Streptomyces sp. NPDC049954
GAGCTACAGCTCCTCCTCGCGACATGGACCGGCGCCTGCCCCACCTGCCACCGCGACATACCCACACTCACTCCGACCTGACCAAGCCCTACTAGATCCGTTCACTTCTGTTGAGGACTCGTGTCGATCGTGTTGACAGACGTTCGGTCCCTCCCTTTTGCTGGCTGCCATTCACGCGCATCCGACCGAGGGCGGGTCCACCGCCCCACCCTGGAGCCGCACAATGAAAAGATGGCGTCTACTCCCCGCGGTCTGCCTCCTGTCCCTGGGGCTGTCCGCACCCGCCTACGCCGCCGAGGCCACCCCCGCAGTGGCGGCGGCCCCGGTCAGTGACCCGGCCTCGCTGGTGAACCCGCTGCTGGGAACCTCCCACGAGGGCAACACCTTTCCCGGTGCCGACGTGCCCTTCGGCATGATCCAGTGGAGCCCCGACACCCCCTCCCGCCCCCCGGGCGGTTTCTACGCGTACTCCGACAACGTTGTCACCGGCTTCAGCCTCAACCACATCTCCGGACCCGGCTGCGGGGCGATGGGCGACATCCCCGTGCTGCCGACCACCGGCGCCGTGGACGGCGAGGCAACCGTCGGTTTCAGCCACAGCAAGGAGACGGCGAGCGCGGGATCGTATGCGGTCGACCTCGACAACGGGGTCAACACCGAGCTGACCACCACGTCCCGTTCGGGCATGTCGCGGTTCACGTTCCCGTCGAGCACGCAGGCCAACCTGCTGTTCAAGATGAGCGCGGACCGGGCCAGTGACATCCACTTCGACAAGGTGAGTGACACCGAGGTCAGCGGTCAGATCACAAGCGGCTTCTTCTGCGCCTCCAGCCCGACCTACACCCTGTACTTCGACATGGAGTTCGACCGCCCGTTCACCTCCACCGGCACCTTCGACGGCGGGAACTCGGTCACCTTCGACACCACAGGCGACAGGACGGTGCAGGCGAAGGTCGGGATCTCCTACGTCTCGGTCGCCGGTGCCACCGCCAACAGGGAGGCGGAGAACCCCGGCTGGGACTTCGACGCCACGCGCGACGCCGCACACGAGACCTGGAACGACACGCTGGGCCGGATCGCCGTGACCGGCGGCACGGCGGACCAGCAGAAGGTGTTCTACACCTCGCTGTACCACTCGCTGCTCCACCCCAACCTGCTCAGTGACACCGACGGGAAGTACTGGGGTTTCGACCACGAGGTGCACACCGTCTCCGGCGGCCAGAAGGCCCAGTACGGGACATACTCCGGCTGGGACATCTACCGCACCCAGGCGCAGTTGCACGCGCTGGTCGCCCCGGAACAGGCCAGTGACAGCGCGCAGTCCCTGGTCAACGACTACGAGCAGGCCGGCTTCTTCCCCAAGTGGTCGCTGAACTCGGCCGAGACGCAGGTCATGAACGGCGATCCCGGTCCGGCGATCATCGCGGACTACTACGCCTTCGGTGCCAGGAACTTCGACACCGCGAAGGCCAAGCAGTACATGGTCGAGGAGGGCACCACCAGCAACCCGATCCGGATGGGCCTGGACCTGCAGACCAAGTACGGCTACCTGCCCTCCGACGGCACCTATCCGCACGACTTCTACGGCTCGGTGGCCACCCTGCTGGAGTACAGCGCGCAGGACATGGCGACCTCGGCGTTCGCCGGCGCCCTGGGCGACGGGGCCACCCAGTCGCAGTTCGCCAACCGCGCCCAGGACTGGAAGAACGTCTTCAACCCCGACAGCGGCTTCATGCAGCCAAAACTGGCCGACGGGTCCTGGAGGTCCGACTTCTCCCCCACCAGCAGCGACGAGTTCGTGGAGGGCACCTCCTGCCAGTACACGGGCGCCGTCCCGCACAATGTGCGCGGTCTCGCGGACGCCATGGGAGGCAACGACAAGATGGCGGCCTACCTGGACAGTGTCCTGTCCGACCTGAAGGGATCCGGAGGGTCGCACGCGGATCTCGGCAACGAGCCGTCCATCGAACTGCCCTGGGAGTACGACTACATCGGTCAGCCCTGGAAGACGCAGGAGGTCGTCCGCCGGACGCAGGAGCAGCTGTGGCCCAACGACCCGGCCAACTGGGGAGTCGGCAACGACGACCTGGGCACGATGAGCGCCTGGTACGTGTGGTCCGCCCTGGGTTTCTACCCGCAGACCCCCGGCACCGCCGATCTCGCGCTGGGCAGCCCGCTGTTCACCAATGCCAAGATCACCCTCGGGGGCGGCGGAACCATCGACGTCAACGCCCCGCAGGCGGCCACCGACGCACCGTACGTACAGAGCGCCAGGCTGGACGGCGCCGACTGGGACAAGGCGTATCTGCCGCAGTCCTTCGCGACGGAGGGGGGAACGCTCGACTTCACTCTGGGCACCAGTGCGAACACCAGCTGGGCGACCAGCGCCGCCGCGGCCCCGCCCTCGTACAACGGCGACGGAGGCGCCAAGCCGCCCGGCCCGTCCCTCACCCCACCGGCCAGGTCGCCTCGGAGCTGAACAGGGCCAAGTGCCGTGCTGCAGAAAGGTGATACGTGCCTCGACATCACCGGGGGTGGCACGGCCAACGGCAGCCCTGTCGAGACCTGGGACCGCACCGGCGGGACGAACCAGCAGTGGCAGGTGGCCGGGAACGGCGCGCTGCGCAATCCCGCCTCCGGCCGCTGCCTGGACGTCCCCGGATCCGACACCACCAACGGCAAGCAGCTCGACATCTGGGACTGCGACGGAGGCGCCAACCAGAGAGGGAGCCTTCCCGGCTGAGCCCCTCGGGTGACAGCAGCCGACGGTAGGACACGGTCGCGACGTGCGGGCCGGTGACGCGGAAGACGTCACCGGCCCGCACGGCTGCCGGTCACCAGGACGCGAGAAGGCGTACGGGACTGCGCGAGGTGCTTCCCAGGCGCCACTCGACGGACTCCGGTGGCTGCGCCAGCCGCAGACGGGGAAAGCCCGAGGCCAACCGGTGCAGGGCGAGGTGGAGTTCGAGCCGGGCCAGCCAGGCGCCCAGGCAGTAGTGCGGCCCGGCGCCGAACGACAGGGTGGGCGCTTCCAGGGGGGCGAACAGGTCCTCGGTCCGGTGGACGGAGAAGACCTCGGGGTCCCTGTTGGCCGTACCGCAGTCGGCGAGGACCACCGCACCGGCCGGGATCAGCACCCCGCCCACCTCGACGTCCTCGGCGGCCCGGCGTGCGCTGCCGCGGTCGTCGCCGAGGGGGATCAGGTGCAGCAGCCGGCCCGCCACCGCCTCGGCCGCCGCCTCGTCGGCCGCGAGGCGTGGCCAGCACGCGCGCCGCTCGCCGAGCAGGTAGAGCAGCGAGTTGCTGAGCATGGTCATCGTGCTGTCGTGTCCGCCGGCGACCAGCCCGCACACGAGGTGCACCAACTGGGCCTCCGGGATGCCGCCCTCCTCGTCGGCGGCGCGCACCAGGCTGCTGACGAGGTCCTCGCCGGGGGCGCGGCGGCGCTCGGCCAGCAGGGCGGCGCCGAAGGCGGTGAACTCGGCCAGGGCCGCGTGGACCTCGTCGACGGGGCGGGAGCCGTCCGAGAAGGCGTACTCGCTCCAGTGGCGCAGCCGTTCGTGGTCCGAGGCGTCGAGTCCCATGAGCCGGCTGATCACGGCGACGGGCAGCGGCAGGGCGAACTCCGCGACCAGGTCGACCGGCTGCCCCCGTCCGGGCAGGACGGCCAGCAGGTCGTCCACGATCGACGCGATCCAGGGGCGCCATCGCGCGACGGCCCTCGGGGTGAAGGCGCGGCGTAGCGTCCGGCGCAGCCGCAGGTGGTCCGCCCCGTCCTGGTTGAACATCAGATCAGGGTTGTCGACGAGTCCGGGGCTCTGGGGCAGGGGCGGTCCGTCCGGGGCGTAGAGGAGGGCCCGGCCGAACCTGCTGTCGCTGAGGACCTGGCGCACGTCGGCGTAGCGCGTCGCGAGCCAGGCCGGGGAGCCGTCGGGCTGCGTCGTCGGGCGGGGCGGGCCGTGGACGGCGAACTCCAGTCGGTGGAGCGGGGGCAGCGGGCTCGGGGAACCGCTGACGGTGCCTGCTGCGGCGGACACGGTGCCTCCTGACGGGACCTGCGGGGCGCCTGGGAACGCTCCGGGTTCGTGGTGCTCCGGGTGCTGCGGGGTACGGGCCGGGCAGGACGGGAGCAGCGTGCCGAAGCCGTCGGTGGCGGCTGCGGTCACAGTTCCACCAGCACCTTGCCGAGGTGGGCGTCGCTCTCGTGGTAGAGGCTCCGGTAGGCGGCGGGGATGGCGTCGAAGCCGCTGTGCAGGGTGTGGTCGCACACGATCTCGTCCCGCCTGATCCGGTCGCCGAGTTCGGTGTGCAGAGCCTGCCAGTTCTCCTCGGTGAACCACTCCAGCGAGAAGATCCCGCGGACGGTCGCGCGGGGGAACATGAGGTACGGCAGGAGACGGGGGCCGACCGCGTCCTGCCCCACCTGGGTCGCCCACTGCCAGCACACGGCGACGCGGCTGCCGATGTTGAGCATCGAGAACACGGCGTCGGTGACGGCGCCCCCCAGGTTGTCGAAGTAGCGGTCGACTCCGTCGGGGGCCGCGCGGGCGAGGGTCGCGCGGACGTCCTCCGCGCTGTCGCCCTGGCCGTAGACGACGACCTCGTCGAAGCCGAGCCGCTCCAGGTACCGCGCCTTCCGGGGGCTCGACGTCGTGCCGACGACGCGCGCTCCGGCGATCCGGGCGAGCTGTCCGACCAGGGTGCCGACGGCCCCCGAGGCGCCACTGATCACGAGGGTGTGGCCGGGGCCGACCTCCAGGAAGGTGTTCAGGGTGCCCCAGGCCGTCATGCCGGGTCCGCCCATCGAGCTGAGGGCCGTGGCCAGCGGCAGGCCGTCGTCGTACCAGCGCGGGTCGAGGCGGCGGTAGTCGGGGAAGACCATCGGGAAGGTCCCGGTCTGCCACAGTTTCGCGGTGCCGTCGCTGATCACGTGGGACTGCCAGCCGCCGAAGCCCTGCACGAGGTCGCCGGGGCGGTGGGCGGCCCGGGGGCCGGCCTCCAGGACCTCCATGACGGAGTCCGCGCCCATGTGCATCCCGAGCGGGGTGTCGAGCGCGATGCCCTGGAGGTAGGGGTCGACGGAGACGTAGCGGGTCTTGAGCAGCATCTCGTCGGGGGCGAGGTCGATGTCGACGTCCTCGACGACCTTCTCGTAGATCCGGTCGACGTCGGGGACACCCTCGACGTGCTCGCGGACGACCCACTTGCTGATCTTCACTTCTGCTCCTTCTGGACCTGGGGGTTCTGCGGCGTCCGCGGGGGCTGGACGCCGGTGGGTTCCGTGGCCTGCGCGGGGTCGGCCCTCAGCGCGGCCGGCCGGACGGGCGCGGCGTCGGCGCGGCTGCGGCCGGTGGGGCCGGCGGTCCGGCAGCTCCGTGGCCGCCGGTGGGGCGCGGTCCGACCGGGATGACGAGGTGGGTGGGTGGCGGCGCGTGGTCGTCCACGGAGGCGGTGAACTCCCTGCCGTCGTCGCGGCACACGAACTGCATGACGTGCCGGCCCGCGGCGGCGGCGCGGATGAGTCCGCCGGTGGTGGCCCACACCCCGGACTGGTAGAAGTTCTCCAGGCCGGGCAGGCCGGGCCCGTGCTTCTTGACGAGTTCCTCAAGCGTCTCGCCGCTCTCCACGAAGGGCTGCCAGCCGAGGACGGTCCCGTCGTGGTTGCCCGTGTACCTGACCTGGGTGAGCGGGCTCGACACGTCGCGCACCACGACGGCCTCCTCCAGCCCGGGGAAGCGCTCGTCGAGGAAGCGCACGAGGGCCTTGCGGGCCTTGCGCTTGGCCGCGTAGTAGCCGCGCCCGTGCCGCACGGGGAGGGTGTGCAGTTCCTGACCGCCGCGGGTGCGGGTGCGTTGTTCCGGCCCTTCGTCCAGGGCGCGCCAGGGCGCGATGTCGCAGAAGTAGGTGGCGTAGACGACGGTGGTGCCGTCCGGTGCCAGCTCGGGGTAGTGGCGGTTGCGGAACTGGACGTTGATGCTCGCGTGGCGGATACCGGTCAGTTCGGCGCACTGCGCCTCGTCGAGCAGGTAGGTGGTGCACGGATCGGCCTCGGGGAAGGCGCGGTCGAGTCCGAGGAAGAGGGTGAAGTAGCCGGGGAACACCATGCCGGGCTCGTGGATGGTGCGGGTGTAGAGGCGGCGGTAGTCGTCGTTGAGGTAGCGGTCGCCCAGGAACGTGGACATGGTGGTCTTGCCGTCGCAGGCCGAGACGACGATGTCCGCGTGCAGTTCGCTCCCGTCGCTGAGGCGTACGCCGACCGCCCGGTCCCCCTCGACCAGGATCTCCTCGACCTTCGTGTTGTACGAGATCCGGCCGCCCAGCCGCAGGTAGCGGGCCTCGATGGACCTGGCGAGGCCGAGCGATCCGCCCTCGGGCACTCCGGCGGACAGGTTGGCGTGCGAAGCGAGCTGGAACTGGGTCGGCAGGACGGGGAAGTTGGGGTGCTTCTCGTAGAGGACGAAGTTGAACGCCTCGCGCAGCAGAGGGTCCTGGAACCGCGCGGAGTACTCGGACATCAGCACCGAGATCGTCTTGCGTACGGCGTTGAAGTACGGGAGGAAGGAGGCGAGCATGCGCCATCGCTCCACGCGGCCCATCAGCCCGACGGGCTTGAGGAAGGGGTAGACGGCCAGGGCCTTGCGGAAGGCGCGCAGGTGGTCGCAGAACTCCTTGATCCGGCGGGCGTCGGGGGGTGAGAGTGCGCTGAGGTGGGCCTCCAGACGGTCGGGGTCGGAGTAGAAGTAGACGGCCCGCCCGTCCCGCGCGCGCACGATGTTGAACACGTCGAAGTGGCGGATCTCCTTACCCTGGAGCGCGCCGAGTTCGAGCCAGATCTGGTGCATCTCGTTGCCCGGTCCGCTGCCGAGCAGCCAGCTGACGCAGGCGTCGAGGGTGAAGTCGCCGCGCTCCCAGGCGGTGCAGCAGCCGCCGGGGATCTCGTGCATCTCCAGGATGTGGGTGCGGTAGCCGTTCATCCGGGCGTAGCAGCCGGTCGAGAGCCCGCCCAGTCCGGCACCGATGATGATCATGGTTTCCCTGCCGCGTCCGGCCGCGGTGGTGCGCGGGGTGCGCCGTGGGGTCATGCGCCCTCCTCTCGTGGGGTCACGCGCCCGTCCCGTCCCGCGAGGACCAGCGGTCCAGTTGCGGCAGGTGACCCAGCTTCCCGGCGTGCCAGGGCTCGGTCGCCGGGCTCTCGTGGGCCCGGAAGGGGATGCCCAGTTCCGCGCACAGGTACTGGGTGGCGAAGCGGCCGGTGGAGGCGGCGCGGATGAGTCCGCCCATGCCCACCCACTGGCCGGCCATGGAGAAACCGCTGAGCCCGGGCAGCCGCATGCGGTCCTTGCCGACGAGTTCGGCGGCCACGTCGTCGGCGTCCGAGAACGCCTTCCAGGCCAGGATGGAGCCCTCGTGGTTGCCGGTGTAGCGCCGGTTCGTCGCGGGTGAGGCGACGTCGACCAGGTCGATGCGCTCGCCGGTGCCCGGCCACAGCCGGTCGAGGAAGCTCCGCACGAAATCGGCCACCTTCCGCTTCTGCGCCCAGTACGCCTTGCGGTCGCTGCGGCGCAGGGTCGTCCAGTAGGCGTAGTCGCTGAAGTAGGTGCAGTGGACGACCGATCTGCCCGGTGGGGCGAACCCCTCGGCGTAGCGGGAGCGCAACTGGACGACCAGGCTGTTCTGCAGCGCGCCGGGCAGGGCGCCGGCGTCCGCGGCGGGCAGCAGGTAGGTGGTGCTGTGGGCCTCCCCCGCGGGCGGGTCGCCCCGGATGCCGACGAAGGCGGACACGACGGCGGGGAAGAGGGTGCCGGGGCGTTCCAGCAGTTCGGTGTACAGCTTGTCGATCCTGGGGCCGGTGTACCGGCCGCCGAGCAGCCCGTACACGGTCGTGTGCCCGTCGCAGGCCGAGACGACGTGGTCGGCGTAGTACCTGCTGCCGTCGCGGAGCTGGACGCCGACGGCGCGGTCGTTGTCGACCAGTACCTTCTCGGTGCGGGCGCGGTAGGTCACGGTCCCGCCCAGTCCGGTGTACCGCTCCTCGATCGAGCGGGCCAGGCCCAGCGAACCGCCCTGCGGGAAGCCGGCGTTGCCGTGGTGGGCGGCCGCCATGTTGAACAGGTAGGGCAGGAGCGGGAAGCCCTCGGGGTCCTGGAAGAAGATGTTCCGGAAGGCCCGGCGCAGCAGCGGGTCCTGGAAGCGGTCGGCGAAGCGGTGCATCGGTGTCGCGGCGGTGCGCCAGAAGAGGCGGAAGGCCGGCAGCACGGTGCGCAGGGTGGCGGCGCGTTCTCGTGCGGTGCGCAGGGCGGGCGCGGTCAGGAAGGGGTACAGCTCGATCTGTGTGAACCGTCGCAGGTCCCGGCAGAAGGAGTGGATGAGTTTCGCGTCGGCGGGTGAGACGGCGCTGAGGTGTTCCTCCAGCCGCGCGGGGTCGTTGTAGAAGGTGACCGAGCGGCCGGTCTCGTCGACGACCTTGTTGAACAGGTCGAAGTTGGTGATCGTCTTGCCGTCGAGCGCGCCGAGTTCGCGCCAGATCCGGTTCGCGTCGTTGCCGGGTGCGGTGCCGATGAGCCATTCGATGCAGTAGTCGAAGAGGTAGCCCTCGCGGGACCATGCCGTGCAGCAGCCGCCCGGCAGCACGTGCTTCTCGAAGATCCGGGTCCGCAGGC
The DNA here is from genome assembly GCF_040656295.1 of Streptomyces sp. NPDC049954. Lineage (NCBI taxonomy): Bacteria > Bacillati > Actinomycetota > Actinomycetes > Kitasatosporales > Streptomycetaceae > Streptomyces > Streptomyces sp. NPDC049954. The sequence goes on from NZ_JBFALS010000008.1 coordinate 8,661, forward strand.
CGCTCATCTGCGCGTAGCAGCCGGTGGACAGCCCCGCCACGCCCGCGCCGACGACGATGACGCGGGGCCGGCTGCCGGGTCGCCGCTCGGGCCTGGACCAGTCGCTCTCGGCCTCGTCAGGACGCATGGTCGGCCTCTCCGGTGAGCAGGGACCACACCAGCTCGGCGTTGCGCGGCAGGTGCTTGGGGTCGAGCAGGTCGGCGTGGGTGCCCGATCCGCGCAGGACGCGCGTCCTGCGGGCCGAGCTGCCGTGCCAGGCGCCGGGCATCCCGGGGGCGTACAGCTCCGCCTTCAACTCGTCGGTGACGACGCTGACTTGCGCGACGACCGTGCCGGTGTTGGGGTTCCTGCCGCAGAAACCCAGGTACTCGGCGGCGTGTTCGAGCGCGGTGCGGGTGACGATGCGGGAGCCGGTGTGCTGGTACAGGTGCCGGCCCAGTTCCTCCTCGAAGGCCCGGACCCCCTCCTCGTCCGGTTCGTATGCCTCCATGACACGGCGGGAGTCGAGCACCACGACGTGGGAGACCTGCCGCCCGCGTGCTTCGAGTTCGCGGGCCACCTCGAAGGCGAGGTTGCCGCCGAGGGAGTAGCCCAGCAGGAGGCAGGGCCCTTCGGGTTCGGTGGCTTCCACGAGGTCCGCGTAGCGCGCGATCTTGTCGTCGCCGGGTACGTAGTTGAAGGCGACCGTCCGGTACTGCGGCAGCTGCGCGGCCAGCCCCCGGTAGACGAGGCCGTGACCGCCGGCCGGCGGGAAGCAGAAGAGGGGCTGCCCGGCCTCGGGGTTGAAGGTGAGGTACGGCAGTTCCTCGGCGGTGGTGGTGTTGACGAGGTCCTCGACCGCGGCGGCCATGCCGTGCAGGGTCGTGACCTGGTACAGCCGGCTCACCGGGATGCTGACGCCGAACTCGGTGCGCAGGTGGTGGAGCAGTTCGATCAGCTTGATCGAGCTTCCGCCGCACTCGAAGAAGTCGTCCGCGAGCCCTGCCCGCTCGACGCCGAGCAGCGCCTCCCAGTGGCGGGCCATGCTCGTCTCGTAGAGCGTCGTGGGCGCCTCGTACGCCGCCTGCCGGTCCGCGCCGTGCGGCATGGGCAGGGCGGCCACGTCGACCTTCCCGTGCGCGGTGAGCGGGAGTTCGGGGACCTCCACGAGATGGGAGGGGAGCATGTAGGACGGGAGGGCCGCGGCGAGGTGGCGGCGCAGCGCGCGCAGATCCAGTTCCGCTCCTCGCTCGCTGACGCAGTAGGCGCACAGCGTGTCCTCGCCGGCGGAGTCGGTGCGGACGGCGACGACCGCGCGGGCCAGTCCCGGCAGCCCCGCGAGGTGCGACTCGATCTCGCCGATCTCGATGCGGTGACCGCGCAGTTTGACCTGGTTGTCGCTGCGTCCGAGCAGGTGGGCGCGGCCGTGCGCGTCCCAGCGAGCGAGGTCGCCGGTGCGGTAGAGGCGTACCGGGCGGGCGCCGGGTGTGCGGCTGAGGGTGCGCTCGACGAAGCGGAGCGCGGTCTGTTCCTCGTCCCCGGCGTAGCCGGTCGCGACGCCCTCGCCGCCGATCCACAGTTCCCCCGGCACGCCGGGCGGGACCGGCTGTCCGTACGCGTCGAGGATGTGCAGGGTGGAGTGGGGCAGCGGACGGCCGATGGGCACCGTCAGGCCCGGCTCCAGGTCGTCGGCGGGGCCTTCGAAGTAGGCGCTGTCGATGGTCGCCTCGGTCAGGCCGTAGGAGTTGAGGACGCGGGTGCCGGGGCCGCACAGGGCGCGCAGCCGCTCGTACTCGGCGACCTTCCAGGTGTCCGAGCCGACCACCAGCAGCCGCATGAAGTCGAGCCGCTCCCCTTCGCGCGCGCACTGGTCCATGAGGGCGCGCACCACGGCGGGGACGAACTCGGCGCAGTCGACGTGCTCCTCGCGCATCGTGCGCAGCAGTCGCGCGGTGTCGAAGACGAGGTCCCGGTCGGCCAGGACGAGGGTGCCGCCCGAGCACAGGGCGCGTACGAGGTCGCCGGTGAAGACGTCGAAGGAGGGCTGGGCCATCTGGAGGTGGACCCGCACGTCGCGGTCGAGCCGGTACTCCTGGAGCCAGGCCGCGTAGACGGAGGCGAGGTTGCGGTGGCTGACCCGGACGGCCTTGGGGACTCCGGTGGACCCGGAGGTGTTGATGACGTAGGCGGTGGAGTCGGGGCCGGTGGTCGTGTCGGGGGCCGGTCCCTCGCTCTCGGTCGTGCGCAGCGCGTCGAGTGTCACGACCTCGGCCGGCAGGCTCTCGGCCCACTGGGCGCGGCGGTCGTCGACGACGAGGAGGGTCGCCCCGGCGGCGCGCAGGGCGCGGGCGACGCGTTCGGCGGGCTGTTCGGTGTGCAACGGGAGGTAGGCGGCGCCGGCCTTGAGGACGGCGAGCAGGGTGACGATCAGCTCGGGAGACTTGTCGAGGCAGAGTCCGACCACGCAGCCCTCGGTGACGCCCAGTTCGCGCAGGCGCCGGGCTCGGGCGTCGGCGCACCGGTCGAGTTCACCGTAGGTCAGTTGCGTGGTGGGGCCGCCTGCCGAGGGGGCGCGGACGGCCACGGCCTGCGGGCGGGTCGCGGCCGTCTCGGCGACGAGGTGGTGGACGGGCCGGTGCGGGCGCGGGAACGGCCCGCTGTCCCGCGTCGCCGGCTCGGGGCCCGGTGCGGCGTCCTGCTCCGGCAGGCTCGGGCCGGACGCGGTGGGCCCGGGCCGCCGGCCCGCGCCGCTCCATTCGGCGATCAGCTGTTCGTGTTCCTGATCGTCGAGCATCTCCAGTCGCGGGGTGGGGAGTTCGGGCTCCGCGCGGGTCATGCTGTCGAGGAGGTGGACGTAGTGGCCGGCCATCCGGCGCACGGTCCGGTCCAGGAACAGGTCGGTGTTGTACTTGAAGACGCAGTGGAAGCGGCCTTCGGCCTCGTCCTCGTAGACCGACAGAGTGATGTCGAACTGGCCTTCCTCTTCCGGCAGTTCGATGTACTCCAGGGCGTACCCGTACTGCTCGGTGGCCACCTTGTGGGTGAGCAGGATGAACATGGCCTGGAAGACGGCCGAGCGGCTGGGGTCGTGCTGGAGGCCGAGCTTCTCCACGAGCAGGACGAACGGGTACTCCTGGTTGTCCAGGCCGCCCAGCACGGTGTGCCGGACCTGTTCGAGCAGCGCCTCGACGGTGGGTTCGGCGGACAGGTCGGCGTGCAGGGGCAGCGGGTTGACGAAGTAGCCGTAGACCGAGGCGAACTCCTGTTGCGTGCGGCCGGTCACCGGGCTGCCGACGATGACGTGGTCCTGCCCGGAGTAGCGGTGCAGCAGGACGTAGTAGGCGCTCAGCAGGACCATGAACGGGGTCATGCCGTGCCGCTGGGCCAGGGCGTGGACGCGGGCGCTGAGGGCCTCGTCGAGGACGAAGAACTCGGAGGCGCCGTTGTGCGTCTGGACGGCGGGGCGCGGCTTGTCGACCGGCAGGTCGAGGAGCGGGACCTCGGCGGGCAGGTGGGAGCGCCAGTAGTCGAGCATCCCCCCGGCCTCGGGCCCGGCCAGGAACCGGTTCTGCTGGTTGAGGAAGTCCAGGTAGCGGGCGCCCACGGGCGGCAGCGCCGGCTCACGGCCCTGCTTGAGCGTCTCGTACACGGCCAGCAGCTCTTCGATGAAGGTGAACGTGGAGATCGCGTCCGAGACGATGTGGTGGACGGCCTTCATGATGATCCAGCGGCCGGAGCCGCGCCAGAACAGGCGGAAGCGGACCAGGGGATCGCGGGCGAGGTCGTAGGGCTCGCGGTACTCGTGGATGATCGTCCGGCGGATCTCCTCCCACTCCTGGCCGCGGACGTCGAACAGGGCGAGGTCGGGTTCCGGCCGCGCGGTGACGCGCTGCTCGGGGCGGCCGTCCACCAGGTGGAAGTTGGTGCGCAGCGCGGGGTGGCGGGCGACGAGCCTGCGCACCGCCTCGAACATGAGGTCGGGGTCGATGTCGGCGCGTACCTCGACGGCGCCACCGATGTTGTACGCGTAGCCGTCCGGGTTGAGCTGCTTGAGGAACCAGAGCGCCTTCTGGTTCTGGGTCAGGGGGTAGCTGCTCTCGTCGGTGAACGCCTCGACGGCCGTCCCCTGGTCGCCGTCCCCGGCGCCGGCGCTCACCCGGTCGAGCAGCCCGTCGTGGAGCCGGTCGGCGAGTTCTCCCACGGAGGTGCCGCTGAGGAGGGCGACGACGGGCAGGGCGATGCCGAGTTCGGCCTGGATCCTGGCGCGCAGTTCCATCGCGAGCAGGGAGTCGAGTCCGAGGGCGCTCAGTCCGGTGGAGGCGTCGAGGTCCTCGGCGCCGGTGCGCAGGACGGAGGCGACGAGTGCGGTGAACCGCTGTGTCACGAGCAGGCGGCGCCCCTCGTCGTCGGCTTCGCGGAAGGCCTCGTGGAAGCCGCCGCCGGTGTCGGCCGCGGACTCCCGTGCGGCCGCTGCGAGTTCGGTGACCAGCGGGGGCGGTGCGTCGTACCAGGCGAGGAAGGTGGGCCAGTCGACGACGGTGGCGACGAGGAGCTGGGCGTGGTCCTGTCCGATGACCCGTTCCAGGACGCTCATGCCGACGTCCGGGGAGAGTGAACTCATGCCGCGGCTGTGGAGGTAGTGGCCGACCAGGCCCAGTTCCTCGATCATGCCGGTCGCCCAGGGCCCCCAGTCCAGGCTCAGCGCGGGCAGGCCCTGTGCCCGGCGGCGGTGGGCCAGTGCGTCCAGGAACGCGTTGCCGGAGGCGTAGTTGGTCTGCCCGGCGGTGGTCAGCACGGAGGCGATGGAGGCGAACAGCACGAAGTGGTCGAGGGGTTCCTCGCGCAGGTGCTTGTCCAGCAGGTAGGCGCCCACGACTTTGGGGTCGTGCACCGCGTCGAAGGTCGCGCGGTCCATGTCGGCCACCAGGGTGTCCCGCACCTGGCCGGCGAGGTGGAAGACGCCGCGGAGGGGCGGGGGGTCGCCACGGCGGTGCGTGTCGAGCCACGTGGTCAGGGCGTCCTCGTCGGTGAGGTCGACCGGGGCGAGGACCGGCTGTGCGCCCAGCGCCTCCAGCTCCTTGACGAGGGCGATCGCGCGGCCCTCGGGGGTGCCGGGGGCGGTGTCGCGCCACTCCTCGCGCGGCGGCAGGGGGGTGCGGCCCATGAGGACGAGGTGGCGGGCGCCCCGCTTCGCGAGGGTGCGGCACAGCAGGCGGCCCAGCGCGCCGAACGCACCGGTCACGAGGTAACTGCCGTCGGCCCGCAGCCGTAGCGGCAGGGGGCGGGTCAGCCCTTCGGCGGGGCGCAGGCGGCTGGTCGCGCGGCGGTCGCCGCGCAGGGCGATCTCCTCCTCGTCCTCGCTCAGGAACTCGCGCAGGAGTGCCTGGGCCTCGGCGCGGGCCCCGGGCGGGCCGGGCTCGCGTGCGGGATCGAGGTCGACGAGTTTGCCCGGGTGGCCGGGGAGTTCCTGGTGGCGCAGTACGCGGGTGACGCCCCAGGCGCAGGCCGCGAGCGGTTCGACCGCCTCGCCGGGGGTCACCGGCTGCGCTCCCCGGGTGACGACGTGCAGCCCGCAGTTCTCCTCGCGGGCCGCCAGAGCGCGGGCGAGGGCGACGAGGGAGTAGGAACCGGTGGCGGTGGAGCGTGCGAGATCCGTCCTCGCGGCGTGCGCGACCTGCGGCAGGTCGAGATTCCACAGGTGCACGACCGTGCCGCGAAACGGTGTCTGTCCGCTGTCGAGTTCGGTGAGGAGCCGGTCCAGTTGTCCGGCGGAGTCCGGTGCGAGGGTGTAGTCGCCGCCGCCCGCCGAACGCTTGTAGGAGGTACCGTGCCGGACGGTGCGGACGCGGTCCCCACGCGCGGTCACGAGGGCGGCGAAGGCGTCGCCGACCCCGTCGTCGTCCGCGAGGACGAGCCAGTCCCGCGGGCCCTCGGTGCGGTCGGTGGCGAGGGCCTCGTCGGTTTCGGGCCAGGGACGGTCGATCCAGACGGGCTCCGCGAGCCAGCCGTCGACGGTGGCGCGGGAGACGGCTGTCGATGCCTTCTCGATGTCGGCCGCGCGGAAGCCGCTGAGCCGGCCGAGCGCCGTCCCGTCCTCGGTGTACAGCGCCAGGTCACCGACCAGCTCCTCGCCGTCGTCGCGGGTCACGGTGGCGTGCACCCACAGGGGCCGGTCACCGACCGGCGCGAGGTCCAGTTCCCCGACGGAGAGCGGGAGCCGGATGCCGCTCGCCCCGGACGGTTCTCCCCGCTCGGGAATCTGCGGCGTCAGCAGGGACTGGAAGCACGCGTCGAGGAGCACGGGGTGGATGTGGTGGTGGGCCGCGTCGTCGCCGATCGCGGCGGGCGGGCGGACGCGGGCAAGGACTTCGCCCGCGCCGATCCACACCTCCTCGACGGCCTGGAACGCGGGCCCGTAGTGGTAGCCGAGAGCGGCCAGCCCCGCGTAGCACTCCTGGGCGTCGAGCCTGCGCCCGCTGCGCTTCTTGATCGCTTCGGTGTCCAGCGCCGGTGTGCTCGCACGCCGTTGCACGCTGCGGACCACTCCGCTCACGTGCACCACCGCTTCGGTGTCGGCCCCGGCGGGAGCGGAGGCGACGGTGAAGGCGGCGTCCTGGAGGGACACGGACAGGTGCACGGTGCGGGCCTCGTCCTCGGGGAGGAAGAGCGCTTTGCGCAGCTCGATGTCGGAGAGCACGGCGCGGGTGCCGCCGGTGAGCTTGCGTACCGCCTGCGTCACCATCTCCAGGTAGCCCGCCGCGGGGAAGACCACGGTGTCCTGGATGCGGTGGTCGGCGAGGTACGGGAGCCGTTCGGTGTCGAGCGTCGCGTGCCAGGTCGGTTCCGCCTCGTCGGTGCGGCGCCCGAGCAGGGGGTGGTCGAGCAGGCCGAGGCGGACCTTCGCGACGGCCTCCGGCTCGGTCCAGTGCCGTTCGCGCCGCCACGGGTAGCGGGGCAGCGGCACCGTGCGCCCGGTGGGCTGGAGCACGTCCCAGTCGATGTCGACGCCGAGGTTGTGCAGCGTGGCGAGGGACGCGGCGAAGCGCTCGGGCTCGTTCTCCTCGCGGCGTACGGAGGGCACCGTGACGGCGGTGTGGCCGCCGCTCTCCAGGCACTCCCGGATCGCGTGGCCGAGGACGGGATGGGGCCCGATCTCCAGGAACAGGCGGTGCCCGTCCTCGGCGAGGGCGTCCACGGCGGCGCGGAAGGACACCCGGTCGCGGACGTTCTTCCACCAGTAGGCGGCGTCCAGTGCGACGCCGTCGGCGCGGCCCCGCTGGGCGGTCAGGTACAGCGGCACCCGCGCGGGGCGGGGCGCGAGAGGGGACAGGGCGCTCAGCAGCTCGTCCTTGACGGGGTCCATCCGGGCGCTGTGGTAGGGGACTTCGACCGTGAGGAACTTGGCGAAGACCTGCTCGGCGCGCAGTTGCCCGGCGAGTTCGGCCAGGGCGTCCGCGTCGCCGGCCAGCGTGACGGAGGTGGGGCTGTTGACCGCCGCGACGGAGACCCGCTCGCCGTGGGGCCGTACGCGACGCTCCGCCTCCTCCTCGGAGAGGCTGACGGCGAGCATGGTGCCGGTGCCGGCCAGAGTGTGCTGGAGGCGGCTGCGGTGCACGACGATGCGCACCGCGTCCTCAAGCGAGTAGACGCCCGCCTCGTAGAAGGCGGCGATCTCCCCCGTGCTGTGCCCGACGACGGCGTCGGGGCGGACACCGTGACTGCGCCAGAGGGCGGCGAGCGCGGCCTGGACGGCGAAGTTGGCCGGCTGGGCGAGCCAGGTCTGCGCCATCCGGGAGTGGTCGGCGTCGGCGCTCATCTCCTCCAGGAGCGACCAGCCGGCGATCCGGCGGATCTCGCGGTCGCACGCGAGGATCGTGTTCCGGAACACCGGTTCGCTCTCCAGGAGTCCGCGGCCCATGCCCCACCACTGCGGGCCCATGCCGGTGAAGACCCAGACCAGCCGCCGCTGCGCGGGGTCGAGCACGCGTCCCTGCACGACGCGGGGGTGCGGCCTGCCGCTCAGGTAGGCGGACAGCCCCTCCTCCAGCGACTCCTGCGTGGAGTAGACGACGGAGAGCCGGTTCTCCAGGTGCTGACGGCGGCGGGCGAGGGTGTACCCGAGGTCGGCGAGCGCCGGCGCGGGTCCGTGGAGCGCGGCCAGTTCGGCGCGGATGCCCTCGGCCGTCTCGGGCAGCGCGTCCGGGTGGCGCGAGGTCAGCGGAAGGATGCTCCACGCGCCCCGGCCGGGCCCCTGGGCGCTCGCAGCGCTCTCGGTGCTCTCGGGCGGGGTGCTCGTCGCGCGCGCGGGGGCCTCCTCCAGCAGCACGTGGGCGTTGGTGCCGCCGAAGCCGAAGGAGTTCACCCCGGCCCGGGCGGGACCCTCGTGCGCGGGCCACTCGGTGACCTCGGTGGGGATCTCGTAGGGGGCTGCGGTGCGGTCGATCGCCGGGTTGAGCTGTTCGAGGTTGATGTGCGGCGGGATCAGGCGGTGTTCGAGGGCCAGGCTGGTCTTGATGAGGCCGGCGATCCCGGCCGCCGACTCCGTGTGCCCGATGTTGGTCTTCACCGAGCCGACGTAGCAGGGGGCACCGGGGGTCCGTCCGACGGCGAGCACGCGGGCCAGGGCGTTCGCCTCGATCGGGTCGCCGACCGGGGTCGAGGTGCCGTGCGCCTCCATGTACTGGAGGTCGCCGGGCGTGATCCCGGCCTCGGCGCACACCTGTCCCACGAGGGAGATCTGCGCCTCGGCGCTGGGCACGGTGATGCCGTTGGTCCGGCCGTCCTGGTTGACGCCGCTGGCGAGGATCACGGCGTGCACCGGGTCTCCGTCGGCCAGCGCGTCCTCCAGGCGCTTGAGCGCGACCAGGCCGACCCCCTCGGCGCGTACGTACCCGTCGGCCGCGGCGTCGAAGGTGCGGGAGTGCCCGCTGGGCGACAGGAAGCCGCCCTTGGTCTCCGCGATGGTGTACTGGGGCGTCATGTGCAGCAGGACGCCCCCGGCGAGCGCGAGGTCGCTCTCCCCTCTCCTGAGGCTCTGGCAGGCGAGGTGGACCGTGACGAGCGAGGAGCTGCAGGCCGTGTCGACGGTGAGGCTCGGGCCGCGGAAGTCGAAGCAGTGCGAGATCCGGTTGGACACCATCGTCATCATGGTGCCGGTCGCGGTGTGGGCGGCGAGTGTCTCGAAGCCGAGGTCGGCGAACTGCAGGATCTTGTAGTCGAGGGTGAACGCGCCGACGTAGACGCCCGTGTTGCTGCCCGCGAGGTCGGCGGGCCGCTGACCGCCGTCCTCCAGCGCCTCCCACGCGACTTCGAGGAGTTTGCGCTGCTGCGGGTCCATGTGGTCGGCCTCGCGCGGGCTGATGCCGAAGAAGGCGGGCTCGAACTCGTCGAAGCCGTCGATGTACCCGCCCCGGCCCCCTACCAGCCGGCCGGGCTTGTCGCGGTGGCGGCTGCCGAGAGTGGTGACGTCGTAGCGGTCGGACGGCGTGGGGGTCACGCAGTCCTTGCCGCTCACCAGGTTCTGCCAGAAGCCGCGGTGGTCCGTCGCTCCGCCGGGCAGGCGGCAGCCGATCCCGATGATCGCGATCTTGCCGGTCGCCGCTTCGTTGATCGCCTCTGCCAAGTTCACACACTCCTCAGGTGGTGGTGCTGCCGCGGGGCAGCCCCTGCGGTCCGCGGTGCGGGGGTGAGGACCGGTTCAGGCGGTCCCCCGCCCGCCGCGCTTCGCGCTGCGCCAGGGATGGAGGAGACTCGCGAGAATCTCGCCGGTCTCGGGGAACGACGTGGGATCACTGAGCCCGATCGCCTCGGGTGCCCGCCCCGGTCGCCAGGTGAAGCTCCCGAAGAGGTGGTCCCAGCAGGACAGGTCGGAGCCGTAGTGGCCCGCTTCGGACAGGTCGGTGCTGTGGTGCAGGCGGTGCTGTTCCGGGCTGGCCAGCAGGTGGTTGAGACGGCCGATGCGCACATCGATGTTGGCGTGCACGAAGTAGCCCTGGGCTGCCACGAACAGGCCCGCGGCGAGCACCGACTCGCGGGAGAACGCCACCAGCACCAGGACGAGTTGGACCAGCCCCTGCGCGAGAACGATGTCGAGGACGTGGTTGACGCCGTTGTTGGCGACGTTGACCTTCTGCGGGACGTGGTGCACGCCGTGCAGCCGCCACAGCAGCGGGTTGGTGTGCCCCAGGCGGTGCACCGCGTAGCTGGCGAGCGAGCCGCTCAGCAGCGCCGCCGGGATCTCCGCCCACAGTGGCAGCACGGGTTCCTCCGGGGACAGCAGCCCGACCCCGCTGGTCACCAGGAACTGCGCGAAGGCGCTGCCGACCATGGTCATGAGGAAGTAGGCGCCGTACCAGCGCCACTCCCGCCGGCTGGGATGCCATCGTGGTTCGTACGGGATCAGGCGTTCGAGGACGGTCAGGTAGAGGAGCGTGCCGACCAGGAACAGCGGGCTGACCTGGCTGGGTTCCCAGTGCCGGATCAGTGCACCCGCCGCCACCAGCACGGTGGCGGCGAGAAGCAGGGGGTAGGCGGTGAGACGGAGAACACCCCTCAGGAATGCGGCGCCGGATTTCCGCGCGGGGACGGACGTGGCGGCGAATCCCCCGGATCCGTCGGCCTTCCCGGACGGGCTGATGTCGCCGGATGCACCGATGCCCTCACCTTTACGCTCTTTTTCGCGCATCCGTGCAACTCCTTAAACGCGGACACCGGCACAGGGGGCCGTTTTTCGTGGATCGACCGTGGAATTCCCGCAGGGGAGGCCGGACCGGCCAGGGCCGGCGGGGCTTTCGGGGGACATGGAGAAAGGCAGCGGATCGGCTGTCCGAGAAACATGAGGAGGGTGGATGTTCGTACCTCGACGGCCGAATCCGTATTCACACGAACCCGCGCCGACTCGGTTGATTCTTTTCCTCTGGCGGCGGCTTCAATCCTCACCGTCGGCCCGGATCTGCACTCTTTCGAGGAGGATCGCAAACTTCCTCGACACCATGGAACCCGAAGCCCCGCCGGTCCCGAATGCGAAGCGACTCCACCGTCGTCAATGTGAGTTAATTAGTATGCTAATCACTCGACGGCGCCTCCTCCTGCTTACCGCCCTCCAGAAGGAGGCAACTGCCGACTGAACCTTTTCCGCGGCCAATTCGTTGAGCCCGCGGCGCCTTGCCCCGAGCCCGGGGCGGAGCGATGATCTCCCCAGTCCAGCGCTGCGACCCCCGGACGGCCGACGCACCGCCGTCACCGACTCAGGAAACGAACGGACTGACGCAGACCCATGAACGCAATCAAGAAGCTCACGGCCGGCGCGGGTGCGGCAGTGGCGGCGGGTACTCTCGCACTCTCCCTGGCGCCCGACGCTTCCGCGGCCCCGCAGGACCGCTCTCTGGAATTCTGCACCGACGCCTACATGTCGGGCCACTGCCAGTGGTTCGGCGGCAGCGGCGTTCCCACGATCCGGGACATGGTCAAGGACCTGGAGAGCCCGTACAACTTCCAGGACGCCATCTCGTCCGTCCAGAACTACAGCGGCCAGACCGCCTGCATGTGGACGGACAACGGATTCAAGGGAATCCAGGGCGTGTTCCAGGACAACTACACATGGAACACACTGAGTTACCCCTACGACAACTCCATCTCCTCGATGAAGGGCTGTTGAACGCCTGAGCGCGGAGCAGCCCGGTCTGCCTCCCGGGCTGCTCGTCCGACGCGGCGACAGCCCCTCCCTCTCGCGTCACCACCGGTCCTGGGACCAGAATGTGCGCATGCTGCTCGACGCCCGAGGTATCGCCCACCGGTTCGCACTGGGCCGCCCGCTCGGTGAGCTGCGGCCCCTGGCCAACGGCGAGGGCCCGTCCGGCACCCGGGTACTGGAGACGGATCGTGGCCGGTGGGTGGTCAAGGCCGAACAGGTGCAGGGGGAATGGCAGTACCGGCAGGCGCGGGAGACCCGGCGGCTGGAGAGCGCCGCTCTGGCCGCCGGCGTCACCATGCCGCGCCCCGCCGAACCGCCGGCACCGGCCGTCGGCCACTGGCACGACCTCGCCGGCACCGAACTGGTGCGCGTGAGCGAGTGGTTGCCCGGACACGACCTCCGTGGACCCGGGCACACGTCCGCGGCGGCTCTTCAGGAGGCGGCCCGGTGGACGGGCTCGACCCTGGCCCGCATCGCCCTGCTCGGTGTGGAGAGCGGCTGCGGCGAGGAGAGCAGGAAACCACTGCACCCGCTGCCCGACTGGCACACCTGGATCGAGGAGGCGGTGGCCGCCGGTGGTCCGCTCGCGACAACGGCGCGGGCCCTGCTGCCCTCCGTCGAGGAGGCGACCGCACGGATCGAGCACGCGGAGCGGGACCGTCCCCCGCTCGTCCTCGTGCACGGGGACACGTCACGGGCGAACGTGCTGCGCACTCCCAAAGGCCACGCCCTCATCGACTGGGACGGCGCGGCCGCGGACGTGCCGTGGTGGGAGGCGGTGGGCGTGGCCTTCCGCTTCACCTCCCCGTTCAACGGCCCCACCGCCGACGGGGACGCCCGCGTGGTGCGGCCCCTCCTTGAGGCGTACGCGGAGAGGGGCGGCCCGGTCGGCGCGAGCGACGCCTCGGCGTTCGCCGGCATGCTGCGCAGCCAACTGGCGGTCACCGCCTGGTGTCTGTGGCTCGCGCTCGGGCACCGGCGGGCCGACGCCGTCCGGCGCGCCTTCGGTCTGCGCGTCGTCACGACGGCCGCCCGGGACCTGCCGGGGGTTCTGCACTCGCTCGACCGGTGGACGGCCCTGCTGCGGTGAGCCGCCCCGGCGGCCGCCGGTCGTGGTCCGCGCCGTCGGGCGCTTCCCGCGATCGGCGGCCGCCGGGGCGCGCTGTGCTCCGTCCGGTCCGGGTCAGTCCTTCGTCAGACGCACCGGCAGCTCGTAGAGGTCGTTCTGGGTGACCACGGGCTTGTGCCGCAGCTCGGACGGCGGGACCGCCAGGTCGAGGGAGGGGAAGCGCTCGTACAGCGCGGGCAGCGCCACTCCGGCCTCCAGCCGGGAGAGCGCGGCGCCGGGGCAGACGTGCGGGCCGTGCCCGAAGGAGATGTGCCGGGTCTTCGAGGACCGGGTGACGTCGAACTCGCCCGCGGTGGGGCCGTGCGCGCTCTCGTCCCGGCCGATGGCGCTGTAGGAGACGATGAGCGCGTCGCCGGCGGGCAGCACCCGGTCGCCCACCGGTATGTCCTGCGTGGCGAAGCGGATCAGGACGTGCGAGGTGGGGGTGGAGAAGCGCAGGGTCTCCTCGATGACCGCGGACCAGTCCGCTTCCCCGGCCAGAACCCGGGCGCGCTGTTCGGGGTGGGCGGCGAGGTTGACCACGGCGTTGACGATGAGGGAGATCGTCGTCTCGTGGCCGGCGGCGACCATCAGCTGGAGAGTGGAGACGATCTCCGCGTCGGTGAGCCGGTCCTCGCCGTCGCTGGCGGCGATGAGCGCGCTGGTGAGGTCGTCGCCCGGGGTGACGCGCTTCTCGGCGACCGTCCGGGTCATCATCTCGGCGAGTTCGGTGAGCGTCGCGAGGACCTCCTCCGGTGGGGTCTGGGTCGAGAAGAACTTCTCGAACAGCACCTTCAGCCGGGGCAGCAGCGCCTCATCGATGCCCATGAGGTGGGCGATCACGTACATCGGCAGCGGGTAGGCGAACGCGGCCTTCAGGTCGACGACGTCGGTGTCCTCGGGCAGTTGTTCCAGCAGCCCCTGGGTCAGCTCCGTGATCCGCTCCCGCATGCGCTCCACCCGGCGCGGGGTCAGCGCCTGCGCGACCAGGGTGCGCAGCCGCCGGTGATCGACGCCGTCCACGGTGAGCATGGAACGGCCCGGGTTGGCCAGTCCGATGAGCGGCCAGTCGGCGGGGATCTCGCCGCGCTGCCAGGCCCCCCACTCGTTGATGTCCTTGACCACGCGCGGGTCGGTGAGCAGCTTGCGGGCCTCGGCGTGGTGCGTGACGGCCCACACCGGAACGCCGCCCGGCAGCTCGACCGGGACGAGGGGGCCCGCCTTGAGCAGCCGCTCGGTCTCGGCGTCGAGGTCGGTGACGAAGGGGTCGAGCGGGATTCTGGTCTGCTCCTGGTCGACGGTCATTGCGGCGTACCTCCACGGGGCGGGGTCGGGGTGAACTGCACGGGCAGCTCCGTCAGTCCGCGCAGCCAGGGCGAGGGCCGACGGGTCAGCGAGGCGGCGGAGTCCGCGAGGTCGATGTCGGGCAGCCGGTCGAGGACCACCTCGATACCGGTACGGGCGATGACCTCGGCGATCTCCTGCGCGGGGAAGGGACAGCGGTGCTCACCGTGGCCGAAGGAGAAGTGCGCGTTGTTGCCGCCGGTGAGCGCGGAGCCATGGGTACGTATCTGCGGGTCGTCGTTGGCACCCTGGAGCCCGAGCAGGACGAGGTCGCCCGCGCGTACGGCCCGGCCGCCGAGGCGGATGTCCCGGGACGCCCAGCGGCCGGCGACGTTCTGCGTGGGCGTGTCCTCCCACAGGACCTCGTTCATGGCGGCGGCGACGCTGTCGCGTCCGCCGAACAGGGAGGCGGCGAACCGGTCGTCGGTCAGCATGAGCCGCAGGGAGTTGCCGATCCAGTCGGCGGTGGGCTGATGGCCCGCGGCCAGCATGACCATGAGATCCTGGGCGATCTCCTCGTGGCTGAAGCCGCCTTCGGCCGCGAGCATCCGGGAGGCCACGTCGTCGGCGGGCGCGGCGGCCCGCTCGCGCAGCAGCCGGGCCATCGAGGCGCCCAGGTGACTCTGCCCGGCGATCGCGCGTTCCTGGCCGTCGATCATGTCGTTGAGCGCGGTGACCAGGGCGGGGCCCTCCTCCTCGGAGAAGCCGTAGAGCCGTGCCAGTACCCGTACGGGCAGCAGCATCGCGTACTGCGCGATGAGGTCCGCCGCTCCCCGGCCGCAGACCGCGTCGAGGAGTTCGTCCGCGAACCGCTCGGCGTGCGCGCGCAGTTCGTGGGGGCTGACGGCTTCCAGCGCGTCGCTGATCATCGCCGCGCGTACGCGGTGGCGCTCGCCCACGGTGTACAGGATCGAGGGCTGTTTGCGGCCGATCATGGGCAGCAGCGGCCAGTCGTCGGGCAGGGTGTCCCACTGGTTCCACAGGTCGGAGTCCCGGCTGAAGGTCACCGGGTCGCCGGTGACCTGGTGCAGTTCGCGGTAGCCGACGACCAGCCAGGCCGGGACGTCTCCGTCGAGCAGGACGGGCACGACGGGACCGTGGTCCTGCCGCATCCGCCGGTACAGCTCGGCGGGCTCGCGCTGGAAGCCGGCGCCGCTCAGGGACACGGGATCGGTGTTCACCGGGGCAGCTCCTCCAGATGGCCGGTGCGGCCGGTGCGGGGCGGGGGCCCGGAAGCCTCCCGGGCGTCTTCCGTACCGGGCAGCTCACCCGGGTGCGAGGCGACGGGGTGCTCGCGCAGGTGGTCCCTGAGGTGCTCGACGAGCCCGATCAGCACCTGCTTGCTCGACTCACGGGAGCGGGCGTCGCAGCTCAGCAGCGGCACCCGCGGATCGAGGTCGAGGGCGGCGCGGATCTCGGCGGGGCTGTGGGCGGGCCCGCCGAAGTCGTTGCAGGCCACGACGAAGGGGGTCCCGTGGTGTTCGAGGCGGTCGATGGCGTACCAGGACTCGTCGATTCGGCGGGTGTCGACGAGGACGACGGCGCCGAGCGTGCCGGAGAACAGCCGGTCCCACAGGAACCAGAAGCGTTCCTGTCCGGGCGCGCCGAACAGGTAGAGGACGTTGTGTTCGTCGAGCGTGATGCGGCCGAAGTCGAAGGCGACGGTGGTCGCGACCTTGTCGCGCACCCCGCGCACGTCGTCGACCGACTCGCCCGCCCGGGTCATCGTCTCCTCGGTGTTGAGCGGCCGGATCTCGCTCACCGAACGGACCATGGTCGTCTTGCCGACGCCGAACCCGCCCACGACCACGATCTTGAGACCGTTGTCGGCGGAGGCACCCAGGGGGGTGCGGGACGGGGTGGGGGCGTCAGAGATTGCGGAGTCCAACGAGCACCTGTTCCAGGAGGTTCGGGTCAAGGAGACCGGCGGGCGTGGCCATGCGCGGGTGCCGGGCACTGACGCGGCCTTGGTCGAGGAGGTCGGTGAGCAGCACCCGGGTGATGCTCACCGGCAGTCGCAGTTCGGCGGCGAGTTCGACGACGGCGACCGGGTGTTCGGCCAGCCGCAGGATCGTGACCAGCTCCGACTGCATGCCCGGCACCGGTTCCGACTCGGCGACCACGAGCGTCACGAGGTCGAACGGGGAGTCGTGGCCGCTGCGGCTGCGTCCACCGGTGAGGGTGTAGAGCCGGTCGGGGGCGTCGTCGCGGCCCGGGCGCCTCATGACGAACGGGGATCGGCGCGCAGGTGCTCGCCGAGTTGCTCCACGAGTTCGTTCATGTGGTGTCCCACGAGCCCCGCGTCGGCCTCCTCGGTCGCGACCACGGCGAGGTGCGCGCCCTCACCGGCCTCCACGATGAACAGGACCCCGCCGTAGAACTCGGCCATCGCCGAGCGCACGCCGCCGCTGCCGTCGCCGAATTCGACGGAGGCGCCGTGCGAGAGGGACTGGATGCCGGCGGCGATCGCGGCGAGCTGGTCGGCCTGGTCGACCGAGAGTTCCGGGGTACGGCACAGCTTGAGCCCGTCCCGGGACAGGACGAGGGCGTGGCGGGCGCCCGGGGTGCGCTCCAGCAGGCCCTCAATGAGCCACGAGAGCTGGTCGTCGGTGGTGGTGCCGGTCATCTGGTGGAGTGCCTTCCGGGGTGTGGGCGATCGGGGCCGGGGGTGGCGGGGCCGGTGGAGGAACTGGGTCGGGCCGGTGGCGCGGTCGCGCCGGACCTACGGGGCGTCATGGCCGGGCTCGGGAGAAACGGGCCGCTCGGCGGTGTCGGCAGGCGCCGGGGCGGTGGGGTGGTCGCCCCGTACGGCCGCGCGGAAGCTGCTGAACCGGTTGGCCCGGGCGGCCGGGTCCTGCACGGCGGAGCCGGGGCGGGGGGTCGCGGTCTCCAGTCCCCTGGCCCGTTCGGCCGCGGCGAAGGTGCGGCCCCGGCGGCGACGCGGCAGTCCACCGGCCGGGCCCGCGGACGGCCCGGCGGGCTCGCGGGGCTCTTCCTCGGGGGCCGGCCGGACGGTGGAGGTGTCGGCCGTGCCCCGAGCGGCCCTGCCCCGAGCGGCCGGGGCCGCGGGGGCCGGGGTCCGCTCGGCGCCGTCGTGCCGCTCGGGCACCGCGGGTGCCGTCACGAGCGCCGGCGCCGGTGTCGCGCCGGCGAGGACCTCCCTCGGTACGAGGACGAGGACCCCGGTGCCGCCGCGTGCGGAGGGCCGGAACGACACCTTGAGACCGTGCTTGAGCGCGAGCCGACCGACGACCGCGAGACCGAGCCGGGTGCCGCTGAGGCCGCCGAGCCCGCCGATGTCGCCGGACACGGCACGCTCGGCCCGGCGCAGCTGGACGTCGCCCATGACGAGACCGCTGTCCTCGATGGAGACGAGTACGCCCGCGGGCACCTCTTCCACGTAGACGTGCACCTCGGAGGTGGGCGGGGAGAAGTTCGCCGCGTTGTCGAGGAGTTCGGCCAGGGCGTGCATGACGCCCTCGGCCGCGTGCCCGGCCACGGCCGAATCGCTGAGCGAGTGGATCCGGACCCGCTGGTAGCCGCTGATGCGTCCCATCGCGCCGCGCAGCACCGACTCCATGACGATGGGCCTGGCCCAGCGACGCCCTGAGCGCGCGCCCGTGAGGACGGCGACGGAGTCGGCCAGACGGCCTGCCTGAGCCGTGCGGTGATCGAGGTGCAGCAGGTCGGCGAGGACTTCTTCGTCCCCGTGCTTCTCCTCCATCCCCCGCAGGTCGGCGAGCATTCCGCTGGCCAGGGCCTGCATGCGTGCGGCGGCGTTGGCGGTGGCGGCGAGAGCGGCGGCCCGCTCCGTGCCTGCCTGCCGGGCGGTCTCGGCCAGCCGGACGTTGTCGCTGGTGAGGCGAGCGTTGTCGCTGGTCAGGCGGGCGATTTCGTCGGCCCCCCGGCGCCTGGCGCTCTCGGCCTCCGCCGAGAGCCGTTCGGACTCGCGCGCCGCCTCCTGCCGCAACCGCTCCTGCTGTGCGCGCAGTTCCTCGCGCAGGCGCCCGTTCTCGGCGCGGGACTCCTCGGCGCGGGCACGCGCCTGCCTGCCGCGCAGCAGTGCGTGGCGAGCCACGCAGACAGCGGCGATCAGCAGGACCGCCCCCACGCAGGAGCACCACAGGACCCCCGGGCGGGCAGCCGCGGAGACGGCCGCGGCGGCCGCGGCCACCGCGAGAGCGAGCACCAGGGTCACGGGCACCGCGACGATCAACACGCCTCGAAGGACATGCCGTTCACGCGAGGAGGTGAGGGCGGGGGCAGTCATGGCGGGAAGTCCTCGGTCGCGACAAGAGGGGCGGTCCGGTGTGAAGTTGGCACTTTACGTTCAATTATCGACACTAAAGGTCGAGTTGGGCGAGCAAAGCACTTGGATCATGCGTCTTTTCGAAAGACTAACGCGAAGTCGGCTCCGCTGTCCGCCCGGTGCCCCTTACACATGATCAGAAAGGTGACCTGACCGTACAGCTGGGCCCGCGTAGGGTGCGGGGATGGTCAGGACACCGGAGCCGTTCTCGCGCGTCACCGTCGAGCGCGAGGGCGAGGCCGGGGCCGCGTGGCTCGCAGCACTTCCGGTTCTCGTGGACGAGTTGCTCGAACGCTGGGAATGCGTGCCGCACGGCGAGGTGATGCACGGCGGCGTCGGACTCGTCGTACCGGTCCGACGACGAGCGGCCGGGGAGTCCGCCGTGTTGAAGGTGTCCTTCCCGCATCCCGGCAACGTCCACGAACCGGACGCCTTCGCCGCGTGGGACGGGCGGGGAGCCGTCCTCCTGCACGAGCGGGACGACGAGCGGTTCGCGATGCTCCTGGAGCGCGTACGGTCCTCGACCCTCGCGGAGGTCGGGGACAACGACGAGGTGATGTCGGTCGCGGGGCGGCTCAGTCGCCGACTGGCTGTCGCGGCCCCGCCCGGGCTGCCCAGGCTGCGGGAACGGGCCGGGGCCTGGGAGCGGGAACTGCGCACGGACGCCGAGGAGCTCACGCACACCCTGCCGCCCCGCGCGGTGGACGCGGCGGTCGCGACCGTCCGCGAACTGGGCCGTCACCAGCCGGACCTCATGGTCCACGGCGACCTGCACGCGCGGAACATCCTGCGGGCCGACCGTGAACCGTGGCTGGCCGTCGATCCGAAGGGGTGCGCGGGCGACCCCGCCCACGACGGCGGGACCCTGCTCAAGACACGGGCGTTGACGCTCATGGACGCGGACGACCCGGTCCGGGCCGCCCGTCGCGCTCTGGACATCTTCGCCGAGTCGGCCGGGATCGATCGCGAACGAGCCCGTCGCTGGGCCCATTTGCACGCCGTTCAAGCCGCGTTCTGGGCGCGTCGGCACGGATTCCGGGTCGCGCGCGGCGGACCGCTGCTCGACCGGGTCACCGCTTTCGCGGACAGTCTGGCCGTCTCGCTCGTCGAGCGCGGTCCGAGGCCCGTGATCTGAGCCGGACGCGCCGTATTCCCGAGAGGACTCCCGCGCCGAGGGCTTGCACGCAGACCAAGAGGCCCCCGAAGACGACGGGGTTCACCCAGCCCGGCACCAGTTCGGCCCCCTCGCCCTCCCGCGTGACGCACCGCGCGCCGACCGGCAGCGTCATCCGCGTCACCACGTGATCGCCGGGTGCGCCCGCGACCGCGCACATCCGGTCCGGATCCAGGATGCAGAAGCCGGACATCACGCCCCACGCGTACGCACCGGGAGCCACCGCACCGGCCACGACCGTCACCGGCGCGCAGCACCTGACGTCCGCCGACCGCCGCCTCCTCCCCCGCTCCCGGCCACGCAGGAGCACGGCGGCCGCCGGCTCCCCGGGCCAGGAGGACCTTCCGATCACTCGCGGTGGCGAACCCTTACCGGCACACCCCGGCGACCCTCCCCGCGCCTCTCCGCTCCGCCGCCCAGCCCTGGACTCGCGAGTCCAGTTTCTCTTCCCTACCGTGCACCTCACGGCTCGACACCGGGCGAAACGAAGCCCGGCCCGAGCGAACCGAAACTCCGGAAAGGTGTTTCCCATGCACGCGATCCACATCACCAGCCACGGCGGCCCCGAGGTCATGACCTGGACCGAGTTCCCCGATCCCACGCCGGGCCCCGGGGAGGTCCTGGTGCGGCTCGCGGTCGCCGGGGTCAACTACATGGACGTGGGCGCCCGTGAGGTGGGCGGCCCCGGCTGGGCCGCGCCGACCGTCCTCGGCGCCGAGGGCGCGGGACGGGTCATCGCCCTCGGCCCCGGCGTGGCCGGTCTGGACATCGGCGACCGGGTGGCCTGGTTCTACCACCCGGGCAGCTACGCGGAGCTGCTGGCCATCCCCGCGCACTCCGTGGTGCGGGTGCCCGAGGACGTACCGGACGAGACCGCGGCCGCCGTGATGATGCAGGGGCTGACGGCCAACCACTTCACCACCGAGACGTACGCGGTGCGCCCCGGGGACACCGCCGTGGTGCACGCGGCGGCCGGCGGCGTGGGGCTCATGCTGACGCAGATGATCAAGGCGCGGGGCGGGAACGTGATCGGGCTGGTGTCACGCGAGGAGAAGGTGGCCGTCGCCGAGGAGGCGGGCGCCGATCACGTCCTCGTCTCGGCGGGCGGCGGCTTCGAGGACCACGTCCGGGAGCTCACCGGCGGCGAGGGCGCGCACGTGGTGTACGACGGGGGCGGCTCCCCGACCTTCCGTTCCTCGCAGCTCGCCCTGCGTCCGCACGGGGTGCACGCCTACTACGGCCCCTTCATGGGCGTCCCGTCCTTCGCGGTGACCGATCTGCCGAACAGCATCCTGTTGTCGTACCCCGTGGTGCACCACCACGTGCCCACCAGGGAGGCGCTGGTCGCACGGACCGGGGAGGTCTTCGACCTGGTCCGCGAGGGACAGCTCGTACCGCGCGTGGGAGGCCGCTACGCGCTCGCGGACGCGGCTCGGGCGCACGCCGACATCGAGTCCCGCGCGACGACGGGCAAGCTGCTGCTGCTCCCGTGAGCATGTACCCCTGAGCCGTACGGGGACGCGGCGCGCACTGTCCGCACGCGGCACACTTGCAGGAGGGTTCGTGCGACCGAGGAGGACCACATGACGTTGACCCGCAAGGGCACGGCGACCAGACAGCGCATCGTCGAGGGGGCCGCGACGGAGATGCGGGAGAGCGGGGCGTTCACCCTGCGCCTGGAGGACGTCATGGACCGCACGGCGACCAGCAAGAGTCAGCTCTTCCACTACTTCCCGGACGGGAAGGAGCAGTTGCTGCTGGAGGTGGCCCGCCACGAGGCGGACCGGGTGATCAGCGACCAGCAGCCGGAGCTGAGCGAACTCACCTCCTGGGCGGCGTGGTACGCCTGGCGCGACAAGGTGGTGGCCCGCTACCGCGCCCAGGGCCTGAACTGTCCGCTCAACACCGCGATGTCGCAGCTGAGCAGGACGACTCCCGGGGTACGCGCCGTCGTCAGTACCCTGATCGGGCGGTGGCAGGGCGAACTCGGCGTCGGCATCCGGCACATGCAGGCCGTCGGCGAGATGGACCGGGAACGGGACGCCGACCGCTGCGCCGCCGCCCTCCTGGCGGGGGTCCAGGGCGGGGTGCTGCTGTTCCTGTCCACCGGCAGCCTCGCGCACCTGGAGGCCGCCCTGGACGAGGGCATCGCGCACCTCCGGACGCGGGTCACCGCATAGGGCAGGCGGGCAGGCGGGCAGGCGGGCAGGCGGGCGGCCCCCGTATCCCGCCGTGACGCACCGAACGGAGGCACGGGGGTTCGGGCCGGAAACTGATAAGCTGGGTGTGACGTACATCGTCTACTGAGGAGACCGGACATGGTGGGTGACGACGACATCTCCGGGTGATACCCGGATGTGATCGGCCACCGGCGCGTGCAGCACCAGCACTTTCGCCCGTGGCCATGTAGTCGTCCCCTTTTCCCGCCTGTCTGTCGAGGGCACCCGTGGATCGCCCGTGCCCTCAGTACCTGAGGTTGTCTTCATGTCCGACGCCGCTGTCGTCTGCTCCAACCTTTCCTTTTCCTGGCCCGACGACACACCTGTCTTCGAGAGCCTGTCCTTCACCGTGGCCGACGGCCGTACGGGCCTGGTCGCGCCCAACGGCTCCGGCAAGAGCACCCTGCTCAAACTGATCGCCGGCGAACTGCGGCCCACCGCGGGCTCCGTGTCGGTGAGCGGCTCACTCGGCTACCTTCCGCAGAGCCTCCCCCTGACCGCGGACCTCACGGTGGCCGAGGTGCTGGGCGTCGCCGAGGTGATCCGCGCGCTGGACGCCGTCGAGTCGGGGGACGTGGGCGAGGAGCACTTCGCGACCATCGGCGACGACTGGGACATCGAGGAGCGCACCCGCGCCCAGCTGGACCGGCTGGGCCTGGCCGGGGTCACGCTCGACCGCGGCCTCGGGACGCTCAGCGGCGGCCAGGTGGTCTCGCTCGGCCTCGCCGCCCAGCTGCTGAAGCAGCCCGACATCCTGCTGCTGGACGAACCGACCAACAACCTCGACATCGACGCCCGCCACCGGCTCTACGGCGTGCTGGACGACTGGAAGGGCTCGTTGCTGCTGGTCAGTCACGACCGTGCCCTACTGGACCGCATGGAGCGCGTCGCGGAGCTGGACCGGGGTGAACTGCGCCTGTACGGAGGTAATTTCACCGCCTACGAGGAGGCGGTTCGGGCCGAGCAGGAGGTGGCCGAGAAGAACGTCCGCAACGCGGAGCAGGAGCTGAAGCGGGAGAAGCGGGAGATGCAGCAGGCCCGGGAGCGGGCCGAGCGCCGCGCGAGCAACGCCGCCCGCAACCTCAAGAGCGCCGGTCTGCCGCGCATCTTCGCCGGGAACATGAAGCGGGGTGCTCAGGAGTCCGCGGGCCGCGCGGGCCAGATGCACTCCTCCCGGGTGGGCGAGGCCAAGGCCCGGCTGGACGAGGCGGGGCGGGCGGTGCGCGACGAACAGCGCCTCACCCTCGATCTGCCGGAGACCGACGTGCCCTCAGGGCGCAACCTCTTCCAGGGTGAGGGGCTGCAGGTCCGGCACGCGGGGCGGCCGCAGTTCCGCGAGGGAGGTGTCGATCTCACGATCCGCGGTCCCGAGCGCATCGCGCTGACCGGGCCCAACGGCTCGGGCAAGACGACGCTGCTGCGCCTGATCACCGGCGGTCTGTCCGTGGACAGCGGGGAGATCAAGCGGGCCGACGGGCGCCTCGCCTACCTCTCACAGCGCCTCGACCTCCTGGACCTGGACCGTACGGTGGCCGAGAACTTCGCGGCCTTCGCACCGGAGCGCCCGGAGGCCGAGCGGCTGAACCTGCTCGCACGGTTCCTCTTCCGCGGCGCGCGCGCCCACCTCCCCGTGGGCGTGCTGTCCGGTGGGGAGCGGCTGCGCGCCACCCTGGCCTGCGTCCTGTGCGCCGAACCCGCTCCCCAGCTGCTGCTCCTGGACGAGCCGACCAACAACCTGGACCTGGTCAGCGCCGGTCAGCTGGAGAGTGCGCTGGAGTCGTACCGGGGAGCGTTCGTCGTCGTCAGCCACGACGAACGGTTCCTCGCCACGATCGGAGTGGACCGGTGGCTGCGGCTGGCCGACGGAGAGCTGAAGGAGACGGGGGCGCCCGAGGTGTGAGCCGTCGGCGGGTGACCCCGGCCCGCGTCGAGGCGCACAGCCCGGCGGGCCCAGAACCGACGATGCCGGACGGACCGATCCCATGCCTCAGCCCGCTGCCCTGCTCGCCCACGACCTCGTCCGCACGCTCGGGGACCGACGGGTCCTCGACGGCGTGTCCCTCACCGCCGCCCCCGGTCGCCGCATCGGCCTGATCGGCGAGAACGGAGTCGGCAAGTCGACGCTGCTGCGTCTGCTCGCCGGAGCGGACACACCCGACGCCGGGAGCGTCACGCGCCCGGACGACTTGGGCTTCCTTCACCAGGAGATGCCCTTCGACGCCGCGGCGACCCTCGCGGACGTTCTGGACGACGCCCTGCGCGAAGTCCGCGCGCACCTCGCGGAACTGGAGGAACTCACCGGGCGGCTGGCCCGCCTCCCGGAGGATTCCCCCGGATACGCCGCGCTGCTCGACGCGTATGGCCGGCTGCTGGAGGAGGCACAGGAGAAGGAGGTGTGGGACGCCGACCGCCGGGCCGCGACCGTGCTGGAGGGGCTCGGTCTCGGGGCGCTGGAGCCCGGCCGCGCGCTGGGCTCCCTGTCGGGCGGCCAGCGCGGCCGGCTGGCGCTGGCCGCGCTGCTCGTACGGCGCCCGGCGGCGCTCCTGCTGGACGAGCCGACCAACCACCTCGACGACGGCGCGGCCGCCTTCGTCGAGGAACAGGTGCGGGGGCTGCGCGGGGTCGTGGTGGTGGCCAGCCACGACCGGGCCTTCCTCGACGCCGTGTGCACGGATCTCGTCGATCTCGACCCGGCTGTGGACGGCCCGGTGCGCTACGGCGGCGGCTACCGCGCGTACCTGGCGCACCAGCGTGCGCAGCGGGAGCGCTGGGAGCGGCGTTGGGCCGAGGAGCAGGAGGAGTTGGAGGAGTTGCGCCGCTCCGCCGGGGTGACCGCGCGCCGCCTCGCCCCGGACCGGGGACGCACCGACAACGAGAAGATGGGCTACGGCCACCGCGCCGGCCGGGTGCAGCAGCAGATCTCCCGCCGGGTGCGCAACGCGACCCGGCGGCTTCAGGAGCTGGAGCGCGAGCAGGTCGGCGAACCGCCGCGGCCCCTGCGTTTCCGGCCCGTCGCGGTGACCGGCCACGCGGAGCACGCGGAGGAGGAAGGTGCCCTCGTCTCCCTGCGCGGTGTCCGGGTGCCGGGAAGGCTGCGGATCGGCCGTCTCGACGTGACGGCGGGCGAACGTCTTCTGGTCACCGGCGGGAACGGGGCGGGCAAGTCGACGCTGCTCGGCGTGCTCGCGGGGAGCCTGACCGCGCAGGGCGAGGTGCGCAGGCGCCCCGGACTGACCGTGGGGACGCTGGCCCAGGACACGGTCTTCGACCGGGCCGACCGCACGGTGCGGGACACCTACACCTCCGCTCTGGGCGCCGAACGGGCCGAGGCGGTGCCGCTGGGCTCGCTGGGCCTGATGCACGAGCCGGACCTGGACAAGGCGGTCGGGCAGTTGTCCGTGGGCCAGCGCCGCAGGCTCGCTCTGGCCCTCCTGGTGGCTCGGCCTCCGCGGTTGCTGCTGCTCGACGAACCGACCAACCACTTGTCGCCACGACTGTGCGACGAACTGGAGGACGCCCTGGGCAGCGGGCCGGGCGCGATCGTCCTGGCCAGTCACGACCGCTGGCTGCGCGGGCGCTGGAAGGGCCGTGAACTGCGGCTGGGCTCCGGGCTGGACGAGTCGTGGGAGGACGGCGGCCCGAGGTCCGCCTAGCACCCCGCGTGAGCACCGGCTGTCGCTGCGCGTTGCCCTGGGCGCGTGCAGCGACAGGGCGCACATCCTTCACCACCGCCCGCCCGGCCCCTCCGCCATACTGGGCGCGGTGGTGGTCCGGCGTGTCCGCCGGCCGCGCGTGGCCACCACGACCCCACCCGTCACCGTTCAATTCGGTGACGAACCTTGCACACCATTCGGTCACCTGTCAGGATGGTGACCGTGAACTTGAATCATGTCTTCGTCTGCGGAAACCCGGCCCTCGACTTCGCGGCCACCCTGAGGGCGCGCCGCTCCACGCGATTCGAGATGTTCGCGACCCCCGACCGCCTCGACGCCTGGTACCTGGAGTCGGGCGTCGTCGACAAGGTCTCCCCTGCCGAGCAGAGCGATGTCGACCTGGCGACCTCCGTGCGTGAGGCCGTGTACGAGCTGGTCACCGCACGCCGCCTCGACGAGGACTTCAGCGACGCGGCCCTGGCCGTGCTGAACGACGCCGCGAGCCGGCCGGCCGCCGCCCCCCAGCTCACCCGCACCGGACGGTGGACGGCGGCGACGCAGGAAGAGGCGCTGGCCACCGTGGCCCGAGAGGCCGTACAGGTGCTGAGCGGGGCCGATGTGCCCCTGCTCAAGGAGTGCGGCAACCCCGAGTGCACGCGCGTCTACATCGACCGTTCCCGCGGTATGCGCCGGCAATGGTGCGGCATGGAGTCCTGCGGGAACAAGATCAAGGCGGCCGCCTACCGCGCCCGCAAGAAGACCGCCGAATCGGCGCCGGCCCGCTGACGGGCCTTGACGGCGTCGCCGCGCGCTGCGCGGAGCTTGTCACTCGACAGGTCTGATGGGGCGGTGGGGGCCACGTGCCCGGACCGTACCCCCGTGCGACCCGCCTGACGCCCTCCCTGACGGCTCCCGCCCGAGGGCACCGTCGGACGTATGGAGGACCCGGACGAGACCTCACCGCCCGTCCCCGGCAGCCCCGACGACCTCGACTGGCTCATCCCGGAACGGGTCCCGCGGCCCGACGACGGGGCCACAACGCCGGTCGGCGCCCCCGACGAGGCGACACACCGTCCCGCCGGGCCCCCGCCCGCGACGACGGCGCCACCGCAAGGGTCCCCACCTGGCCTCGAACGGCTCGCCCCGGCGCGGACACGGCCACGGAACGCGAGAACGTGACGAGACCGGCTGGCGAGGAGACCCCGATGTGCGCCCCGTCGGCGTCCGCGCGCCGCCTTCGCCTCGGAGCCTAGGGCCTGTCTTCGAACTGCCGCCTGCCGCGCGGCGCCAGTCTGAAGACAGGCCCTAGAAGCGCCGGGCGACCACGAGGCGGCATCGGGGGCTGCCGTCGGAGCGCCGGCCGAACTCCTTGAGCGGCAGCAGCCGCACCTCGAAGCCGGCGCGCAGCAGGTCGTCGCGTACGGCGCCGAGCGGCCAGGTGCGGTAGTACATGACGAACGAGGGGCGGCGGACGAGGTTGCGTACCCGCATGGCCGCGTCGAAGCCGGAGGTGGCCCAGTAGCCGGCGCTGGACGGCCGCGGCGGGGCCGCCAGCGGGAAGGCGAACATTCCGCCGGGCCGCAGCGCCTGTCTGACCTGGTTGAACAGTCGCGGCCGCTCGGCCGGGAGAAAGTGCCCGGAGGCGCCGAAGCTCACCGCGAGGTCGTAGCCCTGCCGGAACGGCAGGGCCAGGGCGTCGGCGCGCACCCAGTCCACCGTCGGCCGCCCCGGCCCGCCGGGGCCGCCACCGGTGGCGTGCCGGGCCTGTTCCAGCATTCCGGCGCTGAAGTCCACGCCGGTGACCCTGGTGGCGCACAACGGCCGCAGGACGTCGAGTCCCGCCCCGGTTCCCGTGCACACGTCGAGGCCCGCGTCGAAGGGGCCGAGCGGGCGCAGCGCCGTGGTGACGGCGGTGAGCCAGCGTTCAGGCGTGCGGAAAGGGGTGTGATCGAACTTCGGGGCCAGCAGGTCGTAGCCCTGTTCCACGGAGGAGAGGGCCTGCACGGTCAGTTCGCGGAGGCTCGGGCCTCGGGAGGTGAACACGCGACCGAGCGTAGTCGGCACGGTACGCGGGGGTGGAGGGGTGTCCGCGGGGAAGGCGGCACGGAGAACGGAGGCGTGCGCGCCCGGGCACCGAGGAGGAGACGGCCCGTCCCGGCGCGGGCCTCCCGGTCGCGGGATGTGACCGGGCGGTCCGCCTGAGCGAGCACCGGGCCGGTCACCACGGAATCCGGAGCGAAAAGTACCGTTATGCGTGCCGCGTAGTGATATGACTGCGCCGATACGGGGTACCCGAAGCATATGGACACTACCCACTGGGAAATGGCGCTCGGGACGACGGCACTCATCATGCCGATCGTCGGGATCGTCGTCGTCGCCGTGCTGCTCGCGGCCTTCGTCTGGGGACGCAGGCTGCGCGCACGACAGCCGGCACCCCCGCTTCCGGACGAGCAGCCCCACATGCCCCCCGAGGGCCCGGTCGGCCAGGAGGACGAGCGGCGCGAGCCGGACGAGCTGGCACCGCGCGACGCCCGGCTGACACCGCACGAACTGAATGGCGGCGGCACCGGTCAGGACCGGCGCAGTCAGTCGCAGAAGGAACGGAAGTGGAACGAGAACAGTAGCGGCGGCTTCGGCAGTGGCGGCTTCGGGTGAGCCGAGCGCCGTACCGCTGCGTCGAGGTGACGCGGGGCGCGTCGGGCCGGTGACGGCCGGACGCGCCCCGCTGCTTTACCGGGAACGGCGAACGGGGCGTGGGGTGGCGGGGGGGGGGGAGGTG
>NZ_JBFALS010000008.1:36926-307020 GCF_040656295.1 Streptomyces sp. NPDC049954
GTGGCGGGGACCGATGATCATCGGTCCCCGCCACCCCACGCCCCGTTCGTCCGCCCGCACGCTCCGCGCGCCGACCGTCTCCGGCATCCTGTGCCGTTCCGGTGTCCCTCGTTCTCGTACCCGCCCGCTCAAGCCGCCGGTTCAGGCGAGTTGTTCGCCCGCCGCCGCGCCGGTGCCGACGTGCGTGTCCACGCGGTTCATGCACACGGGGCAGTAGCGCTCGCCCCCGGCGAGGGGTTCGGGCGCGGCCTCGGGCACGCGGACGCCGCACAGCGCCCGGTCGCCCTCCGCCATCGCGTGCCACACAAGGGACGAGTCACCGGTCTCCTGTGTCGCCTTCAATATGCGCACGGCTCCTCCTCTCGACCCGGACGGCATGCCCGGCTCCCCCAGCCAACCCCCGCTCCGACGGCTCCGCACGCCGGAGCGGGGCCCGCTTCGGGGAGCGGGGCGGCTCGGGGCGCGCCATCAGGCACGACACGCGTGCGGTGCCCTCGACGGGCCCTCACCCGCACGGGTCAACGCGTGGGCCGGGCCCGTCCCGGCGCGCCCCCCGACGCGCCGGGCGGCGCCGCTCAGGAGCGGGACCTGCGCCGGGCCCGTTCAAGCCCGGCGGCCCTCTTCCGAGGAGGCCGCGGGCGCCCTAAGGTGGGCGCCGCCCTTGCCGCCGACTCCCGTCCGTGGCCCTCGCCCGCGCCTCGGCCCTCCCCCCTCGGTCCTGTCTGGAGCTCTCGCATGACTGACGCCGACACCTCTGCCGCCACCGTGCCCTCCGTCCCGTACCGCCCCGACCCGACGGGAGGCTGCCCGCACGCCGCTCACGCGCGGCTCCTGGCCGAAGGGCGTCAGGTCGTCCCCGTCGTCCTGCCCGGGGAGGTGCCCGGGGCGGCGGTGATCGGGCACGAGGCGCTGAAGGAGTTCCTCACCCATCCGGAGGTCGGCAAGGACGTACGGCACTTCGCGGCCCTGCACGAGGGCGGCGTACCGGAGGGCTGGCCGCTCGCCACGTTCGTGCGCGTCCGGGGGATGACGACGGCCGACGGGCCGGACCACCGGCGGCTGCGTTCCCTGGTGAGCCGGGCGCTCACTCCGCGGCGGGTGGCGGAACTGCGGCCCCGCGTCGTCGCGTTGACCACGCGGCTGCTCGACGGCCTGGAGCGGCGCGCTGTCGAGGGCGACGGGATCGTCGACCTGCACCGGCACTTCGCGCTGCCGCTGCCGCTGTCGGTGATAGGCGAACTGCTGGGGGTCGGATCCGCTCACCTGGACCGCCTGCACCATCTGTCGATCCAGCTGGTCAGCACGGACATCGACCCGCAGGAGGCCCTGGCCGCGAACCGCGAGATGGTCGCCCTGCTCACGGCCGTGGTCGAGGAACGGCGGACCGCACCGGGCGAGGACCTGACGAGCGCGCTGCTGGCCGCCCGCGAGGAGGACGGCGACCGGCTGGACGCGCAGGAACTCGTCGGAACACTGCTCCTCATGATCGTCGCCGGGCACGAGACCACGCTCAACCTCATCGTGAACGCCGTGCGGGCCCTCGGCGCGCACCCGGACCAGCTCGACCTCGTGCGGCGTTCCCGGGCGAGCTGGGCGGACGTGGTGGAGGAGACCCTGCGCTGGGACGGTCCGGTCAGTCTCTTCCCCTTCCGCTACCCGGTCCGTGACATCGAGATCGGCGGCACGGTGCTGCGCCGGGGCACCCCCGTTCTCGCGGGCTACTCGGCGGCGGGGCGCGATCCGGCGGCGCACGGACCGGACGCCGACCGGTTCCGCGTGGCCCGGGAGCCCCTCGCGCGGCACCTGTCACTGGGACACGGCGCGCACTTCTGCCCGGGCGCCCCGCTGGCCCGGATGGAGGCCGAGGTGGCGCTCGGCGCTCTCTTCGAACGGTTCCCGGGACTGCGGCCGGTGGGTGCGGACGCCGAGCTTCCGCGGCATCCGAGCTTCGTCGGCAACGGGGTACTCGAACTGCCCGTGCGGCTCGGCACGGCCCCCCGCGCACGGTAGCGCGGCCCGCTCGGGGACGTGAGGGACGGGACGCCGCGGGGCAGGACAGCCGTTCAGCCGCCGCCCCTGCGGGGGCCGAATGGCGCAACGAACGGATCCGCACGGAACACGGAGGCGTACGGGGCCCCGGTGCGGGGGTACCCGTAGCGCGACATCACGAGCGGTTCCGACAAAGCAAGAAGGGGTGTCCCCGGCGTGGCCGAGTTCCTCACCGACATTCAGACGATCCGCGAGCGGGCCCGTCAGCAGATCGACAAGGGCCCCATCACCGAGGCGTACGGGGCGGACCTCCCCCGCGTGCTCCAGGTGCTCAACGAGGCACTGGCCACGGAGATCGTGTGCGTGCTGCGCTACAAACGGCACTACTACACGGCCACCGGGATGAACTCGGAGCCGGTGGCGGCCGAGTTCCTGGAGCACGCCGGCGAGGAGCAGGAGCACGCGGACAAACTCGCCCAGCGCATCGTGCAGTTGGGCGGCGAACCGGATTTCAACCCGGACACGCTGACGGGCCGTGCGCACGCCCAGTACGACGAGAGCCTCGACCTCGTGCGGATGGTGGAGGAGGACCTGGTGGCCGAGCGCGTCGCCATCGACTCGTACACCGAGATCATCCAGTGGCTCGGAGACAAGGACCCGACGACGCGGCGGGTCTTCGAGGACCTGCTCGCGCAGGAGGAGGAGCACGCGGACGACATGCGCGGCCTTCTGGAGCGCATTCCCAGGGACAAGCCCGGGCCCGCGGCCTGAGTCGTCGTCGCGCGTCCTGAGGAAGCGTTCGGGGCCGGCCCGGGAAGAAGGCCGGCCCCGAACGCTTCCCCGGGTCTGCGGGAGGGTCGTGCCCGGGGCGGTCCCCCTGAGGCACCGGAGCGGCTGTCCGCGGGTACGCGGACGGCTCGCGCGGCCGGTGCCGACCACTGGCCCGTCCGGGTCACCCTGGTGCACCGGCCGAGGACACGGCGTACCGCTCGCCTCGACCGCCGAGCCCGGCTCACTCGTGGTGCGGCAGCCCCCGGGTGCGGCGCTCACGGGGGTCTCTGCTGGAGCGCATGGTGACCAGGACGACGAGGGAGACGAACACTCCCACACCGGTGGTGACACTCAGGGCCACCTGAACGGGGCCCCTGTCCAGCAGCATCGACAAGGCGATGTTGGCGCCCGTGCAGCCGACGAGTAACACCCACAACACAGACCTCATCGTGTGGTCCTTCCGTTACGTATTCGAGTCCTTCTCTCAGTGTGTACCGCGCCGCGCGATGGAACCCTGCGGCTCTCCCCCGCATCTTCCCCGATGTCCCGCCCCGACGCCTCGGGCGGGCGGTGAGGAACAGCGCCACTATACGTACCGTGTATACCGCATGTGTATAGTCGCGCCCGGAGTGGTCGAACCGCTCTGACCAGCAGTTTACGAGTGCGGACGGACCGGTCTCGGCCCTACCGCGTGCCGTGCTGCGCGCACGCGGGCCGCAGGGGGGCGCCCGTGACGACGCGTCACCCGCCCCCGCCTGCGAGAGGGAGCTTCACCATGCCCGAATCCGTCCGTGGCAACCGCCGCACCTCGCCACGCCGCCGTGGCGCCGCCGCGATCGCCCTCGCCGCCGCGCTCGGCGCCGTGCTGAGCGGATGCACGAGCCTGCACACCGTCGCGCCGAAGAGCGAGCGCGCGCACGCGAGCACGAAGGTCGTGATGGCGGATCAGCCGGTGGACTGCCGCAAGGCGAAGTGCATAGCGCTGACCTTCGACGCGGGGCCGAGCGAGCACACACCCGGGCTGCTGAAGATCCTCAAGGAGAAGAAAGTGCACGCGACCTTCTTCCTGCTGGGCAAGAACCACATAGAGCGGTATCCGAAGCTCGTGAAGCGGATATCCGACGAGGGACACGAGGTGGCCCAGCACACCTGGTCGCACCGCAGGCTCACCGACCTCTCCGACGCGCAGGTGCGCCAGGAGATGTCGCGGACCCAGAACGCGGTGAAGGACCTCACCGGTAAGGAGCCGACGCTGATGCGCCCGCCGCAGGGCCGTACGAGTGACGAGGTCTCGAAGATATGCAAGGAGTTCGGCATAGCCCAGGTGCTGTGGAGCGCGACCGCGAAGGACTACTCCACCAACGACTCGAAGCTGATAGAGAAGCGCATCCTCGACCAGGCCTCGCGCGACGGGATCATCCTGCTGCACGACCTGTACAGAGGCACCGTACCGGCCGTTCCCGGGATCATCGACGCGCTGAGGAAACAGGGATACACCTTCGTCACCGTTCCCCAGTTGATGGCTCCCGGCGCGCCGGGGCCGGGAAAGGTGTACCGGCCGTAGGGCCGAGACGCCGCCTGCCCGGGACGACGCCCCGGCGGCCCGGGGGCCGGCCGCGCCTCAGAACTCCTCGTGGCTGAGCGGGTCGCCGCCGAGCCTGCGGTGGGGGCGGTCGCCGACGAGGCGCATGTCCTCGTCGGACAGCTCGAATCCGAAGACGTCGAGGTTGGCACGCTGACGGTCCCGGTCGGCGGACTTCGGGACGGGCACGGCGCCGAGCTGGACGTGCCAGCGCAGTACGGCCTGACCGGGCGTCACCCCGTGCCGTTCGGCGACGTCCGCCACGGCCGGGTCGTCGAGGAGGTCGCTGCCACGGCCGAGAGGGCTCCAGCTCTCGGTCACGATGCCCTTCGCGCTGTGGAAGGCGCGCAGTTCGTCCTGCGGGAACAGCGGGTGCAGCTCGATCTGGTTCACGGCCGGCAGGACGCCGGTCTCCCGTTCCAGTCGCTCGATGTGCTCGGGGGTGAAGTTCGAGACGCCCACGGAACGGACGAGTCCCCGCTCCCGCAGGGTGAGCATGGCCTTCCAGGAGTCGACGTAGCGGTCGACCCGGGGCAGCGGCCAGTGGATGAGGTAGAGGTCCACGTACTCGACGCCGAGCCGCTTGCGGGAGTCCTCGAAGGAGGCCAGGGTCTCCTCGTAACCCTGGTCGCGGCCGGGCAGTTTCGTGGTGACGAACAGGTCCTCGCGTGGCACCCCGGAGCGCTCCAGGCCGCGACCGGTGCCGGTCTCGTTGCGGTAGTTGACGGCCGTGTCGACGAGCCGGTAGCCGAGGTCCGCGGCCTGGGCGACCGCCACCTCCGCCCGGGCGTCGTCGAGGGGGTAGGTGCCGAGGCCGAGCGCGGGGAGCGCGTGACCGTCGTTCAGTTCGCGGAGCGGGGCCGGGGCCATGAGGATCACTTCTCCGGGGCTGGGGACATGGGGGGGGCACGTCGAGCGTGGGCGCCACGGACGGCGTCCCCCCTCCCCTACCACGTGATCACGGCTCCATGCGGGAGGCCGCCTCCGGGTTCATCTGCCGGGCCAGGCGTTCACGCACCCGGGTGAGCCGGTCGATCTCCCGTCGCGCGGGCGCGGGCCCGGGGCAGCCGGCCGATCAGCACGGGGAGGGCGGGCGTGGGAACACTGCTCACAGGGGGCTCCTTGGCGGTCGGCGGACTGGTCCGGCGACTGGCGTCGTGGGCCGGTACCGGAGCCGGGACCCTCACCCCTGACGTACGGGTGAGGGTCAAGGAAGGCGGGGAGCATCCGGGAACGCGGTAGGGGGCGGGCGGCGCCGCGGGGGTGGGGGCGGCGCGGGCCGCGACCCCGCCGCGCGACCCGCGGCGGGGGGGGGGGGGGCTCGCCGCGGCGCTTCAATGCGGCAGGGGCCCGGGGGGCGGGGCCGCCCCCCCGGCCCCCCCCCCCCCCCGCCCCCTACCGCGCTCTGTACCCGTGGGCGTACGGGGCGCTCCGTACCCGTACGGAGGGGTGTCGGGCGCGTCAGCAGACGCTGTCGCCCGGCTTGGGGTTGCCGAGACCGAAATGCGGGCGGAGCTTGAGACCGGCCCAGGTCCCGATCAGGGCGACGGCGCCCCAGATCCAGCCGTGCAGGCTGCCGGAAGCGATGCCCGCGAGGTAGGCGCCGATGTTGCAGCCGCCCGCCATCCGGGCGCCGACGCCCATGAGGATTCCGCCGAGGACGGCGGCGAGGGCGGTGCGCGCGGGCAGTCCGCGGTGCAGCTGCCACACCCCGCCGGCCGCAGCGGCCACGGCCGCCCCGATCATGATGCCGATGTCGGTGAGGCTGTTCTTGTCGGCCAGTACGGGTCCGTGCAACTGCGCGGCGTTTCCGGCCTGCTTCCAGTAGTCCCAGGTCTCGGGCGAGGCCCCGAGGGCCCCGGCGAACTTGGCTCCCCACAGGGCGAAGGCGCTGGTGATGCCCCAGGCGCCACCGGACACGAGCAGCACCGCCGCTCCGAGGACGGCGAGGACGAGCGCCCCCGCCACGAGCGGCCAGGATCCCCGGACCGCCCGGGCGAGCGTGCCGCGCGCGGACGGCGGCACTCCGATCGGCGGCGGGTTGCGCCGGGCCTGGACGCGGCGCGCGAGGACGTACACCGCGGCCAGCAGCACGAGGGTCAGCAGCCAGGAGCCGAACCAGCCGCCGAGGTGGTCGGAGAACAAGACCGGGTCGGCGGCCGGCAGGTCCTTCCACAGCCCCCACTGCCAGGCGGCGAGGGTCGAGCCGACGATGAAGCCACCGAGCGTCAGGAGCACCGTGGTCTGGCCCGAGCCGACCGCGAAGAGGGTGCCGGAGGCGCACGCCCCGCCCAGTTGCATGCCGACGGCGAACAGGAAGGCGCCGATGAGCAGGCCCAGACCGATGGGTCCCGCGCTGGGCGCGGGCTCGGCCCCGAACAGGCCGGTGCCGGTGCCGATGATGAGGGCGAAGAGGGTCGCGGTGGTGCCGAGCAGCAGGGTGTGGGCGCGCAGCCCGGTCCCGTTGCCGACGGCTATCAGCTGTCGCCACGCGGAGGTGAACCCGAAACGGGAGTGGAAGAGGGCGACGCCGAGCCCCATGCCGAGCAGCAGCAGGACACCCGGCTTGGTGCCGTGCTCGACCCACGTGTAGACGGTGAGCGCGGCGCCGACGAGGGCGGCGACGAGGAGGGGGGCGGTGCGCACCGGGGGCAGCGGTTCGGCCGCGGGGGCCGGGACGCTCGTCGGAACGGGGGTGAGCGGGCTCCTGCGGCTGGGGGCCTGCTCGGGAGGAGCGGTGGTCACTGCGGGCCTTTCGGGTCAGCGAGGACGAGGAGGTCGCGAGGTCATGACGCGGCGGGCACGGGGCGGGTGGGGCCCACGGGGGCGATGCGCGAAGGTTCAGGGCGGCCGGCGGCGGACCGCACGGGTTCGGCGCACGCAGAAGAGGGCCGCGTGGGGCTCAGCGGCGACAGAGAGCGTCGTCGACGCTCCAGGCCGTGGCGGCGAAGAGCGCCATGGTGAGGGATCGCGCTTGTCCGTGCATGGGCTCACGATAATCAGACACGTACCGGATTCCGAACACACGTCTCATATTCCGGGACGGCGGATGAGACAGCCGCAGTCCCGTGACCTGGTCGGATCAGTCGTCGGCCGCCGCACTCGCCGCCTCCTGTCAGATGCGCCACGCACGCAGGCGGTCCGCGACGGCGTACAGGTCGGCCTCGTCCTCGCTGATGGACTTGATCAGTTCGGACAGGGCCCCGTAGGGCGGGTCGATGCCCTCCCCGCACTGCCCCATGTACTGCGCGGCGACCTGGGCGGCGTAGAGGGAGTTGCGGTGCGGGAGGGGTTCGAGCCGCACGATCGTGTGCAGGAGGGCGGCCGCCCGCCAGGCGGCGTCGGGGTCGGAGGCGGCGAGGGTGGGCATTTTGGTGCGGTGCCGGGACACCGCCGCGACCAGGGCCGAGTAGTCGGCCACGGAGACGTCCTCCGGCACCGCCCGCTCCTGGACGTCGAGGAGCCAGGCCACGTCCACGAAGAGAGCCATCAGGCCGCTGCTGCCCCTCCGCCGGGACCGCCCGCCCTGCGCCGGGGCGGTATCTCGGCGGGGAACGCCTCGTCGAACTCCTGGCGCAGGCGGTCCCCCCAGTCGAGCGCACCGGCCACGAACTGCTTGCGCTGGTGCTCCCGGACCCCGAGGTCGTGCAGATACTGCTTCAGGCTCTTGCCCTCGGCCGCCGCGGCGACCCGCACCCCTTCGAGCTCCTCGTCCGTGAAGGACACGTTCAGTGACGGCATGCCTGGAGGGTACCTATCCGGTACCGCCGGGGGTAGGGGGTCGGTGCGCGAAGTTCCGGTCCATGCGGCGGCGTTGACCGCGCCTGTCCTATGACGCCGGCTCACCTGCCCCATGCCGGCCGGAAACGGCCTCGGCGGTACCTCGCCGGGACCGCCGAGTGGGGCGGACGGCTACGATCCTGCACGGCACACCCAGTAGATCCACGGAGGAGCGGTTCGTGCGAGACATCGCCGTGTTCAGTGGCAGCGCCCATCCCGAACTGGCCGCGGAGGTGTGCGCGCACCTGGAGGTGCCGCTCTCCCCGGCCCGGATCAACCGCTTCGCCAACGACTGCCTGGAGGTGCAGTTGGAGGCGAACTGCCGCGAGCGGGACGTGTTCCTGATCCAGCCGCTGGTGACGCCGGTCCAGGAGCACCTCGTGGAGCTGCTGCTGATGTGCGACGCGGCGCGTGGTGCCTCGGCGGGTCGGATCACGGTCGTCATGCCGCACTACGCCTACGCGCGCTCCGACAAGAAGGACGCCCCGCGCATCTCGCTGGGCGGCCGGCTCGTCGCGGACCTGCTCGTGACGTCGGGAGCGAGCCGGGTGCTGGCCATGACGCTGCACTCCCCGCAGGTGCACGGCTTCTTCTCGGTGCCGGTGGACCACCTGCACGCCCTGCGTGAACTGGCCGCGCACTTCCGGCGGCTGGACCTGTCGAACACCACGGTCGTCTCCCCCGACCTCGGGAACGCGAAGGAGGCGGCGGCCTTCGCGCGGCTGCTGGGCACGCGGGTCGCCGCCGGCGCGAAGCAGCGGTTCGCCGACGACCGGGTGACGATCAGCTCGGTGATCGGCGAGGTGGCCGGCCGGGACGTGATCGTGCTGGACGACGAGATCGCCAAGGGCAGTACGGTCCTGGAGCTGCTGGAGCGGCTGCGGGAGCTGGGCGCCCGCTCGGTGCGGGTGGCGTGCACCCACGGGCTGTTCGCCGCGGGCGCGCTGAAGCGGCTGTCCGAGCAGCCGGACGTGGTGGAGGTCGTGTGCACGAACACGGTCCCGGTACCCGAGTCCGAGCGTACGGAGAAGCTGACGGTGCTGTCCGTCGCCCCGGCCCTCGCGGAGGCGGTACGGCGTATCCACAACGGGGAGTCGGTCAGCGCGCTGTTCGACCAGAAGTGAGCCGGGGCCGCCGGTGCCTACCCCTCGGCCGCCGGACCGCGTGCGTGCCCGGTGCGCGCTGCGGGCCCGGCGTCACAGCGCCTTCTTGCGCTGGAGCACGGTGAAGGCGAGCCAGCCGGGCAGCACCGGCAGCCAGAAGGTGAGCAGCCGGAACAGCAGGACCGCGAGGTAGGCCGTCGTGTAGTCGATGCCCGCGGCGGCGCGCAGCCCCGCGGCGAGGGCCACCTCGATGGTGCCGATGCCGCCCGGGATGGGGGCCGCCGAGCCGACCGCGTTGCCGGCCAGGAAGACGACGGCGGCGACCGCGAAGCTGATCTGCCCGCCGAAGGCCCGTACCGACAGGGTCAGGCAGGCGACGTTGCACAGGGTCAGCAGGATCGTGCCGCCGAAGCCGGTGGCGAGTTTGCCCGGTCGCTGCACGAGGTCGAGCATGCGGGGCACGACGCCGGTCAGCAGGGGGCGCAGCAGGGCCAGCAGCCGACGGCGCACGGGGCCGACGGAGACGACGGCGAGCACGAGCACGGCGCCCGTCAGCAGGCCCGCGATGACGCTGCGGGACGGGGTGAGGTCCTGCGTCTGCTCGTTTCCGGCGACGTAGCCGAATCCGGCGAGCAGCAGGATGTGGCAGCCGAGGCCGACGAGCTGGGAGGCTCCGACGCTCGCGGCGGCCTGCACCGGGCGCAGACCCGAGCGTTGCAGGAAGCGCGTGTTGAGGGCGACCCCGCCCACCGCGGCCGGTGCGACGAGCTTGACGAAGGAACCGGCGAGCTGCGCGGCGACACAGCGGCCGAAGCGCAGCTTCTCGGGCACGAACCCGGCCAGGCTCATCGCGGCGGCGACGTGGCTGAGCGCGGCGGCGGCGAGCGCGGCGAGCGCCCACCCGGGGTCGGCGCGGGCCACGATGTCGGAGGGCCGCACGGTGAGCTGCGTGCACAGCAGGTAGACGGCGAAGGCGCCGGCGACGACGCTGAACAGGGTGCGCGGCCGCAGACGCTCCAGCCGGACCGGTTCGGCCTCGGCGCGGGGTGCCTCGGCGAGGACCCGGGTGCGGATCTCGGCGAGCAGGTCCGCTTCGGCCGCGCCGAGTTCCTGGTCGGCCTCGGCCTGGGTCAGTTCGCCGGAGGCGAGCCGGTCGGCGACGGAGGTGCGCAGCGCGTTGCGGTGTTCGCGGTCGTGGCGGCGCAGGTCCCGGCGCACGGAGCGCAGCAGCCCGATGGGCTGGAGCAGGGGCAGTGCGGCGCTGACCCGGGACACGCCGAGGACCGCGGTCGCGGAGGCGGTGGCCCGGTCGGCGCCGACGCGCAGCCCGAGGACGGTCAGGAGATGGGCGATGTCGAGGCGCAGGGCCAGATCGCCCGCGGCGATGCTGCCTTCGGTGAGGTCGAGGAGGTGGCCCTCGACCGGCTTGTCGGCGGTTTCCCGGGGCGCTCCGGGCGCGGGGGTGGGGGTGGCTGCGAGCAGGCAGCGGCCGGTGAGCCTGCCGTGGCTGACGCGGCGTTGGTGCAGCGTGTGCACGCACTCCCACCAGCTGCGCAGCAGCGCGTCGTCGATCTCGTCCTCGCCCAGTTCGTCGAGGGTGCGGCCGGGGACGTGGGTGTAGACGAGGAGTGCGGTGTCGGGGCCGAGTTCGGTCGCCGCGAGGAGTTCGGGGGTGCGGGCCCCGGAGGCGGTGGCCGCGTAGGCGAGGAGCGCTTCCTGTTCGAGGGCCTGGTGCACGGACTGCGGGGTGCGCCGCACGGCGAAGGAGCGCAGCCGCAGCCGCCGCCACAGGCGGTAGAAGAAGCCGGAGGCCTGTTGTTCGCGGTCGAGGACGTGGACGTCGAGGGGAGGTCCGTCGGCGCGGTGCACGAGGTGGCGGCGGCCGCCCCGCACGGGGTCGGTCTCGGGCCGTACGGAGGTCGCGGTGATGCCGACGGTGGCGAGTCCGGCGGCGACGTGCCGGGCGGTGGTGCGGTCGGCGGGGGCACCGATCGTCCACAGCGTGCCGTGGCCGGCGACGAAGCCGAGCAGGACCGTGAGCGTGAGGGAGAGGACGGTCGCGTAGCCGCCCAGCAGGGCGGTCGTGCCGCACAGGACGACACCGGCCCAAAGAGCGAGCCGCGAGCGGGGGCGGCCGGTGAGCCCGGCGGCGGTCATACAGGCGATGACGGGGGCGAGGTAGACGTGGACGGCGTCGGTGGGGGTGCCGCCGTCGGGCACGTTGGTGAGGGCGGCCCTGACCGCGGCGGAGGCGCCGTCGGTGACCCAGGTGTTGAGGCCGAGGGACACCGCGTAGGCGAGGACGGCGGCGAGCACTCCGTCGGCGACCCGGGCCCCGTCGCGGCGTACGAGACGGTCCATGGCGAAGGCGAGCGGGACCAGCAGGACCCCGGCTCCGGAGAGGAAGCCGATCGCGGAGGCGAGCGCTCCCGGGCCCTGATGACTGCCGACCGGCAGGTCGCTGCCGAGTCCGGCGGTGGTGTTGCGCGCGTAGCCGGCCATGAGGAGGACGAGGACGAGTGCCACGAGCCCGGCGGCGCACCGTACGAGGTCGCCGGGCCGGCGGACCCTGCGCGCCGGCAGGAGGGGCTGGACGCCCGGTGCGGGCACCGGCGGCGGTGCGACGGGGGTGCGGCGCGGGGGCACGCGGGGGTGCGCGGGGGGTGGCGTCCGGGGGCCGGGCACGCTCGGTCCCCCGGTCCGCACGCCGCCGCTGTCCGCCTCGCCTGTCATCAGTCTCCGTGTCCCTGTGTGTCCGCCGGTGGCCGTCAGGATGGTGGCACGGAGCGGCGGGACGCTGATCAGGGGGGTCGGGTGCGGCAGGTAACGGCCGGGCCGGAAGCTTCCCTCGTGCGGGTCACATCGGGCCCCGCGTGTGGTCCTTACGGGGGACGGAACGAAACCCCGGAGCCATTCCCCGGTTGGGCACGGTGCCCCGGTCACGGGGTCTCGTCGAGCCGGGCGGTGTCCCCGTCCGGGCCCGTTGCGGGCGGCGGCGCGGTCCGGCCCCGCCCCACCACAAGCCAGGAGTTCTCATGAAGAAGTACCTCGCCGCCGTCGCGGTCACCGCCTCCGTCGCCGGCGCCGCGATGTCGGCCGCCCCCGCGATGGCTCTGGCCGACGACGGCGGGGCGACCACGCTCAGCGGCAACGGCGCGCAGGACGCGACGGGCAACGCCTCGACGGCCGGCCGGCAGAGCCCGCAGGGCAGCCTCGTCTCCGACAGCCTCAACAAGCTGTGCCTCGGGGTGCCCGCGAAGGTGAACGCGGGCTCGCTGGTCGGCCTGCTGGTCCCGGTCACCGTGCAGGACGTGCAGGTGCTCTCCTCGCCGCAGAACGAGCAGTGCGCGGACAACAGCACGCAGGCCAAGGAGGACGAGCCGCTGTCGCACCTCCTGGGCGACATCCCGGTCCTGTCGGGCAACGGCGTCGCGAACAACTGAGTGGCCCTCTGAGGCCGGGCCCGCACGGCGCGGGCTTTCCGGGGCCCGGTCCGCGCGCGGCGGCCGGGCCTCAGGCGTTCCCGGCCCCGGCCCCCCGCTCGTGGGCCGGCTCATGTTCCGTCCGCCCGGCCTGTTCGGCGG
Source organism: Streptomyces sp. NPDC049954 (assembly GCF_040656295.1). Lineage (NCBI taxonomy): Bacteria > Bacillati > Actinomycetota > Actinomycetes > Kitasatosporales > Streptomycetaceae > Streptomyces > Streptomyces sp. NPDC049954. Next base: position 49,736 of record NZ_JBFALS010000008.1, read on the forward strand.
CGCGCTCGCGCTCCAGGCGTTCCCGCTGCGGGACGACAGTGTGGCGCGGGTCCTCGGCGGAGGCGACGCCGGCCGCGAAGATCCCGAACCGGGTGCAGGCGGAGCCGGTCAGGAGGGCGAGTCCGCCGAGCGCCGCGACGGGCCGCGCGGCCCTGCCGAGACGGGCGGAGACCGCGCCCGCGAGCGCTCCGCCCACGGTGAGCGCCCGGGCGGCCCGCAGCAGGGTGCCTGCGCGGCCCTCGCGCCAGGTGACGGCGACGGAGCCGAGGCGGTGTTCTGCGGCGGCGCTCGCGCCGAGCTCCCCGGCCGCGGCGAGGACGGCGGCGACCCGCGCCGGGCCGGCCTCCCGGGTCGGCCCGAGGACGAGCGCCATGCCGGAGGCGGCGGCGGTCGCCGAGGCGGCGAAGACGTACGGCAGTTCGCGGTGCGCGCCGTGCCACGCGGGGACGGCGGTGTCGGCGGCGAGGACGGCGGTGTAGGTGGCCACGACCGGTCCGGTGAGCGCGGCGCCGAAGGTCGCGGCGGCGCCGATCCGGGCGAGGCGTCCGGTGACGGCGGTGGCCGCGGCGACCCCCGCGGCGGGACCGTAGACGCCGAGCAGCCAGGAGCCGACGCTCATCGGGGAGGTCGGTTTGAACACGCGCAGCATGTTCGTGAACCGCTCGGGCCGGCCGAGGTCGTTGACGAGCGCGACGACGGACAGGCCGATGGCGCAGGCCGAGGAGGTCTTCAGGGCTGTGGCGGTGGTGGTGCGCCCGGTCAGCTGGGCGCCGGCCGCGAGCACGGAGCCGGCTCCGGCCAGCCCGCCGAGGAAGAAGTAGCCGGCGATGTCGCGGGGCGCCCAGGAGGGGGCCTTGATGACGGGCCGGCCGTAGTAGGACTGGAACTCGGCGCGCGGCACCATGAGTTCCTCCCCACGGCGCTTCCTGCCGCCCTTGCGGCGCGGGCCTCGGGTGTCGGGGGCGGTGCTCATCGGGAACCCTTCCGGAGGCGGGCGAGTGCGGTCAGGGCGTGGGCGGCGCCCGCCACGGACAGCAGCGAGAGGGCGGCGGCCCCGGCGTGCTTCCACATCGCGGGCAGGTCCCTGGTGGTGACGACGGGCGCCGGGGGCAGCCCGTAGACCTCGGGTTCGTCGAGGAGCAGGAAGAAGGCGCCGTCGCCGCCGACCCCGTCGTCGGGTTCGTGCCCGTAGAGGCGGGCCTCGGGCACCCCCGCCTCGTGGAGCTGGTCGACGCGCAGGGCGGCGCGTTCGCGCAGTTCGTCGAGCGGGCCGAACTGGATGGACTCGGTGGGGCAGGCCTTGGCGCACGCGGGCTCCTGGCCGGCGCCGAGCCGGTCGTAGCACATCGTGCACTTGAAGGCGCGGCCGTCCTCGGGGCGCTGTTCGATGACGCCGTAGGGACAGGCCGGTACGCAGTAGCCGCAGCCGTTGCAGATGTCCTGCTGGACGACGACGGTGCCGAACTCGGTACGGAAGAGCGATCCGGTGGGGCACACGTCGAGGCACGCGGCGTGCGTGCAGTGCTTGCACACGTCGGAGGACATGAGCCAGCGCATGTCGCCGGGGCCCTGGGTGCCCGGGGTGCCCTGTGCGGGGGCCGGTTCGGCGGCGAGCGGCAGCAGAGCGCGGCCTTCCGGGTCCGGCGGCCCGGCCGCGGGCACCGGTTTCTGCTGTTCGATGAAGGCGACGTGCCGCCAGGTGGAGGCGCCCAGGCCCTGGGTGTTGTCGTAGGACATGCCGGTGAGGGACAGTCCGTCCTCGGGGAGGGCGTTCCACTCCTTGCAGGCCACCTCGCAGGCTTTGCAGCCGATGCACACGGAGGTGTCGGTGAAGAACCCGACGCGGGGCGGGGCGTCCTCGTACCCGGCGTCGGCGGCGGGGTCGGGCTCGGGGCCGGACAGGAGCCGGTCGGGGGAGGGGCCCGCAGGTGCGGGGTGTGCGGGCCTGGTGCCGGGCGCGGGGTCGGCCGTCATGTCGTCTTCTCCACTCCGGTTCCGGTGTGTTCGGTGATGCCCGCGCGGCGGCGGTAGTCGGCGACGAGCTGGGGCAGGGCGGGGCCGCGGGGCCTGCGGCCGGGCCGGATGTCGGCGGTGAGCGCCTTGTCCTCCTGGATGTGCGCGTTGGGATCCATCGAGATGGCCATCAGTTCGTTGGCCGCGTCACCGGTGACGACGCCGTTGGGGCCCCAGTGGAAGGGCATCCCGATCTGGTGGACGGTCCTGCCGTGCACGGTCAGCGGTTTGAGGCGCTCGGTGACCAGGACGCGGGCCTCGACGGCGTTGCGCGCGGTGATGACGGTGGCCCAGCCGCCGTGTTCGAGTCCGCGTTCGGCGGCGAGCTGGGGGGAGAGTTCGCAGAAGAACTCGGGTTGCAGTTCGCTCAGGTAGGGCGACCAGCGGCTCATGCCGCCCGCGGTGAAGTGCTCGGTGAGGCGGTGGGTGGTGACGATGTACGGGAACACCTCGGCGCCCGGCTCGTTCCCGCTGGGGTGGTAGCGGTTGCCCTCGCGCGGCAGCAGTTTGCGGACCGGGGAGCGGGGGACGTCCGGGTGCAGCAGGCTGGGGAACGGGGAGTCCTGGGGTTCGTAGTGGACCGGCAGCGGCCCGTCCTCCAGCCCGGCGGGGACGTACAGCCAGCCCTTGCCGTCGGCCTGCATGATGAACGGGTCGTCGCCGCGCAGCGCCTCGGGTCCGGTGGCGCCCTCGGGCGGGACGTGGGCGGGGTCGAGGTCGGGGATGAAGTCGGGCACGTCGTGGCCGGTCCAGCGGTTCTCGTCGGCGTCCCACCACACGTACGCCTTGCGGGCGCTCCAGGGGCGGCCCTCGGGGTCGGCGGAGGCACGGTTGTAGAGGATGCGCCGGTTGGCGGGCCATGCCCAGGCCCACTCGCGGGCGGTCCAGCTCTGTTCGGTGTGCGGCTTGCGGCGGTTGGCCTGGTTGACGCCGTCGGCGTAGACCCCGCAGTAGATCCAGCAGCCGCACTTCGTCGAGCCGTCGTCCTTGAGCTCGGTGTACGCGGACAGCGGCGCGCCTCCGGGGCCGTGCCCGTTGATCTCGGCGAGGACGGCGGCGGCGACCGGTTCGCGCAGCGGGCCGTCCACCGGGTAGTCCCAGTCGAGGTCCTGCACGGGCCGGTCGCGGGGGTCGGTGGAGTCCTTGAGGAGTTCCTTGACGCGGCGGCCCAGGTGGTACATGAACCACAGGTCGCTGCGGGCCTCCCCCTCGGGTTCGACGGCGGCCTGGTGCCACTGGACCCAGCGGTTGGTGTTGGTGAAGGACCCGGACTTCTCGGTGTGCGAGGCGGCGGGGAAGAAGAACACCTCGGTGCCGATGTCCTCGGTGCGCATCTCACCGGTCTCGGTCTCGGGGCCGTCCTGCCACCAGGTGGCGGACTCGATGAGGGAGAAGTCGCGGACCACGAGCCAGTCGAGCTGGGCCATGCCCAGGCGCTGCAGGCGGGTGTTGGCGGAGCCGACGGCCGGGTTCTCGCCCATCAGGAAGTAGCCCTTGCACACGCCGTCGAGCTGGGCCATGACTGTCTCGTAGGTGCTGTGCGAGCCGGTGAGGCGGGGCAGGTGGTCGAAGCAGAAGTCGTTCTCGGGGGTGGCCGCGTCACCGTAGTACGCCTTGAGGAGGCTCACGAAGTAGGCGCGCATGTTGCCCCAGAAGCCCTTGTCGGTGCGGCTGGCGTCGATGAAGGCGTCGAGGGACTCGTGGGAGTGGGCGTGCGGCATGGGCAGGTAGCCGGGCAGCAGGTTGAAGAGGGTGGGGATGTCGCTTGAGCCCTGGATGGAGGCGTGCCCGCGCAGCGCCTGGATGCCGCCGCCGGGCCGGCCGATGTTGCCGAGCAGGAGCTGGAGGACGCAGGCGGCGCGGATGTACTGGGAGCCGACGGTGTGCTGGGTCCAGCCGACGGCGTAGCAGAAGGCGCTGGTGCGTTCGCGGCCCGAGTTCGAGGTGAGTGCCTCGGCCACCTCCAGGAAGGTGTCCCTGGGGACGCCGCAGGTCTCCTCGACGAGTTCCGGTGTGTAGCGGGCGTAGTGGCGTTTGAGGACCTGGTAGACGCAGCGGGGGTGCTCCAGGCTCTCGTCACGCGGGGGCACGCTCGTGGTCTGGGCGCCGCCGGAGCCGTGCGTCTCGGAGCCGCCCGCCTCCCGGAGGCGTTCCTCGTAGAGCTGGTCGGGATCGCCGGCCGGGGCCTGGACCTCGACGCCCTCGTACTGCCAGCTCACCGGGTCGTAGGTGCCGCTGTCGGGGTCGAGGCCGGAGAAGACGCCGCCGAGGTCCTCGGTGTCCCGGAAGTCCTCGCTCACGAGGGTCGCGGCGTTGGTGTAGCGCAGGACGTACTCGCGGAAGTCCTTCTCCTCGGTGAGGACGTGGTTGATCAGCGCGCCGAGGAAGACGATGTCGCTGCCGGCGCGGATCGGGACGTGCAGGTCGGCCAGGGCGCTGGTGCGGGTGAACCGGGGGTCCACGTGGATGATCTTCGCGCCGCGCGCCTTGGCCTCCATGACCCACTGGAAGCCGACCGGGTGGGCCTCGGCGTAGTTGGACCCCTGGATGACGATGCAGTCGGCGTGCTGGAGGTCCTGCATGAAAGTCGTGGCGCCGCCTCGGCCGAACGAGGTACCGAGGCCGGCGACGGTCGAGCTGTGGCAGACCCGCGCCTGGTTCTCGACCTGGACGACGCCGAGCCCGGTCAGCAGCTTCTTGATGAGGTAGTTCTCCTCGTTGTCGAGGGTCGCCCCGCCCAGGCTCGCGATGCCCATGGTGCGGGCGGTACGCACCCCGTCGCTCTCCCACTCCCAGCCCTCGGCGCGGGTGCGCACGACCCGTTCGGCCACCATGTCCATCGCGGTCTCCAGGTCCAGCGGCTCCCAGTCGGTTCCGTGGGGGCGGCGGTAGAGGACCTGGTGGCGGCGTGCGGGGCCGGTGGTGAGCTGGAGGGTCGCGGAGCCCTTGGGGCACAGGCGGCCCCGGCTGACCGGCGAGTCGGGATCCCCCTCGATCTGTACGACCTTGTCGTCCTTGACGTAGACCTGCTGGCCGCAGCCGACGGCGCAGTACGGGCACACGGACCGCACGATCCGGTCGGCGCTGTCGGTGCGTGGGCGCAGCGCCTCGGTGTACGCGGAGCGGGCGGCGTGCCCGCGTCCGAGGGGGTCGTCCCCGGTGAGCTGCCGGTACACGGGCCAGTCGGTGATCCAGGTGCGCAAGCCCATCTCGGTACTCCTCCGGCGGTGCGGCGGGCTCCTTCGGCCGGGAGCCGGTCTGCTCGGTCCCTCCGCCCAGGCTGGCCCGAAGCCCCTGCGACGGCTACCCGGCGGCGGACGCGAGGCGGGTACCCGGGACCTCGCGCGGTACACCGGCGCGTTCCCCGGCCGGCCGGACGGGCGCGTCCCGCGCACGGCGTGCTCCGCGGCGACTCGCGGGGCACCCTGGCCTCATGGGAAGCACCGCACTCGTCGTCATCGACATGATCAACACCTACGACCACAAGGACGCCGATCTGCTGCTGCCCGCGGCCGCCCGCGCCCTGCCCGCCGTGGAGTCGCTGCTGGAGCGGGCCCGGGCCGAGGACGTACCGGTGATCTACGCCAACGACAACTGGGGGCAGTGGCGCTCGCACCACGGCGAACTCGTCGACGAGGCGCTGGCGGGCCCGCACTCCGACCTCGTGGAGCCGCTGCGGCCGGACGACAGCTCCCTGTTCATCGTCAAGGCCCGCCACTCGGTCTTCTACGAGACGCCGATGACGTATCTGCTCTCCCAGCTCGGAGTGGACCGCGTCGTGCTGACCGGGCAGGTCACCGAGCAGTGCGTGCTGTACTCGGCGCTCGACGCGCACATCCGCCGGCTGCGCGTGGTGGTGCCGCGGGACGCGGTCGCCGAGATCCACCCGGAACTGGCCGACGCGGCGCTGCGCATGATGGAGACGAACATGGGCGCGGAGATCACCTCGGCGGCCGAGGTGATGTGGTGAGGGGGCGGCGCGGGCCGCTCCGGCAACGCCGGCCGGGCGCCCGCGGGCCTGTCTGAGCGGGCCCCTGGGCCCAAACTCCCGGCCCCTCGCTCACACGTGCGAACCTCCCCGTAGGGTGCGTCCATGAGTGAGGGGATACGCACCGCCGGGCCGGGGCCAGGGGCGGGGCGGGGGCGGCACGCGAAGCCAGTGGGGGAACCGGAGCCGGAGGAGTCGGACCGGCGTCGGCACGCCCGGCGCAAGGAACAGAGCCTGGCCCGCTCCTCGATGCTCATGGCGGTGGGCACGATGGTCTCGCGGGCCACCGGGCTGATCCGGCAGGTGCTCCAGGGCGTCGCGCTCGGTACGGGCTTGCTGGCCAGCACGTACAACACCGCCAACACCGTGCCGACGAGCCTCTACACGCTGCTGATCGGCGGGGCGCTGACCTCCGTGCTGGTACCGCAACTCGTGCGGGCCCGGCTGACCGACGCGGACGGGGGCCGGGCCTACGAGCAGCGGATCGTGACGCTCGTCCTGTGTGTCCTGGGCGCGGGCACGGTGCTGGCGGTGTGGGCGGCCCCGCAGATCGTCAGCGTCTACATGCCCGACACCCCGGACCAGCACGCCGCCTACCAGCTCACGGTGACCTTCGCGCGGTACCTGCTGCCGCAGATCTTCTTCTACGGGCTGTACTCGATCTACGGTCAGGTACTCAACGCGCGCGAGCGGTTCGGCGCGATGATGTGGACGCCGGTGCTCAACAACTTCGTGCTGATCGCGATGTTCGGCGGGTACCTGACGCTGCTGACGGTGCCCACCGAGGTCGGGGACGTGACCTCCCTGCACGTGCGGGTGCTGGGGATCGGTACGACGGCGGCGCTCGCGCTGCAGGCCGTCGCCCTCGTCCCGTTCGCGCGCGCCGCGGGATTCCGCTTCCGGCCGCGTTTCGACTGGAGGGGCACGGGGCTCGGTTCGTCGATAGCGGCGGCGCGGTGGACGCTGCTGTACGTCCTCGCGAACCTCGCGGCGATGACGGTCGTCACGCACTACGCGAACGCCGTGGACGCGGCGACCCCCGACGCGGGCGCCGGTTACTCGGCCTATTCCTACGCGCAGACGATCTGGGTGCTTCCGCAGTCCCTGATCACGGTCTCCGTGGTGACGGCGCTGCTGCCCCGGCTGAGCCGGTCCGCCGCGCAGGGAGACCGCGACCAGTTGCGCGGGGACCTGGCGCGGGCGCTGCGGCTGACGGGTGCGCTGATCGTGCCCGCCGGCTTCCTGTTCCTCGCGCTCGGCCCGCAGATCGCCGCGCTGCTCTTCGGGCACGGGGCGGTGAACACGACGGCGCCGCTCGGTCAGATGCTCCAGTCCTTCGGGCTCGGGCTCATCCCGTACTCGGCGCAGTACGTACTGCTGCGCGGCTTCTACGCGTACGAGGACACGCGGACGCCGTTCCTCATGGCGACGGTGATCGCGGCGGTGAACATCGCGCTGGCCCTCACCTGCCACGCGCTGCTGCCGGTGCGCTGGGCGGTCGTGGGGATGGCGGCCTGTTACGGCGTCAGCTACCTGGTGGGGCTCGCGGTGACGGCGCGTCGGCTGCGGCGGCGGCTGGGCCGGCGGATCGGCGGCGGTGTCAGCTCCACCTATCTGCGGCTCGTGGTCGCCTCCGCGGTGGCCTCGGGGGCGGCCTGGTGGGTCACGCGCACCGTGGGCAGCCCCGGCACCGCGGGACTCTCGGTCGGTCTGGGGGCCGGGCTGCTCGCGGCGGCGCTGCTCTACCTGCTGGCCGGCCGGGTGCTGCGGATCGAGGAGCTGAAGAGGTTCACGCGGCGCGGCGGCGGGTGACCGCCCGGGGCTCCGCCCCGCCGCCGGCGCGACGGTCACTGGCCGACGCGGCCGTCGATCCGCTCGCGCAGGAGGTCGGCGTGGCCGTTGTGCCGCGCGTACTCCTCGATCAGGTGGACCAGGATCTCGCGCAGTTCGAGCGGTGCGCCGTCCCAGGCGGCCGGGGTGGCGAGATCGGGGACGGCGTCGACCAGTCGTTCGGCGAAGGCCACCTCCGCGCGCCAGGTGCGCCAGGCCTCGGCGACCGCCTCGGGGTCGGGGCGGGCGCCCTCGAAGTCCCCGCCCGGGTCCTCGGCCGTACGGTAGTGCCGCTCCACGTCCTGCCCTGCCATGACCTCGCGGAACCACTTCTGCTCGACGTCCGCGAGGTGGCGCACGAGGCCCAGGAGGGAGAGGTCGGAGGGGGGCACGGAGCGGCGGGCGAGCGCCTCGGCGTCCAGGCCGGCGCACTTCAGCTCCAGGGTGAGCCGCTGATCACGCAGGTAGCCGAGCAGCACGGCGCGCTCTCCGGGCAGTCCGCCGTCACCGCGGCGGTCCTCCTCGGGGGGTACGAACATGTTGGACCAGCCGAAGCGGCGCTCGGTCCCGGGAGTCGTGGCGGGGTCCGTCATGGGGCACAGCCTGCGGGGAGGGCCACGGTGTCCGCCACCGGTTTTCCGCTCTGCCGGCCGCACGCCGTCCCGGTGTGCGCGATCGTGCCCGCGCGGGCCGAAGGCACGTTCTAGGCTCGGGGCCATGACAACTCGCCCTCCCGCGCCCCTCCCCGCCCCGCTGCCCGGCTCCCCGGTGTACCGCGACGTCCAGGACGCGGCGCTGCGCATCGAGGGGTTCGCGCACCGCACCCCCGTCCTGCGTTCGCGGCTGCTCGACGAGGCCCTCGGGACCGAGACGTACTTCAAGTGCGAGAACGTCCAGCGCACCGGTTCCTTCAAGTTCCGCGGCGCGTTCAACGCCCTGTCGCGGTTCACGCCCCGGCAGCGGGCCGCAGGAGTGGTCAGCTACTCCTCCGGCAACCACGCACAGGCCGTCGCGCGCTCCGCCCAGTTGCTGGGCATACCGGCCACCATCGTCATGCCCCTGGACGCCCCCGCCTCGAAGCTCGCGGCCACCAAGGGATACGGGGGCGAGATCGTCACGTACGACCGCTACGCGGGCGATCCCGCGCAGATCGCCGCTGCCCTGGCCGCCGAGCGGGACCTGACCTTCGTCCCGCCCTTCGACCATCCCGACATCATCGCGGGCCAGGGGACCGCGACGAAGGAACTGTTCGAGGAGACCGGACCGCTGGACGCCCTGTTCGTACCACTGGGCGGTGGCGGGCTGCTCGCGGGGGCCGCCCTGTCCGTGGAGGCACTCGCCCCGGGCTGCGAGCTGTTCGGCGTCGAGCCGGAGGCCGGGGACGACGGGCGCCAGTCGCTGCGGCGCGGGGAGATCGTCCGGATCGGGACACCGCGCACCCTCGCGGACGGGGCGCAGACCACGGAGATCGGCGCGTACAACTTCGGCATCCTGCGGCGGACGGTCTCCGACATCCTCACCGCGCCCGACGACGCCCTCGTCGAGGGGATGCGGGACTTCGCGACCTACCTCAAGCTCGTCGTCGAACCGACCGGCTGCCTGGGCCTCGCGGCGCTGCGGGAGCGCTGCGCGCAGTGGCGGGGCAAGCGAGTCGGGGTGCTGGTCAGCGGCGGGAACGCGGACCTCGAACGGTACGCCCGGCTGCTGGCCGGCTGACCGGTCGCCCGGACATCACGTAGCGTCGAGGGCGAACCCGCGCCGGAGGCGCGTGAGCCCGAAGGAGAAGCCTGCATGACCACTCAGCCGTCCGTCGTGGGGACGACCGCGAACCCGTCCGTCCGGGCCGACGAGGTCGACAGCCTGCGGGACTGGGCCCTGGACCCGGGTGTGCGCCACCTCAACCACGGCTCCTTCGGCGCGGTGCCGCGCCCCGTACTGGCTCTGCGGCAGCAGCTGCGGGACGAGATGGAGGCCAATCCCGACGCGTGGTTCCGTGAGCTGCCGGGCCGGGTGGCACGGGCCCGCGAGGGCGTCGCCGCCTTCCTGCGCACGGCCCCCGGCGATCTGGCCTTCGTGCTCAACGCCAGTTCGGGGGTGAGCGCGGTCATCAACTCGCTCACCCTCGCGCGCGGGAGCCGGGTCCTGCTCACCGACCACAGCTACGGCGCGGTGACGATGGGGGTGCGCCGGGTCGCCGCCCGCGCGGGGGCCGTCGTGGACACCGTGCGGGTGCCGCTGGACGCCTCGGCGCAGGACGTCACCGAGCGTTTCGCGCGCGAGCTGGCGCGGCCGGGGGCGCCGGTCGCGCTCGTCGTCGTGGACCAGATCACCTCCCCCACGGCCCGGTTGTTCCCGGTCGCCGCGATCGTGGAACAGGCGCACGCGGTGGGCGCCCGGGCCCTCGTTGACGGGGCGCACGCGCCGGGCATGCTGGCCGATCCGCTGGCGCACGCGGGCGCCGCCGACTACTGGACCGGCAACCTGCACAAATGGGCCTGCGCCCCGCGCGGGAGCGCCGCCCTGGTGGCGCGTGGCCCGCACGCCCAGGAACTGGTCCCGCTGACCGACTCCTGGGGCGCCCCCGACCCGTTCCCGGAGCGGTTCGACCAGCAGGGCACCCAGGACACGACGGGCTGGCTCGTCGCGTCCGCCTCCTTCGACCACATCGAGGAGCGGCACGGCTGGGACACGGCTCGGGCGGACCTGACGCGGCTCGCGGACGAGGCGCAGGCGCTGCTCGCCGGGGCGCTGGACCAGGACCTGGCCCCCGTAGCGGTGAACCAGGCGCCGACGATGCGGCTGATACCGCTCGCGGACGGTCTCGCGGTCGATCCGGCGCAGGCCGCGGCGCTCCAGCGGCGGATCGCGCACGAGCTGCGCTGCGAGGTGTCGGTCACCTCGTTCGGCGGGTGCGGCTTCCTGCGGTTGTCCACGCACGTGTACAACCGGCCCGAGGACTACGCGTACCTCGCCGAACGGCTGCCGGCCTTCCTGCGCGCGCTGTGACGTAGTCGGCGGGCGCCCGGCCCGGGCCCGCGCGCACCAAGCTCAGGCCGGGGGCGCGCCCAGCCGCGCGTAGTAGGCGCCGACCTCGGCGAGGTAGGCGGGGTCGGCGGTGTCCCGGTCGGTGGTGAATCCGGGCGCGTCGCCTATCTGGTTCCTGGTGCGCAGGACGGTCACGGTGCGCGTGGCCGGGTCGACCCGGCCGACGATCCCGGCCGGGATCAGGACGCTGCGGCCGAAGACCCACACGCCGGTGTCGGCCACGAGATGGGCCCGGCCGGGCTCGGCCACCCAGCGGTCGACGGTGCCGACCGTGCCGTCCGTGGCCGCCACCCGGTAACCCGTGAGCGACTCCCCCGCCGGCGGCGCCACGTCGTCGGTGAAGTGCCACAGTGCGTCCATCGCCCCACTCGCCTTCTGTTCGCGGTCCGTGGCCCCTGACGGGTCACGTGTCGGTGCGGCCGGCGGCCTTGGGCCCGGTCCCGCTTCCGCGCCGGCCGCCGAGGTGTTCGTGCGTGCGCTGGGCAGCGTACTGCCCGGCGCGGCCCGCGCCCATGGAGCGCAGTGCCAGCAGGAGCACGCCGATGTCGTCGAGGTAGACGGGGTCGGGGATGAGGTCGGTCGGCAGGACGAGGTAGGCGAGGGCGCCCCAGAAGACCCAGCGCCGCCCCTGAGGCAGCCCGGCCGCGCGCAGCGCCCGGCGCACCCGTACGAGCCGGACGGCGAGCACGAGGGCCGCGACGAGAAGTACCGCGGCCACGAGGGCGGCGATGATGGCGACGTCCCTGAATCCCTCGCTCATCGCGGTCCTCCCGTTCGGCGTCACGCGCCCGCTGCCGCGGCCACTGTGTGACGCCTACCCGCTGAGGCGGCCGGTGAAGTCGGCGTGGGGCCGGACAACCCGGGTGCGCCGGGCGCGCGGCCACGAATGCGGGGAAACCCGGGGAATTCAGCCGCCGAAGCGGATCACGGCGCGCACGCGTTTGCCCACGGGGACCGCTTCCGCGTGCAGTTCCGATACGAGGGCGCGGACGATCTCCAGTCCGTGTCCGCCGATCCGGGTGGGGTCCGGGGCGTACACGGTGGGCAGGGCGGAACTGCTGTCGTAGACGGCGACGGTGAGGCGCGCGTCGGTACCCTCCAGCTCCAGCACGTAGGGGCCGTGGCTGTGCCGGTCGGCGTTGGTGACCAGTTCGCTGACGACGAGCTGGATGTCACCCGCCGTGCGGTCGTCGAACTCGGCGCACCATTCGGAGCGCAGCCGGTGCAGGAAGCGCGTGGTCTCGGCGCGGGCGTCGGCGATGCAGCCCGGTTCGCCCGTGTACTGGCTCGTGTGGCGGAGGGGTTCGACCGGCGTGGGCTCCCGGGGAACAGCAGCAGTGCTCGTCATAGTCTGTTCGCTCATCTTCTCCAGCCCGCGAACCGGTCTTCCAGCGGTGAAATGCCCGCCCGGCTCGGTCGCATACCCGCGAAACGGCACCGCACACCTGTCATAAAAAGTGATGGCCGTCACAGGATTCTCCTGGGTCGTTAAGCTCGGCCTCTCGACCATCACGGACGATCAAGGAACGGAGGTCGGGGTGCAGACGAACGCCTGGTCCCTGTTCGATCCGGGCGCGGGGCAGGGCGCCCGCCAACTCGCGGAACTGGGCCTCGCCCTGCTGCTGTCGACGCTCATCGGGGCGGAACGCGCGGTACAGCAGAAGAGCGCGGGGCTGCGTACCCACACCCTGGTCGGGGTGGGCAGCGCGCTGTTCATGGAGGTGTCGCAGCACGGCTTCAACGCGGTGCTCGGCCTGGACGCCGTGTCCTTCGACCCCTCGCGGGTGGCGGCGCAGATCGTGTCCGGCATCGGTTTCATCGGCGGCGGGCTGATCTTCGTACGCCGGGACGCGGTCCGGGGGCTGACGACGGCGGCGACGGTCTGGCTGACCTGTGCCATAGGGATGGCCTGCGGGGGTGGGCTGCCGCTGCTCGCGATGGCGGCGACCGCCGTGCACTTCCTGGTGGTGCGCGGCTATCCGTGGCTGACCCGGTGGGTCCCCGCGCTGTCCTCGGTGGAGCAGGCGGGGCTGAGCCTCACCTACCGCTCGGGCAGCGGGGTGCTGTCCCTCGTGCTCAAGGAGTGCACGGACCAGGGTTTCCGGGTCAGCCAGGTCAGCGTCGAACGTCCCTCGACGGCGGCGCGCACCACCCACGAGCCACCGCCGGAGGGCGAGACGTCCTCGCGTTCGGTGTGGCTGGAGGTCGAGGGGCCCGGCAGTGTGTACGCCCTGGTCGCCTCGCTGTCCGAGTTCGAGGGTGTCCTCGACGTGGCCTCGGACCGCACGGACTCCGGGGAGTGAGGGCTGCCCGCTCCGGCCGGGCGGACGATGCCGTGCGGTCCCGGCCCGGGCCCGGCGGACGCGCCGGTGACGGCCCCGGGCGGGCCCGTCGTCACAGCCTGCGCAGGGCCGGCAGGAGCTCCTTCTCGGCCCACCGCAGGAACGGGGCCTGCTGATCGCCGCCGATCTGGACGAGGGCGATCTCGGTGAAGCCCGCGTCGGCGTACTGCCCGACCGCCTCGACGAACGCGTCGACGTCGTCCCCGCACGGCACCGCCCGCGCGATGTCCTCGCGGGTCACGTGCTGGGTGGCGCCGTCGAAGGAGGCGGGGCCCGGGAGTTCCGCGTTGACCGGCCAGGGCCCCACGGACCAGCGGAACTGCTGGTGGGCGCGGTCGATCGCCGCTTCCCTGTCGGCCCCGTAGCTGACCGGGAGCTGTCCCACGCGGGGTTTGCCGGCGCCCCCGTGGCGGTCGAAGGCGGCGAGGAGTTCGCTCTTGGGCTCGGTCGCGATGACGAGGTCGGCCAGACGGCCGGCGAGCGCGCAGGAACGGGGCCCGGACACCGCGATGCCCAGGGGCGGGGTCTGCTCGGGGAGGTCCCACAGCCGCGCGTTGTCGACGTCGAAGTGCTTGCCGTGGTGGGTGACGCCGCCGCCGGCGAACAGCGCGCGGATGATGTCCACGGCCTCTGCGAGCATCTCCAGCCGTACCGGTGCGGACGGCCAGCCCTTGCCGACGACGTGTTCGTTGAGGTTCTCGCCCGAGCCGAGTCCGAGCCGGAACCGGCCCTGCGAGAGCACCTGCAGGGTCGCCGCCTTCTGCGCGACGACGGCCGGGTGGTAGCGGACGGTCGGGCAGGTCACGTACGTCATGAGCGGGATGCGCTCGGTGGCCTGGGCGGCGGCGCCGAGCACGCTCCACGCGTACGGGGCGTGCCCCTGCTCCTCCAGCCACGGGAAGTAGTGGTCGGAGGTGACGGAGAAGTCGAATCCGGCCTGCTCGGCGCCCACCACGTGGGACACGAGGTCACGCGGTCCGGCCTGCTCGGTCATCATGGTGTATCCGATCTGCGGCATGCACCACGGTTGACCGGCCGGTCAGCGGCCGAAACCTCGCGTCGCCCAAGCGGGCACTCCGGGTGCTCCAGGAGCTCCCCCTTTCACCACGGCTTTCACAGCAGCCGGGTGCGCAGAGCCTCCACGGTGGACTCCGGCACGCCGAGTGCTCCGCTCACGTACTTCTCGACCGAGCCGTGCTCCGTGCGCAGGTCGGCGAGGAAGTGCCGGATGACGTCCTCGGGGGCCCGCCCGTAGTGCTCCCAGGTGGGGGCGCGGCCCCCGTTGCGGTCACTCCAGTCGGCGCGCAGCCGCTCGGTGGCTAGTTCGGTGAGGGCGAAGTCAGCGGCGACAGCGTCCTCGTCGACCCCGACGAGGGTCAGGACCAGGGCGGCGACGATGCCGGTGCGGTCCTTGCCGGAGGCGCAGTGAAAGACGAGGGGCCCTTCGCCGTGCGCGAGGACGGTGAGGACCTCGGCCAGCTCCCGCGTGCCGTCCACCGCCACTTCGGCGTAGCGGTCGGCGAGGTAACGCCACGGGTCGGACACCTCGCCGAGCCTCCCCTGGTCCCAGGCGCGGTGCTCGACGCTGAGGTTGCGGAAGTCGAGCCCCTCGGTGTCCGGCACCCGGCCCGTTCCCTCGATCTCCCAGGGGTGGCGCAGGTCGACGACGGTGCGCACGCCGAGGTCACGGAACCGTTCCAGATCGGCTCCCCGGAGCTTGGCGAGCGAATCGGAGCGGTAGAGAGTGGACCAGCGTGTCGTCCGGCCGTTCCGGGTCCGATATCCGCCCAGGTCACGGAAGTTGTGAAGTCGCTCGAAGGCGAGGTGTCGGTTCACGCGCTCACGATAGACACGATCACGGGAGGGGTCCATGGGGATTTCCGAACGGCCGCGGGCGCTCGTCTTCGGTGAGGTCGCCGAGATGTACGAGTCCGCCCGCCCCGGTTACGCGCCGCGGCTCGCCCCCGTGGTGCTGGAGTACGCGGCGCTGGGCGGCCTCGGCGCCGTGGAGTTCGGCGCGGGCACCGGCAAGGCCACGCTCGGTTTCGCGGAGCGCGGGGTGGCCCTGCTGTGCGTGGAGCCCGATCCGCGGATGGCCGAGGTGCTGCGGCGCCGTACCGCCGGGCACCCCTTGGTACGCGTGGAGGTCGAGTCCTTCGAGCGGTGGCGGCCGGCCGAGGGCTACGGCCTGCTGCTCGCGGCGACCTGCTGGCACTGGTTCGACCGGGCCCTGCGCTGGGACCTCGCGCATGCGGCGCTGGCCCCGGGCGGGACGCTCGCGCTGTGCTGGAACGTGCTGCGGGTGCGGGACGAGGAGGTGCACGCCCGGCTCGCCGAGGTCGACCGGCGTTTCGGTACCGCCGCGAGTCCGCACGCGGAACTCGTGCGGCCGCAGGGGGAGCTGCCGGGTTCGTGGGACAGCGGCCAGTGGCCGGCCGCCGAGTGCCGCGCCGACGGGCGCTTCACCGGCCTGAGGGAGATCCGGCTGCGCGAGGAGACGCGGTACGACACACGGACGTACCTCAACTACCTGTCCACGGTGTCGTACTACCGGCTGCTGCCCGAGCGGCGTCGCGTGCGGCTCTTCGAGGCGCTGGCCGAGGTGGTGGACGGGCACGGCGGCACCCTCGCCTTCGAGCTGGCCACCGACCTGTTCCTGGCCCGGAAGCGGTGACGCCGGGGACACGGCCGCTCCCCCGAGGCGCGTGATGCGCCTGCCGCCCGGCGTTGCCGAAGGAAGGCCGCCCGTCGGTCCGTGCCACTGCCGTCGAGGAGTACAGCCTCAGACGGGGAACCTGCCGCGGACCCCACGAGGTGCCGGCGCGGGCGCCTGAGCCGGCGCGGCGGCTGCCGGGGCTCAAGCCACACCTGCCGGCCGGTCCTCCGCGTCGGGAGGAGTACCTGTCGCGCACCGTGCTCGGGGTCGCGGTGGGCAGGCCCGGACGCTGAACAGCGCGAGCCGCCGCCCCTGCCGGAGGGGCCGGTGGGGGCCGCGGGCCCGCCGCCGGGCCTTCCGAGGCGGGTCCGGGCGGTCGGCCGGCACTTGCTACCCTGGTCGGCAGACGAAGGGGAGTAGTCCCGAGATACCGGCAGGTCGACATACTGGCCGCTCGCCACCCGTGAGGGGGCGCGGTGGCCCGGCCGCCGGGCCGTACCGCTCGCGGTGCGGTGGACGAGACCTTCGGCCTGGCAGGACCGTGCCCGCACCCGTGGGCGCGTTCGTCGTGCCGTGGCCGAGTGGTCCTCTCCTCGCCCTCCGGGGTGGTGCGCGGCCGCGGGCCGCGGCCAGAGCAAGGAAGCCACACCGTCCCGATGACCTTTGATCCACTCGCCATCGTCACGGCCTTCGGCCTGATCTTTCTCGCCGAGCTCCCCGACAAGACCATGTTCGCCTCGCTGGCCATGGGGACGCGCATGCGGCCCCTGTACGTCTGGCTCGGCACGTCCACCGCGTTCATCGTGCACGTGGTGATCGCGTGCGCGGCCGGCGGCCTGATCGGCCTGCTGCCCTCCTGGATCGTCTCCCTCGTCTCCGCCGCGCTGTTCGGCTTCGGCGCGTTCATGCTGCTGCGGGCCGGCGGGGGCGATGACGACGAGGACGGGGAGGTGAAGACGGTGACCGGTTTCCTGCCGGTCTACACGACGGCGTTCATGGCGGTGTTCGTCAGCGAGTGGGGCGATCTCACGCAGATCACCACCGCCAACCTGGCGGCCTCGCGCGGCACGCTGTCGGTCGCCATCGGTGCGGCGGCGGCCCTCATGTCCGTCTCGGCCCTGGCGCTGCTCGCGGGCCGGTTCATCGCGAAGAGGGTGCCGCTCAAGACGGTGCAGCGGATCGGCGGCGTGTGCATGGCGCTCCTCGCGGTGTGGTCGGTCGTCGAGGCGATACGGGGCTGAGGAACCGGGACGCGCGCCGCGCGATCCCTGCTCACCCGGTTCGGCCCGCGAGGTCCCGCAGGATCTCGCGGGCCGCGCGGGCTCCGGAGGCGAGGGCCCCCTGGAGCGAGCCCGTCGCACGGTGGTCCCCGCACACGTAACGGCCGGGGCTGTGGCGGGTGGTGCGGGACAGCGGCCACGGGGGCGGCATGGCGGGCAGGGCCTCGTGGACGGTGCGGACGGTGAGGGGCTCCCACTCCTCGGCGGGTGCCTCGTACACCTCGGCGAGCGCGGAGCGCAGACCGCGCTCCCGTCCGGGCTCGTCCGCGCCGAGCACCGAAGTGGCCACGAGCGCCCGGTGGTCGGGGCTGTACCCGGGGACGACCTCGCTCAGGACGCAGGTGTTGAGGAAGCGGCGCCCGGCGTCCACGAGCAGGGTCGGTTCGGCCAGCGGGGTGGTGCGGGCCACGTGGTAGTAGGTGGTCACGGTGCGGTACGGCGGGAGGTCCAGGCCGGGCAGGAGCGCGGCGGCGCCGGCCGGTCCGGTGGCGACGACGACCGCGTCGGCGGGTTCCTCGGTGCCCTCCACCGTGCGCAGCCCGTCCTCGGTGAGTTGCTCCACGGGAGAGCCGAGGCGCAGGCAGCCGGGCGGCAGGGCGCGGGCGAGCTGGGCGGGCACGGCGCCGATACCGGCGGCCGGCAGGCACAGGGTGCCCCGCAGCATGCTCCGCCATACGAGGTGGAAGACCCGGCTGGAGGTCTCCAGCCCGTCCTCCAGGAAGACGCCGGACAGGAACGGCGCGAAGAACGTGGCGACGAACTCCTCGGAGAGCCCGGCGGCGGCGAGCGCCGTACGGGTCGTGGTCTCCCCGGCGCGGGTCAGCACGCGTACGGGGGCGAGCAGATCACGGGCCGAGAGCACCCCGAGGGCGGCGAGGTCGCGGGTCCCGGCGAGCCTTCCGGGCAGCAGGGCGGCGGCGTCCCGGGGCCTGCGGGTGGGGTCGGTGAGGCGTCGGCGGCCGTGTCCGGTGTGGATCAGCGCGCCCGGGGTGAACGGCCTCAGGCGCAGCGCCTTGAGGTCCAGTCGCGCTTTGACCTGCGGGTAGGCGGTGTTGAAGACCTGGAATCCGCGGTCGATCACGAAGCCGAGGTAACGGTCGGTGCGCAGCCGTCCGCCGGGCACGTCCCCGGCCTCGTGGACCCGGACGCGCACTCCGGCCCGGGCGAGGTCGAGCGCGCAGGCCAGCCCCGCCGCTCCCGCCCCGACGATCCGGACGCCGAGTCCTTCGCCGGTCGTGAGGGACACGTCCGCCACCGCCTTCCTCCGCGTACTGCCGACAGGGGACGACCGCGCGTCGCGCGCCGCCCGAGCGATCCGTTCCACGGCGGAGTCCGGTTCACTCCTGGACGGGGCGGCCGCTCGCGGCGGCGCGCGGGGCGGGGCCGCGCCGGGCGGGTGGCCGGGGCGAGGTGCGCGAGGAGCTGGAGCGGCTGTTCGTACAGCCTGATGATCAGTAAGCTCACGGCCATGACAGAGGCCGGGAGCACGGCGACGGGCGTCGCGGACATCGGTGTCGAGCGCCAGGAGTGGTCCCGGACCCGTGCGTGGGTGGAGCGGTCTCTGGGCGAGGGCGAGCGTCTGGTGGGGGTGACGCCGCTGCGCGGCGGCTGGACCTCGCAGATGCGGCGCCTCGATGTCGCCGGAGGCGAGGGGCCGCGCTCCCTGGTCCTGCGCTCCTTCGTCAAGCCCTTCTTCGTACGGCACGCGCCGGGGCTGCTCACGCGCGAGGCGGACGTCCTGCGGCTGCTCGCCGGTACCGGTGTGCCGGCCGCCGCCCTCCTCGACGTGGACGCGGGGGCGCTCCAGTGCGACCACCCCTCGCTGCTGATGTCGCTGCTGCCCGGCGGCGTGCGGCTGGACGACGGGCGCCCCGACGAGGTCGGGAGGCGGACGGCGCTGCTGGCGCGGCAGTTGCTCGGCGTGCACCGGCTCGGCGTCCCCGGGCACGCCCGCCCCCGGACGTACGAGGCGTGGACGTCGGCCGAGCGCGTACGGGTGCCGGAGGGGACGCGGCGGCCCGAGCTGTGGCGACGGGCCGTCGACGTCGTCCGCCGGCCCCCGCCGCCGCACCGGTCCTGCTTCCTGCACCGCGACTTCCACCCGGGCAACGTGCTGTTCTCGGGCCGGGGCACGGACCTGGCGGTCACGGGGGTCGTCGACTGGGTGGAGACCTCGTGGGGTCCGGCCGATCTGGACGTGGCCCACTGCTCGACCGCGCTCGCGCTGCTGCACGGCGTCCCGGCGGGGATGCGCCTGGCGGACGACTACCGGGCGGCCGGCGGGACGTTGAGCGAGGAGCCGGCCGCGCACCTGTACTGGCGTCTGCTGGACGCGCTGGCCTTCGCGCCGGACGCGGAGAAGGTCGCGGTGCCCTGGCGGGAGGCCGGACGGCGCGATCTGACGCCGGCCGTGCTCGCCGGCCGGCTGGAGGACTACCTCGCCGGGCTGTTCCTGCGCTACGGCTGAACGACGGAGGGCCGGGCGCCGCGCGCGGGGCGGGCCCCGGCCCCGCCGGTTCAGGAGGCCGCGGGTGACGAGTTCGAGGACGAGGGCCACGGAGACCGCCTGCACGGCCATGAGCGCGATCAGGACGAACAGCTGGACGGCGCCCGCCTGAACGGCCGAGGCGCCACCGAGGAGCATGCCCACGAAGGCGCCCGGAAGCGTCACGAGCCCGACGGTGCGGGTCTGGTCGAGGCCCGGGAGCAGCGCTTCCGAGGCGGCGGGCCGGGCGACCTCCAGCCTGGCCTCGCGCTCTTCGAGGCCGAGGGCGAGCGCGGCCTCGACCTCGCCGCGTTGCGGATGGTGAGTTCGTCGAGGGCGCGTCGGCCGCTGAGGACGGTCGCCGTGTGGGCGCCGCCGATCAGGATGCCGGTGACCGCAGGATGTCGCGGGAGCGGCGCCAGGAGTCGTCCGGGGCGAGTCGGGCGAGCGCGGCGACGATCGCCGCGGTCAGGAGGAGGGCGAGCAGGGCGGCGGCCAGCCGCCCGTCCACGGGCAGCAGGGTGCCGGGTGCCACTGGCCGGAGCGCCGGGTTCGTCATGTGACGGCCCGCGGCGCGGCCGGGCCAGTCACCGGGCGCCCCGCACCGTGTCGCGGCCGTCGGGCCACTGCTCCGGCCCCTCCCCCACTCGCGTCACTTTCCTTCGAGGCGCAACTGCAACTCCTGTTCCTGGTCACCGGAGGCGGTGCCGGTGACGTGGACCGCGAAGACGTCGGCGAGGGCCTCGCGCAGCCGGCCCACGGCATGGTAGCCGCCCTGGGCGGTCAGGGTGACGGGTCCGGTCAGCGGCACCGGGGCGGCTTTCCCGCGCTCGTCGGAGACGTCGAAGGTGGCGCTCCACACGGTGGGGCGGCCCTCGGTGTCCTCGGGGACGTCGCCGGGGGCGCGGTCGGATCCGAAGGCCCCGCCGAGCGCGGTGAGGACGGCGTCGGCGTCGCGGGCGGAGTCGCCCTCCAGTTCCACGACGACCTGATTGGGCTGGTCCTGGTCCGTGGTGTGTGTGGTCACTGCGTGTGCTCCCGTCGTGGGGGGGTGTCGGCAGGGTCGGCCCTTCCAGGGTCCTCCGACCGGGCCGGTCGTGCGAGTGGGCGGCCCGCCGGTGGCGGGCGGCGGTGCTCAGCCGGTCGATTCCTCCGGGGCGGGCCCCTCGGACTCGTCGGCCGGTGTGTCGCCCGCTCTGCCGGTGCCGGCCTCGTCGGTGTCGGGCACGTCCTGGCCGGAGCCGCCCCGCTTGCCCGAGCCGTCGTTGGCCGGCGGCGGCTGGATGTCGAGGGGGTCCTCGCCGGGCCGGCTCTGCTGGTCGGGCATGTCGCGCGGGACGGGCGGGTTGCCGTGCTCGCCGGGCGCCTTCGGCGGGGTTTCACCCATCGTGGTTCTCCTTCCGGCCCGGTGGTCCGGGCGCTGTGCGGGTGTGCGGTCCGCGTACCCGCCGGGGCGGCGGGGATGCGCGTGCGGTGACCCGGGTCAGCCGGTGAGGGTGCCCGGGAGGGTGAGAGCCGTGAGCAGGGCCGCCCCGGCCAGCAGCCACGCGACGTAGTCGCCGATGTGGCCGGACTGGAGACGGCGCAGGGGCCCCGTCCAGGTGCGTCCGCCGGGGGCCACGGGGTGCAGCACGGCGCGGGCCGCGAGGGCCAGGGCCAGGGCGGTGGACAGCAGACCGAGGACGACCCCGGACGAGGTCCAGTGGACGGGCGGCGGGAGGTGCGGTCCGCCCTCGGGGGCGCGGGCGACCGCCTCGTAGAACGCGGGGACGCAGCCGGTGAGCAGGGCGCCTAGCAGGAGCAGCGCGGGCACGGTCTGTATCGTGAGGGGGGCGCGACCCAGGCGTCGGCCGGTCTCGGGGTGTTCGTCCTCGCCGCTCGTGGTGTCGGCCGGGTTCTCGCCCTCGGGACGTCGCTGGCGCGGGCCGAGCCCGAAGAAGACCCGTCCGGCGACCCGCAGGACCGCCCCGCCCGTCACGGCGGACACCCCGACGAGGACGACGGTGAGCGCGGTGCCGCCGCTCTCCTCGATCACGGACTTGCCGAGGGAGGTGCCGAACGGGGGCAGCCCCGCGAGGGCGAGGGCCGCGAGAGCGAACAGGAGGCCGACGAAGCGGGGGGCGTGGCGGGCCCGGTCGCGCAGTGCGTACTCGTCGACGCTGCCGAAGCGGTCGAGGAGGATTCCGGCGCAGGCGAACAGGGCGGCCTTCACCCCGGCGTGCGCGACGACGTAGACGGCGACCCCGCCCGCGCCCTCGGTGCGTGACAGGCCCACGCCGGTCAGGAAGAGCCCGGTGTGGGCGACGGTGGAGAAGGCGAGGAGCCGTTTGATATGGCGTTGCAGCCAGCAGAAGAGCGCGCCGGCGAGGGCCGTGAGGACGCCGAGCGTCACCAGCGCCCGCTGCACCGCTTCGGCCGGGACGCCGCCGGGCCCCGCGAACACCGTGGTGTGCAGACGCCACACGCCGTACACCCCGAGTTCCACCATGACCCCGGACAGGAGCATGCACACGGGGCTGGGGGCGACGGCGTGCGCGTCGGGCAGCCAGAAGTGGAAGGGCACGGCGGCGGCCTTGACGAGCATGCCGGTGACGACGAGCACGAACGCGGCCAGGACGAGCGCGTCGGGCGGTCCGCCCCGGTCGAGGGCGCGCCCGATCTGCCGCATGCCGAGTTGCCCGGTGCGGGCGTAGAGCAGCCCGATGCCCAGCAGCGCGACGTAGGCGGCGAGGGAGTTGAGGACGCCGAAGGTGAGGGCGCCCTGGACGGCGCGGGCCTCCTCGACGCGGTAACCGGTGAGGGCGTAGGCGACGACGCCCATGAGTTCGAAGAACACGAAGGCGTTGAAGAGGTCGCCGGTGACGCAGAAGCCGCACATCCCGGCCTGGAACAGCAGCACCAGCGCGGGGAAGGTGCCGGCCTGCCGGTGCGGGGGCTCCTCGAAGTAGCGCCAGGCGAATCCGAGCGAGGCGACGACGAGGACGGACACGAGCGCGGCGAGACCGACACCGGTGCGCTCCCCGTCCAGGACGATGCCGACGCTCTCGCCGTGGTGCGGTCGCCAGCCGCCGACCCATTCCTCGCGGGGCCCCGGGCCGGTCAGGAGCGTCACGGCGAGGGCCGCGGTGGCGGCGGCGAAGAACGCGCCGAGGGCTTCGGCGACACGGCGGGTGACGAGCCGGCCGAGGACGACGAGGACGGCGGCGCCGCACAGCGGGACCGCGACGAGCAGGGGCAGGAGTCGGTTCATCCGCGCAGTTCGGAGAGTTCGTCGGGGTCCACGGTCCCGTGGCGTTTGGCGATCTGGACGACCAGGGCGAGCAGGAGGGCGGTGACGGTGGCGCCGACGACGACGTCGGTGAGGGCGAGGGCCTGGACGACGGGGTCGACGACGGGCCGCGAGCCGGGCCTGAGGTCGGCGAAGACGGGCGCGGTGGCGCCGTCGCGGTAGCCGACGGCGAGCAGCAGGACGTACGTCGAGGACTGGCACACGCCGAGGCAGCCGACGGCGTGGATGAGGTTGCGGCTGGTGGCGAGGCCGTAACAGCCGACGAGGAAGATCCAGACGGCGGCGAGATAGGGCAGGACGTCCATCAGGCTTCCTCCGTCCGCTCGGCGAGGCGGGCGGCGCGGGCGGCCTCGATCTCGACGGCCTGGTCGAGGAAGTGGGCGAGCAGCACGATGACGGAGCAAGCCACCTCGACGCCTACGGCCGCGTTGAGCAGGGGCACGGTGCCGCCGGAGGTGAGCGTGTTGAAGGTGCCGTACGGCAGGAAGTCGTTGGCGAGGTAGGCGCCGCCCGCGAGGAGCGCGCCCGCGCCGATCAGGAGGTAGGCGCCCTCGGCCGCGGCGTCGGCGACCACGTAGGGGCCGAGGGGGCGTACGCGTTCCAGGGCCCGGTAGTCCACCCCGATGTAGAGCAGGTGGACGGCGCTCGCGACGACGACCCCGCCCTGGAAGCCGCCGCCCGGGCTGAGCTGGCCGTGGGCGATGACGTACAGACCGACGAGGAGGGACACGGGCAGGACGGCGAGCGTGTAGAGCCGTACGCGGCGGGGTGCCGGGTCGGGGGCGGGGGCCTTCTTGCGTTCGTCCTTGGTGCGGCGCAGCAGGACGCCGGTGCCGAGGACGGCGGCGAACAGGATGCTCTCCTCGCCGAGGGTGTCGAAGGCGCGCAGGTCGAAGTTGACGGAGGAGATGACGTTGGCGGTGTGCCGTGAGAGGGCGGCGGCGGTGGCCCGCTCTCCGTAGGGGTGGCTCGCGCCGCCGAAGCGGGGCAGGCCGAGGCAGGCCGCGCCGAGCAGGACGGCGAGCGCGGCGCCCGAGACGAGGAGCAGCCCCAGCCGCAGCCGGTGCCTCATCGCCGCCGGTCCTTCGCTCGGCTCGCGGACGGTCCGGGGCGGGAGCGGCGGTGCACCTTGTGCACCGTCAGCATGAGCAGGAGCGGGGTCAGGACGGAGCCGACCGCGAGCTGGGACAGGGCGACGTCGGGGGCCTGCAGGACGGTGAACAGGAGCGCGAGGGTGAGCCCGGCCACGGCGAGGACGAGGGCCTGGCGGCCGGGGCTGCGGACGAGGACGGCCGCCGTGGAGGAGGCCACGACGAGCAGCAGGGCCACGCCGACGAGCAGGTCCTCAGCCATGCCGGCCCCCTGTCCCGGTGCCGGTGGCGGTGTTCGCCTCGCCGCCGATGCCGGACACGAGGGCGCGCGAGGCCAGGCTGTTCCCGACGACGAGGAGGACGCCGATGACGAGGAGCTTGGCCGCCGCCCGGCCGGGTCCCGTCGCGACGACGAGGGCGAGGACCACGGCGGCGATCGCGAGCGCGGGCAGCACCGTGGTCAGCCAGGCACCGGGGGGTCCCGGGCGCAGACGTTCGGTCAGCAGCCGCGCGTAGACGAGCGTTCCGGTGGGGCCGAGGACGGAGAGGACGAGCGCGAGATCGGTGTAGGTGGGGCGGCCGTAGCCCTGGGCGAGCAGGAGCAGGACGAGGCCGGCGGTGGTGGTCGCGAGGTTCTGGGACACGACCCGGCGGCGCAGTGATCCGCTCGCCACACCCCATACGGCGGGGCCGAGTCCGAGGACCAGGAGGGCGGCCGCGAGGGCGAGCCAGGTGTTCACCCGCGGGTCACCGCCCGTCGGGCGGCGCGGGCGACGAGCGCGGTGAGCAGGGCGCTGCCCGTGCCCACGCCGAGTTCGACCGGGTCGACGGTGCTGATGAGGACGAGCCAGAGTCCGGTGAGCGACGCCCACCACGCGAGGATCTCGGCGCCCGCGCGCGCGGCCGCACGAGTCGTTGTCGCCACGTCCTCACCTCCACGGCCGGGTCCGCCCCGTTCGTGTGACGGGGTGGTGACGGGACGTCATGTAACCACCGCCGCCCTCCGGGGCGGGCGTGCCACGCCTGGCCGCCGGACGGGTCAGTCGAGTCCGCGCACGACGTTCCCGGCCGGCCAGTCGGGGTCGGCGGGCGGCCGGGGCTCGGCGCCGCTCCCGGTGTCGCCGTTCTTCTCCCGCGTGGCGCGGCCGGGCAGATGGGTGCGGACGGGCCCGCGCGGCGGCTTCGGCGCGAGCGTGACGGGGCTGACCGGTTCGGGTATCGGGTGCCCTTCGGCACGGTCCATCGGGGGTCTCCTTCGGTGCGGGTACGGCCCGGGTGGCTTCCGGGCCCTTTCGCGCCCCGCGTACCCCGCGTCGCCCGGCGCGACACGGGGCGCCGTGTGCCGGGACCGGGGTGGGGTATCCGCAGACCATGACGGTGGCGAAGAGTACGTACTTGGTGCTGGACTGTGCGGAGCCGGTCGAACTGGCTTCCTTCTACGCGGAGTTGCTGGGAGGCGAGATACGGCACGGAGCGAATCCGGACTTCGTGGAGGTCGTGAGCGGGGCGGGGGTACATCTCGCGGTGCGCAGGGACCACGGGTACGCGCCGCCGAGCTGGCCGCGCCCGGACGACTCGCTCCAGGCGCATCTGCACATCCTGGTGGCGTACGGCGACATGGACGAGGCGGAGCGGGAGGCCATGGGGCTCGGGGCCCGGCCGATCGACACGAAGGACAACAGCGGTCCGCGTGACACGCGGCTGTACGCCGATCCGGCGGGGCACTCCTTCACGCTGGCCGTCTCGGGCAACGAGTCGGCGGACAACGAGCCGATCGGGCACTGAGCGGGACACGCGGCCGGGACGGTCGGATCACGAGCGGCCCCGGGCCGGACGGCGCTGCGGCCGGACGGCCCGGGCCGGACGAACCGCGGCCCCGCTGACGCCCTGGGGGGGGTGGGCGCGCGGGGCCGCATCGGCTCAAGGAGGCCGGGGGGAGGGCCACCGTGAGCTCGGGTCAGCAGTCTCGTGCCCCGCCCCGCACTCCGCACACCTGTGATGCGGGTCACGTTTTCATGACGGTGCCGTGCCGCGGGGCGCGGCCGGTGTCCGGTCAGCGCGGCGTACGGGCCACGGGGACCCGGCCGGCCCCGGCGAGCCCCACCTCCGCGGCGCGGACGGCTTCGTGGGCGGTGGCCCGGCCGGTCAGGACCCGCAGGGTGTACGCGGTCTCCTCCAGGCGCCGGCGGCGGCCCAGGTCGTGCGGGGCGGTGCGCACCAGGCGCTCCTGATGCCGGTAGCGGCGGGCGAGATCGGCCAGCAGGTCGTGCTCGGGCACAGGCATGGTGTCGTACTCCGGCGAAGGGCCCCGTCGTGATGCGCGGCGGGGCCGGGGTCGGCAGGGGGCACACGGGAAGGGGACGGCCGCCGTCCCGGGCGGGCCCGTCCCGTCGTTCATCATGACCCGGCCGGGCGGGATGCGCGCGTCGGGCGAGGGCGGCGCGGCCCGCCGCACGCGAAGGGCCGCGCCCCGCCCGGAGGCGGGACACGGCCCCGTGCGACCGCGCGGAGTCAGGTGCCGTGCGGAGCCTGGGCGTACCGGTTCAGGAGCCGTAGGCCTCCAGTTCGGAGAGCTGTCCCGCGGGCCAGCCGGTGTTCCCGGTGACGGTGATCCGCAGGTGGCGCAGGCTGGTGGTGGTCGGGAGGTCGACGGTCACCTTGTTGCCGCTCGCCGGGTCGAAGCGGTAGCCCTTGGCGGCGGCCACCGTGGTCCAGGAGCTGCCGTTGGCGGAACCGAGCACCGACAGGGTCTGGGTGCGCGCCCCCCAGTCGGTGGCCGGGGGAAGTTTCAGGACCAGCCGCTTGACGGCCTTGGTGGCGCCGAGGTCGACGGTGAGCGACTGCGGGAAGGCGTTGTTCTGACTCTCCCAGTACGTGCTCGCGTTGCCGTCCACGGCCTTGCCCGCGTCGTAGACCTGGGTCGAGGAGGTCGCGGTGGCCTGCTTGCCCTGGGCGAGGTTGGTGGTGGGGTCGGTCGGGGGTTCGGTGGTCGGGTCGGTCGGGTCGGTCGGCGGGTCGGTCGGGTCCGTCGGGCCGCTGCCGCCGCCGTACACGGGGGCGGGCCACTCGCCGCAGTAGGTGGCGGGCAGCTTCTCGTTCCAGCCGGAGTTGCCGGCGCCCTGCGTGATGTTCAGGGAGCTGCCGAGGCAGCTGTAGACGGGCTCGCGGAAGCCGATGTTCTTGGCCTTGACGCCGGTGAAGCTCGACTGCCCGGGGTCGTTGAACTGGAGGGCGAAGGTCCCGGTGCCGTCGATGTTGACGTCCTTGAAGTTGACGCCCTTGGTGGTGCCCGAGACGAACTGGATCGCCGCGTACGAGCTGTCCAGGATGTCGGTGTCGGTGACGTTGATGGTCGCCTTGTCGATCGAGCTGTCGCGCGAGTCGAACCACACGGCACCGATCGGGAAGGGCCAGCCGTAGTCGGTGTTGCCGGCCCGGATGGTGGTGTTGCGGGCGAGGGTGAAGGTGCCCGAGACGTCGGTGCCGTTGCCGGGGCTGACGCCCGGGTAACGGTTGCCGACGTGCAGTCCGCCGCCGTTGGTGAGCGACTCGGAGACGACGTTGTCGGTGACCGAGATGTCCTTGCCGCCGTAGATCGCGATGTTGTTGGCGAGGATCGGTGCGACGACCGTGTTCTTGGTGAAGGAGTTCTTCACATTGTTCCTGGTGTCGGCCCACATGGCGAGACCGTCGTCGCCCGTGTTGCGCAGGAAGGTGTTCTCCACCGAGGAGTTGGTGACGCCGCCGTGGAAGTTCACCCCGTCCGCGCTCTGGTCGAGGATGCGGCTGTTCTTGAGGTGGAAGTTGTCCATGGGGCCGTCCATCCAGGCCCCGACCTTCGTGTGCTGGAGCCACACGTTGTCGACGGTGGAGTCGCTCATGGCGCCGCCGAGCGCGTTGACCTGGTCCTCGTCGATCCGCTCACGGATGTCCCCGATGAGCGCGAAGTCCCTGAGGGTGACGTTCTTGCTGGGACCGCCGGCCTCGTAGGGCCGGATCTGGCCGGTGTAGGCCCCGCCCTGGACGTACTTGCCGTAGATGCCGGCCGCCCGCGTGCGGTCGGTGGAGCTGCGGCCGGTGAGGACGGAGTACCAGGGGCCCGCCCCGCGCAGGGTCACCTTGTCGACGACCACGTGGTCGGTGAGCTTGAAGGTCCCGGAGGGTATCCAGACCTCCTTGTTCTGCGCGGCGCCCGCGTCCACGGCCTTCTGGAAGGCGCTCGTGGAGTCCCCGGCGCCGCTCGCGTCGGCGCCGTAGTCGACGACGGACAGCGAACCGGCCGGGCGCGCGAGCGGATCGGCGACCTGCTCGAAGTCGGCGAGGTCGACGACGGCCCAGGGGGTCGCGTTGGTCGACGGCAGCGTGACCCGTACCTTGGCCCCGGCCGGCAGCGTCCTGCCGAACAGCGCGCGGGTCTCGTCGTAGAAGTGGTGCGGCTTGTCGCCCGGGGTGTTGGTGAACGGGTAGCTGCCGTAGAACCAGCCGTACTTCGAGGTGAGGTCGAGGTCCTTCAGCTTGCTGCCGCCCGAACTCAGCTCGACGGGCGCGGTGATGCCGGTGCCGGCCGTGTTGTCCGGGACGCTGTAGCGCAGGGTCACCGCGTTGGCGGGCTTGGTGAGGGTGAACTCGACGTACTCCCCCGCCGCGTCCAGCCGCACCGCGCTGCGCCCCGAGGCCTCGGAGGGGAGCGTCGTGTAGGTGCGGTCGGGGCCGATGACCTGGCCGTTGGTGGTCGCGGCCTCGGCCTCCAGCTCCGTGAAGGGGACGCTCGCGCCTCGCCCCTCGACGGCGAGCGGGGAGAGCGGGGCCCGCTGGGCCGCCGCGGCGGGGCCGGTGACGGCGAGGGCACCGAGGCCGGCGGTGCAGGCGAGCGCCGTGAGGGCGGCGAGCGCGCGCACGCGCAGGACACGGGATCTCGGGGGCGGGGTGGAGGGCGATCTCGGA
The DNA here is from genome assembly GCF_040656295.1 of Streptomyces sp. NPDC049954. Lineage (NCBI taxonomy): Bacteria > Bacillati > Actinomycetota > Actinomycetes > Kitasatosporales > Streptomycetaceae > Streptomyces > Streptomyces sp. NPDC049954. Next base: position 78,699 of record NZ_JBFALS010000008.1, read on the forward strand.
TGCGAAGGAGCGACTGTTGCCATGTACATGACATTCCTTCTGTGCGGATGGGTGGGGGTGGAACGGCGACCCGGCACGGGGCGGTGGGGCGGTGCGCGATGGGTCCGCGCACCGCCCCGGAGGTCACTGCCTGAGCCAGACCGCCGTGTCCTGCGGGAGCCCGCCGCTCTCGTCGAGAGAACCGCTGGCCAGCAGGACGGCTGAGTGCGCGGGGAGCTGTGCGGGCTGTCGCGCGAAGTTGACGGCGCAGACGAGGCCGTCGGGCCGGGCGAAGGCGAGGACGCCGGGGGCGGCGGGCAGCCACTCCATGGGTCCGTCGCCGAAGCCGGGCTCACTCGCGCGCAGCCGCAGGGCCGCGCGGTAGAGGGTGAGCATGGAGGAGGGGTCGGCGGCCTGGATGTCGGCGGCGTACGCCGACCAGCCCTCGGGCTGCGGCAGCCAGGGCTCCTCCCTCGAACCGAAACCGCTGTACGGGGCGTCGGCGACCCAGGGCAGCGGCACCCGGCAGCCGTCCCGGCCCGGGTCGACGCCCTGGGAGCGGAAGTACATCGGGTCCTGGATCTTCTCGCGCGGGACGTCCGCCTCGGGAAGGCCGAGCTCCTCTCCCTGGTAGAGGTAGACGGAGCCGGGCAGGGCGAGCGAGAGCAGCGCGGCGGCGCGGGCCCTGCGGGTGCCCCGCTCCAGGTCGGTGGGGACGCCGAAGCGTTTGCGATCGAAGGCGAAGCCGGTGTCCTCGGCACGGCCGTACCGGGTGACGGTGCGGGTCACGTCGTGGTTGCACAGCACCCAGGTGGCGGGCGCCCCGACGGGGGCGTGCTCGGCGAGGGTGCCGTCGATCGCGGCGCGCAGCCGGTCCCGGTCCCAGGGGCAGGTCATGAAGTTGAAGTTGAAGGCCGTGTGCAGTTCGCCGGGGCGCAGGTAGCGGGCGAAGCGTTCGGCGTCGGGCATCCACACCTCGCCGACGAAGACGGCTCCGTACTCGTCGGCGACCCGGCGCCAGGAGCGGTAGACCTCGTGCAGTTCGTCGCGGTCGATGTAGGGGTGCGGGCCCTCGCCCTCGACGAAGTCGGGCAGCTCGGGGTCCTTGGCGACCAGGGCGGCGGAGTCGATGCGGACGCCGGAGACGCCGCGCTCGAACCAGAAGCGCAGGACGTCCTCGTGTTCCTGGCGCACCTCGGGGTGGTCCCAGTTGAGGTCGGGCTGTTGCGGGGTGAACAGGTGGAGATACCACTCGCCGTCCTCGACCCGGGTCCAGGTCTCACCGGAGAACTCGGAGGGCCAGTCGTTGGGCGGCAGTTCACCGTTCTCGCCGCGGCCGGGGCGGAAGTGGAAGCGCTCCCGCTCCGGGCTTCCGGGGCCCGCCGCGAGGGCGGCGCGGAACCAGGCGTGCTGGTCGGAGACGTGGTTGGGCACGATGTCGACGATGGTGCGGATGCCGAGCTCGCGGGCCTCGGCGATCAGCTTCTCGGCCTCTGCGAGGGTGCCGAAGGCGGGGTCGATGGTGCGGTAGTCCGCGACGTCGTAGCCGCCGTCGGCGAGCGGCGAGAGGTACCAGGGGGTGAACCAGAGGGCGTCGACCCCCAGTTCGGCGAGGTACGGCAGCTTGGCGCGGACGCCCGCCAGGTCGCCGGTGCCGTCTCCGTCGCCGTCCGCGAAGCTGCGCGGATAGACCTGGTAGATGACGGCCGAGCGCCACCAGTTCGAGCCGGCGGACTCCCGAGAGCTGCCTTCCATGCGATGTGTTTCCTTTCGGGCGTGAGAGCGGGCCCCGGGGCCGGTGTCGTCCCGGCGGGGCTTAGTCGGTTCGGGGCTGCGCACCGCCGTCCCCACAGCGGGGAACGGGAGCGGACGGCGGTGCGCAGGATCGGTCCGGCGGCGCCGGTGGGCGCGGGCCGGCTCAGCCCTTCGTGGAACCGGCGGAGATACCGGCGATGATGTGTCGCTGGAAGACGAGGAAGACCAGCACCATCGGGATGCTCGCGATGACCATGGCACCGATCTGGGTGCTCTGCGAGATGTTCTGCGAGAGCTGCACCAGGGCCACGCTGATGGGCTGTTTGTCGGTGTCGGAGAACACCATGAGCGGCCACAGGAAGTCCTGCCAGACGGCGACCAGGCCGAGGATGGAGACGACGGCGAGCACCGGCCGGGACATGGGCAGCAGGATCGACCAGAGCTGCCGGAGTTTCCCGGCCCCGTCGATCTCCGCCGCCTCCAGGACGTCCTTGGGTATCTGGTCGAAGAAGTTCTTCAGCAGGTACAGGTTGAAGGCGTTGGCGACGGCCGGCAGCCAGATCCCCAGCGGGTCGTTGAGCAGGCTGGTGTGGATGAGCGGCAGGTCGGCGACGGTCAGGTACTTGGGCACCAGCATGGCCTGGGCGGGCACCATGAGCGTGGCCAGGATGCCGCCGAGGATCACCTTGCCGAAGGCGGGGCGCAGTTTGGACAGGGAGTAGGCGGCGGCCGTGCAGAACACGATCTGCAGGGCCCAGGCGCCGGCCGCCTGCACGACGGTGTTCCACAGGTGCCGGGGCAGGTCCATCTGGTCCCAGGCGTCCGTGTAGCCGGAGAAGTTCCACTGCTCGGGGAACAGGGTGGGCGGGGTGCGGGTGAGTTCGTCGGCCGGTTTCGCCGCCCCGGTGATCATCCAGTACACCGGGAAGAGGAACGCGAGGGCGAAGGCGATCACCACGACGGTGAAGATCACCCAGTAGATGACCCGCCCTCTGGTGCTGGCCAGGGCCAGCGGCGAGACGAGTCCCCGGATGCCCGGGGTGGTGGCCCGTCCCTTCTTGCGGGGGGCGGTCTTCTGCAGCGGTTCGGTGGGCGGAAGCACGGTGGTCATGACGCTGTTCTCCTCTCTGGACCTCGGTGTCTCAGTCCTTGGTGCGGGTGAGCCACAGGTAGCAGGCGGAGAACAGGCTCAGCAGAACCAGCAGCATGGCGCTCAGGGCGCAGGCCCCGCCGAAATTCTGATAACTGAAGGCGTACTTGTAGATCAGGTACAGCACGGTGGTGGTGGAGCTCTCCGGTCCGCCGCCGGTGATGACGAAGGGCTCGGTGAACACCTGCATCGTGGCGATGATCTGGAGCAGCATCAGCATCAGCATGATGAACCGGGTCTGCGGGATGGTGACGTGCCGCACCCGCTGCCAGATGTTCGCCCCGTCGAGTTCCGCGGCCTCGTACAGCTCGCCGGGGATGCCCTGGAGGGCGGCGAGGTAGATGAGGACGGTGCCGCCCATGTTGGCCCATGTGGAGACGAGGACCAGGGAGACGAGCGCGGTGTCGGAGCTGAAGATCCAGTCCGAGGTGGGCAGATGGAGGAAGCGCAGGACCTCGTTGATCAGGCCCGCGCCCGGATCGAAGAACCACTTCCACAGCAGGGCGCTGACCACCGGCGGGATCATCACCGGGAGGTAGACCACGACGCGGAAGAACCCCTTGGCGTGGCGCAGTTCGTTGAGGACGAGCGCCATGACGAACGGGACGGCGAAGCCGATCACGAGGGCGAACACCGTGAACATCGCGGTGTTCTTCCAGGCGGTGGCGAACTCCGGGTCGTGGAAGACGGCCGTGAAGTTGTCGAAGCCCACCCACTCCGGGTCGGAGCCCGGGACGTACTTCTGGAAGGCGATGATGATCGCCCGGATCGCGGGATACCAGGAGAACAGGGCGAAGCAGACGACGCCGCCGATCAGGAAGGCGTAGGCGCGGAGATTGTGTACGAGGACGCGGCGCCGGCGGGCCGCGCGCTCGTGGCCCGCCGGGCGGGCCGCCCCCCGCTGTGCGGGAGGCGGCGCCGCGGCGGACCGCTGAGGTGCCTGAGCAGTCTTCATGGGATGGTCAGCCTCGGGCGAGAATGCCGTTGATCTTGGTGTCGGCGTCCTTGAGGAGGCCGTCGATGTCCGCGTCCTTCTTGGTCAGGACGGCGGAGACCGCGGCGTCGAGGACCGAGTAGATCTGCTGCGCCTTGGCCGGCTCCAGCTTCGGCTTGACGGAGTCGGCGCCGTCGAGGAACGCCTGGTAGTTCTCGACGGGGACGTTCGCGTACTTCTTCTTGAGCGCGAGGTCCTTCTCGTCGGTGGCACCGCTCCACAGGCGCGGCTCGGGCATTCCGACCGGGGCCTTGTTCTGGGAGGCGCGCTGCCAGTCGTTGAGGCCCTTGCCCGGGGTGTTGGTCTGGAACTCCAGCCACTTCAGGCCGGCCTTGATCTGCGCCGGGGTGTCCTTCTTGTTGAACATGTAGCCGTCGCCGCCGGCCAGGGTGCCCTTGCCGCCGGGCATCGGGGCGAGGCCGAGGTCCTCGTAGTTCCCACCCTTCTCCTTGACCAGGATCGGGATGTTGTCCGGGGCGGAGACGTACATGCCGAGCTTGCCGGAGCCCATCATCTGCTGGACGTCGTTGAGGATCAGCAGCTGCTTGGAGCCCATCGAGTTGTCCCGGAACCGCATGTCCTTGAGGTTCTGCAGGACGGCCTTGCCCTCGGGGGTGTTGACGGCCGACTTCTTGCCGTCGGCGCTGACCACGTCGCCGCCCTGCGAGTACATCTCGGCGGTGAAGTGCCAGCCGCCCTGGTTCTGGGCGCTGTAGTCGGCGTAGCCGACGATGCCCTTGCCCAGGCCCGCTATCTTCTTCGCGGCGGCCTGGACCTCTTCCCAGGTGGCCGGCGGCTTCTCGGGGTCGAGGCCGGCCTCCTTGAAGAGCTTCTTGTTGTACAGGAGGCCCATCGAGTAGTTGGTGCGCGGCACGCCGTACACCTTGCCGTCCACCGTGTAGACGTCCCGGAGGTCCTGCCGGATGTCCGCGTAGCCCTTCATGTCCTTGACGTACTGCGTGATGTCCGCGGCCTGGTTGATGTCGACCACGTGCGAGGCGTCGGTGAAGTACGTGTAGAAGACGTTCTCCATCTGGCCGCCGGCGAGCTTCGCGTCGAAGGTCTTGGGGTCCTGGCAGGGGAACGCGTCCTGCCCGACGATGTCGATGTCGGGGTTGGCCTTCTCGAACGTCGCGATGTCGTCCTCGAAGCTCTTCCGGTCGATCTTGGCGCTCTTGGGCGGCATGCAGTTGACGGTGATCTTCGTCTTGCCGCCCTTCGCGGAGTCGTTACCGTCGTCGTCCGAGCCGCAGGCGGCCAGGCTGGTCAAGGCCAACGCGGACACTACGGCGGCGGTACAGGTACGGCGGAACCCGGAGCTTCTCATCGGTGGACCCCTCTAGGGATGGGAAACCCACAGCTACTTCGCTGTGTGGCGGCGCTCACTCAACCACCAACTACGAATGTCCGCAAGATGTCGCTCCGATTTCGCAATTCTTTGACAGAGCGGTGGATGCGGTGGCCTCAGGGGGAGTTGGCGCACCGACTTCGCAAGCCGGAGCGAAGCACACCGGTTCAGGCAGCCGGGTGGCCGGCCAACTCCGTTGCGACCTGCGGCGCTTCGGCCGTGATCCGGCGGCCACCAGCGCTGCGCCCACACCCTGACGGCGGTACGCCCGGGCCGGGCGGCCCCGCGCGCCGCGCTCGCCCGCGACGGACTGCGGAGCGACGACGGGCTGCCCGGAACGGAACTGGGACCGGTCGGAGACGCAACGGTGTTCTGAAAGTTATGGACTTCCCCGGCTCCGGCTCTTGACGGGGTGCCGCAGGCCGGGCCCGTGGCTCGCGCCGGGCGAGGGCTGCCCGCCCGGCCGGGACCGCACCCTAACGCCGGGAGGTCCACGAGGACCCGGGAACGCGAAAAGCCCGTCCCGCGCCATGAGGAAGCCCCCGCAGGCGGACCTGTGGGGGCGGGAGGGGCGGACCGGCTTCGTGCGTGCCGGCCCCGGCGCTTCCAGAACGCTCAGAGGCCGCGCGGAGCCTGGGCGGTGGAGCCGCGAACGACCAGCTCGGGTTCGAACAGCAGCTCCCCCGGCGGTACGGTGCGACCGCCGATCTGCAGGGTGAGGAGCTCCACGGCCGCGCGCCCCATCGCCTCGATCGGCTGGCGCACCGTGGTGAGCGGGGGTTCCGCGCAGTTCATGAAGGCCGAGTCGTCGTACCCCACGACCGATATCCGCCCCGGCACGTCGAGGCCCCTGCGGCGCGCGGCGCGCACCGCCCCGAGAGCGAGCGGGTCGCTCGCGCAGATGATGCCGGTGACCCCGTTGTCGAGCAGCCGGGAGGCCGCCGCCTGCCCGCCCTCCAGGGAGAACATCCCGCGCACGACGCGCTCCTCGGGCAGTTCGCCCCCGGCCGCGGCCGCGACCGCGCGGGCCATCGCGAGTTTGCGCCGCGAGGGCATGTGCCCCTCGGGCCCCAGGATCAGGCCGATGCGCTCGTGACCGAGCGAGGCGAGGTGGCGCCACGCCTGTTCCAGCGCCACGCCGTCGTCGCAGGAGACCCCGTTGAAGCCGAGGGTCTCGATGGCCGCGTTGATGAGCACCACCGGGATCTGCCGCTCGGCGAGCACCTTGTAGTGGTCGTGCGAGGCGTCGGCCTGCGCGTACAGACCACCGGCGAACACCACTCCGGACACCTGCTGCTGGAGCAGCAGCTCGATGTAGTCCGCCTCCGAGACGCCGCCCTTGGTCTGGGTGCACAGCACCGGGGTCAGCCCCTGCTGGGCGAGCGTCCCCCCGATCACCTCCGCGAACGCGGGGAAGATGGGGTTCTGGAGTTCGGGCAGGACCAGACCGACGAGCCGGGCGCGCTCCCCCCGCAGTTGAGTGGGACGCTCGTAGCCGAGGACGTCGAGTGCGGTCAGCACCGACTGCCGCGTGGCCGCGGCCACCCCCGGCCGCCCGTTCAGCACCCGGCTGACCGTGGCCTCGCTGACCCCGACCTTCTTGGCCACCTGAGCAATTCGTCGCGTCATGAGCGCAAGATTAACGCAGCAGTTGCAAACCGCATGACGTCGAAGGTCGGACATCTTCAGTGGCTGACCGAAACCAGGACAAGTGTCGGCCGGTCCCCCGAGCGGCACACCGGGCCCTGCCGTCGATGTCCGACGTCAACACGCTCCCGTTTCCGCTGGGTTGTGCTCACGGTCGACCGTACGCACCCGCTCAGGCGGATCCCCGGAGCGGGAGTCAGGAATTCACGAAATATTGTCGAAGTCTTGCTGACTCCTGTGGGACACATCTAGGGTGAGCGCCACGTTCCACTCGCGTGAGACCACCGGTCGCACGACGGGAGCCGCGACCCCCACCGTCGCCTCCCTCGTGGCGTCGGGGCCCCGTGCCCCCGGGCACCTTCACCGGCCCCGACGGCCGCTCTTTCCACCCCACAGGAAGGCGCAGCTCACTCCATGTCCAGCAATGACAAGAACATGACAGCCACTCGGCTCCCGGTCCGTCGACGCAGGTTCCTCCCGCTCGCGGTGGCCGTGGCCGCCGGGACGACGGCGGCCCTCCTGGCCCCCGTGTCCTTTGCGGCCCCGCTCCCGACGGGTGCCTCGGGGCGCGCCGCGGCCGCCGCGGGGGCCGATCTGCCGTTCACCTCGGTGGAGGCGGAGGACGCCCGCAGCGAGGGGGGCGCGGTCGGTCCCGACCTGACCCAGGGGACCGTCGCCTCGGAGTCCTCCGGGCGCCGCGCGGTGAGACTCGCGGCAGGTCAGAGCATCACCTTCACCGCGCCGGTCGCGGCGAACGCGCTGACCGTCGCCTACAGCGTCGCGGACGGGACCTCGGGCAGCCTCGACGTCGCCGTGTCGGGCGAGTCCACCGGCGCCTCGCTCGCCCTGACCTCGAAGTACTCCTACGTCGACACGCCCTGGATCGTCGGCTCGAAGACGCACCACCTGCTGGACAACGCACGGGTGCTGCTCGGCCGGGACGTCGCCGCCGGGGACGAGGTGACGCTCACCGCCTCGACCAAAGTGACCGTGGACGTGGCGGACTTCGAGAAGGTCGCGCCGCCCGCCACGCAGCCGGCCGGATCCGTCTCGGTCGTGGACAAGGGGGCCGATCCCTCGGGCGAGGCCGACTCCACCCAGGCGTTCCGTGAGGCGATCGCCGCCGCGAAGGGCCAAGTGGTGTGGATCCCGGAGGGCGACTTCAAGGTGGGTTCCGCGCTCAGTGGGGTCGAGAACGTCACGCTGCGGGGCGCGGGCGGCTGGTACTCGGTCGTGCACTCCTCCAGCTTCGTCAACCAGTCCTCGGCCGCCGGTGACGCGCACCTGGCGGACTTCGCGGTCATCGGAGAGGTGACCGAGCGCAACGACTCCAGCCCCGACAACTTCGTCAACGGCTCGCTCGGTCCGGGCTCCTCCGTCTCGGGCATGTGGATCCAGCACCTCAAGGTGGGGTTGTGGCTGACCGGGAACAACGACGACCTCGTGGTGGAGAACAACCGGATCCTCGACACGACGGCCGACGGGCTCAACCTCAACGGCAACGCCAGGGGCGTGCGGGTGCGCGACAACTTCCTGCGCAACAACGGTGACGACGCGCTCGCCATGTGGTCGCTCAACGCGACGAACTCCGACTCCGTCTTCGCGTCGAACACGATCTCGCAGCCCAACCTCGCCAACGGCATCGCGATCTACGGCGGCAAGGACATCACCGTCAAGGACAACCTGGTCTCCGACACCAACGCGCTGGGCAGTGGGATCGCGATCTCCAACCAGAAGTTCGCGGACCCCTTCTTCCCGCTGGCCGGCACCATCACCGTGTCCGGCAACACGCTGGTGCGCACCGGGGCGCTCAACCCCAACTGGGGCCACGCGATGGGGGCTGTGCGGGTCGACGCCTACGACAGCGACATCGAGGCGGCGGTGGACATCACCGACACCACGGCGACCGACAGCCCGTACGGCGTCTTCGAGTTCGTCTCGGGCGGCGGCACCGGGAAGGCGGTGCGGAACGTGACCGTGGACGGGGCGCGGGTCGACGGGGCCGGCACGGTCGTGGTCCAGGCCGAGACGCAGGGCGAGGCGCGCGTCGGTGGCGTGACGGCCTCCGGGGTGGGCGCGGCCGGGGTCTTCAACTGCCCGTTCCCCACCGGCGCGGGCGCCTTCACGGTGACCGACACGGGCGGGAACTCGGGCTGGGACTCCACGTGGGCCGACTGCGGGACGTGGCCGGAACCGAAGTGAGGTCCGGCCGCCGGTAGTTCACTTCCCGGGCAGGGCGCGGGTGCACGCGCCCTGCCCGGGGTGGCGGCGAGGGCCCGCGGTGCGGTTCAGTCGTACAGAGCGGGTTGGGGCGCGGTTCAGCCGTACAGCGCGGGCCGCGGCGCGAGGCTCACGGCGACCCGCTCCCCCGTCTCCAGCGCGTGTACCCCGGCCTCGGCCACGACGGAGGAGGCGTACCCGTCCCAGGCGCTGGGTCCGGCGACGCGCCCCTGACGGGCGGCGTCGACCCAGTCCTGGAGTTCACGGTCGTATGCCTCGGCGAAGCGCACCAGGTAGTCCTGGGCGACCTCCTCCCCCACTGTCCCCGGGGTCTGCACGACCATGGTGTGCTCCTCGCCGATGCGGGCGCTGCCGCCCTCGCACACGGCCTCGACGCGCACCTGGTAGGCGAAGCGGGAGTTGACGTAGATCTCCACGTCGACGAGGGCTCCGCCGGAGGTCTCGAACACGACGAACTGCGGGTCGCTCAGGCCGTCAGGCGCGTGGGTGGTGGAGCGGGGCCGCAGCACGGTGACGGCCGTGATCTCCTGGCCGAGCAGCCAGCGGGCCGCGTCGATCTCGTGCGAGACGGAGCTGTTGATGAGCATCGCGGAGGTGAAGCCGGGCGGCGAGGACACGTTGCGGTGCGTGCAGTGCAGCATGAGCGGCCGGCCCAGCCCTCCCGCGTCGAGCAGTGACTTCAGTTGCTGGTACTCGCGGTCGTAGCGGCGCATGAAGCCGATCTGCGCGAGCCGCCTGCCGGTCGTCGTCTCGGCCTCGACCAGCCGCAGCGCCCCGCGCGCGTCCGGCGCCATGGGCTTCTCGCACAGCACGGGCAGCCCGCGTTCGAAGCAGGCGAGCAGGGCGGCCTCGTGGGCCGGGGCCGGGGAGGCCACGAGCACGGCGTCGACCCCGGGGGTGTCGAGCGCGGCCGTCAGATCGGCGTGCACCGCGCAGTCCTCGATACCGCGTGCGGCCTCGGCGGCCCGCGCCGTGTCGGGATCGGCGACGGCGGCCACCCGCGCCCCGCTCACCACCCGGTCCAGCCGCCGCACATGGTCCGCTCCCATGTGCCCGGCCCCGAGCACCGCCACGCCCAGCAGTCCCATGCCGTACCTTCCTCGTCCTCGTCCTGACCGCGCCCGCCCACCCGGCCGGGACCACGGCACGCCCGACGGCCAGCGTAGATCACGAACGGGGCGGGTGCGGGGGGTCGGTTCTCCGTGAGAGGGCTGAAGACGCCGTACGGGGATGACGTGTGGTCCTGTGCCGCCCGCGGGGCCGCACCGCCGTCCACCCCGCGGAACGCTCTGGCGGTCCACCACCACGAGGAGGGAGACTCGCTGTCTGTCGACCAGGCCGACCCGTCACCCCCGAAGGGATGCCCGGCTCTTGAGGCAGAAACCTCTGACCAGGAAAACCCCGCACTCCGTCCCCCGCACCCCGCCCCTGGACCACCAGTACGCCGGCGAACACCCGTTGCGGACCCTCGGTTACCTGCTGCGCCCCGACCGGACCAGACTCTGGGGCGCGGTGCTCGTGTTCGCCGTGAAGCACATACCGGTGTGGCTGCTGCCCCTGGTGACCGCCCACATCATTGACGTCGTGGTCGAGCACCGCCCGGTCGCGCAGTTGTGGTGGAACACGGGCGCCGTCCTGTTCGTCCTGCTGCTCAACTTCCCGCTCGCCCTGCTCTTCTCCCGCCTGCTGAGCACCTCGATCCGGCGGACCGGCACGGAGTTGCGCGGCGCGCTGTGCCGTCGCATGCAGCACCTGTCGATCGGCTACCACTCCCGGGTGAGTGCCGAGGTGCTGCACACCAAGGTCATCCGGGACGTGGAGGCGCTGGAGCAGATGCTCCAGCAGGTGGCCAACGGCGGTCTCGGCGCGCTGATGACCCTGCTGGGCGGTCTCGCCGTCATCGCCTTCCAGGCGCCCGTCGTCCTGCCGCTGTTCCTCGTCGTGGTGCCGCTGGCGGCGCTGCTGGTACGGCGGTTGCGCGGGCGGATCCGGGACGACAACGAGGCGTTCCGCATCGAGGTGGAGCGGCTGTCCACGCGCGTCGGCGAGATGACCACGCTCATCCCGATCACCCGGGCCCACGCGCTGGAGCGCACCGCGCTGCGCCGGGTGGACAGTTCGCTCCAGCGGGTGCTGACGGCCGGGTTCCGGCTCGACATGCTGGGCGGCCGGTTCGGCGCGCTGTCGTGGATTCTGCTCAACGTCATGGCGGTCGCCTTCCTCTCGGGTTCGGCGCTCGTCGCGTACTACGGCTGGTTCGGGATCTCCCCGGGTGACGTCGTGATGATCAGCACCTTCTTCACGGGGCTCACCGCCTCGGTCACGGGGCTGCTCAACCTGATGCCGATCGTGTCGCGGGGCCTGGAGTCGGTGCGTTCGGTCGGCGAGGTGCTTCAGGCACCCGACCTGGAGGTCAACGAGGGCAAGGCGCGGGCCGGGGCGGTGCGGGGCCGCTTCGAGTTCCAGCACGTGGGGCACCGCTACCCGGACGCGGCCGAGCACTCGGTCCGGGACTTCAGCCTCACCGTGCGCGAGGGCGAGACGGTGGCGCTGGTGGGCGGTTCGGGGGCCGGGAAGTCGACGGTGCTCAACCTCGTCATCGGCTTCCTGCGGCCCACCGAGGGCCGCGTCCTGCTCGACGGTCAGGACTTCTCGACGCTCGACCTGCGCACCTACCGGCGTTTCCTTTCGGTGGTGCCGCAGGAGTCGATCCTGTTCGAGGGCACCGTCCGCGAGAACGTGGCCTACGGACTGGGCGAGGAGGTCTCCGACGAGCAGGTGCGCTCGGCGCTCGCCGCGGCCAACGCGCTGGAGTTCGTGAACCGCCTGCCGCACGGCGTCGACACCGTGGTCGGCACCCGCGGCTCACGGCTCTCCGGCGGCCAGAAGCAGCGTCTGGCCATCGCGCGCGCCCTGATCCGTGATCCGCGGGTCCTGGTCCTCGACGAGGCGACCTCGGCGCTCGACAACCGTTCCGAGGCGCTCGTGCAGGAGGCGTTGTCCCGGCTGATGCGGGGGCGCACGGTGTTCGTCGTGGCGCACCGCCTGTCGACCGTCCAGGACGCCGACCGGATCGTGGTCCTGGACCACGGCCGGCTGGTGGAGAGCGGCACGCACGAGGAACTGCTGGGCGGCACCGGACCCTACGCGACGACGCTGCAACCCCGCGCGCACCGCTCCTGACCCCTGCCCGGACCGCACCGGGCCGCCCCGGGGGCGGGTGCGGTCCGGGCGGGTGGCGGCGAACAGGCCGGGCACACGAGCAGGGAGGACGTGGCACGGGAGCCCGGGACGACGTTCGGCACCGTGAAGGCGGACGTGCTGGAGCAGTTCGTCCCCGGCTTCCGGCGCGGCGACTTCGTCACCACGACGATCCAGGACTCGCCCTGGCCGGAGTGACCGGGCGGGGCGGACGCCTGCCCGGCGCTCTCCTCAGCGCGCCGGGCAGGCGTCCGTGACGCAGTCGCGCCGGCAGCCCTGGGCCTCGTAGCGTTCGCGCAGTACGGCGGCGGCGAGCGGGGGCGGTACGCAGGGCTGGCCGAACTGGGTGGCGGCGAGGTCGATCACCGCGGCGACCCGGACCACGGCGGGCTCCGCCCGCGTGGCGCGGCGGCGGGCCTGGGCTATCGCCATGTCGGCGGCGCGCCGCGCGTCCCGGGGGAAGCGGTCGACGCGGGTCCGTGCCTCCCGGCCGGGCAGGAGCGGGCGCACGGACCGCCCCCGCCGGCGGACCCCGAGCAGGACGCAGAGCAGCCCCGCCACCACGCACAGCGCACCTCCCATGGCGACGCCCCCCTCCCTGCGCGCGGCACCCGGCGACAACCCCTCTCACCGTACGGGCAGTTAGGTGGGTTCAGTGCTCTTCCGGGGCGTGCACGCCGCCCTGTCGGGCCCTTGGCCGCCCGCCACCGGGACCCTGCGGATATACGGCGTGGGCGGCAACGGCGGTGAGCGCGGTGCCTGCCGCGAGAACGAAGTTGCCGGCCTGCGCGATAACACGGGTGTTGCGGCTGACCTCGCACGGCGGGGCCTCGGCATGGCATCCGCACGTCGACAGCGACGACGAGGCGCCGTGGCCGGAGTGGTTCCTCGCCTCCTCCTCGCTGGCTCTGCTGGTCCTGCTGTGGGACCGGCAACGACCCCCGGGCGGGGTGTGCGCGGCGCCGGGCTGCTCGCGGGTGTTCCTCGCCCTCGGCAGCGGCCCCGCGCGCCGTTACTGTTCGCGCCGGTGCGCGACGCGCGAACGGGTCGCGGCCCACCGGCGCGCCCAACGGTCCTGACCGCCGCCCGCCGCAGGCCGCGCCTCTGCGGGGGGCCTCTGCGGGGGGGCCTCCTGATATTCGCTCGACCGGCGCTCCTCTCCTGGCCTACCGTGCGCGGGTGTTGATGAGCGCCGAGTCCGTGATCGTCCTGCTGGACCGCCTGGAGTCGGCCGGCTGTGCCGTGTGGGTGGCCGGTGGCTGGGGTGTCGACGCCCTCCTCGGTAGGCCTACGCGACCCCACGAGGACCTGGATCTCGCCCACCGGGCGGATCAGGAAGCGGAGTTGACGGCAGCCCTGGGCACCCTCGGCCAGGTGCTCGCCGAGGACGCGCGCCCGGTCCGTCGCGTGCTGCGCGACGGGCACGGCCGTCAGGTGGACCTCCATCCGCTCGCCTTCGCGGCGGACGGGAGCGCGCGGCAGGAGTCGTTCACGCCGGGCCGCCCGTACGCGTACCCGGCGGACTGCTTCGTCACGGGAAGCATCGGGGGACGGACCGTGCCCTGCCTCTCGGCGCGGCAGCAGGTCGTCTTCCACGCGGGTTACCCGCCCAGGGAGCGCGATCTCCTCGACATGCGGAACCTGCGGACCGCCTTCCCCGGACTCCCGGACCCCTACGAGGAGCAGCTGTGACCGCCGCCCGCGCCCGGCTCACTCTCGACGACGTACGCCCCTTGGTGCGGGAGGCCCTGGGGCGGGCGCGCCGGGCCGTGGGCGTCGAGCGGCTCACGGGTGGCTCCAAGAAGGGCACCTACCGGGTCGCGCTGGACGACGGCCCGACGGTCGTGGTGCACGTCTGGACGGCCGACGAGGACTACTGGCCCGAGCCGCACGACACGTCCGGTGACGATCCGGCCGACCCGTTCTCGCCCGGTACCGGCTTCGGGCTGTTCGCCTCGGCGGTGCGGGAGTTGACGGCGGCCGGGGCGAGGACCCCGGAGGTGTACCTGTTGCGGGAGCCGTACGCCGTCGTCCAGGACCTGTCCGGGCCCGGCCTCGACGAACTGCTCGGCCGTGACCCGGCGCTGGCCGGGGCCCCGCTCGACGAACTCGCCGACATCCTCGCCCTGTTGCGGTCGCGGAGCGGGCCGGCCCCGGGGAAGGTCGGACCGGTGCGTGCGGGTCACCGCACCACGCGGGGCACCACCTGCGCGGGCCTGGTGTACGACAGGGCGCTCGCGGATCTCGCGGAGGCCGCGGTCCGGGTGCCGGCGATCGCGGAGGTGCGGGAGCGGGTGGCCGGCGAACTCGCGGAGCGCTACGGGCAGGTGGCGCCGCGCGAGGCGTTGTCGGTGATCCACGGGGAGCTGGGCCCGGACCATGTCCGGCTCGACGCGCGGCTGCGGCCCGTGCTGATCGACGTCGAGGGCACGATGTTCTTCGACGCGGAGTGGGAACACGCCTTCCTGCGCCTGCGCTTCGGCCACCACTACCCACGCCTGGTGCGCGGCGCCCCGCTGGACCCGCACCGGCTGTCCCTGTACGCCCTCGCCCATCGCCTGTCCCTCGTCGCGGGCCCCCTGCGGCTGCTCGACGGCGACTTCCCCGACCGGGAGTTCATGCTGTCGATCGTGCGCGAGCACACAGCCGGGGTACGGGCGGCGGTGGGGAGGTAGGGCGACTGCTCGGAGTACCGCTCACCGCACGCCGCGTCCGGCCCGTGGCCGCTCGCCGAGCAGGACCGCGCAGGAAGCGGCGGTCAGCAGACCGCCGACGAGGAAGACGCCGCGCACCCCGGCGAGCGGCAGGAGCAGTCCGCCCAGGCCGGCGCCGGCCGCGATCCCGCCGTTGTAGACACCGGAGTTGGCGGCGAGCGCGAGGTCGGTGCGGCCCGGCGCGCAGTGCAGCATCTCGTTCTGGGTGGCCATGAACACCGGTCCGAGCGCGCCGCCCGTCAGCGACAGGAACACCACCGCCGCCACCGGGTCGGTGCCGGCCGCACCCAGGCCGAGCATGCCCACCGTCTGCGTGGCCACGGCCGTGGTGAGCGTGGCGCGCGGGAAGCGGTCGAGCACGGCCCCGGTGAGGCTCACCCCGAGGAGACAGGCGACTCCGAAGGCCACGAACAGGGCGTTGACCGCGTCCGGCGAGAAGCCGCTCACCTCCCCCAGGAAGCGCACGACGTAGGTGTATCCCGCGAACGCCCCGGTCGCCGAGAGGGCCCCGGCCACCAGCACGGCCCTGAACCGCCGGGTGTCGGGGCTGGTTCCGTAGGCGGCGTGACCCGCTTCCGGACGTGAGGTCGGCAGCAGGACGGCGATCGTCACCAGGGCCAGCAGCCCCAGGCCCGCGAGCGCGGCGAAGGGAACCGCCCAGTCGGTGCTGCGGCCCAGCCAGGTTCCGGCGGGGACACCGAGGACGAGGGCGAGCGAACCGGCGACGGACAGCGCCCCGACGACGCGCCCGCGCGCCGCGGGCCGGAACAGCCCGACCGCGACCGGTCCCATGACCGCCCAGAACAGCGCCTGGGCGAGGGCGGTCAGCAGCCGGGCGGCGAACAGCGGCCAGTAGGAACCGGCCACCGCCGCGACCAGGCTGGACACGACGAGCGCGGCCAGCAGCGCCGTCAGCACATGGCGCCGGGGCACCGCCCGTACGAGGTGGGCCAGCGGCAGGGAGGCCACGGCGACCGTGACACCGTACGCGGTGACCAGATAGCCGACCGCCGACAGCGACACCCGCAGGCCCGCCGAGATGTTCTCCAGGAGGCCGACCGGCAGGTTCTCGGCGGTGTTGAAGGTGAACGCGGCGAGCATCAGGGCTGCGAGCACCGCCACCCCGCGCGCCGCGGGCCGTCGGCCGGTGGCCGGCGCACCGCTTCCCGTCGTGGTCAACCCTCTCCCCCCGCCGCTGGTCTCTCGCGGGCCGGTGGACGGCCGGCCCGACGCGTGCGATCAGCCGCCGAGCCCCTCGGCGGCGGCCCGGTCGAGCGAGGCGGTGAGCCGGGTGAGGTGGGAGCGCAGCTCGTTGATCTCTTCGAGGCCGAGTCCGGTGGCGCTCGCGATGGAGCGCGGGACCCGGCGCGCCTCGGCGCGCAGCGCGGTGCCTCGCGGGGTCAGACGTACCGAGACCGACCGCTCGTCACTCGCCAGCCGCTCCCGGCGCAGCAGACCCGCGCCCTCCAAGCGCTTGAGCAGCGGGGAGACAGTGCCGGAGTCCAGCCGCAGCAGCTCCCCTATGCGCTTGACCGGCAGCTCTCCGTGCTCCCACAGCACCAGCATCACGAGGTACTGGGGGTAGGTGAGGCCCAGTTCCCGCAGGGCGATGCGGTAGACGCTGCCGAAGGCGCGGGAGGCCGCGTTGAGCGAGAAGCAGATCTGGCGGTCGAGCAGCAGGAATTCCTCGTCGGGGGGGTCGAGCGGCGTCATGTCCTCCATGGCTCCAGGATAACGCCTCCGAGAGTTTTAGTTGTGCACAACTAAATTGCGTGCTCTACTGACGTCACGGTGAACGAACGGTGAGCAGCACCGGCACCGGCGATCGAGAGGGATGGTTTTCATGGACGCGCTCTACACCGCTGTGGCCACCGCCAACGGACGCGAGGGCCGGGCGGTCAGCTCCGACGGACAGATCGACCTCACCCTGGCGATGCCCCCGGCGCTCGGCGGCGACGGCAAGGGCACCAACCCGGAGCAGCTGTTCGCGGCCGGGTACGCCGCGTGCTTCGCGAGCGCGCTCGGCCTCGTCGGCCAGCAGGCGAAGGTCGACACCTCCGACATCTCGGTGACCGCCGAGGTCGGGATCGGCAAGGACGGCGAGAGCTTCGGCCTCGCGGTCACCCTGCGCGTCGAGCTGCCCGACGAGATCGAGGCCGCCGCCGGGCAGAAGCTGGTCGAGCAGGCGCACCAGGTGTGCCCCTACTCCAAGGCCACGCGCGGCAACATCCAGGTCGACCTCGTCGTCGAGTAACCTCCGCCGCACCGCTGCGGCCCCGTCGGCGGGGCCGTGCGTGACGGCGCACAGCGCTGAGGCCGGACTCCGCGGGGTCCGGCCCTCAGCGCTGTCGCTCGTGGTGCGGCCGGCGGGGGCTGTCAGTCCTCCGACACGACCGGGCGGATCAGCGCGCGCAGCGAGCGTTCCCCGAGCGGGGCGAAGGCGCGGGCGGCGATCCGGCCCCGGCGGTCGAGGACGACGGTCACCGGGATCGTCTGCGGGAAGGTGCCCCGGGGGAAGCCGAGGAGCACGCGTCCGTCCGGGTCGTAGAGGCTCGGATAAGTGATCTTGTGGGCCTTCTCGAAGGACCGGGCGGCTGCGCGGCTCGTCTCGCGGGTGTTGATTCCGAGGAAGACGACCCCCTGTTGCCGCGTCCGCCCGGCGACCTTCGCGAAGGCGGGGGCCTCGGCCCGGCAGGGAGCGCACGTGGACTCCCACACGTTGAGCACCACGATCTTGCCCCGGTAGGCCGCCGCGTCCAGCGGCTGTCCGTCCACGGTGGGACCGGAGAGCGCCGGGGCCCGCTGCCGGTCGGGGGCCTGCACCCTCAAAAACCCGTCGGCGTCCCCCCGGGAGCCGCGCGCGTCCGCACTGCCCGTGTTACCCCCGCACGCCGTCAGCAGCAGAAGCCCCGCGGCGACGGCCGCCCCCGCCACGCGCCGCGCCCTGCTCCGGCGGGAGGACCACGGGCGGGGCAACGATGATCGCGTCGTCATGGGGAGCATGATGCCACGCGCCGTCCGGCCTTCCGTGGGTGTCCCGCGCGCTTGGGTGGGGCCTGCCGGGCGCTGGGCGTGAGGGGTGGGAGGCTTGGCGCCGTACCGCCCTCTCCGGGCGCCGCGGCGCCGGCGCCCCGCGCACCCGGAGCACCCACTGAGTACCGTCCCCGCCGAGATCCTGTCCGTGGCCGTCCTGCTCGCGGTGCTCGCCTTCGCCGTGGTCCGGCCCCGGGCGCTGCCGGAGGCGGCGGTGGCCGTGCCGGGGGCGGCCCTGCTGGCGGGCACCGGCGCGGTCGGGCTGTCGGCCGCCTGGGACGAGGTGCGCACGCTGCTGCCGGTCGTCGGCTTTCTCGCGCTCGTCCTGATGCTCGCCCGGCTCTGCGCCGACGAGGGCTTGTTCAAGGTCGCGGGGGCCTGGGTGGCGCGCTGGTGCCGGGGCAGCGCGCCCCGGATGCTGGGCGGGGTCTTCGCGGTGGCCGCCGTGGTGACGGCGGTGCTCAGCCTCGACGCGACCGTGGTGCTGCTGACCCCGGTGGTGTTCGCCACGGCGGCGCGGGCCGGTGCCCGGGCCCGGCCGCACGTGTACGCGACGGCCCATCTGGCCAACTCCGCCTCGCTCCTGCTGCCGGTGTCCAATCTGACCAACCTGCTGGCCTTCGGCGTGAGCGGGCTGTCCTTCCTGCGTTTCGCGGGGCTCATGGCGGCGCCCTGGCTCGTGGCGATCGCGGTCGAGTACGCCGTGTTCCGCCGGTTCTTCCGCGCCGACCTCGCGGCGGGCGCCTCGGCGGTGCCCCCGACGGAGGAGGCGCCGCGCGCCCCGGTCTTCACGCTGGTCGTGGTGGGGCTGACCCTCGCCGGGTTCGTCGGCGCCTCGCTGATCGGCGTCGAACCGGCCTGGGCCGCGCTCGCGGGGGTCCTCGTGCTGGCCGCGCGCGGGCTGCGGCGGCACACCACGACCCCGCGCACGCTGGTGGCCTCGGCCTCCCCGCTGTTCTGCGTGTTCGTCCTGGCGCTCGGCGTGGTCGTACGAGCGGTGGTCGACAACGGCCTGGAGTCCGGCCTCGGCCGGCTGCTGCCCTCGGGCGACTCCTTCTGGGCGCTGCTCGCGGTGGCGGCGCTCGCCGCGCTCCTGGCCAATGTCATCAACAACCTGCCGGCCGTCCTGGCACTGCTGCCGATCCTCTCTCCGCACGGCCCGGGCCCGGTCCTCGCGGCCTTGCTCGGCGTCAACCTGGGCCCGAACCTGACGTACGCGGGCTCCCTCGCGACACTGCTGTGGCGCCGTGTCCTGCACCACCACGGGGAGAGCGCCTCGCTCCGGGCGTTCACCCGGCTCGGCCTGATCACGGTCCCGCTCACCCTGCTCGCCTCGACGGCCGCCCTGTGGGCCGGCCTGCGACTGACCGGGGGCTGAGGCCACGGGCCGACGCGGCCGGGAAACGCACACGGATGATCCCCCGCGCCCGGGTGGGCGCGGGGGATCACGGGTGTGGCGGGGCGGAGGTCAGCCCTGGCGGGTCTTCTGGCGCGGGTCCTTGCGGTTGAGGACGTAGACACGGCCTCGGCGGCGGACCACCTGGGCGCCCGGCTTGTTCTTCAGCGCGCGCAGCGAGTTGCGGACCTTCACGGTTGCGCCTTCCGGTCGGGGCAGTGCGTCGGCACCGTACTGCCGGTGATGGACATGCCAACGCGGACGGGGAGTGGTTCATTCCGGCGCGCGGAAGCAGGCGCGGCGGCAGGGTCCACGGCGGACCGCTCGCAGGGGTGCCGCGTCACCCCTGCGAGCGGGTCGCACCCCCCGTGTGCGTGCCGTCCGGCTCGCGCGCCGCTCGCCGGTGGTCCCGGCGGCCGGCCAGGACGTCGGCGAGGGCCAGCACGAAGGCCCCGAGGACGAAGGCGACGGAGACGTACAGACCGTGGTCGAGCGCGGTGGACCAGCCGTCCTTCCCGACCTGCGCGAAGAACACCGAGCCGACGGCGGCGATCCCGATGGCGGAGCCGACGCGCTGTCCGGTCTGGAGGGTGCCGCCCGCGCTGCCCGCCCGGTGCACGGGTACCTCGGACAGGGTCAGCGTCTGGTTGGGGGCGATCACCAGTCCGCTGCCGAGTCCGGCGAACAGGAGGGGGACGAGCATCGCCCAGCCGGCGCCCCGGCCCGGCACCTGGTGGACGGCGAAGGCCGTGCCCGCCAGTCCGATCGCGACCATGGCCAGCCCGAGTGCGACCAGCGGACGGCCGAAGCGGTCCACGAGCCGTCCGCCGAGTCCGGCCGCGGCGCCCGAGCCCACGGCGAAGGGCGTGATGGTGAGCCCGGCCTGCAGCGCGCTGTAGTGCAGGCCGTTCTGGAGGTACAGGGTGGTGACGAAGAAGATCGAGGTGAAGCCCGCGAAGTAGAGCAGGATCAGCGAGGAGCCGAGCCAGTACGAGCGGACCTTGAACAGCGCCAGCTCCACGACGGGCTGCGCGCCCATCGCGGCACACCGCGACTCCCACCACACGAAGACGCCGAGGACGGCCGCCGCGACCAGCACCAGCAGGTACTTGGCGTTGCCGTGCCACTGCTGGGACTGCACGAAGGGCA
The DNA here is from genome assembly GCF_040656295.1 of Streptomyces sp. NPDC049954. Classification (NCBI taxonomy): domain Bacteria; kingdom Bacillati; phylum Actinomycetota; class Actinomycetes; order Kitasatosporales; family Streptomycetaceae; genus Streptomyces; species Streptomyces sp. NPDC049954. The sequence goes on from NZ_JBFALS010000008.1 coordinate 99,306, forward strand.
GCAGCAGCGCGAGCACCCCGCAGCCGAGCAGCAGAACGCCCAGCGGGTCGAGCCGGCGCAGCCCGACCGGGTGGGCGTCCGGGGTGTCGGGCAGCAGACGGCGCGCGAGCAGCAGGCAGAGCACGCCGAGCGGCAGGTTGACGTAGAAGACCCAGCGCCAGCCCTCCTGGGCCCCCGCCGCCTGGATGAGCAGCCCGCCGAGCAGCGGGCCCACGGCCGTGGAGATCCCGACGACGGTGCCGAACATGCCGAAGGCCTTGCCGCGTTCGCGGCCCCGGAACATCTGCTGGATCAGCGCGGAGATCTGCGGCGAGATGAGCCCGCCGGAGGCGCCCTGCACCAGCCGGGAGATCACCAGCCACATGCTCGACTGGGCGGCGCCGCAGGACGCGGAGGCGAGGGTGAACAGCGTGAGCCCGACCATGAACACCCGCCGCCTGCCGCGCGCGTCGCCGAGCCGTCCGGCGGGGATCAGGAACAGGCCGAAGGCCAGCGCGTACCCGGACAGGACCCACTGGAGGTCGGACTCGGGGGTGTTCAGGCCCTTGCGGATGGAGGGCAGTGCGACGTTGACGATCGACACGTCGAGCAGCGTCATGAACCCGGCGACGAGGCAGACCGCGAGGGCCTTCCACCGCCGGGGGTCCGGCTCCTCCGGTGCGGGAGCCGGAGGGTTCGCCGACTGGTCCTGGGCCACGTGCTCTCCTTCGTACGCGGGGTCCGGCGCCCCTGTCCGGCCCGTCCGCCGGGGCTCCCCGTGCCCCTGGTACCCGTCCCGAGCAGAGTATGGCCAGTTTTCGCGCGCCCGCCTGCCGAGGGGCCACGGCGCGGGAGGGGCGCCGGGCCGTTCGGAGCAGCGCCCGCGTCCGGGCGGGCGGGTGTCGTGGTGTGCTGGGCGGGCAGCCGGGCCGAGGAGGCCGGGAGGCGAGGCGGACGAGAGGCGGGAGCGGTGGCGACGAGCGCGGCGGGCCGCAGGGCGGGCCGGTACCAGGTGCTGACCGGACGCGGGGCGCTGCTCGCCCTCAGTTTCGCCTCGGGGGCGGTGGACGCGCTGGCCGTCGTCGCGCTGGGCGGGGCCTTCGCGGGCGTCATGACCGGCAACCTGGTCTTCCTGGGCGCGGCGGCCGCGGGGCGCGCGCCCGAGGGCGCGTGGGCACCGGGCGCGGCGCTGTGCGGATATGTGCTCGGCTCGGCGCTCGTCGCCCCGGTGCTGCACACGATCGGCCCCCGTTCCGCCGAGCGGCCGACGTGGCCCGGCCGGGTGCTCGTGGTGCTCGGCGCGGAGGCGCTCCTGCTGGCGGCGGTCGCGGCCGGCTGGGCGTGGGCGGGAGTCGATGCGGGGCCGCCGACGCGGTACGTCCTGCTGGGGCTGCTGGGCACGGCGATGGGGGCGCAGGCTTCCGCGGTGCTCGCACTGGGCCCCGCCGGGGCGCCCACCACGTTCTTCACGAGCACGCTCACGACCCTCGTGCTCGGTGTGTCCGCCGGGCGGGCCACGGCGGCGAACGGCTGGGCCGCGGCACGTCTGCTGTGCCTGGTCGCGGGCGCCTGCTGCGCGGTGCTGCTGCGCCGCACCCTCCCGGCGTGGTCCCCGGTGCTGCCCGCGGTACTCGTCGCGGTGGTGGCCGTGACCGGGGCGCTCGCGGCGCGGCGGGCCCGGGTACCGGACTGAGGCGCCGCGGCGCCTTTCCTTTTGCGGGCCGCGCGTGCGCACCGCAGCCTGGGACACATGACCTCTGCGAGTGCAAGGAACCCGGCGGGTGCCGCGGTCCCGGCCCACACCTCGGGCCCGGGTCACACCGTGGTGCGCTACGGGCCGGACACGGCCGCGCACGTGCTCAGCGTGTACGAGGACCTCCGCTGCCCGTACTGCAAACGGATGGAGAACGGCCTGGGCGCGGTGTTCCAGGAGGCTGCAGACGCGGGCCGGGTGCGTGTCGACCACCACTTCGCGACCTTCATCGACGTCAACGCGGGCGGTACGGGCTCGTTGCGGGCGCTCTCCGCGCTCGGCGCCGCGCTGGACGAGGGCAGTGAGCAGTTCGTCATGTACCTGCGGGTGCTGTTCGCCGAGCAGCCGTCCGAGGACGAGGACCTGTTCGCGGACACCACGACGCTGGTGCGGCTCGGCGCACAGGTGCCGGGCCTGGACACTCCGGAGTTCCGCGAGAAGGTGACGGAGGGGACGTATCTGTCGTGGGCGCGCGCGGTGTCGGAGGCCTTCGACGGCAGCGGCGTGCGGGCGACTCCGACGGTGCTGCTGGACGGTGAACCCCTCGCCGTCCTCGGCCCCGAGGGGTACGCGGTGACTCCGGAGGCGTTCGAGGCGCAGCTGCCGCGCTGAGTGTGCCGCCCCCTCGCCCGGGTACGCGAGCCGGGCGCGCTCCCGTGCTTCCGAGTGGCCGGGAGCGCGGGGGGCCGTGAAGATGACCAGAGCACAGGGCGCGGCCCGCACGGGTCCGCGCCGCGAGACGAGGAGGCCGCATGGCAGGCGAGAAGGACGCGGAGAACATGCCGCGCGTCGTCACTCCGGACGACGAACTCCACACCGGTGCCCAGGGTGAGGTGACCCCGGAGGACCTCGTTCAGGCCACCGGCCGCGACGTGACTCCGGAGAACCTGGAGTGGGCCCGGAAGAAGATCGCCGAAGAAGGACAGGAAGCCATCGAGCGGCTGCTGCCCTGACGGCGGGGCCGGTCGTGGTCGCGCGGCGGCCCGGGCCGTGACAGGGCGGTGGGGCGGAACCCGGTCCGGGTCCGCCCCACCGCCCTGTCGTCCTGCGCCCTGCCGCCCACGGTCAGCTGCCGGGGACCGGCCAGCGCTGGTCGGCCGCCCAGTCGGCGAACGAGGTCCACCCGATGTCGGGGAACTCGGCGTGCAGCGCGGGGATGTCCACCTGGTAGCCGACCTCCGTGAGGTAGGTGTACATCGCCCCCATGTCGGGGCTCGCGCGTACGACGGACTCCAGGGGGATCTGCCGGAAGCTGAGCGGGCCGCCGGCCGCCCGGCCGATGGCGCGGGCCATCTGCGCGGGGGTGGGGTCGTCACTGGCGATCTCGATGCGCCGGCCCCGGTAGCGCTCGGGGTCGGCGAGCACCGCGGCCACGACCCGGCCGAGGTCGCGGCGGGCGACCTGCTGGAGCGGGAGGTCGGGCGGCAACGCCATGGTGATCTCGCCGTCCGCGATCTCCTGGACCTCGCCGAAGGCGTTGTCGAAGAAGTAGGTGGGCGCGACGACGGTGGCGGGCAGGCCGGAGGCGGCGAGGATCCGGTCGGTGTGCGCCTTCGTGTCGAAGTGCGGGATGCCGGTGTCGCGGTCGGCGCTCGCGACGGAGGCCATGACGAGGTGCGGGAGCGCGGAGCGCGCCGCGGCGTCGACGATGGCGACCCCCTGGGCCTTCTCCGCCTCAAGACCGGACTCGAAGGGGGTGGTGACGGCGAAGGCCGCGGCGGCTCCCTGGAAGGCGGCGGCGAGGGAGTCGGTGTCGGAGAGGTCGGCGCGCACCACCTCCACGCCGGAGGAGGCGAGTGCCCGGGCGCGGGCCTCACCCGGGTCGCGTACGACGGCGCGCACGGACCGCCCCGCCTCGCGCAGGGCGTTGAGCACGGCGCCGCCCTGACCTCCGGTGGCCCCCAGTACCGCGATCTTCATGTGGTCGTCCTCCCTGGTGCGGATGGTCGCCCGGTGGCGCCAGGCGCGCGCTTCACCACTCTCCGACGGGCGGCGGGGCCGGGCCAGGGGACCCGGGCCGAACGGATGAGCGGCGCGCGAGCGGGGACCGCGCGGGGGCTCGGGCCCCTTCCGTCCGGCTCAGGCGAACAGCGCCGTCCGGCTCGCGCGGTCCGCCCGCGCGGGTCAGGCTGGTGCCCGTCAGCGCCGCGTCCGTGCGGCGGGCTGCGACAGTGAGGCGGGCCGATGGGCGACAGCGGTACGCGGCCGGTGGAGGTCACCGACGATCCCGCGACGGGCAGGTACGAGGCGCGGCTGGGCCCCGAGCTCGCGGGCTTCGCGCAGTACATCCACTCGGACGGGCTGATCGCCTTCGTGCACACCGTGGTGGACCCGGCGTACGAGGGGCGGGGCGTGGGCAGCGCACTCGTGCGGACCTCGCTGGACGCGGCACGCGCCTCGGGCACGCCGGTACTCGCGGTGTGCCCGTTCTACTCGGGGTGGGTCGCCCGCCATCCCGCGTACCAGGACCTGCTGTACCGCGAGAAGAGCCGGGTCAGCGACTGACGGCGGGCCTCTCGGGGGAACTGGGGCAAAGGGTTGTGCGGACGTACCGGTCCCGAGCCCGGCGCCCGGTGCGGGAAACCCGGCGGCCGGGCGGTGGACGGCGGGCCGCCGGGGTACCGGGGGTGAGAAGTGCGGTCCGCACTGGCGCGGGCCGAGACGGCCGGGGTCCCCGCCGTGGCCGGTTCCAGTGGTAGACGTGCCGGAAGGCTGGCGATGCAGGAGTTCACGTACGAGACACCGACCGCCCTCGCGCCCGAGCTGCCGGAGGACGAACTCCGTGCCCTGCTCGCGCACTGGCGTGCCGCCAACTACCTGGCGGTCGGCCAGATCTATCTCATGGACAACCCGCTGCTGCGCGAGGAGTTGCGGCCCGAGCACGTCAAGCCGCGCCTGCTGGGCCACTGGGGCACCGTCCCGGGCCTGAACCTCGTGTACACGCACCTGAACCGGCTGATCCGGCTGCGCCGGCAGAACGCCCTGTGCGTCTGGGGGCCCGGGCACGGCGGTCCTGGGGTGCTCGCCAACAGCTGGCTGGAGGGCAGCTACTCGGAGATCTACCCGGACGTGAGCCGGGACGAGCCGGGCATGCGACGGCTGTTCAAGCAGTTCTCCTTCCCCGGTGGGGTGCCCAGTCACGTGGCACCGGACGTTCCCGGTTCCCTCCACGAGGGCGGCGAGCTGGGCTACTCGCTGCTGCACGCGTACGGGGCCGCCTTCGACCATCCCGATCTGCTGGTGACCTGCGTGGTCGGCGACGGGGAGGCGGAGACGGGGCCGCTGGCGACCTCGTGGCACTCCAACAAGTTCCTCGACCCGGCGCACGACGGCGCGGTGCTGCCGGTCCTGCATCTGAACGGGTACAAGATCGCCAATCCGACGATCCTCGCCCGGCTCCCGCAGACCGAGCTGTACGACTTGATGCGGGGCCTCGGGTACCGGCCCATCGAGGTCGCGGGCGACGACCCCGAGGAGGTGCACCGGCTGATGGCGGGCGCCCTCGCGCAGGCGGTCGGCCGGATCGACGAGATCCAGGCCGAGGCGCGCCGGGGCCGTTCCACGGAGCGCGCCCACTGGCCGATGATCATCCTGCGCACCCCGAAGGGCTGGACCGGCCCCGCGGAGGTGGACGGGAAGCCGGTCGAGGGCACGTGGCGCGCCCATCAGGTCCCGCTGTCCCAGGTGCGCACCGACCCGGAGCACCTGCGGATGCTGGAGCGGTGGATGCGCTCGTACGGGCCCGAGGACCTGTTCGACGCGGAGGGCCGGCCGGGTCCGCAGGTCCTGGAGTGCCTGCCGGAGGGCGAGTTGCGGCTCGGCGCGAACCCGGTGGCCAACGGCGGCCGGCTCCTGCGGTCGCTGCCCACTCCCCCGCTGGAGCGGCACGCGGCCCGGTTCGACGGCCCGGGCACGACGACCCACGAGGCGACACGGGTGCTCGGCCACTATCTCGCCGACATCATGCGGGACACGGCCGACCGGCGCGACTTCCGGCTCGTGGGCCCGGACGAGACGGCCTCCAACCGGCTCGAAGGGGTCTACGAGGAGACCGGGAAGACGTGGCAGGAGAAGATCCTGCCGGTCGACGAGCATCTGACGCGGGACGGCAGGGTCATGGAGGTCCTGTCGGAGCACATGTGCCAGGGCTGGCTGGAGGGGTACCTGTTGACCGGCCGGCACGGGGTGTTCTCCACCTACGAGGCGTTCGCGCACATCGTGGACTCGATGGCCAACCAGCACATCAAGTGGTTGCGCACGAGCCGCGCACTGCCGTGGCGGGCCCCGGTCGCCTCGCTCAACTACCTGCTGACCTCGCACGTGTGGCGCCAGGACCACAACGGTTTCTCGCATCAGGACCCGGGGTTCATCGACCACGTGCTCAACAAGAGCCCCGAGGTCGTACGGGTCTATCTGCCGCCGGACGCCAACACGACGCTGGTGACCGCCGAGCAGGCGCTCGCGAGCCGCGACAACGTCAATGTGATCGTCGCGGGGAAGAACCCGCGGTTCGACTGGCTGACGCTCGACGAGGCGCGCGGGCACTGCGCGCGGGGAGCCGGGATCTGGGAGTGGGCCGGGACCGAGGGCGGCCGGGTGCCGGAGGTGGTGCTCGCGTGCGCGGGTGACGCGCCGACCCTGGAGATCCTGGCCGCCGCGCAACTGCTGCGGCAGCGGCTTCCGGAACTGGCCGTGCGGGTCGTCAACGTGGTGGACCTCGCGCGGCTCATGCCGGAGAAGGAACACCCGCACGGTATGCCGGACTTCGACTTCGACGGGCTGTTCACCCGCGACCGGCCGGTGATCTTCGCGTACCACGGGTACCCGTGGCTCGTGCACCGGCTGGCCTACCGCCGCTCCGTCCACCCGCACCTGCACGTACGCGGCTACCGGGAGCGCGGGACGACGACGACCCCCTTCGACATGGTGGTCCTCAACGACATGGACCGCTACCGGCTGGTCATGGACGTGATCGACCGCGTTCCCGGGCTGGCCCAGCGCGCGGCGGGCCTGCGGCAGGAGATGGCCGACACCCGTACCCGGCACCGTGCCTTCGTGCGGGAGCACGGCGAGGACCTGCCCGAGGTCACCGACTGGCGCTGGGAGGGCTGAGGGCCTGGCGGTGACGGAGTGCGGGGCCCTCATGTCGATCGTCTCGCACCGCCGGCCCGGCACCGCCGGCCCGGCACCGCCGGCCCGGCACCGCCCCGCCGGCCTCGTCGTCGCGGACGGCCGAGCCCGAGGCCAACACGGTCCCGGTCTCCAAGGCACACAAGCCACCAGTGGAATCTGCCCGTTCAGGCCCCGCACGCGGGCAGATCCCACAGATCGAACACGACTCGATTCGTGCTCTAGGCGTTCTGTCCGGGGAGGGTGGGTGCAGTGCCGCCGGAGCCCTCGACGAAGCCGCGGAGGCCGGCGAGAACCGGGGCGCCCGCCTGGCACCGGACCCACAGGGGGGCATGCCGCAGCCGCAGGGCCACCTCCCGCCACTGCGGCCCGGCGACTTTCTCACCGGTGGCGTAGTGTGCCCACTCGCCCGGGGGGAACCAGACCTGCCTGCGCCCACCAGGGGCGTACAGGGGCGCCACCAGGAGGTCGGGACCCAGGAGGTACTGGAGATCGGCGGCGTGGGCGTCCGGACGCCGTGGCTGGTCCAGGAACATGGGCCGCATCAGGGGCAGCCCGCCGCGTACGCACCGCGCGGCCTGTTCCACCAGATACGGCAGGAGGCTCTCCCGCAGCAGAGCGGCCTCGCGCACCGCGTCGCACGCCTCCTGCGGGAAGTCCCAGGGCAGCCGGGAGGTCATGCCGTGGAACCGTGCCATGGGAGACAGGAGACCGAACTGCGCCCAGCGAACATAGAGTTCAGGTGAGGGGGTGCCGTGGAACCCCCCTATGTCATGGCTCCAGAAGGGCTGCCCGGTGAGGCCAAGCGACAGTCCGCCGCGCAGTACCGAGGCGAGGTCCTCCCAGGTGGAGTTGGGGTCGCCGGCCCACTGGACGGCGTGCCGCTGGCCGCCGGTCCACGAGGAGCGGCCCCACACCATGCCCGTGCCACCGGTGACCTCACGCAGTACCTCGGACACCAGGTCGTTGTAGAGAAGCGGATAGAGGTTGTGGAGCCGTTGGCCCGTCATCCCGTTGGCGGCGACCGCATCGCGCGGGACTCCTTCCCCGAAGTCGGTCTTCATCGCGTCAGCCCCGCAGGACAGCGCCTCCCGCAGCAGTTCCCGGTACCAGGAATCCGCTTCCGGACGAGTGAAGTCGACCATCGCGACCTCGGGATGGAAGCCGCTCCACGCGTCACTGATCCAGGTCGTGCCGTCGGCGGTACGCAGAAGGTAGCCGGCGCGCTCCGCCTCGGCGAACCTCGGACTGGCGACGCCGATGTAGGGGTTCATCCAGAGGCAGGTGCGCAGGCCCTGGTTCCGCAAGCTCGTGATCAGGCCCTTGGGATCGGGGAACGCCCTGTCGTCCCACCGGAGGTCGGACCAGTTGCCGTGCTTCTGCCAGTGGCAGTCGATGTGGATCACCGAGCAGGGAAATCCGTGTTCCCGGATCTCCTCGGCCCTCCGGGTGACCCCGGCGGCGTCCTCCGTCGAGAAGCCGGAGGAGATCCAGGGGCCGAAAGCCCAGTCGGGCGGCAGCAGCGCCTCCCCGGTCAGCTCCCGATGGGCCCCCAGACAGGTGGCGGGGTCGCCCGCGATCAGGTAGTAGTCGAGCTGTTCGTCGGGGACGCTGAACGACCAGGCGGCGGTGTTGCTGTGTGCCAGGTCGAAGACCGCACGGGTCGTGGTGTCGACCAGCACCGCGTACCCACGGCTCGACAGGAGCCAGGGGCTCACCTTGTAGGCCCGGCTGCCCGAGGTCCCCATGGCGTCCTGGATCCAGCAGCTCACCTGCCGGCCCCTCAAGTTTGGTCCGGTGAACTGCTCCCCGAAGCCGTAGAACTTCTCTTCGGGTGCCGCCGCCCAGGTGTCGTGGTAGACGAGGGAGCCGTCCGTCAGCTCGGAGACTCCGAGGGGGAGCACGGTGAGGAGCTCGTCGGGCTGCCGGTCGTCCCCGTTCTGCCGCAAGACCTCGCCCGAGGTGCCGGGAGACAGCTGGAAGGCCATACGGAAGGGGTCGAGGTCCACCCGCAGTACGGCGCCGGGGGTGGCCAGTGCGACATGGTGCTCGTCCCGCACGACACGCCCGGTACTCCTGCCGGGGCGGGCCAGGCTCACCCGCGGTTCCCGCGGAACACCGTCCATGCGCAGGGTGACGCGTACCGATCCGGAGACAGCCGCCGCCAGGCGCAGAGTCCCTTCCCTGCCCTGCTCGGTGCGCACACGAAGGGTCAGGGCGTCCTCGGCGGTCTCAGCGATCTCGGCGCGGACGACCGGGTCGAGGGCGCCGGGGCCCGTGGCCGTCAGGGTGGGAGGCGGGGCGATGAACGGGTGGACCGCGCGGGGATGGAGGGTGGTCATGGTGTTCCTCGGGAGTCTGCTCGGAAGGACGGGTCGTCCCCTGGCTCAGGGACGGGGCCGCGCTGCGCGTCAGGGGCGCGCAGCGCGGCGCCGGGGTTCAGCAGGCCGGGGCCAGAGGCACCCCTGCGGACCCCCTACTGAGAGGGAGACGTGCGGGCGCCTGCCGACTTGCCCTGGCGGGGGAGGTTCTCGTAGACACCGCGGTCGTACGCGCCACCGAGCCCGCGCGGGACACCCAGTTGATCGGTCGGGACAGCCGGGAAGCCGGTGCCGCTGTCGAGCGCCGGCGAGTCGTCGCGCACGTGAAAGTCGGCCTTGGCGGGATCGGTGCTCGCACTGACGAACTTCGGGTCGGCGACCACATCGTGCGGGCCCATCGTTTCGGGCGCCAGGCCGTTGTAGTAGACGTTGTAGTCGTAGACGACGTCGGTGTTGTGGCCCACCTTGTTGGTCGCTTTGCCCGGGCGGGCGTAGGAGATGTTGTTGAGGAGCCGGACGTCCTTGCTGTAGCCGGCGTAGATGTTGGGATAGCCGTCGTAGGGCAGCTTGTCCTGGCGGGAGTTGTAGTACGCGGTGTTGTTGACGATGTCCACATGCTGGCTGTTGAACGAGTGGATACCCGAACCACCGTTGTCGTACGACAGGTTGTTGGCTACGAGAGTCCGTCCGGTGTACGGGTCGCCGGGGATCCCCTCGTGGCGGTTGAAGTCGATGATGATGCCGTTGCCGTCGGAGTAGCAGTCGCAGGACGACCACTTGACCTTGGTCTCGTTGTCGTGGACGACGTTGTTGGTGATCCGCACCTTGTAGCCGGATGTCTGCTCGTGGTCCACGTCCGTCGCCCGCAGGATGGAGATGCCGCTGGTGGCGAAGACGTTGTACCAGGAGGTGGAGTGCACGGTGTTGCGGTCGATGGTGATGTAGTCGGCGTCGTTGACCGAGATGCCGGCGCCGGGGCAGTCGTGCACGTCGTTGTCACGGATCACCAGGTGATGGGAGGGCGCGCCAGTGGTGGGGTCCTTGTAGAAGGCGAGGCAGTTGGTGTTGTACGTCGGGTCGGTGCGGTTGGCGTTCTGCTCGGCGTCGGCGAGGTTCAGGTTCTCGCTGTCCCCCTTGAACTCCAGCCCGATGACCTGGAGGTAGGAGCTGCCGAGGACGTTGAAGCCGTGCCAGCCGGTGATCGGGTGGATGACCGGGTGCTGGCCGGGGAAGTTGCGGTAGGTGATGGGGGCGCCGGGCGCGCCGGAGCGGGTGATCGTGACGACGTCGGTCTTCGGCTCGGCCTCGCTGTAGGTGCCGTTCATGACGTACACCGTGTCGCCGGGCTCGGTGAGATCGGCGGCCTTCTGGATGGTGCGGAACGGGTGGGCGGGGTCGGTTCCGGCGTTGCCGTCCGAACCGGCCGCGCTGACGTAGTAGTGGTGTCCGTTCGCCGCCTGTGCCGTGCCGGTGGTGACGGCAGTGAGCCCGAACGCCGAGCAGGCCAGGGCGAGTGCGGTGGCCAGGGTGCTTCTGCGGTTCATGGTGTGCCTTTCCGGTGACGTTTGAGGGACGGGATGGAAGGTGAAGGTGAGTCGGGCGTGTCGGCTCGCCTCCCTCGTCCGCACGCCCAGCCGCCTGACCTGACGGGATAGGTGCGCCAGAGCGTCGAACTGAGCGTGCCGAGGGGGGACTCGGCGGCTCGCCGGCCCGCCCGGACCAGTTCGCCGACGGCCTGCGGACCGAGCCGTCGGCCAGGCTCCGCCCAGGCGGACCGGTCGTCCACGCGCGGGAAGGGCTGCCATGACGGCGGGGCGGCGGCCAGCATGGCGCGGACTTCCCGCCGGCTCGCCCGTGGCAGCTTCGCGGCCGCCGGATCCCACCGGGAGACGCTCTCCCGCGGGAGCGGGCCGCCGCCGGGAGCGGACGGGGTGTCTGACGGATACACGCTGGATCGCCTCCTGGAACAATGGGTGGCTGCGAAGGTGCGGCGCTCGGCGAGCCGTGGGTGAAGCACCCGCCCCCGGTGGACGGCGGAGGCCGTCTCAGCCCTTGACGGCTCCGGTGAGGACGCCCTTGGAGAAGTGGCGCTGGACGAAGGGGTAGACACACAGGATCGGGATGATCGCGAGGACGACGACCGCCATCTGTACCGCCTGCTGGGGCGGTGGCACCTCTCCCGCGCCCTGGTCCATTCCGGCCAGCGGTGCTCCCTGCAACACATAGGTGCGCAGGATGAGCTGGAGGGGCCACTTCGTGTTGTCCGACAGGTAGAGGGTGGCGCTGAAGAAGGAGTTCCAGTAGGCGACGGCGTAGAAGAGGCCGACGACGGCGACGACGGCCTTCGACAGCGGAAGGACCATGGTGCGCAGAATGCGCCACTCACCCGCACCGTCGATCCGGGCGCTGTCCAGCAGTTCCTGCGGGATTCCCTGGAAGAACCCGCGCACGATCACCACGTTGAACGCGCTGATGGCGGTGGGCAGGATCAGCGAGGCGTAGTTGTCCAGCAGGCCCAGCTGCTTGACGACCAGGTAGCTGGGGATGATCCCCGGGGTGAACAGGAACGTCAGCAGAACGACGAGGAGCAGCGGCCGGTGGAACGTGGTGCCTGATCTGCTGAGCCCGTAGGCGGTCAGCACGGTCACGGTGAGGCTCACCGCCGTCCCCACGAGCGTCACTCCAGCACTCACCAGTACGGCCCGGGTGACGATGCCTCCGGAGAGCACCGATTCATAGGCTTCGAGGGTCGGATGGGACGGCCACAGCACGAAGCCTCCGCCGCCGGTGATCTCCGCCCGTCCGGCCAGGCTGGTCGAGAGGACGATGAGGAACGGGAAGGTGACCGCCAGGACGATCGCGGTCAGCACGAGGCCCTTGGCCGCGTTGCCGATCGGAGTCGGCCGCTCCCTCCACACCGGCCGTATCGCTGAGCTCATTTCGAGTACACCCCTTGCTCTCCCAAGGCTCGCGCGGCCCGGTTGGCGGCCAGGACGAGGATCAGGCTCACGACGCCCTTGAAGAGACCGGCGGCGGCCGCCACGCTCCAGTCCCCGTTGGCGACGCCGTGGAAGTACACGTAGGTGTCGAGCACCTCGCCGGCCCCGGGCCCCACCGCGTCGCGTTGCAGCAGGATCTGCTCGAAGCCGACGGACAGGCTCTCTCCGAGGCGCAGGATCAGCAGCAGCACGATCATGGGGCGGATTCCGGGCAGCGTGATGTGCCACAGCCGGCGCCACCGGCCCGCGCCGTCGACCACGGAGGACTCGTAGAGCTGGTCGTCGATGGTGCTCAGCGCGGCCAGGAAGATGATGGTTCCCCAGCCCGCGTCCTTCCAGATCGTCTGGGTGGTCACCAGGACGGCGAAGAGGTCGGGGTTGGTCATGATGTCGATGGGGTGCCAGCCGTGGTCCCGCAGCGTCTGGTTCAGTACTCCGGCTCCGCCGAGCACCTGCTGGAACAGGGCGACGATGATCACCCAGGACACGAAGTGCGGGAAGTAGACGACCGTCTGCACCAGCCGTTTGATCCGGGTTCCCACGAGGCTGTTCAGCAGCAGGGCCAGGGCAATGGGCAGCGGGAAGAAGAGGACGAGCTGGAGCCCGGTGATCTCCAGCGTGTTGCGCATCGCCTGCCAGAAGGCAGGGTCCGCGAACAGTGTGCCGAAGTTGTCGAACCCCACGAACTCGCTGTTCCTGATCCCCACGTAGGGCAGGTAGGTCTGGAAGGCGATCACGTTGCCGAACAACGGCAGGTAGTTGAAGAGCACGAGGAGCAGCAGGCCCGGGAGGACCATCAGGAGCAGCGAGCGGTCCCGCCTCATACGCCGGAGGAGGCTGGTGGGCCTGGGCTGCGGGGGACGGTTCCCCGCCGGTCGCGGCGGCTCTCGTTTCGCGCTCTTGGGTGGGTCGCTGGTGCGCGCGGTGATCGCCAAGGCGCTTCTCCCTGAGGTCGGTCCCGGTCGACGACCGGTGGAAAAGACATCCCAGGCGCCGGGGCAGTGAGGGGAGCCGCTCGGCCGCCGGGATGTTCAGCTGCTTGGCCGGGACCTTAAAAGGTTTACAGGAACGTCGTCAACACTTTCGCCGTCATTTACAACGAGACGCTATAGACAGGGACTTGCTCGCTCGCCACCGTTTCCCCAGTTCAGCGACTACGGGACGGGGCGCTGTCGACCTCGAACCGAGGCCTCCGGGTGGCGCCCGGCTGTTGCGCCGCCCATAACCTGCCACAGCGGAGCGCCTGACGCGCCATCCTCATGCCGGGACGGAGAGTGCCAGGTCACCTCGGCATTCGTTACCACTTCCCTCCGTACCGAGGTCTTGCGCCCACCCATACCTCTATGCAAACTACTGAGAAAACGTTTCCATCCTCCGTTCGCCACATCCCTGTGCAGACCGCCCCACGGCGGGAAGCCGACGCCGCGCCCCTGCCCCGCACGGACGGCGCCCGGCCGCTTCATTCCTCCGACCCCGGGACCCCCTCATGGCTCCTCGTGCCTCGTCTCCACTCGACCGCCGCACGTTCCTGCGCGGCGCTGTCCTCACCGCCGCCGCGACGACCGTCGGCGCGCCTCTGCTCACTGCCTGCGGGGGAGGTCCCTCCGCCGCTGGCTCCTCCGCCGCCAAGGCGGCGCTGCCCGACTACGTTTCGGCGCTGAAGGCGAAGCCCGAGCTGGCCGGCACCACGGCAGGGGTCCGGGACGGCTTCACCAGCCCCATCACCTCGCACTACCGTTCCGTCACCGGAGAAGTCGCCGACGGCAGCAGTGTGAAGGCGATGCTGCTCACCTACACACCGCCCCCGCCGCCGGCCAGGAAGAACACCTTCCTGCAGGCGGTGAACAAGCGGGCGAACATGACCTTCGATCCCCAGGTCACTCCGGCGGCCGACTACCCGGCGAAGTTCGGCGCCGTCACGGCGGGCGACGCGTTGCCCGACCTCGTACAGATGCCCCTGTTCATGAACCTGCCGCGACTGGACGAGCTGCTCCACTCCCGCTTCGCCGACCTCTCCGAGCACCTGTCGGGAAGCCGGATCAGGAAGTACCCGAACCTGGCCGGGATACCGACCTACGCGTGGAAGGCCGCGCGGATCGCGGGCCGGATCTACGGCATCCCGCTGTCCCGGCCCGTCGTCGCCTGGCCCATGGTGGTGCGGCAGGATCTCCTCTCCGAACGGGGGCTGGAACAGCCCACCACCGCCGAGGAGTTCGTCGGACTGTGCAAGGAGCTGACCAACGCCAGGGCCGGCCGCTGGGCACTGGGCTCCGACTCCACGTACATGTACGACGTCAACTGGTTCGGCCAGATGTACGGGGCACCCATGCGCTGGGGGAAGAAGCCGGACGGCTCACTCGTCAAGGACTGGGAGACCGAGGAGTTCGTCCAGGCAGTGGAGTTCGCCCGCAAGCTCAAGGCGGCGGGCTACTTCCACCCGGACTCCGGCGCCGTCAGCGCGGTGCAGGTCAAAGAACAGTTCATCCAGGGCAAGGTCTTCATGTGCATGGACAGCCCGATGGGATGGACGGCGTACTACGACACCTACGGCAAGACGGTCCCCGGCCTGAACATCGACGCGCTGGTCCCCTTCGCGCCCGGCGGCGGCCGCGCCAAGCAGTATCTGGACACCGGCATCTACTCGATCACCGCCATGAAGAAGGCCGGCAAGGACAGGATCGAGGAGCTGCTGCGGGTGATGAACTTCCTCGCCGCGCCGTACGGCAGCGAGGAGTACGAGCTGCTCACCTACGGGGTCAAGGGAGTCGACCACACCGTCGACGCCAAGGGTTTGCCCGCCATGACGGACCGGGGAACGGCCGAGAAGAACACGTGCTTCTTCTTCGTCGCGGCCGGCGCTCCCGTACTGGTCAGCTCCGCCTACCCGAAGCACGTGAAGCAGGCCCACGCCTGGGAGAAGGAGGTGGTCCCCGGCGGTGTGTCGGACCCCACCAACGGGCTGTTCTCCGAGACCGCCTCCCGGGTCGGCAGTCAGCTGACCAAGGCGATGACCGACAGCCTGCTCAGCATCATCTCCGGGCGCGGTTCGCTCCGTGACCTGAAGCCCGCGGTCACCGCCTGGCGCAACGGCGGCGGCGACAAGATGCGCGCCGAGTACGAGAAAGCCCTTGAGGAGGACGCCAAGTGAACGACCAGGACCCCGCACTCCCCCGCTATCCCGAGCAGGTCTCCCTGTTCGACCCGCTCGCCGCACGGCTGCCGAGGCCCAACCCCTACGACGTGCGGATGATGCTGGAGCGGGCACCTGCCGACTGGCACCCCTTCCCCGCGGTGGACGACAGGTCCGCCTGGGGGGCGATCGGCGCAGGCCTCGGCGCCGATCGCGAGCGGCTGGTCGAGGACGGCCGTCGTCTCGCGGAGCGAGGGCTGCTGCCGATGCCGGTCCAGGCATGGCGCGACATGCTGCTCAAGGGGGAGCCCGCCCCCTATGTCGACCTGTGGATGGAACGGCGCAGTGATCTGGCCAAGCTGCTCGTGGCGCACCTCCTGGAGCCCGGGGAGCACACCCGCGACGCGATCATCGACCTGGTGTGGGCCACGTGCGAGGAGACCAGCTGGGCCCAGCCGGAGTACGACCCGCCCTCCGAGTTCCCGGACTCCGAGGACCACATCGTCGATCTCTGGTCGAGCATCACGGCCGTCGGCCTGGCCGAACTGTGCGCGGTGCTGCGGCCGGTGCTGCCGCGGCCAGTGATCGCACGCGTGGAGCGGGAGATCGACCGGCGCGTCATCACTCCGTACCTCAGCAAGGACACCTGGTGGTGGATGTACGAAGGGGCGAAGCGGGCGAGCAACTGGGACGCGGTCTGCAACTGGGGCGTGGTGGGCGCGGCGCTCTACGTCGAGTCCGACACCGCGCGCCTGGCGTCGATCCTGTGCAAGTCGGCCCGCTCCCTTGAGGACTACCTGGAGAACTTCGATCCCGAGGGCGGCACCAGCGAGGGCACGGGTTACTGGAACTTCGGTTTCGGCTCGTACTGTCAGCTCGCCGATCTCGTGGAGCGTCGCACCGGCGGAGCGCTCAACTGGTTCGACGCACCGATCGTGGAACGGGTCGCCGCTTACCCGCTGCGTTCGCGGCTCACGGTGAACTCCTGGCCCACGTTCTCCGACGCCACTCCCGACCCGTCCTTCAACACCACCCTGCTGCTCGACCTCGGCCGGCGCCTGGGCATGGCCGACCTCGTCACGCTGGCGTCCACCCGCGCGGCGGGCGACTACTGGCTGATCGGCAACTCCCCGGTGACACAGGCCCTGCGCACGACCTGTGCCGGACGACTCGCGAAAGACGGCCCGATGCCGCCGCTGCGGGGAAGCTCGCAGTACTTCCGCGGGGTGCAGTGGCTGCTCTCGCAGGCCGACCCGGAGGACGAGGACACCCTCGCGCTCGCGGTCAAGGGCGGTCACAACCTCGAACTGCACAATCAGAACGACCTCGGGTCGGTCATCGTCAGGGCCGGTGGCGAGGATCTGGTCGTCGACCCCGGACGGGGCCGTTACACCCGCGACTACTTCAGTCCTGATCACCGCTACTCCTTCTTCGTCAACCGGTCCTTCGGCCATTCCGTGCCGTGTCCGGGCGGGATCGAGCAGGGCGAGGGCAACGAGTACCGGGCCGCTGTGCGGGAGTTGCGACAGTCCGAGGAATCGGACCGCATCGTCCTCGACCTCACCGCCGCCTATCCCCCGAAGGCGGCGCTGCACCGGCTCGAACGGACGGCCGAACTGCGCCGGAAGGACGCACGCGTCGTCCTGACCGACGACTTCTCCTTCAGCACACCGCAACAGGCCGAGAGCGCGATCGTGACCCACGCCGAGGTGATTCTCGTCGAGGAGGGCCGGCTGCTGCTGCGCGGCGAGAAGGCGACCCTTGCCGTCAGCTTCGATCCGCAGCTGGTCACCGAGGTCCACACGCAGGACGCACTCGACCTCTTCGACGGCCCACGGGACGCCTTCCGGGTGGCGTTCCGCACGCGGGAAGCCGTGTCCACAACGACGATCACCCTGGTCATGACCCGCAGCGACGAGGACGTCCCGCGCAAGCAGCACTCCCGGCCGCCCCTTCCGGCGTCCCGATGAATCTTTGAAAGGCGAACAGTGCCAGAACCTGTGATCATGGTGGCCATTCAGGACGAGCTGTTGCGCCGGCTCTTCGCCGGACCGTCCTGGGAAAGACTCCGCTCCCTGGGACGAGTCGTCGTCTCCCCCACCCCCCAAGACCACCTCAGCCCATCGGCACGCGAGTTGCTCGGCGAGGCGGACGTGCTCGTCACCGGCTGGGGAACCGCCATGGTGGACGCGGCCGTCCTCGACGCCGCCCCGCGCCTGAAGGCCGTGGTGCACACGGCAGGGTCCGTGAAGGCCTTCGCCTCACCCGACTGTTACGAGCGCGGCGTCGCCATCTCCTCCCAGGCCTCCGCGCTCGCCGGTCCGGTCGCCGAGTACACCCTGGCGATGATCCTTCTGGCGGCCAAGGGGGCCTTCCGGGCAGAGCGGATCTACCGCTCCCGGCGGGCGGCCTTCCACACGCAGAGCGAACTCGCTTCGTACGGGGTGCACGGCACACGGATCGGCATCATCGGAGCCTCCATGGTGGGCCGGAAGGTGATCGAGTTGCTGCGCCCGTTCCACCTGGAGGTGGTGGTGGCCGACCCGACCATCGACGATGCCGCGGCACACAGCCTCGGTGTCCGGCGCATCGGGCTCGACGAGCTCATGGCGACCTGCCCGGTGGTCTCCCTGCATGCACCAATCCTGGAAGACACGATCGGCATGATCACCGCTTCCCACCTTCGTTCACTGCCCGACGGAGCCACCTTCATCAACACGGCTCGCGGGGTGCTCGTCGACCAGGCGGCGCTCGTCGCGGAACTGGAGACGGGGCGGATCGAGGGCATTCTCGACGTGACGCATCCGGAGGTCAACGAACCGGGATCGCCGCTGTGGCAGCTGCCGAACCTCGTCCTCACCCCGCATATCGCGGGCCCCTTGGGCACCGAACTCGAGCTCCTTTCCTCCGCCGCCGTGGACGAGATCGACAGGGTGCTCAGCGGCCGGTCCCTGCACCGTGCCGTCGAGCCGTCCCGGTACCACGCCCTGGCCTGAGGAGGCATGTATGACCACGACCTGCGGGTCTGCCCGCACTTGGGCCGTCGGAGCCTCGACGCTCGGGGCCCCCGGCGAGGAACTGGCGACGGTTCTTCGCTGGTTGTCCGAGGCCGCTGTCAGGACCATGGAACTGCGTGTCGCCCACGGTCAGCCGGTTCACGTGGACAGTGGGCCCGAGCGTCGCGCGCGGGTCAGGGCGCAGATCGCGGACTCGGGTGTCGAGCTGCTGTCCTGCTCCTCCTACGTCCGGCTCGCCTCGGAGGCGCAGGACCGGGTCGTCGTCGATGACCTGAAGCGTCACCTGGAGCTGACCGCGGACCTGGGGGCGCGCTTCCTGAGGGTGTTCCCGGGGGCCGCGACCCTGCCGGGGCCGGGCGACCGTCCACCCGGGACCGTGCACGGTGTGCGGGAGGCGGACGAGAGCATCGTGCGCCGGCTGGCCGCGGTCACGACCACGGCCGAGGGTCTGGGGGTCCGGCCGGTGCTGGAGACCCACGGCTCGCATCCGCGCGGCCAGGACGTGGCCCGCGTGCTGCGCGCGCTGGACGAGCGGTCCCCCGACCACCGGGTGGGCGCCGTCTGGGACTTCGAGCACCCCTTCCGCACCGGCGAGGCTCCCGCACGCACGTGGGAGGAGATCGGGCGGCGTGTCCGGGGCGGTCGCGGTTTCGTACAGATCAAGGACGTCCGCTCCGTGCGCGACCAGACACCGGTGCTCGTGGGCCATGGCGTCCTGCCGCTGGCCACGATGGTGGACGTACTGGATACGGGGGGTTACACCGGACCGCTCTCACTGGAGTGGGAACGCACCTGGCATCCCGAGGTCGCTCCCCTGCCCGTGGCCCTCGGCTCGTTGAACGACTGGCTCGGCCGGCAGGCGCCAGCCGTCGACCGCCCCCACGCCGGAAACAGAAACGGAGAGTGATGGACATCCCGACTCCACCGGCGCAGGACGTGCCCGTCGATCCGGCGGCGCGTCGTGCGTACCACCTGAGCCCCCGACAAGTCGCCGCCTTCGACCGCGACGGCTTCCTGGTCCTGCCCGGATCGCAACGGGAGCCCTGGGACATCTGCTCGCTGGAGAGGGAACACGGCTGGGACGTGCCCGGCGCGGTATCCGTGGACATGGCTCCCGGTGACGTCCTCGTGCACGATGTCATGCTCGTTCACGGCTCCGCGTCGGTCGTGGGCAAGGATCTCCGCTGGACCTCGTCCTACGAGTTCAGGTCGGCCGAGCAGTTCGTCCGGCGGGCCCCCGAGGCCGTACGTCCGGCCGGGCGGGGCTCGGTGCAGGAGGAGTTGCGCGTGGTGCACCAGGCGCATCCCCCCGGCGCCTACTGCAGCGCGGGGGACGTGCCGCAGCCGTTCTGAGCCGGTGGGGGCCGGCCCGGCCGGCCCTTCCTCAGCCTCCCGCGGTCCCGCTCCCCCGGTGCCGCGGGAGATCAGCCTGCGGCCGGGCCCGCTCCACGCCCCAAGCCGGCGGAGAGCGGGCCCGGGCGCACTGAGTCTCGTGTGACGATGTGGGTGCCCAGGACGACGTGCTGCCGGTCGCGGGCGTCTCCGTCGCGATGCAGCGCCATCCGCACCGCTGTGCGGCCCAGTTCCTCGTGCGGCAAGTGCACCGAGGTCAGCCCGGGATGCAGGTCCGAGGCCACGGGCAGGTCGTCGTACCCGACCATCGAGATGTCCTCGGGCACGCGCAGACCGGCCTCGCGCAGGACTTTCATGGCGCTTGCCGCCATGTCGTCGGTACCCGCGAACACCGCCGTGAAGTCGAGTCCGGCGTCAAGAGCCCGCCGCATCCCCCGTGTCCCGCCCCTGCGGGTGAACTCGGTGTGGATGACCAGGTCCCCGTCGTACGGGACGCCGTGATCGGTGAGCGCCTGCCGATAGCCCTTGAGGCGATTCTCCGCGACCGTGCTTCCGGGAATCCCGGACAGGTGCAGGATGCGTTCGTGGCCCGCGGACAGAAGATGGCGGGTCACCGCGTAGGACCCGCCCTCATTGTCGTACTCGACCACGGAGGCGGGGACCCGCTCCCCCAGCGAAGGGCGGCCGCAGAGCACCAGCCGGCTCCCGGAGGCGTCCAGCGCCCGGGCCGAGGCGGTCATCCGCTCCTCGTAGTGGGGCCCCTGCACCGCACCGCCGACCACGATGATCGCCTCGGCGCCCTGCTCGCGCATCAGGGAGACCATCGCCATCTCGCGCTCGAAGTCGCCGCCGGTCGAGCAGATCAGGCACATCCGGCCCTCGACCGCGGCCTGCTGCTCCACGCCGTGGCACACCTGGGCGAAGAAGGACGCCGTGAACTCCGGCACCACGATCGCCACCGCTCCCCGGCTGGATCCCACCAAGGCGCGCGCGTGGGCGTTCACGACGTACTCCAGGTCCCTGGCGGCGGCAACGACACGCTTATAGGTGTCCGACCGCGCCGAGGCCTTGCCGGACAGCACGCGCGAGACCGTGGCGATGGACACATCGGCTCGCGCGGCCACATCCCGGATGGTCGCCCGCCTGCCGAGCCCCTCGACCGGCTTCTCACCCTGACGCACAATCCGCTCCTGCCCACTGAACACAGTCGATAAAACGTTTACACGTTACGTCTTCAAGCCGTTTCCATGCCAGCGGCCCGGGGCCCTCCCGGCGGGCCGGCACCGGCCCTCTGTTCACCCATCTTGCCTTCCGTACCCGCCCGGCGCGCGGGGCAGACGAAGGTAGTCCGCGAAGCGGTGGGCCGTGTCACGGGTGGGCCGGCCCGCCGCCTCCGGGTCCTGGGGCAGGTCCCCGTGGTGGAGGGTGAGCCGGGGGCGTACTCCGCGGCTCAGGAGTTCGTCGGCCAAGCGACCGCAGAAGGCCGTTCCCCGCGCGTCGGCAGGTCCCCTGCCGTGGAGTTGGACACGGGGCCACGACCCGGACAAGCGATGGACGTCCACGCCGAGGTCCGCGATCACCACGACGCCCTCAGGCATGCGGTGGTGATGATCGACGGCCGTCTCGCCGGTGCCGCCATCCGCGACAGCACCAGGTATGCGACCGATGATGTCCCAGATCGACTCCGTCCGTCCTCGGCGACCGCGCCCTCGATCCGGTAGGCGGACGTGGCCACGCCCCAGAGAAAGCGAGCCGGCCGACCGGACACTGCGCCCGGCGGGATCGGAGCGGACGAATCGGTCAGGGCGGGTGGCTGATGCGGCTTCAACGCGACTCCTGAGGAGACGGGGCGGGTGCGCGAGCTGCCGGGGCCGACAATTCGTCGAGCCACGGCTCGGCCCCCTGCCGACCGTCAACCCGGCCCTGCGGACCTGATACAGGTGTTTGACACCAGACCTTAAAAGGTTTTCTGGAACAAGGTCAACACGTGAGCGGGCGGGCCGCTGACTCGACATGAGGGGACCGTGGGGAATCAGCCAACACCCACCGCTCAGAAGGTAGTTTGCCGCATGGCATCGCCATCGACGGCAGTGTAAATTTCCAGAGATCGCTTCCTTTCGATCACTGCGGTGATCCAGTACGGCCAGCCATTTCGGTGCAGCCGCCGATCCCGCACCAGGCAGGCAACCCGAAGAGCCTGCGGCCGTGATGAACGCACCCCCTCCACACCTCAGCCGCCGCACGGATCACCAAGGATCGACTCCACCTCGCGACCCGACATCCCCCGCATCGGCCCCCTTGTCGGCCTCCCGTCCGGGCAGTAGGGTCACCATGATCCGCAAACGTTTACATACTGTTCCGCGGGCAGGGGTACCGGATCCCGCCGCAGGCTGGGCTCGGTGGCAACGGCTGGGCCAGGGGACGAGGGAGAGGGAGGCCGTGCGGCAGCCATCGCGAGCCCGCCACGGGGGCCGGGCAACAGGGCGAGGCAGGGAGCGGGGCCACCTCTGCGGTTCACGCGCTGGTGCGGCGAGTTCCGAAACCCTGGCCCGTGGAGCGTGGGCGGCCTGGGGCACGGGAGCGGGCGTCTACGTCTTCGCGGTCACCCAACGGACGAGTCTGGGCGTCGCGGGCCTGGACGCCTCTGAGCGCTTCGGGATCAGCGCCTCCGCCCTGTCCGTCTTCCCCGTGTTCCAGGTCCTCGTCTACGCGGTGGCACAGATACCCGTAGGGCTGGCGATCGACCGCCGCGGGCCCCGCAAGGTACTGGCCACCGGGCTGGTCCTGCTGATCACCGGACAGCTCGGCTTCGCCTTCGCGGACAACTATCCCTCGGCCCTCGTCTCACGCACCGTTCTCGGTTGCGGGGACGCCATGATCTTCACCAGCGTGCTCCGGCTCGTGTCCAACTGGTTCCCGCCCCACCGAAACCCCTTCATCTCCCAACTCGCCGGTCTGGTGGGGACCCTGGGAAACCTCCTGGCGGTCACCGCGCTTGCCCGTCTGCTGCCGGTGTTCGGGTGGACGGCGACCTTCGCCGCCACCGGGCTGCCCGGTTTCGCGGCGCTGGCCGTGGTCCTGTTGTTCCTGCGTGAATCACCACGGGCACACACCCCGGCGCGGGGCCTGCGGCAGCTACGTCGGCCCTTGTGGCGGCGGACAGGGGGCACCGCCGTGGGACGCGAGAGGTCAGGACCTGCCCCGCTCCATCCCGAGGCCGGGAGCGTACGGTCCCAGTCCCTGACCTCCCAGGTCCGCACGGCGTGGGGGGAACCCGGCACAAGGCTGGGCATGTGGGTTCACTTCACCACGTCCTGCTGGGCCAATCCGTTCCTCCTGCTGTGGGGACTGCCCTATCTCGTCGAAGGGCAGGGCCTGAGCCGCTCCGAGGCGGGTTCGGTGCTGGGACTGGTGGTAGTGAGCGGCATGGGATTCTCCCTGCTGTTCGGCCAGTTGGTCTCGCGTCGTCCTGCCGCCCGCACCCCGCTGACGCTCGCCGTGGTCCTCAGCACCTGCTCGCTGTGGGCGGCCGTGCTGGGCACACCACCGGGGCACGTCCCCTGGTGGCTGCTGGTCGCCCTGGCCGCCGCGATGGGCAGCAACGGCCCCGCGTCACTCGTGGGGCTCGACTACTCACGCCCGGTGAACCCGCCCGCCCGGGCCGCGACCGCGACCGGCATGGTCGTCATGGGAGGCTTCACCGCCACGATCTTCGTGATCCTGGGGGTCGGCGCAGCCCTCGACAGGCTCACCCCGGCGGGCTTCTCCGGTTACTCGCCCTCCGCGTACCGCACCGCCTTCCTCGTCCCTTTCGTGCTGACGGCCCTCGGACTCGTCCAGATCCTTCGCCTGCACGGCAGAGCCGCCCGCCGCGAGGAGGAGATCACCCCGGGGTCACCGGGTGAGAGCTCGGCTCCGTCCTCGCACACAGCCCCTGAAGGTCCCGCCGGGAGCGGGCCGGCGGGCTGACCTTCCGGCCGCGTCCAGGCCCCCTTTGTCGTTCTCCCCCTACGTCTTCGGACAGGAAAAGCCAGGAGCGCATGTTGAACAACACCCACCGCGTCGGCCCCCGATTCGGCGTCAACTACGTCCCCAGTCGCAACTGGTGGTACTGCTGGAACGACTGGGACGCGGACTCCGTCCTGGCGGACCTGCAGGCCGTCTCGGCGCTCGGCATGGACCACATCCGGATTCAGTTGCTCTGGCCGGTGTTCCAGCCCAATCCGGCGATGGTCAGTCCTTCCGCCCTCGACCGGCTGAGTGAACTGCTGGACCTCGCCGACCGGCCGGACACCGGGCTCGACGTCAGCGTCAGCGTGCTCGACGGCTGGCTCAGTGGATTCGCCTTCAAGCCGGCCTGGCTCAAGGGCAGAAACATGATCGGCGACGAGGACGTCGTCAGGGCGGAGCTGTACCTCCTCGACGCACTCGCCGCTGCCGTCGGCGCTCACCCACGCTTCCTCGGCTTCGATCTGGGCAATGAGATCGCCGTGCTCAACGACGACGTCGCACCGGCGGTGGGCGACCGCTGGGCCGCCCGGCTGCTGAACCACTGCGAGCACATCGCGCCCGGACGGTTCCACGTCAACGGGGTCGACCATCTTCCCTGGCTGGAAGGGCAGACGTTCTCGCAGCGGGGAGTGGTGACGAGCGGCAGCGCGAGTGTCTTCCACAGCTATCCGTACTGGACGGGCGTACTCGAACGCCACGGCCCCGACGGCACGGGAACCCGGCACCTCGGTGAGTTCATGGCGGAGTTGGCCGAGGCCTACGCGGAGCAGCCCGGCCGGCCCAAGTGGCTCCAGGAGTTCGGGGCCTCTCCTGCCGAACGCGCCCCGGAGACGATCCCCGACTGGGCCGAGACCTTCATCCGTGCCACCTTGTCCTCCGCGGGTGTCTGGGGCTGTACCTGGTGGGGCAGCCATGACATCGACCGGCGCTTCGC
The DNA here is from genome assembly GCF_040656295.1 of Streptomyces sp. NPDC049954. Taxonomy (NCBI): domain Bacteria; kingdom Bacillati; phylum Actinomycetota; class Actinomycetes; order Kitasatosporales; family Streptomycetaceae; genus Streptomyces; species Streptomyces sp. NPDC049954. The sequence goes on from NZ_JBFALS010000008.1 coordinate 123,933, forward strand.
CGGCTTCGACGAGTACGAGTACGGGCTCGGCCTTCTCACGGTGGACAACCAGGTCAAACCGGCGGGCCGCAGAATCGCCGAGCTTGTCGCCACGTTCCGGAACAGTCCGCCCCAACCCGTTCCCCGTCCGACGGCGCTGGTCGTGGAGGACTTCGGCAAGGCCGGCCTGGAGGTGGCGGAAGACTTCTTCGCACTGATCGACGAGGGAATCCGGCCCGCCCTCGTTACCGCGGATCGAGCAGCGGACGCCTCTTACCTGGCATCACGCGGCATCACCGAACTGCGGAGGAGGCCGGAGCCGGATCGCTCAAGCCGGAGGCAGACCGGTTCGGACAGCCGCTGAGCCGGATTCCGGCACGGGCACGGCACATGCACAGCCGACGGAGATGACGTGAGGCGTCCGCCTCGCGGAACCGTCGCACCTTGGCCAGGGCCCGGCCGAGTGCGCCCGCCTCGCCCGGGCAGCCGGCCAGGGAGGCGATGGATCGCCTCCCTGGCGAGGACGGCACCGAGACCGTGACCGTGCCACGTCTCGTCCGGGCTCGCCCTGTCCATCCGGAGCGGGGCGGAGCCGACGTGCGGCAGCCACCCGCCGCTGTCCTGGGTGCAGCTTCCTGTGCGTCCATCGCGAGTCCAGCCGCTGGTCGTCCCGGCGCTGCCGCTCGCGGTGGGTCTGTCCGACCACGCCTACCGGGATGCCTCGGCGGTGAACGCGGCTTTCCACCGGGCCGCGTCCGGGAGGGCGGGCCTGCTGGTCCTCGCGGCGGCCCTGGCGGCGCTGTTCGTGCGCCGCCAGGCCCCGGAGGCCGGGGAGCGGCCCGCCGCCCGCGGTGCCGCACGCGCGCCGGGCCGTCCGGGCGCCGGGCCGTCCGGGCGCCGCTGAGCGCCCCTGTCCCGTAGGGGCGGGAAACCGGTTGGCGCCTCCGGCACAGGTGCCTAGCGTGGCGGCCATGACGTCCGTCCTGCTCCTGATCGACCTTCAGCGCTCGGTGTTCGCCCCGCCCGACCCGGTGCCGGAAGCCTCCGCGCTGCGGGAGGCGGTGGCCGTGCTGCTGGCCGGGGCGCGGGACTCGGGCACGCGGGTGATCCACGTACGGCACAACGATCCGCGCGAGCCGGGGTGTGTGCCGGGCAGCCCCGGCTGGCATCTGGAGCACGCGGTGCGGGAGGGGGAACCGGTGCTCGACAAGACCCGGGCGGACGCCTTCGAGGGCACGGGGCTCGGGGAACTGCTGCCCGAAGGGGCCACGGTGGTGGTCGCGGGCATCGCGAGCGGCCTGTGCGTGCGGGCGACGGTCCTCGCGGCCCTGCGCCGGGGCCGTCCGGTGCGTCTGGTGCGGGGCGCGCACGCGGACTGGGACGGTGCGGAGCCCGCCGCGGTGTCGATGCGCGCCGTCGAGCGGGAGCTGTCGGCGGCCGGCGCGCACGTCGTGCCGCTCACCGGGGCCGTCTTCCGCTAATCACCTTCGCCGTCGCTGAGTTGCGGATCGAGGTCGTCCCGTACGAGGTCGCGGGAGCCGGTCTGCGCGGTGCGGTAGGCGGAGCGGGCGACCAGGTGCGAGGCGACGGGGCTGGTGAGGAACTGGAAGAAGACGACGAGCGCGAGGGTGCCGATGTCGATGCCGTTGCGCAGCCGCAGCGCGACCCCGACCAGGACGAGCAGCATGCCGAGGGTCTGGGGTTTGGTGGCGGCGTGGCTGCGGGCGAGCACGTCGGGCAGCCTGAGCATGCCGATGACGCCCAGCAGGCACTGGAAGCAGCCGAAGAACAGCAGCAGCGCCCCCGCGAGGTCGGCGATCTGTGCTCCCACGCTCATCGTTCGTCCTCCCGGGTCGTCGTGGCCGCGCCCGCCGCCGCGGTGCTCCGCCTCATCGGTGGTCCTCCTTGTCGTCCCCGTGCCGAGGGGGCCGGTCGCGGACGGCGATGAAGCGGGCGATGCCCACGGAGCCGGTGAAACCGAGGAAGGCGAGCACGAGCATCACCGGGAAGTAGAAGGGGTCCATGTCCAGGGCGGACTTGGCGCCGATCCCGGCGATGATGAGGGCCGCGACGACGTCGAGGGCGACGGCGCGGTCGAGCATCGAGGGGCCGCGCCAGATGCGGATCACGATGAGGGCCCCGGCCAGCAGGATCATGCAGCCCGCGGCGATGATCAAGCCCCTCTCGGCGGAGTGCAGCGCGCTCACGGCGACGGGTTCCCTTCCGGTCGGGGCGGGTTGCTGACGGCCTCGATGTCCTCGGCGGTGCCGAAGGCCCGGGCGGTGAGTTCCTCCATGCGCCACACGGAGCGCCGCGCCCGTTCGATCTGCGCGGGGTCGTCGGCGTCCAGGACGTGCAGGAACAGGGTCGCCGTCGCGCGCCGTACCTCGACGACGGAGCCGCCCGGCACGTTGGAGACGGCCACGGCGGTGGCGGCGAGCATGAGATCGCTGCGGCAGCGCAGCGGGACGGCGACGACGGCCGCGTGGAAGGGACCGCGGGAGAAGATCTTCCCGGTCACCTCGACGCTGGAGGAGAACATGTCGTACAGCAGGTAGCCGAGGAAGCGCACGATGCCCAGGGGCCGCAGCCGCAGTCCCAGGTCGACGGCGGGCAGCGGGAACGCGAGGCACAGGACGAAGCCGACGACGAGCCCGTTGATGAGGTTGGCCCAGGACAGGGTGCCCCACAGCAGTACCCAGATGACGGTGAGCCAGGCGATGAGGGGCAGGTCCAGGACGCGGCGGCTGGTGCCCCCGCCGATGGTCCAGCTGTAGGGCGAGCGTCTGCGGCCCCGGAACAGGATGCTCATGGTCCGAGTACCGCCTCGATGTAGGGGGAACGGGTGAGGAGTTCACCGGCGGCGCGGTCGGCGAGGCTGGTGAGCGGGCCGCCGAGGACGGTGTAGAGCAGGCCGAGGCAGACGGCCCCGGTGGTCGCGAGGGTCATGGTGCGCGGCAGCCGGCTGGTGGTGGTGACAGCCCGCCCCGACAGGGTCGCGGCGACCGCGCGGCCCGCCGGTTCGGGGCGGGTCGTCTCGTCGTCGCCCTCGTCCTCGCCCTCGTCGGACTCCAGGAGGACGCCCTCGGCGATCTGGCCGGGCGGGGCCTCGCGCCAGAACGCGAGGTTCCAGATCTTCGCCATGACGTAGAGGGTGAGCAGGCTGGTGGCGGCGGAACCGGCCACGAGAGTCCACGCCCAGCCGCCGCCGTTCTCGACACCGGCCCGCATGAGCCCGAGCTTGCCGATGAAGCCGGACAGCGGCGGGATGCCGGCGAGGTTCATCGCGGGGACGAAGAACAGCACGGCGAGCAGCGGCGCGGAGCGCGCGAGGCCGCCGAGCCGGGTGAGTTCGGTGGTGCCGCCGCGCCGTTCGATGAGCCCGGCGACGAGGAACAGCGTCGTCTGCACGGTGATGTGGTGGGCGACGTAGACGATGGCTCCGCCCAGGCCGGCCCGGGAGGCGAGGCCGATCCCGAAGACCATGTACCCGATATGGCTGATGAGGGTGAAGGACAGCAGCCGTTTCAGGTCCGTCTGGGCGACGGCCCCGAGGATGCCGATCACCATCGAGGCGAGCGCGGCGAGCAGCAGCAGGTTGCCGAGGCGGTGGCCGGGGAACAGCAGGGTCTGGGTCCGCAGCATCGAGTAGACGCCGACCTTCGTGAGCAGTCCGGCGAACACGGCGGTCACGGGCGCCGGCGCCGTCGGGTAGGAGTCGGGCAGCCACGCGGCGAGCGGGAAGACGGCGGCCTTGATGGCGAAGACGGTGAGCAGCATCGCCTCCAGCAGGGTGCGCACCCCGACGGGCACGTCCTGCAGGCGCAGGGCGAGCTGCGCGAAGTTGACGGTGCCCGCCACCGAATAGGCCATGGCGATCGCGACGAGGAACAGCACCGAGGAGAACAGCGAGATGATCACGTACGTGGAGCCCGCGCGGATGCGGGGCGCGGTGCCGCCGACGGTGAGCAGGACGAAACTCGCGACGAGCATGATCTCGAAGCCGACGTAGAGGTTGACGAGGTCCCCGGCGAGGAAGGTGCAGGAGACTCCGGCGACGAGGATGAGGTACGCGGGGTGGAACACGCCGAGCGGGGTCTCGTCGTCGCGGTCCGCCATGCCCTGTCCGAGGGAGTACACGAGAACCAGCAGGGTCACGGCCGAGGACACGGTGAGCATGAGGCCGGAGAGCCGGTCGGCGACGAGGGTGATGCCGAGCGGCGGGGCGAAGTCGCCGAGGTTGACGGCGAGGGGGCCCGTGCGGTCCGCCTCGACCAGGAGGATCACGGCGAGTACCAGGACCGCGCCGAGCACGGCGACGCTGATGAGGCGCTGGAGGCGGTGCAGCCGGGGCCCGATGGCGAGCTTGAGTCCGGTGACGCACAGCGGCAGCAGCACGGGCAGGGGGACGAGGGCGTTCACCGTGCACCTTCCTGTCCGGGTCCTTCGGAGTCGTCGGGCGGGCGGGGCCCCCCGGGTTCGCGGTCGTTCTCGTCCGGGTCGTCGGCGGGTCCCGGCGGGGCGGGGCCGTCTCCTCGCGGGGCGGGTGCTTCGGGGCCCGGTTCGTCGTCGTCCGTGTAGTCCTCCGGATCGGCGCCGAGCACGTCGTTCCACAGGTCGCCCGAGGCGTCGCGGGCGCGGGCCTGGTAGGCGCGGTCGGCACGCAGCCGGGCGCGCAGTTGTTTGCGCTCCTCGCGGTAGCGGGCGCGCTGTTCGGGGGTCCGGCCGAGTTCGGCGCGGGCCTCGCGGTAGCGGGCGCGCAGTTGGCTGCGTTCGTCGAGGACTTCGGCGCGCAGCGCGACGAGCCGGTCCTCGGTGTCGTCGCTGATCTCGTCGGTGCCGCTGACCTGCTGGCTGCGGTAGGCCATGGCGAGCAGGAAGGCGGTGGTGGCGAGGGTGATGACGATCGCGGTGAGGGCGATGGCCTGCGGCAGCGGGTCGGTGACGCGGTTGCGGAGGACCTTCGGGTAGAGCAGCGGGGCGGCTCCGGCCGCGCCCGTCGAGGTGAGGATCAGCAGGTTGACGCCGTTGCCGAGGACGACGGTACCGAGCAGGATGCGGGTCAGCGAGCGGGTGAGGACGAGGATTCCGCCGACCGCGCACAGGACGGCGGCGGTGACGAGCAGGCTGAGGCTGACGGTCATCGGCCGCCCCCGTGGCCCTCGGCGGCGCGCAGGGCGGCGAGCCGTTCGATCTGCCGGTCGACCTTGCCGCCGAGGGCACGCACGATGTCGAGGACGACGCCGAGGACGAGGAGGTAGACGCCGCAGTCGAAGAGGAGCGCCGTGGACGCGTGGACCTCGCCGAAGGGCGGCACGTGGCCGTGCCAGGTCCAGCCGTGCAGGACGGTGCCCTCGGCGAGCCCGCTCAGGGCGACTCCGGTCGAGACGACCAGGCCGAGGCCGGTGAAGAGTCCGGGGCCGAAGGGCGCGGCCTCGGCGAGTTCGTAGCGTCCGCCCGCGAGGTAGCGGGTGATGAAGGCGAGACCGGCGACGAGTCCGGCGACGAATCCGCCGCCCGGCATGTTCTCCGCGCAGAACAGCAGGTAGACGGAGAGCACGAGGATCGGGTGGTAGACGAGGCGGGCGACGACCTCGAAGACCACGGAGCGGTGTTCGGGCGCGAGGGTCCTGCCCGCGGCCAACCAGGTGCGTTCCGGGGCGCCCTCGTCGCCTTCGGGCAGCCCGGCGAGGTCACCGTGCGGCTGGGCCCAGGCGGTGCGCAGTCCGGTGCCGGCCATTTCGCGGGGGGCGGGTTCGGGCAGCGGATCGTCGCGGTCGGTGCGGCGGTGCAGGTAGATGAGGCTGGTGACGCCGATCGCGGCGGCGGCCAGGACGCTGGACTCGCCCATGGTGTCCCAGGCCCGCAGGTCGACGAGGATGGTGGCGACGACGTCCTTGAGCCCGTGGTGGTCGGTCTCCTCGACCATGGCGGCGCCGGCGGGGTCGCTGCGGCGGGCCCCGGCCATGATCCACACGACGACGGAGACGGCGGCGGCCCCGCCGAGGGCGACGGGCATCCGTACGGTCCGGCGCCAGCGGGTGAAGTTCTCCTCGAAGTACACGGGCATCCGGCGCAGGACGAGGACGAACACGAGCATCGACACGGTCTCGACGCAGAACTGGGTGAGGGCGAGGTCGGGGGCGCCCTGGACGACGAACAGCAGGGCGGTGCCGTAACCGGTCAGCCCGGCGAGCACGACGGCCTTCATCCGGCGCCGCACGCCCAGGCAGAGCAGGGCGACGGCGCAGGTCAGGACAGCGACTCCGGCCTGGGCCGGGTTGTCCCACAGGCGGGGCGCGGGGGCGCCGTGCCACGGGGAGTCGACGGCGAGCACCGCGATCTGCCCGGCGAGCACCACGGTGAGTGTGGTCGCGAGGTACACGGACAAGGAGCCGCGCTGGACGAATCCGGTGCACTGCAGGGCGGTGCGTTCCAGGCCCAGCAGGATGCGGCCGAACGCGCGGTCGGCGGGGCGCCAGGCGAGGAGCCGGCCGGCGCGGGCGACGGGCCGGCCGGCCAGGAACAGGACGAGCCCGCCGGCCCAGGCGAGGGCGGACAGCAGCAGCGCGGGGCCCCAGCCGTGCCAGAGGGCCAGGTGGTAGGGGTGGCTCGGGGCCGGGAAGCCGGCGGCGTAGGCGCTGAAGAGGTGGTCCGTCCAGCCCACCCCGGGCCCGAGCACGAGGCAGAGGCACGCGAGGACGGCGGGGGCGGCGAGGAAGGCCGGGGAGACGCGGTGCGTCGCGGTGTCGTGGTGTCCGGGTTTGCGGGCGAAGGCTCCCCACAGGTAGCGCAGCGTGTAGGCGGTGGTGAGCGCGGAGCCGACGACGACCGCCGCCAGCGCCCAGCGGTCGGCCGTGGAGCCGTCGAGCAGCGTCTGGAACGCGGCCTCCTTGGCGGCGAAGCCGAGCGTCGGCGGTAGGGCGGCCATGGACAGCCCGGCGACGACGGCGACGGCGCACACGGCGGGCGTCCGCCGGGCCAGTCCGGACAGGCCGCGCAGGTCCCGGGTGCCGGCCGCGTGATCGATGATCCCCGTCACGAGGAACAGCGGCGCCTTGAACAGGGCGTGACCGAGGATCATGACGACGGCGGCGACCCCGGTGTCGTAGTGGCCCGCGCCGGCCAGCACGGTGAGGAAGCCGAGCTGGCTCACGGTGCCGTAGGCGAGGACGAGCTTCAGGTCGTGCAGGCGCAGTGCCCGCCAGCCGCCGAGCAGCATGGTCGCGGAGCCGAGGACCAGCAGCAACGGCCGCCAGGGCGTGATGTCGGCGAAGGCGGGCGCGAGCCGCGCGACGAGGTACACCCCGCCCTTGACCATCGCGGCGGCGTGCAGGTAGGCGCTGACCGGGGTGGGCGCGGCCATGGCGTTGGGCAGCCACAGGCTGAACGGCCAGATCGCGGACTTCGACAGGGCGCCGCACAGGACGAGGACGACGGCGGTGGAGACGGCGGCGGAGGGCGCCGGGGGGTGCGCGATCAGCTCGGACAGCCGGTAGGTGTGGGCGGCCTGCCCGAGAATCAGGAAGCCGACGAGCATGGCGAGCCCGCCCATGGTGGTGACCGTGAGCGCCTGGAGGGCGGAGCGCCGGTTCTGTTTGACGCCGCTGTGCTGGCCGATGAGCAGGAACGAGAAGACGGTGGTCAGTTCCCAGAAGATGTAGAGCAGGATCAGGTCGTCGGCGAGGACGAGACCGAGCATGGCGCCCGCGAAGGCGAGGAGGTTGCCGGCGAACCGGCCCAGCTGCGGGGAGTGGTCCGTGAAGTACGAGGCGCAGTACAGCAGGACGAGAGCGCCGACGCCGCCCGCGAGCAGCACCATGAGTTCGCCGAGTGCGTCCAGGCGCAGCGCGCACTCGACTCCGTAGTCGGGCAGCCACCGCCACGAACTGCTCTGCGCCTCTCCGTCCGCGGTGCCCCGCCACTTCGCCGCGGCCCAGATCGCGGCGGCGGCCGGCGGCAGGGCGAGCACCACGAAGGCGCGGGTGCCGAGCCGGCGCACCAGCGGCGGGGCGAACAGGGCCAGCGCGAAGTGGCAGGCGATGAGCGCGGTCATACGGCTCCGGCACGGGGGCCGAACGGTGCGGCGGGGGCGGGACGAACAGACGGAAAAGCCACGCGACAGTGATATATCGACCGCGCCGCACGGGGGGACCGGCACGCCGCTCGGCGGCCCGCCCGCCACGCTCCTGCACCCGCGCGCCCGCTGCCACGGGCCCGGCGGCGCTACCTCGACGCGCCGCCCGGTACCTGTCCGGCGGCACGGACCGCGTCCGGACCGGTGCGGTCCGGGCCGCCCGAGCGCGGCGGGACGATCGCGCGGGCGAGCAGGGCGGTGTGCGGGAGGAGCAGGGCTCCGTCCGGCGCGGTGAACGGGTCGCTCAGCTTCAGGAAGTGACGGTGGATCTCGGCCTGCTCGGCGGCCGGCCGGCTCGCGACGACCCGGCCGATCGTCGCGACGCCCGCCGCCGGGCCGCTCCACCATTCGGCGGGGCCGGTGCGGTGCTCCCACGCCAGGGTGCGGCACTGCGCCGCGTCGAGTCCGGCCTCCGTGAGCAGCGCGCGGACGCCCTGTTCGGTGCGCGGGAAGTCCTCCGCGGGGTCGAGCGTGGGCAGGTCGGCGGGCCGCCGGACCCCGGCGGCCTCCACGGCGCGGCCGAGCAGCGCCTGTCCCGGGGCGGCGGGCACGGGCCACAGGGTGAACGCGATCCGGCCGCCGGGCCGGGCGACGCGGACGAGTTCGGCGAGCGCGGCCCGGGGCCGGCCCACGTGGTTGAGGACGAAGTTCGCGACGACCGCGTCGAAGGCGTCCGGTGCGAAGGGCAGCCGGGGCAGCGCGGCGACAGCGGTGCGCGCCTCGGGCACGGCCCGTGCGGCGGCCCGCGCCATGCCGGGATCGGCGTCCACGGCGCTCACCTGCGCGCCGTGCTCCCGGGCCCGCGCGGCCACGGCGCCCGTTCCGGTGCCGACGTCGAGGAGTCGTCGCCCGGCCAGCGGCCCGCAGGCCGCGAGCAGTTCGGGCACGGTGTGCGCGCACAGTCTGCCGAAACTCGCCGCGTAGGCCGTGCTGCGCCCCGCCCAGGCCGCCCGTTCCCCCGCGTCGAAAGCCGCCGTCCGCTCCGCGCCCGTACCCTCAACCATTCAGTGCCCCCTACATGTTTTGACGGCCACCGACTGTATCCCGATGGCCCGGTGTCCCGGCACGCGCACGGAGGGGAAGGCATCGACCATGGGGGAAGCGGACAGCGGTACAGGGCGGGCTCGTGCACGCCCTCCGCACTCGACCGACCCGAAGGGACAGCACCACCATGCAGGTCACTCTCGAAGGCAGGACCGCTCTCGTCACCGGCTCGACCCAGGGCATCGGCGCGGCCATCGCCGCCTCGCTCGCCGCGGCCGGGGCGCGGGTGGCGGTCAACGGACGGGACCCCGAGCGCACCGGGGAGGCGGTGGAGCGGCTGCGCGCCGAACTGCCGGGGGCCGAACTGCTCGCCGTCCCCGGTGACCTCGCGAGTGACGAGGGGCTCGCCGAGGTCCTCGACCGGCTGCCGGGGACAGACATCCTCGTGAACAACCTCGGGATCTTCGGGGCCAAACCGGCGCTGGAGATCGAGGACGCGGAGTGGCGCCGCTACTTCGAGGTCAACGTCCTGACCGCGGTCCGGCTCATCCGCGCCTATCTGCCGCGCATGACGGAGCGGGGCTGGGGCCGGGTACTGAACATCGCGAGCGACTCCGCCGTGGTCGTCCCGGCCGAGATGATCCACTACGGGATGACGAAGACCGCGCTGCTCTCGGTGACGCGCGGCTTCGCCAAGGAGGCGGCGGGCACGGGCGTCACGGTGAACTCCGTGATCGCCGGCCCGACGCACACCGGTGGCGTGGAGGACTTCGTGTACGAACTCGTGGACAAGGACCTGCCGTGGGAGGGGGCGCAGCGGGTGTTCATGCGCGAACACCGGCCGCAGTCGCTGCTGCAGCGCCTCATCGAGCCGGAGGAGATCGCGCACATGGTCACGTACCTGAGTTCACCGCTCGCCTCGGCGACCACCGGGGGCGCGCTGCGGGTGGACGGGGGCTACGTGGACTCGATCCTGCCGTAGGCGGACCGCCGGGACACCGCCCGGCCGTGTTCCCCCGGAGCGGGCCGGTCCCGCCACCTCCGTCAGGGGGACGAGCGGGACCGGCCGCCCCCTTACGATGAACCCGTGGCGGTGGAAGGGGAATCGAGAGGTGGGGGCGGCGGACGCGGGGGCGCCCGGGCCGCCCGGACCGTTCGGCGGCCCCCGGTGGCGGCACGGCTCCCGGCCCGCTCCCCCGCTCCGCCCCGCGGTGCGGAGCCGACCGGCCCCGCACCGTCGGCGGCTCCGTCGTTCTCCCTCGCCGCGCGGGTCTTCGCCCAGCTCGGCGATCCCACACGGCTGCGCCTGCTGTGGCTGCTGCGGGAGGGCGAGAGGAGCGTCGGAGCGCTCAGCACGGCCTGCGGAACAGCCCGGCCCTCGGTCAGCCAGCACTTGGCACGGCTGCGCGCGGCGGGACTGGTACGCGTACGCAAGGACGGCCGGCGCGCCCTCTACTCGCTGCCCGGCGGAGCGTACGGAGCCCTGGTCGCGGACGCCCTGCGGCACGCCGAGCGCCTGCCCCTCCCCCCTCCCGGTCACACTCGGTGACGAAAGGCGCCCCCCTTCCGGGCGAACTGCCCCGTAATGCACGGGATGCCGCCGTCCGGGCGATACGCTCAGGCAACATCGTTCGACGCGCGGCCAGTTGCGCGGGCCCGGCCGGCCTTGCACGAGGCAACGGCACGGCGTCGACGGACACGGACAGAGGGAGGCCAGCGAGCCGATGCGGCTGAACAGGGCGATAGGCAGGGGTGCGGCGGACGGTCCACGTATCGGCGGCTGAACCCGGCCACCGGGCACACCCACCGACCCGGACCGGACCCGACGGGACCGGCATGCGGCTTCGGCTTCGGCTTCGGCTTCGGCTTCGGCTTCGGCTTCGGCTTCGGCTTCGGCTTCGGCTTCGGCTTCGGCTTCGGCTTCGGCTTCGGCGGAGCGTCGGAGGCCGAAGGGCCAAGGTCGTGTTGTCGATATGTCAGTCCTGCTCCCCCGCCGCACCCGGCCCCGCGCGCAGCGCCCCCTGTCAGCCACGCGTCGTCCCGTCGAAGGTGCTTCATGCCCCGTCCCCCCTCCCCGCCTTCCTCCGCGCCCGTCCCGGCGCCCTCCCGTGCGGCCGGTGTGCTGTGGCCCGCCACGCTCACCGTGACCCTCGGCACGTTCGGGGGCACCCTGTTCCTGATGGCGGCACACCGGCTGGCCACCGCCGTGCTGCTCGGCACTCTGATGGCCCTGGCGTTGTGCGGCTTCGAGGCGCTGCGCAGACACCACCGCGCCGCGCTGGCCGAGACCGAGCGGCTGTCCGGCGAACTGACCCGCCGCGAGGCACACGCCGAACGCAGGGACGCCGACTGGCACAGCTACCTCGCCGAGCAGGCCGAACTGATGCGCCTGGAGCTGGAACACCTCGTCAAGCAGCGGCTGCCCGCCGCCGTCCGGGGCCTGGAGGTGCCACCGGCCCGCCCGGAGAGCGCCGCTCTCGCGACCGTGGCCGCGGACCTCTTCGAGCGGGTTCTGCGGGAGGTCGCGGAGGAGTCCGAGTACCAGGAGGAGTGCCGCAGGCTGGTGCTCGTGGAGCTAGCGGGGCGGGTGCAGAGTTCCGCGCACCGCATCCAGGCGACCGTGACCGGCCTGACGGACCGCTACCCCGACGATCCCGATCTGCTGGAGGCCACGATGCGGGTCGACCACGCGGCGACGCAGCAGGCCCGGCACGCGCAGAGCCTGAAGGTGCTGTGCGGCGAATGGCCGGGGCAGCAGTGGCAGAAGCCGCTGGCCCTGGTGGACGTGGCCCGCGCCGCCTCCGGGCGCATCGTCGACTTCCAGCGGGTCGAGGTGTCGGGCGCCCCCGATCTCGCGGTGACCGCCCCGCTCGCCGAACCCCTCATCCACCTCGTCGCGGAGCTCCTCGCGAACGCCACCGAGTACTCACCGCCCCGGACCTCGGTTCCGGTGACGGTGCGCGCCGTGCAGAAGGGAGCCGTGATCGAGGTGGACGACGGAGGGCTCGGTCTCGACGCGTTCCGGCTCGCCAAGGCGAAGGAGATCGTCTCGGGGCGCCGGCCCATCGGCCTGCGGGACGTCGGCGAGATTCCGCAGACGGGGCTCGCCGTGGTCGGCCGTTTCGGGCGCCGGCACGGTTTCCAGGTGGACCTGAGCCCGTCGCCGTACGGGGGTCTGCGGGCCGTCGTCCTGGTGCCGGCCGAGGCTCTGGACCAGCCGGTGGAGCCCGGGCGGGCGGAACCCCGCGGCGGCTTGGCGCGGTTGTCCGGCGACGCCCCCGCGGAGGGGATGGAGGGCGTGGTGCTGGAGGGGCCGCCGGAGGGCGTGCCCGGGCAGCCCGGCCCCGCGGTCGTCCTCCCCCGGCCTTCGAGGTCGGCATGAGCAGGGCCACGGGAGGCGCCGGGGGCGCGCTGCGCCCGTACGTGATCACGCGCGGGCGGGCCAGGGCCGCGCACGCGCGGCTCGGACTGGACACCTTGCTGACCGCTCTGTCCGGCGAGCACGAACTGCCGGTCTCGGCGACCGGGGAGGAGCGCACCCTCGTGCGGCTGTGCGCGCGGCCCACCGCCCTGGCGGAGGCGGCGGCCCGGCTCGGGCTCGCGGTCGGGCTGGTCCGGGTGCTGGTGTCCGACCTCATCGGCTCCGGGCGGATGAGCGCCCGGGACGGGGACCGTTCCCGGCCGGACACCCAGTTGCTCCAGGAAGTGCTGAACGGACTGCGGCGCATGCGCTGAGCGGCGGTCCCGGGTCCCGGCCGGGGCGGGCACGGCGCGGCACCGCGCACGCCCCGGCCAAGGATCGCCGCCGAGCCGGGACCCGTCAGATCTCCGGTACGGGCCTGGGACGTTCGCAGCCCTGGGCCACCGCCAGGGACACTCCCTGGTGGGCCGAGTCGAGCAGGCTCAGCATGATGTCGAGGACGTGCTGGGCGAGCCCGGCCGAGGCGCGGTGCTCGGTGCCCTCGCGCAAGGACTCGGCGAGATCGGCGAGCCCGATGCCCCGGCCGCCCTCCCGTACTCCGGCGCTGACGGGCAACTCCTCCCAGGCGCCCGCCCGGTGGAGCAGCACGGTGCCGTCGAAGCCGTTCGGGTCGGGGACCGACAGGGAGCCGGCGGTGCCGTGCACCTCGATGCAGGGCAGGTGGGCGGCCTGCACGTCGAAGCTCATGACGAGTGTGGTGAGCGCCCCGCCCGCGTGGTGCAGGACTCCGGTGACGTGCGTGTCCACCTCGACGGGGAACCTCGTCCCCGCGCGGGGACCGCTGCCGATCTCCCGTTCGGTGCGCGGGGCGGAGGCGGCACCGGTGACCCGGACGACCGGTCCGAGCAGGTGGACGAGCGCGGACAGGTAGTAGGGGCCCATGTCGAGCAGGGGTCCGCCGCCGGGCCGGTAGTAGAACTCCGGGTCGGGGTGCCAGCTCTCGTGGCCGGGGCAGGCCATGAAGGCGGTCGCGGCGACCGGTGTGCCGATGAGCCCGTCGTCGACGGCCTTGCGGGCCGTCTGGGTGCCGGTCCCCAGCACCGTGTCGGGCGCGCAGCCGACGCGTACGCCGCCCGCGCGCGCCGCGGTGAGGATCTCGGCGGCCTGCGCGCGCGTGGTGGCGAGCGGCTTCTCCCCGTAGACGTGCTTGCCCGCGGTGATGGCGGCGAGGGCGACCTCGGTGTGCACGGCGGGGATCGTGAGGTTCAGGACGGCGTCGACGTCCTCCCGCTCGACGAGGGCGGCGACGGAGCCGAGGGCTGCGACCCCGTGTCCGGCGCGGGCGGCGGCCTGCTGGGCCCGCACCCGGTTCACGTCGGCGACCGCGGTGACCCGCAGGGTGTCACGGAGCCGGTCCAGGGTGTCGAGGTAGGCGCCGCTGATGGCGCCGGCACCGACGACGCCTATCCTCAGCGGCTCGCCCACAGCAGCCCCCGTTCGGTGAGTGTGCGGACCTCGGGCACGTCGAAGTCGTCGGCCTTGTGGCCGATGGTGGAGACGAAGACGCGTCCCGCGCCGACGTGCCGGGTCCACACGGCCGGCATGACGACCTCCCGGTCGTGGTCCGCTCCGGGCGGGAACACGGTCGTGGCGTGCACCTCTACGAGCGGGTCGGTCGCCGTCCAGTACTGCTCGGTGTGCACCTGGAAGTCGTCGAGGCCGGCGACGACGGGGTGGTCGGAGCCGATGTGCACGGTGTGGTCGTGGAAGCCCTCGGGGTGCATGAGGAACTGACCGCCCGTGAGCAACGCGTAGTCGACATCGCCGCGGAAGGCGTCCACGATGCCGCCGTGCCAGCCGGCCAGACCGGTGCCCGCCCGCACAGCGGCGGCGAGTCCCCTGCTCTGCTCGGGGGTGACGGTGCCCATCGTCCAGCACTGCACCACGAGGTCGGTGGCGGCCAGTCGCGCTTCGTCCGTGTACACGTCGAGGGAGTCGCTCGTCTCCACCGCGTAGCCCGCGTCCTTGAGGAAGGGCAGGAACAGGTCGGTGATCCCGACCGGCGAGTGCCCCTCCCAGCCTCCCCGGACGACGAGTGCGCGTCGCTGTGGTGTCGTGTCGCTCACGGTGCTCGTAACTCCCCTCTGCGGTGCGCGCCCAGGCAGGCGCCCGGGGTTTGTCAATCGCTTTGACTAACGCTAGCAGCAAGCGCTTTCTCCGCCTAGGGCCTGTCTTCAAACTGGCGTCGCACGGCAGGCGACAGTTCGAAGACAGGCCCGAGGGGTCGGGCGACTCCCGGGAAAGCCGAGGCCCGGGGCCCCGCCGGGCCGCCCCCGCCGCCCCGTCGCGGGGGCTCACGAGTGGGCACACGCACGGGCGCGCCGCCCCCACCGGTCGGCGGGGACGGCGCGCTCGGACGGCGCCGGGTCGGTGGCGCCTGGTCGTGCGGGAGGGTCAGGAACGGCGGCCCCACGACTCGCGGTCGGCCACGCGACCCCGGTTGTCGCTCAGGGTCGCGGTGTCACGGCGGTTGTCCCAGAAGTAGTCCCGCTTGCCCTGGAAGAGGTCCCGCCAGGTGTTGTTGCCGTAGCCGGTGTGCACGCGGACCGAGGAGTTGCCGCGCAGCCGGACGTCGCCGAAGCGGTAGCGCTCGTGGTCGCTGTTGGTCAGCGTCCAGCCCCGCAGGTTGACCGTGTGGCGCCCGAGGTTCTTGACCGTCACCCACTCCGCGTTGCGGCTGCGGTTGGAGTTGTTGTCGGGGCCCGGGCTGTCGTACTGGATGGGCCCGAGCACGACCGACGAGCGCGGGGCCGGGGGCCGGCCGTGGTCACGGCCCTGGTCGCGCCCGTGGTCACGGCCCTGGTCGCGCCCGTGGTCACGGCTCTGGTCACGCCCGTGGTCACGTCCGTGGCCGCTGCCGCGGTCGTGGTCGGCGGCCATGGCCGGGAGGGCGGCGGCGCCCAGGAGGCTTCCGGTGACGAGCAGGGTCGCGGCGATCCGCCGGCCGGTACGGGATGCAGCCATGTGGATGGTTCCTCCAAGTGCTGTGCGCGTGCGGCTCCTTGCGAGAGCCGCACGGTATTGCGGGTCCCCCGGCTGTCCGGGGAGTCACACTGTGATCCACGGAAGGCGCTTTCCACCAGATATCCCGATTGATATGACTGAGTGCCGACATGTCCGTGAAGCGGCCATGTATCACCCTAAAGTTGACACACTGACATGCTCACCCACGAGTGTCACCACCGTGGACCTGCGCCAATACGCCGTAGGCCGGCAAGGCTCCCGACCGCTGCCCGGCGAAGCGCCGGGCGCACGCCCCGGTCGTACGCCTCCCGGACGCGGACGGCGGGCTTACGGATCATGACGACAGCGCCTCGTACGTCGAGCGGAGACGGCCTGCGCACAACGACGGACGCGAAAGGGCGCCGACCCCCTCGACCAGGGACCGGGAGGGCGACGGGCGGCGCAAGCTCAGCCTGGAGTCGCCCGGCGGGGCCGCGTGTCCGGGCGGACGGGCCGGCCGTCCCTCGGTCGCGGCAGGGCAGGAGCGGCCTGACCCGGCGCCGCCTGACCCGCGTTCGCGCGCCGCGCGGTTCAGCAGTCGAGGCCCTCCAGGGCCGTGCGCCATGCCGCGCGGACGGCCACTCCGTGCGCACCGGGGTCGCGGTTCCCGGAACGTGCCCACTCCTCGGCGCCCACCCGCATCGCCCCGTTCATGATGACGGCCTGCACCCGGACGGCCAGATCGTCGGCGCGACGGCCGGTGCGCCGGGCCACGAAGTCGGCGAAGACCGCCTCGGCGTCGTAGTGCACCTCCAGCCACACCGCGTGCAGACCCGGCTCGCGTGCCGCCAGGCGGATCAGCTCCTGCGTGAGGCCGGCCTCCTCCGGGGCGACTCCGCGCCACTGCTCCCCGATCGCCTCCGACAGCGGCCGGTCCCCGGGCCAGGCCCGCAGGTGGGCGATGACGGAGTCGAGACCGCCGGTGAGCAGCGGGCGCACGCACTGCTCCTTCGAGGGGAAGTAGCGCCACAGAGTGCGCACGGAGACCCCCACCGCACGGGCGATGTCCTCGCCCGAGGTCTCGGCCACGCCCTGGGAGCTGAACAGCCGGACGGCCTCCCGGGCGATCTCCAGGCGGGTGGCCGCCTTGCGCCGCTCGGTCAGCGGGGGGCGGCCGACCCGAGCGGACCGGTTCCCGCACCCTGGGTCGTCGCTCCCCGGTCGCTCCCGGTCACGTGCGCTCGCCGTCATACCCCTCGCCCTCCGCCTCGACCCGTACCCCTGCCATTGTCGCCCGTACCCGGGTTTATGTCGCGCGATGCCTTTATGGCATTGCGCGACATAAAGACGTAGGCTCCCAGGTGCCGGAGGGAGCCGGGACGCGGATCCCGGCTCCGGCCGGCGGCACCATTTCTGCGAGGGAGCACCACATGAGCACCATCACCGGCCTTGAGGGCCGCAGCGTCGTCGTCACCGGGGCCGGCTCCGGGATAGGCAGGGCCACGGCTCTGAAGTTCGCCGCCGAGGGCGCGAAGGTCCTCGTCGCGGACCTCGACGCGCAGGGCGCGAGGGACGTCGTCGCCGAGATCGAGAAGTCGGGCGGCACGGCGGTCGCCGTGGTCGGTGACCTGAGCGAGCAGAGCGTCGTGGACGAGGTCGTGGGCACCGCCGTGGACTCCTTCGGCGGCGTCGACGTCCTCGTGAACAACGCGGGCGTCATGGACCGCATGTCCGCCGTGGCCGACACCGACGACGGCGAGTGGGAGCGGGTGCTGCGCGTCAACCTGACGGCGCCGTTCCTGCTGACCCGTGCGACGCTGCCGCACATGCTCAGGGCCGGGCGTGGCGCGATCGTCTCGACCGCCTCCGAGGCCTCGCTGCGCGGCAGCGCCGCGGGCGCGGCGTACACCGCCTCGAAGCACGGGGTGGTGGGGCTGACCAAGTCCCTCGCGGTGATGTACCGGGACAAGGGCATCCGAGCCAACGCGATCGCGCCCGGCGGTACCGCGACGAACATCCGCGTCGACACCGAGCAGGGCGCGCACGGCCCGGCGACCGTCGGCTCGTACCTGCACAACATCGGCCGTCCGGCCGCCGCCGAGGAGCAGGCAGCGGCGATCCTCTTCCTCGCGTCGGACGCGGCGAGCAACATCAGCGGCGCGATCCTCCCCGTCGACAACGGGTGGTCGGCCGTCTGACCGGTCCGCGAGACCACCGGGCCCGCCACGGGCAACGGTCAGCCACACGTGAAGGGGCGGGGCACCGGAAGATCGCCGGAGCCCCGCCCCTTCACGTGCGCGCGAGCGCGCCGCCGGCTCCTTCACCCCTCGAACCGGTCAGGTCTCGTCGGGGACGGCTCACGCCCCCGCGCGGCAGGCCGGGTGGCCCCAGCCCTTGCCGACCTTGGTGATCGACTCGCCCGCGGCGTAGGACTGGCCGCACGCGCAGCGCCCCGGGAACTTGGCCTTGATGGTGGGGGCGGACCCGGAGGCGCGGCCCGACTTTTTTCGGGTGGCACCGGTGCCACCGCTCTCGCGGGTGCGCGCGGGTTCGGTGCGCGAGACGCTCGGCACGGGAGGCGCGGCGGCGCCGTGGGCGGTGCCCGCGGGTTCCTGGCTGACGGCCGCCTCGCTGGCCGCCTGGTCGGCGATCGCGTTGAGTGGGTCGCCTCCTACCTGGTGCGCGGGGACGTAGCGGAACTCGACGGGACGTCCGGCGAGCAGGGCGTCGATGCTCTCGACCAGTTCCCGGTTGGCGACGGGTTTGCCGCCGGCCGTCTTCCAGCCCCGCCGCTTCCAGCCGGGCAGCCATTCGGTGACGGCCTTCATGGCGTACTGGGAGTCCATGCGGACCTCGAGCGGCCGGGCGGGGTCGGTGGTCTCCAGGAGCCGCAGCAGCGCCGTCAGCTCCGCCACGTTGTTGGTGGCCGATCCGAGCGGCCCGGCCTCCCAGCGCTCCGGGGTGCCCTCCGCGTCGGCGGCGACCCACGCCCAGGCTGCGGGGCCCGGGTTTCCCTTCGACGCCCCGTCACACGCGGCGATGATGCGATCTGACATCCCTCGATCATGCCAGGGCCCCGCGGGTGCCCGTGCCGCGCGGCCCCTCGCACCGGTCGCCGAGGCCGGCCCGCTCACGTGTCGGGGTGGGTGCCGCGCCCCTGACCGCCGGGGGCGAGCGGGGTGGGCGAGAGGCTGACGCGCTCCTCCCCGGCCTCCAGCAGGGTGTCGGCGGGTCCGACGATCCTGAGGTCGGGGGTGCCCACGGCCTCGTGGTCCTTAGCCGGGTAGTCGAGCCGGGCGAGCAGGCTGCGCATGGCCTCCAGCCGGCCGCGCCGCTTGTCGTTGTTCTTGACGACGGTCCAGGGCGCGGCGTCCGTGTCGGTGGCGCGGAACATGTCGATCTTCGCCTCGGTGTAGTCGTCCCAGCGGTCCAGGGAGGCCAGGTCGATCGGGGAGAGCTTCCACTGCCGTACGGGGTCGATCTGGCGGATCGCGAACCGCGTGCGCTGTTCGGCCCGGGAGACCGAGAACCAGAACTTGACCAGGATGATGCCGTCATCGGTGAGCATGCGCTCGAAGTCGGGGGTCTGGCGCAGGAAGTGCTCGTACTCCTCGGTGGTGCAGAAGCCCATGACCCGCTCGACCCCCGCGCGGTTGTACCAGGAGCGGTCGAAGAACACGATTTCCCCGGCGGAGGGGAGCTGGCTGACGTAGCGCTGGAAGTACCACTGCCCCGCCTCCCGCTCGGTCGGTTTCTCCAGGGCGACGACGCGGGCGCCACGCGGGTTGAGCCGTTCCGTGAACCGCTGGATGGTGCCGCCCTTCCCGGCCGCGTCCCGCCCCTCGCACACCACGACGAGGCGCTGCCCGGTGTCCTTGACCCAGCGCTGCACCTTCAGCATCTCGATCTGGAGGACGCGTTTGCGCTGGTCGTAGGCGCTTCGGCCCATCTTCCGTTCGTAGGGATAGTTCTCGCGCCAGGTGCGCAGCGGCCGGCCCTCGCCGTCGAGAAGGAGAGGGCGCTCCGGGCGCCGGTCGTCGACGGTGAGCCCCTCCAGCAGCGAGGCGCCGGGGTCCTGGTCCGTTGCGTCCGGCGGCGGTGGTGGGGTCGGCATGCGTCTGTGTGTCCTCGCTGCTGGGCTGGTGGTGAAACGGGTGGTGAGCCGGGTGCCCCGCGGCGCCCCTCCCAGTCCTAACCCCGGCGGGGGTGGGCCCGCGCGGCGGCTGCGCCACTCGGAGGCCGTCCCCGGCCGGCCGGGACCCGCGCGCCCGACGCCGGGCGCGGAAAGCAGAGGCCCGCACGGAAAATCCCTCCGCCCGCACCCCTTGACACCCCTTCCGCGCCGTTCCTACTGTCTAGCCCATCCTCTGGTATATCGATTAACCCTCCTGGTTGGAGAGAGTTCGCTGTGCGCTCCCCCTTGAGTCGGCGGGGTCTGTTCGCCGCCGGTACCGGACTTGCCGCGGCTGCCGCCGTGCCCGCCGTCGGCGGGTGTTCCGCGGACGCGGACCCCGGCACCCTCGTGGTCCACACGCAGCTGGGCACGACCGCTCCCGGATCGCCCACCTATCTCGCGGCCTGCCGGCGGTTCGAGAAGGAGCATCCGGGGCTGCGGATCAAGAACCTGGTCAACGGCGACGACCTCGCGCAGGTCTACGAGACCTCGCGGCTGGCCCGCAAGGAGCCGGACGTCGTCATGGTCAACCTGTACGACAAGACGCTGGCCTGGACCGAGGTGGGGGCCACGGTCGACGTACGCGAGCACCTCGACGACTGGGGACTGCGCGGGCGCGTACTGCCCGAGGCGCTGCGGGCCTGGACGGACGGCGAGGGCCGGCTGCGCGCCTTCCCCTACTTCGCGACCAACTGGCCCGTCGCCTACAACACGGCGCTGCTGGAGCGGGCCGGGGTGGACGGCCCGCCGAGGACGGGGGACGCGCTGATCGGGGCGGCCCGCAGACTACGCGCCAAGGGGATCGCCCCGGTCACCGTGGGCGGCAACGACTGGACCGGGCAGAAGCTGCTGGCCCAGGTCATCCAGACCTTCCTGAGCGCGGACGAGGCCGAACACCTCTACCGCACCGGGGACTTCAGCGGCAGTCGCGGAGCGCGGCGGGGCATCGAGTACTTCGTGCAGTTGCGCGAGGCGGGGGTCTTCGCGGACAAGGCGCAGGGCCTCACCTCGGACACGATGACCACCCAGTTCAACACCGGGCGCGCGGCGATCCAGTCCGCGATGTCCTCGGCGCTCGCGAAGGTGCCGGCGAAGATCGCGGCGCACACCGAGGTGGGCGGCTGGCCGCTCGCTCCCGGCGCCGTCCACCGCTCGCCGACGATCCTGCGCACGTACACGCTGATCGGCCTGTGGATCAGTCCGAACGGGCGCAGGAAGCTGGACGCGGTCGAGAAGTTCGTGCGCTTCCTGTACCGGGACGACATCGTGTCCCGCTTCGTGACCGAGAGCGGCCGGGACATGGCGCTGCGGACGAGGACGACCAGCAAGGACTTCCCCCTGGTGGCCGCCGCCCAGCGGCTGGGGGACTCGGTGAGCCAGGCGGTGGTGCCCGATGTGTACGTCCCGCCGGTCGCCAACCAGCCGCTCATCACCGCGACCAGTACGGCCTTCACGCGCGGCACCAGCGAGGCGAAGGTGCGCCGGGCCCTCGAAGCCGCCTACCACTCGGCATGAGGAGCGACCGGCCCGCGTCCCCCGGCCGCGCCGCGCGCCGTCCGTCCGCTCCCCCGCCCGTCCGGCCTCTCGCCGCTCCCGTCCCCGTGCGGCCCTGCGGCCCCGACGTCCTGGAAGTGACCCCATGACTCTGCTGTCCCCCGGCGGCGCCCCGGCCGTGCTGCCCGCCGACTCCGCGCCGCGGCCGGAGCGCCGCGCACCCCGCAAGCAGCAGGGCGGCACGATCCTCGCGGTGCCCGCGCTCGCCTGGTACCTGGTCTTCATGGTCGGTCCGATGGTCGCGATCTTCGTGATCGCCGCCCTGCGCTGGCCCGGGATGCTCCAGCCGGTGTCCTTCGCGGGGCTCGGCAACTTCCGTACGGTGTTCGGCGATCCGGTGTTCTGGGACGCGGTGCGCAACACGGCGGTGCAGATGGCGGTCGCCCTGCCCGTGATGATCGGGTGCGCCTACCTGCTCGGCTACTACGTCGCCCAGCGGCCACCCGGTCACCGGGCGCTGCGGTACCTGTTGTTCGTGCCGGGGCTCATCTCGACCCCGGCGAAGGCGATGGTGTTCTACGCGGCGCTGTCCCCGGACGGCCTGGTCAACGGGGTACTGGAGGCGGTCGGTCTGGGCTCGCTCACCGATGCCTGGCTCGCCTCGCCCTCCTCGGCGCTGGCCTGTGTGATCGTGCTGGACGTGTGGAGCGGGATCGGTTTCACCGCCGTGCTGTTCGCGGCACGGCTGGGCAGTGTGCCCGAGGAGATCGGCGAGGCGGCGCAGCTGGACGGGGCCGGGCACTGGCGCACGATGTGGCGCGTCCACTTCCCGGTGATCCGGGACTACGTGGGCGTCGTGACCATGCTCCAGTTCCTGTGGACGCTGTTCGGTTCGGCGCAGCAGGTGCTGCTGCTGACCCAGGGCGGGCCGGGCACCTCCTCGACCACCCTGTCCTTCCTCGTCTACCAGAAGGCGTTCATCGCGGCCGATCTCGGTTACAGCCAGGCGGTGGGCGTGGTTCTGTTCCTGGTGGGGCTCGTGGGACTGCTGAGTATCCGCCGGGTCTTCCGGCAGAGCCACTGATCCCGCGGCGGAGCCGCTGACCGGGCGGCCTGTGCGCGAGCCGCCCGCGTGTCCCTCCGCGCCGTCCCCGTTCCGCCCGCGCGCACCGCGTGCCCCCTCCCGAAACGGAGCTGCTCCCGTGAAGCACGGCAAGTCCTGGCTGCCCGCGCACGTCCTCGCCTGGGCGTACGCGGCCCTGCTGCTCGTCCCGCTGTACTACCTGCTGGTGTCGTCGTTCAAGACGAACGACCAGATCTTCTCGAACGCCTTCTCGCTGCCGACGTCCCTGTCGCCCGGCAACTTCACCTCCTCCTTCGGCGATGCCGATCTCGGCCTGGCGATCGTCAACTCGGGCCTGGTGACGGTGGGGTCCCTGGTACTGACGGTGGCGCTCGCCCTGCCGGCCGCGTTCGCGCTGGCGCGGGCCACGGGGCGGCTGGGCGCGGTGATCGAGGGGGTCTTCTCGCTCGGGTTTCTCATTCCGACCTTCGCCGCGCTGTTCCCGACCTTCCTGCTCGCGGCGGCCACCGGCCTGTTCCACACGCAGGTCTTCATGGTGCTGTTCCTGCCCGCCACGGCGATGCCGCTGTCGGTGGTGATCCTGGTGCAGTTCATGCGGACCATCCCGCCCGAGATGGAGGAGGCGGCGCGCATCGACGGCGCCTCGACCTTCGCCGTCCTGCGCCACGTGTACACGCCGATGTGCCTGCCGGGGATCGCGACGATCCTGCTGATGAACTTCCTGACCTTCTGGAACGAGTACCTGTACTCACTGGTGATCATCGGTCCGGACCCCTCGCGGCGTACCGTCCAGGTGGCGCTGCCCACGCTCAAGTCGATCACCGGCACCGACTACGGTGTGCTCACGGCGGGCACGGTGCTGACCCTGGTTCCGGTCTGGGTCGTCTACACCGTGCTCCAGAAGCGGATGCAACAGGCCCTCGTGGCCGGGGCGGTGAAGATGTGAGCGGGCGGCCGACGATCAAGCGGGTGGCGGAGCTGGCCGGGGTCTCCACGGCGGCCGTGTCGCAGGCGCTCAACGGGACCGGGCGACTCTCCGAGGCCACCCGTCGACGGGTCCTCGACACCGCGCGCGAGCTGGGCTGGTCGCCCTCGGCCTCGGCGGCGGCGCTGCGCCGGGCGCGCACCCGGACGCTCGCCCTGGTGGTGCGCCGGCCCACCGACGTACTCGGCGCCGACCCGCACTTCAGCGAGCTGATCACGGGCCTGGAGGGCGAGCTGTCACCACGCGGCTACGGGCTCCTGCTGCACCTCGTGGACGACGTACGCGAGGAGAACGCGCTGTACGAACGGCTGGCGGCGGGCAGCCGGGTGGACGGGGCGGTGCTGACCGAGGCGCGCGCCGACGACCCCCGGCCCCCGCTGCTGCGCCGGCTGGGTCTGCCCGCCGTGCTGCTGGGCGCGGGCGGCCAGGAGTCCGCCGTGCCCGCGGTGGGCCTGGCCGAGCAGGACGCGGGGGTGCGGGAGGCGGTGCGTCACCTGCTGGCCCTCGGGCACCGCCGGATCGCGTGTGTGGCGGGTCCCGAGGAACTGCTGCACACCCGGTTGCGCGGGGCGGCCGTGCTCGCCGAACTGGCGGACGCGGGGCTGCGGCCCGTCCGGGTCGTGCACACCGATTTCACCGAGGCGGCCGCCGTCCGGGCCACCGAGGACCTGCTCGCGCTCGCGCAGCCGCCGACCGCCGTCGTGTACGCCAACGACTCGATGGCGGTGTGCGGCATCGGCACAGCACAGCGCCGGGGGCTGCGGGTGCCGCAGGACCTCGCCGTCGTCGGGTACGACAACCTGCCGCTGGGCCGGTGGCTGCACCCGCGGCTGACCACCGTCGACCAGCAGGTGCGGCAGGTCGGCGCCGCCGCGGCCCGTGAACTGCTGCGTCAGATCGGCGAGCCGGAGCTTCCCGACGCCCCGCTCACCGGCCGCCCCCGGCTGGTGGTGCGTGAGTCGACGGGCCCGCACACGCCTCGCTGACCGCCGTTCCCCCGCGGCCCGCACGGGCCTGCCGACGGCTCGCCACTCCCGCCATTCCCGCCACGACTCGCCACTCCCGCCACTCCCGCCACTCCCGCCACTCCCGCCACGACACGAAGGACCCGCACAGCCTCATGCGACGTCACAGCGTTCAGCTCACCCACGACTCCGCGGTCCTGCCGTGGCTCGGCGCCAACTTCTGGTCGCGTACCGGAGGTCCGCTGATGTGGCGCTCCTACGATCCGGGGACGGTCCGCGAGGAGCTGTCCGTCCTGCGCGAGCACGGCCTGAACATGACCCGTTCCTTCTTCTACTGGCCCGACTTCCACCCCGAGCCGCACCGGGTGGACGAGGAACTGTGCGCGCGTTTCCGGGACTTCCTCGACGCGCACACGGAACAGGGCATGGGCACGGTGCCCACCTTCATCGTGGGTCACATGTCCGGCGAGAACTGGGACCCGGCCTGGCGCGGGGACCGCGACCTGTACGAGGACGTGTGGCTGCTGGGACGGCAGGCCTGGTTCGTGTCGCAGATGACGCGCCGCTTCAAGGACCACCCGGCGGTGACCGGCTGGCTCATCACCAACGAGATGCCCGGGTACGGCCGCGTCTACCAGGTGGACCCGCCCTCCAGCGACGTCGTCACGGCCTGGGCGCAGTTCATGTGCGACGCGGTGCGCGCGGCGGGCGGGACGCAGCCGGTGTCGCTGGGCGACGGGGCCTGGGGGATCGAGGTCACCGGCCGGGACAACGGTTTCTCGCTGCGCCAGACCGCCGAGTACGTCGACTTCGTGGGCCCGCACGTCTACCGCTCGGACACCGACCGGACGCGTCAGCACTACCGGGCGGCCTTCGAGTGCGAACTGGCCGCCGTGACCGGACAGCCGGTGGTGCTGGAGGAGTTCGGCCTGTCCACGGACACCGTGTCGGCGGCGGCGGCCGGTGTCTACTACCGGCAGACGCTGCACAACTCGCTGCTGGGCGGGGCGAGCGGCTGGATGGCGTGGAACAACACGGACTACGACGAGTTGTGGGACCAGTCGCCGTACGACCACCACCCCTTCGAGATGCACTTCGGCATCACCGACGGCTCCGGCCGGCCCAAGCCGCCCCTGCGCGAACTGGCCTCCTTCGCGGCGACCCTGAAGGCGGTGGACTTCCCGCACTGCCGCCGCTGCGACACGGACGCCGCGCTCGTGGTGCCGGCCTTCCTGGAGCGCGGCTACCCCTACAGCCGGCCCGCCGACCGGCCGCTCATCTTCTCCTCGCTGCACCAGGCGTACGTGTCGGCCCACGCCGCCGACCTGCCGGTGGGACTGACCAGGGAGGCGGACGGGATCGACCCGGACGCCCGGCTGTATCTGCTGCCCGCCACCCGGCAGTTGACGACGCGGGGCCGGCGAGCCCTGGAGGAGCGGGCGCGGGCGGGCGCCACGGTGTACCTGTCCTTCTGCTCGGGCGAGCACCCGACGACCCGGGGCCCCTGGTTCCACGGCCTGGACGGGCTGTTCGGCGTCGAGCAGCAACTGACGTACGGGGTGGCGGAACCCATCGAGGACGAGGTCCTGGAGATGACCTTCACCGAGGACTTCGGCTCGATCCCGGCCGGTGAGGTGCTGCGGTTCGCGGTGGCGGGCAACGAGGACAGCAGGGCGTATCTGCCCGTGGTGCCCGCCGGGGCCCGGGTGGTCGCCGTCGACGCACACGGCCGCCCGGCCCTGCTGGTGCACGAACTCGGCTCGGGTCACACGGTGTTGGCGACCTACCCGCTGGAGCACATGGCGGCGAGGACCGCGCGGGTCAACCCCGAGGAGACGCACCGCCTGTACGCGGCGCTCGCCGAACTCTCGGGCGCCCGGCGACCGGTGCGCACGGGAACGCCCGAGGTGGCCGCCGACGTCCTGGTGCACGAGGACGGCCGCGCCTTCGTGTGGCTGGTCAGTCAGAGCGCCGAGGAGACGCAGGTACGTCCGGACTGCGGGGGGCGCGCGTTGCGGGATCTGGACTCGGGGGAACCGGTACGGGAGGTGCCGCTCGCCCCGTACGGGGTACGGGTGTTGGGGCTGGTCTGAGCCGGCCCGGCAGCAGGGCGGCCGGGAGCATTCCCAGGGCCGCGAGGGCGGCGAGCAGGGGTCCGGCGGTGGCGTGCGCGGCGGGCGGGCCCGAGGCCAGGGCGATTCCGAGAACGGGGCCGAGGGTGGCGGCGCTCTGCTTGAGCCCGCCGACGGTCCCGGCGTAGCCGGCGGGCACCTCGGCCACGACGGCCCCGGTGGCGGTGACCATGACGGCGGTGAAGCCGGCGCCGAGCAGCGCCGCCCCGGCTCCGAGGACGAGCCCGGTCCCGCCGTGTCGCGCGCCGCCGGTCACGGCCGCCACGCCGAGGACCAGCAGGACGCTGCCGCCGAGCGCCGTTCGGCGTGGGCCCGCGCGGCGCAGCAGCACAGCGACGGCCGGGGCGCCGAGCACCATCAGCACGGTGAGCGGTGCCATGCGCAGGGCGGCGTCGAACGGTCCGAGACCGCGAGACTCCTGGAGGACGAACGTGGCCTGGAACAGGGTTCCCTGGAGTGCGGCCGAGGAGGCCAGGAGCAGGGCGAGGGAGGCCGCGACCGGACGTGAGCGGGCCACGGCGGACGGCAACAGGGGTGCCGCGGCCCGTCGTTGCTGCGCGAGGAGCAGTGCGCCCAGGACCGCCGTCCCGCCCAGGCCGAGCAGGACGGCGCCGCCGCCCCAGCCGGCCCGCGGCACGGTGGACAGCGTGTGCACGAGGGCGGCGAGCAGTGCTACCAGGAGGGCCGAGCCGAGCAGACCGGCGCGGGGACGGGCGGGGCGGGGCCCGGTGGCCGCCGGTACCCGTACGGCGGTCGTCACGAGGAGGACGGCAAGGGCCACGGGCACGTTGAGGACGAACACCGCGCGCCAGCCGTGGGAGGCGACGAGCGCCCCGCCGACCAGCGGGCCCGCCGCCGAGGCGATCCCGATGCCCGCCGTGCGCAGCGCGACCGCGCCGGGGACCCGGTCCTGCGGGCAGGCGGTGCGCAGCAGGGCGAGCGTCGCGGGCTGCAACAGCGCGCCGCACACTCCCTGGGCGGCGCGCAGCGCCACGATCCAGCCCAGCCCGGGGGCGAGGGCGATACCGGCGGAGGCGGCGGCGAAGCCGAGGCAGCCCAGGCGCAGCAGCCGGACGTGTCCCCAGCGGTCGCCGAGCCGCCCCGCGACGACGAGCAGCGCGGCGACGGCCAGCAGGTAGGCGGTGCTCGTCCACTGCACCTGGGCCGCCGTCGCGCCGAACTCGGCGCCGAGCCGGGGCTGGGCGATCAGCAGAACCGTGCCGTCGAGCGCGACGAGGGCGGCCCCGGTGACGCTCGCGGCGAGCACCGGCCAGGCGGGAGGCCCGGCGTCCCCTTTCACGCGGGCCCGGCCAGGTGGGCGTCGAGTACGGCGGTCAGCAACCGCGCTTCCTCGCCGTTCCCCCCGGGGCCCGCCCCGAGGGCGGGATCGAGGCTGCCCCAGCCCTGCAATTGAGCGAGTCCGTGCAGGTTGGACCAGAGCGCGACCGCCGCCACCTCGGGCACGGGCGCCCCCGGCAGTCCGCGCTCGGCGCGGTGCCGGGCGACGAGGGAGGCGAGCCGCCACAGGAGGGGCAGGCTGGTCTCCCGCAGCGGCGGGAGCGCCGCCGGACGCGCCACCCCCTCGGTCTGCCCGCTCGGTGACGCGGTCCCGTGGTCTGCGGGGGCCTGGGCGCCGCCTTCGAGCAGTTCGTGGCGGAACATCAGCTCGAACATGCCGCGCCGCTCCCGGGCGTACGCGAGGTAGGCGCGGGCCAGGGCGTCGATCTGTTCGCGGGCGCTCGCGGGCGAGTCCTGCGGGGCGGCCCGCTCCAGGCGCTCGGCCAGGTCGGTGAAGCCACTGCGGGCGATCGCCGAGAGCAGCGAGCGGTGGGTGGGGAACCAGCGGCGCGGTGCGCCGTGCGAGACGCCCGCCCTGCGGGCGATCTCCCGCAGGCCGAGCGCCTCGACGCCCCCTTCGAGTACGAGGTCGACACCGACACCGACCAGCCGCTCCCGCAGGGGGGCTTCTGCCGGGACTCGCCCCTTCGGCTGTTCTCTGTCACCACGCATAGACACTGTCTACCAAAAGTGGGTAGACAGTGTCTATGCGTGGTCGGGACGGCGCTTCTGGTGGTTCAGCGCTTGACGCGGACCAGCTTCTTGTTGGCGAACTCCTCCATGCCGTACTTGCCGAGTTCGCGGCCGATGCCGGAGCGCTTGACCCCGCCGAAGGGGAGTTCGGCGGCGGTGCCGCCGGCCTCGTTGATGTAGACCATGCCGGTGTCGAGCTGTTCCGCGACGCGCAACGCCCGCTCCTCGTCGGCGGCGATGGAGGCGCCGAGACCGTACGGCGTGTTGTTGGCCAGCTCGACCGCCTCGGCCTCGGTGTCCACCTTGTAGATCACTGCCGCCGGGCCGAACAGCTCCTCCTGGAAGGCCCGCATCCCGGGGCGCACCCCGGTCAGCACGGTCGGCTCGTACCAGGCGCCCTCGCGCTCGACGCGCTTGCCGCCGGTGAGGACCGTCGCACCGTTCTCGACCGCGTCCTCGATCTGTGCGGCGAGGTTGCGTACCGCCTGCTCGGAGGAGAGCGGGCCCATGAAGGTCTTGGGGTCGCCGGGGTCGCCGGGGGTCACGCCCTTGACCGTCTCGGCGAACTTGGCGGTGAACTCCTCGTACTGGTCGGCCAGGACGATGATGCGCTTGGCGGCGTTGCACGCCTGGCCCGCGTTGCCGAAGCGGCCGAAGAAGGCGGTCTTGACAGCGCGGTTTAGGTCGGCGGGTTCCAGGACCAGGAAGGGGTCGGACCCGCCGAGTTCGAGGACGACCTTCTTGAGGTGGCGCCCCGCCTGCTCGGCCACGGCGGCGCCGGCCCGCTCGGAACCGGTGAGGGACACGCCCTGCACGCGCGGGTCGGCGATGATGTCGGAGACCTGCTCGTTGCTCGCGAACAGGTTGATGTACGCGCCCTCGGCCAGGCCCGCGTCCTGGAAGATCTTCTCCATGGCGAGCGCCGACTCGGGGCACTGCGGGGCGTGCTTGAGCAGGATGGTGTTGCCCAGCATCAGGTTGGGGGCCGCGAACCGGGCCACCTGGTAGTACGGGAAGTTCCACGGCATGATCCCGAGCAGCGGGCCGATGCCCTCCTTGCGGACCACGGCGCTGCCACCGGCGACGACGTCGAGCTCCTCGTCCTGGAGGAAGCCGGGGCCGTTCTTCGCGTAGTAGCGGTAGATGGAGGCGACGATGTCGATCTCGCCCCGGGCCTGGGCGACCGGCTTGCCCATCTCCCGCGTGATGATCGCGGCCAGTTCGTCCTTGCGCTCGGCGTAGAGGGCGGCGACCCGTTCCAGGACGGCCACCCTGTCCTTCACCTCGCTGTCGCGCCGGGCGAGGAAGGCCTGGTGGGAGCGGTCCAGGGCGTCCTGGATCTCGGCGTCGGTGGCCTCGGGGTACTCGCGCTCGGTCACTCCCGTGGCGGGGTTGACGACCTTGTATGCGGTCATGGTGTCCCTTCTGGTGCGGTGCTCGTACGGCTCTTCAGCCACCGTCTCACCGTTCCCCGGGGCCGTGTCCAGCAGGGGCCCTCCCGTTGCGTCAGTCGAGGGGCACGGTGTCGGCCCTCGCGGGTACCCGGTCGCGCACGAGCAGCGAGAGGTCGCCCTTGACGTTGAAGAAGGGGCGCACACGGGTCGTGGTGTCGCGCTCCGGGTGGCTCAGCAGCGTCTCGGGCAGGATGTCGGTCCGCTTGCGGTCCACGACGTCGCCGAGGACCCGGCCGACGGGTATCGGCTCGGAGTCCGGTTCGGGCAGCAGGGCGAAGTCCCACACGTCCTCGGCGGCGCGGCGGCCGGTGAGCGGCATGACGTAGGGCAGTGAGAAGGAGAACGAGCCGCCGCCGTGGTCGCGGGCGGTCAGGGTGAAGCTCTCCGTCCTCGGGTCGCGGGCCTGTGCCCGGACGGTCGCGCCCTCGGCGGGCAGCCGCGCCGCGCCGTGGAGCCGTGCGCTGACCAGCAGTCCGGACTCGCCACTCTCCACGGCCCGGATCTCGGCGTGCGCGGGGCGCTGCCAGGCGCGTACGGCGAGGTAGCCGTCGGCCGTGCGGTAGGGGACCCAGGAGGAGAGTCCCTCGGCGTCGACGACGGGTTCGAGTTCGAGGAGGGCCGCCTGCTCGACGAGCAGGGCCCGCAGCCGGCGCCGCTTTCCGGTGTCCCGGTGTACGAGGTAGGTGTCCCAGCGCCCCTCCGCGAGGCGGTGCGCGCGCCGCTCCAGCAGCACTCTGGGCTCGCCCTCGCCGGGCAGCGGGAGGCGCAGTTCCCTGCCCTCGGGGTCGTGGCGCAGGCGGGCCAGGAAGTCGAGCGGACCGGCGGGGAGGGTATCGGGGCTGAGGGCGATCTCCAGGGCGCCGTCGAAGACGATCCTGGCCCGGGCGGCGGGCGGCCCCGCGGGGCGTGGGAGGGAGGACGCGCCCCGCTCGGGGCCGGCGCCGCGGCGGGGGCGTCGGCGCGGACGGCGGGCGGCCGGTTCCCTGGGGGCGACGACCGCCTTGGCGGCGCGGCCCCGGCTCGGGGTGAGCGCGTCGAGTTCGGCGCGCTCGCGGGCCCGGCGCTGCTCGACGGACCGGAGGATCTCCTCGTAGCGTTCGGCGGTGGCGGCCGGGTCGAACAGGGCGGCGCGGGGGACGGCGGCCCGGCCCAGGCGGTGGCGCAGCGCGCGGTCGTCCATGAGGGAGGCGAGCGCCTGGGCGTAGGCGTCGGTACCTCCCGCCAGGGGGACGAGCAGCCCGTTGCGGTCGTGCTCGATGATCGTCGCGGGGCCGTGCGGGCAGTCGGTCGCGAGGACGGGCACCGCGCAGCGCATCGCCTCCACGATGCCCAGGCCGAAGGGCTCCTCGTCGGAGCTCACGGCGGCGACGGCGGCCTTGGCCCACTCGGTCTCCATCGAGGTGACGGCGCCCATGAGGAACACGCGGTCGTACAGGCCGAGGCTGTCGATGCGGTGGCGCAGCGCGCCGTGCTCGGGGCCGCGGCCGTAGATGCGCAGGCTCCAGCCGGGGCGCTCCGCGCTGACCTTGGCGAAGGCGTCGATGAGCCGGTCGTAGCGTTTTCCCGGCACCAGCCGGCCGGCCGCCACGACGGTCCTGGACTCCCGGGTGGACTCGTGCGCCGCGGTGGCGGGGACGCCGTGCGGGACGGCGTGGACCCGGTCGGCGGCGGTGGGCAGGGCGGCGCGGTAGGCGCGGGCGTCGGCCTCGGTCAGGGTGACGAAGGCGTCCAGGGAGCCGATCGCGCTGTTCTGGTCGGCGCGCAGCCGCTCCCCGTAGGCGTCGAGGAAGCGGTGTTCCTGGCCGATGCGGAGGTAGCGGTCGCTGCCGTGCCGGGCGAGGTAGCCGTTGAGCAGGGGCCGGGTGGCGATCACGGCCTCGGCGTCGGTCCAGGCCAGCCACTCGGTCAGGCGCAGGTCGTGCAGGGTGCGGTAGCGCAGCCGGCCGCGTTCCACGGCGGGGTCGGGGAACATGCGGTGGGTGCCGGTGTTCAGGACGTGGTCGCCCTCGTAGCCGGGGGTGCCCTCGCGCATGTCGATGAGGGCGCCGACGCGGACCCGGGGGTCGAAGGGCAGGGCGGGAACGTCGGCGACGCGGTGGACGCTGACCACCTCGACCTCGTGGCGTTCGGCGAGCGCGGCCGACAGATGGGCGGTGCCCCGGATGGTCGCGCCGATCCCATAGGCGTTGTGGATCAGAAAAGCGATCTTCACTCGGCGGCCTCCCCCAAGCTGTACATCCGGCACACGTATATCCGGTTGTCAGACAAACAAGGATCCGAAAGGTTGCCCTGCGGGGGTCAGGAGTAAGGCGCGTCACACTGAAAGGGCGTGCGCGCGGCAGTCGGCGCGGTCACGCCGGGTTCGTCGGCCGAGCGCGTAGCGCCCCCGCGGGGGCGCTACGGGGGCGGTTCCCTGCGGTCAGCCCTTGTCGCGTCCGTCGATGACGCGGCGGATCTTGCCGACCGAACGCTCCAGGGTGTCGGGGTCGACGACGTCGACGGCGACGCTCACGCCGATGACCTCCTTGATCCGCTGCCCCACGGCGGCGGCCGCGCTCTCGCGCGCCGGGGAGGCGGTGTCGTGGCGGGCCTCGACGCGGACCGTGAGGTGGTCCATGCGGCCCCGGCGGCTCAGCCTGACCTGGAAGTGCGGGGCGAGCGCGGGGGTCTGGAGGACGATCTCCTCGATCTGGCTCGGGAAGAGGTTCACCCCGCGCAGGATGATCATGTCGTCGCACCGTCCGGTGATCTTCTCCATCCGGCGCATCCCGGGCCGCGCGGTGCCCGGCAGCAACCGGGTCAGGTCGCGGGTGCGGTAGCGGATGACCGGCAGCGCCTCCTTGGTCAGCGAGGTGAAGACCAGTTCGCCCGAGGTGCCGTCGGCGAGGACCTCGTCCGTGACCGGGTCGACGACCTCCGGCAGGAAGTGGTCCTCCCAGACGTGCAGGCCGTCCTTGGTCTCCACGCACTCCTGGGCGACGCCGGGCCCCATGACCTCGGAGAGGCCGTAGATGTCGACCGCGTGGATGTCCATGCGCTCCTCGATCTCGCGGCGCATCTCCTCCGTCCACGGCTCGGCCCCGAGGACGCCCACGCGCAGCGAGGTGGACCGGGGGTCCACGCCCTGGCGCTCGAACTCGTCGAGCAGCGTGAGCAGGTACGAGGGGGTGACCATGATGATGCCGGGTTCGAAGTCCTGGATGAGCCGCACCTGGCGGGCGGTCATGCCGCCGGAGGCGGGGATCACGGTGCAGCCGGCCCGTTCGGCTCCGTAGTGCGCGCCGAGCCCGCCGGTGAACAGCCCGTAGCCGTAGGCGTTGTGGAGTCTGTCGCCGGGACGGGCCCCGGCCGCGCGCAGCGAGCGAGCGACGAGGTCCGCCCAGTTCGAGAGGTCCTTCTCGGTGTAGCCGACGACGGTGGGCCGGCCGGTGGTGCCGCTGGAGGCGTGGACGCGGCGGACCTCGCTCTGCGGCACCGCGAACATCCCGAAGGGGTAGGTGTCGCGCAGATCCGCCTTGGTGGTGAAGGGGAACCTGGCGATGTCCTCCAGGGACCGGCAGTCCCCGGGGCGCACGCCCGCCTCCTCGAACTTGCGGCGGTACAGCGGCACGTTGGCCCAGGCGTGGCGCAGGGTGTGCTGGAGCCGCTCCAGCTGGAGCGCCCGGATCTCCTCGCGGCTCATCCGCTCGGCCGCGTCGCGCAGTTCCTCGGGAAGCGGCTCTCCCCGGCGCGGGGCCTTCCCGGTGGGCGGCTCGTCCGGCCAGGACTCCGTCGTACCGGCCTCGGTGAACGTCATGCTGTTTCCTCCACCCCCCGGATCACGCGGCTGCGGCCGCGGAACTCGACGACGACGCCGTGCCGGGGGTCGTCGCGCTCGACGCGTACGCCGTACAGACCGCTGCGGCCGAACCGGGTGCGCTCCCTCGCCCCGGCGACCAGGACGTCCCCCTCGAAGGCGGGGGCGAAGAAATCGATGTCGGCGCCCGCCCCGCGGTCACCGGACCGCGGCTGTTGCAGGCGAGGGCGGAGGCCGTGTCGGCGAGCGTGAACAGAAAGCCGCCGTGGGCGACGCCGTGGCCGCTGACCATGGCTGCGGTCACCGTCATGCGGACCCGGGCGGCGCCGTCCCCCGCCGACAGCAGTTCCCTTCCCAGCCCCTGCGAGGCGGCGTCCCTCGCCCACATGGCCCGCTCGGGACCCGGATCCGGCGGCGCCGCCGCGGCGCCGGGATCTCCCGCCTTCACATGGTGCGTTTCGACCGGCTTCGTGTCACTGCCACGTCCCACGGGCGCTCACCACCCTTGCTGCCCGACCGAACATTCGGTTAGCTTTCGACGGGGTCAGTAATTCAGCATCCGAACAGCCTGTCAAGGGGTCTCATGTCTGCTTCCCGTACGGCCAGGACCGACTTCTTCGCACGTCACGAGGGGCTGCTGCGCAAGGCGGCCGAGGCCGTGACGGAGCGCGGGTACTTCTCGGCCTACCCGGAGTCGCCCAGCAAGTCGGTCTACGGCGAGGAGGCGCCCGCAGCCGGTGAGGCGGCCTTCCGCGCCCGGCTGGAGAGGCCCTTCGACCTGCCCGGCCACCCGGGCGAGGCAGGGGCGGTGGGCGCGGAGGTCTCCCCGTACGGGCTGAAGCTCGGCATCACCTACCCGAAGGTGGACCCGGCCGAGGCCGTGGCCGTCGCCAAGGCGGCGGGCCGCGCGTGGCGGCGCGCCACGCCCGACGAGCGGGCCGGGGTCGCCGCCGAGATCCTCGCGCGGCTCAACGCGGCGAGCTTCGAGATGGCGCACGCCGTGCACCACACGACCGGCCAGCCCTTCGTCATGGCCTTCCAGGCCGGTGGCGCCAACGCGCAGGACCGGGGCCTGGAGGCGGTGGCCTACGCGTGGGCCGCGCAGAAGCAGCACCCGGCGGCCGCCTCCTGGGTCAAGCCGCAGCGCAAGGGCCAGCCGATCGCCCTCGACAAGACCTTCACCCCGGTCGGCCGGGGCGTCTCGTTGCTGATCGCCTGCAACACCTTCCCGACCTGGAACGGCTATCCGGGGCTGTTCGCGAGCCTGGTCACCGGCAACCCGGTGATCGTCAAGCCGCACCCGAACGCCGTGCTTCCGCTCGCGCTCAGCGTCCGCCTCGCCCGGGACGTGCTGACCGAGGCGGGCTTCGACCCGAACCTGGTGCTGCTGGCCGCCGAGGAGGCCGAGGGCCGCTCCGCCCAGCCGCTCGCGACCCACCCGGACGTGCGGATCGTGGACTTCACCGGTTCGACGCGGTTCGGCGACTGGCTGGAGCACAACGCCCGGCAGGCCGCGGTGCACACCGAGAAGGCCGGCCTCAACACCGTCGTCCTCGACTCCACCGACGACTACCAGGGCCTGCTGCGCAACCTGTCGTTCTCCCTGTCGCTCTACAGCGGCCAGATGTGCACGACCCCGCAGAACCTGTACGTGCCCCGCGCCGGCCTGCGCGGCGACCAGGGCGTCAAGACCCCCGCCGAGTTCGCCGCCGACCTCTCCGGCGCCCTCGACAAGCTCCTCGGTGACCCGCAGCGGGCCGCCGGCACGCTCGGCGCCCTCGCGGGCGGCGCGGTCCTGGACCGCGTCGAGCGGGCCCGCTCGGTCGGCAGCGCCCAGTACGGCGGCAGGCCGGTCGAGCACCCCGAGTACCCGCTGGCCGTCCTGCGCACCCCGCTGGTCGCCGTCCTGGACGCCGCCGAGGACGCCGAGGTGTTCCGCAGTGAGTGGTTCGGGCCGGTCTCCTTCGTGATCGCGACCGACTCCACCGAGCACGCCCTCGCCCTGCTGCGCGAGACGATCGGGCGGTACGGCGCGCTGACCGCGACCGTCCACTCCACCGACGCGTCGGTCCTGGACGCCGCCCGCGAGGCGGCCCTCGACGCGGGCGTGCACCTCGCGGAGAACTTCACCGGACAGGTCTTCGTGAACCAGTCCGCGGCCTTCAGCGACTTCCACGGCTCGCAGGCCAACCCGGCCGCCTCGGCGACCCTGACCGACCCGGCTTTTGTCACGGGCCGGTTCGCGGTTCTCCAGTCCCGGCGTCCCGCCACCACCCCCAAGCCCGTCACCACCCCGGAAAAGGAGAGCGACCGTGCCTGACGAGGTCTACCTGATCGACGGCGCCCGCACCCCGCAGGGCCGCTACGGCGGCGCGCTGGCCTCGGTGCGCCCCGACGACCTGGCCGCCCTCGTGGTCGGCGAGGCGGTGCGGCGCGCCGGGATCCCCGGCGAGGCGATCGACGAGGTGATCCTCGGCGCCGCCAACCAGGCCGGCGAGGACAACCGCGATGTCGCCCGCATGGCCGTCCTGCTCGCCGGGCTCCCGCACACCGTCCCCGGATACACCGTGAACCGGCTGTGCGCCTCCGGGCTCACCGCCGTGGCCTCCGCCACGCAGGCGATCCGGGCCGGGGAGGCGCAGCTCGCGGTGGCGGGCGGCGTCGAGTCGATGACCCGCGCCCCCTGGGTCATGGCGAAGCCGGGCACGCCGTGGGCGAAGCCGGGCGAGGTCTTCGACACCTCGCTGGGCTGGCGCTTCGTCAATCCGCGCTTCGCCGCCGCCGACCGTGCCGCGGGCCCCGGCGCGCCGCGCAGCACGCTGAGCATGGGCGAGACCGCCGAGGAGGTCGCCGCGCTCGACGGGACGACCCGGCAGCAGTCAGACGCCTTCGCGCTGCGCAGCCACGAGCGGGCGCTGGCCGCGCAGGAGGCGGGGCGCTTCGACCGCGAGATCGTGCCCGTTCCCGTCCGGGACGGCGAGGTCGCCCGGGACGAGGGCCCGCGCCCCGGCTCCTCGATGGAGAAGCTCGGCAAACTGCGTACGGTCTTCCGGGACGGCGGCATCGTGACCGCGGGGTCCTCCTCGCCGCTCTCGGACGGCGCCTCGGCGCTGGTCGTGGCGAGCGCGGCGGCCGTCGAGCGGTTCGGGCTGACGCCCCGGGCCCGGATCGTGGCCTCCGCCTCGGCCGGTGTGGAGCCGCACCTCATGGGTCTCGGCCCGGTACCGGCCACGCTCAAGGCACTGGACCGGGCCGGCTGGTCCGCCGACAGCCTCGACGCCGTCGAACTGAACGAGGCCTTCGCCGCCCAAGCCATCGGCGTGATCAACCGCCTCAAGCTCGACGAGGCCAAGGTCAACGCGGACGGCGGGGCCATCGCCCTGGGCCATCCGCTGGGCTCCTCCGGCTCCCGCATCCTGCTGACCCTGCTGGGCCGTCTGGAGCGCGAGGACGCCCGGCGGGGCCTCGCGACCCTGTGCGTCGGCGTCGGCCAGGGCGTGGCGCTCCTCGTGGAGCGGGTGTGAGCACGGTGCGCACGGGCCTCGCGGGACTGCCCGCGTTCGAGACCCTGGATGTCGAGGCCGGAGAGGACCGGGTGGTCGTCACCCTGAACCGCCCCGAGGCGCGCAACGCGATCAGCGGCCTGATGGTCCGCGAGCTGCACACGGTGTGCGAGCTGCTGGAGCGCGAGCCCCGGATGCTGCTGCTGACCGGCGCGGGCGGCACCTTCGCGGGCGGCGCCGACATCGCGGAGCTGCTGGAGCGCGGCCGGGACCAGGCGCTCCAGGGCGTCAACAGCCGGCTGTTCGAGCGGGTGCGGCGGCTGCCGATGCCGACGCTCGCCGCCGTGGACGGCTGGGCCCTGGGCGGCGGTGCGGAGCTGAGCTACGCGTGCGACCTGCGGATCGCGGGGCCGAAGGCCGTCTTCGGCAACCCGGAGCCGGGCCTGGGCATCCTCGCGGCGGCCGGCGCCTGCTGGCGGCTGCCCGAGCTGGTCGGCGAGTCCGTCGCCAAGCAGGTCCTGCTCGCGGGCCGCACGCTGGACGCGGGGGCGGCGCTGGGCTGCGGACTGGTGATGGACGTGGTGGCGGCCGAGGAGCTGCTGCCGGCCGCGCACGCCGTACTGGACCGGATGGCGCAGTCCTCCGCGACGGCGTTGCGGCTGACCAAGCTGGTCGTGGACTCCCCCGGGGCGCACCCGGTCGCGGACGACCTCGCGCAGGCCGTCCTGTTCGAGGGGCAGGACAAGAAGGACCGTATGACGGGATTCCTGGACAAGAAGCGCGACCGGGACACCGGCAGCGGGCACACGTCGGGTAGCGGACGGAAGGAGGTCCAGGCATGAGCGCGGAAGTACCGCGGTACGCCGCGGTGATCGGTGGCGGCCGGATGGGCGCGGGCATCGCCCAGTCCTTCGCGACCGCCGGGACGCGGGTCACCGTGGTGGAGCAGGACAGGGAGGCCGCCGCGAGGGTGCGGGAGCGGATCGCCGGTTCGCTGGAGCGTGCCGGGGGACGGGGCCTGCTGCCCGCCGCGCCCGCCGAGATCCTGGAGCGCCTGTCCTTCGTGGGCGGCCTCGCCCGGCTGCCCGAGGGGGTCGAGCTGGTCGTCGAGGCCGTACCGGAGATCGCGGGGCTCAAGGCGGAGCTGCTCGCTGCGGCCGAGAAGGCCGTCGGGACGGACACCGTGCTCGCGACCAACACGAGCTCCCTCTCGGTGACCGAGCTGTCGGCGGCGCTGACGCGTCCCGGCCGTTTTCTCGGGATGCACTTCTTCAACCCGGTGCCCGCCTCCTCGCTGGTCGAGCTGGTCGTGGCGGCCGGAACGGAGCGGTCGGCCGTGGACCGGGCGCTCGCCTGGACCGCGGGCCTCGGCAAGAAGGACGTCGTGGTCAAGGACTCCCCCGGCTTCGCGAGCAGCCGCCTCGGGGTGGCTCTCTGCCTGGAGGCGATCCGGATGGTCGAGGAGGGCGTCGCCGAGCCCGAGGCCATCGACGACGCGATGGCGCTGGGCTACAAGCACCCGATGGGTCCGCTGCGCCTGACCGACCTCGTCGGCCTCGACGTACGGCTCGCGATCGCCGAGTACCTGCACAGCACCCTCGGCGAACGTTTCGCGCCCCCGCGGTTGCTGCGCGACAAGGTGGCCCGGGGCGAACTGGGCCGCTCCAGCGGACAGGGCTTCTACCGATGGGAGAGCTGATCCCCGTGACCGTCGAGCGGCAGCTGACCGTCACCCGGCACCGGCACGAGTTCCCGCGAAAGGACGTGAGGGCATGAGCGACACCGCTGCGGTCACCCCGCCCGAAGGGGCCGAGGACCGGCTCCAGGAGTACTTCGACACGACCATCGCCCGCGACCAGCGGGTGGAGCCGCGCGACTGGATGCCCGAGGGGTACCGCAGGACGCTGGTGCGGCAGATCGCCCAGCACGCGCACTCCGAGATCATCGGGATGCAGCCGGAGGGCGACTGGATCACCCGCGCCCCTTCACTGCGCCGCAAGTCGATCCTGTTCGCGAAGGTCCAGGACGAGGCCGGGCACGGCCTCTACCTGTACAGCGCGGCGGAGACGCTGGGCGCGGACCGCGCCGAGCTGACCGGGATGCTGATCAGCGGCCGGCAGAAGTACTCCTCGATCTTCAACTACCCGACGCCGAGCTTCGCCGACGTCGGTGTCATCGGCTGGTTCGTGGACGGCGCCGCCATCTGCAA
Source organism: Streptomyces sp. NPDC049954 (assembly GCF_040656295.1). Lineage (NCBI taxonomy): Bacteria > Bacillati > Actinomycetota > Actinomycetes > Kitasatosporales > Streptomycetaceae > Streptomyces > Streptomyces sp. NPDC049954. Next base: position 163,284 of record NZ_JBFALS010000008.1, read on the forward strand.
CCAGGTGCCGCTGTGCCGCACCAGCTACGGGCCGTACGCGCGGGCCATGATCCGCGTGTGCAAGGAGGAGTCCTTCCACCAGCGCCAGGGCTACGAACTGCTCATGACGATGATGCGGGGCACCGGGGCCCAGCGGCGGATGGTCCAGGACGCGGTGGACCGCTGGTGGTGGCCCTCGCTGATGATGTTCGGGCCGCCGGACGACAACTCCCCGAACTCGGAGCGTTCGATGGCGTGGAAGATCAAGCGGCACTCCAACGACGAACTGCGGCAGCGCTTTGTCGACATGACGGTGCCGCAGGCCGAACACCTGGGCGTGACGCTGCCCGACCCGGAGCTGCGGTGGAACGAGGAGGAGGGGCGCCACGACTTCGGCACCCCCGACTACGCGGAGCTGACGCGGGTCATCAAGGGCGACGGCCCCTGCAACAGGGAACGGGTGGAGCGGCGCAGGGCCGCCCACGAGGACGGCGCCTGGGTGCGCGAGGCGGCCGCCGCGTACGCCGCGAAGCACTCGGGCAGTGAGCGGACGGAGATCGCGGCATGAGCACGGACGAGAAGCAGCCGGTGCGGGACTCCTGGCCGTTGTACGAGATCTTCGTACGCGGCAAGCGGGGCCTCAACCACGTGCACGTCGGTTCGCTGCGCGCGGCCGACGACCGGATGGCGCTGACCAACGCGCGGGACCTGTACACGCGCCGCAACGAGGGGGTGTCGATCTGGGCGGTGCGCAGCGACGCCATCGCCGCCTCGGCCCCGGACGAGAAGGACCCCTTCTTCGCACCCAGCGGCGACAAGGTGTACCGGCACCCGACCTTCTACGAGATCCCCGCGGACGTCCCGCACATCTGAAGCCCGCCGGGTTCTCGCGTACACATCGCATCCTTTCCGTACATCTAGGAGCAGGGGTCACATGAGTGACGATCACCTGAATCTGTCGCTGGCCGACTCCTCGGCGGACGGCGACGCGCGCTGGGCTTTCGGCACGGGCTTCGAGGACCCGCTGCACGGGGTGGACACGAGCCTGCCGGCCGGGGTGGACGCGCCGGTGCTCACCGCGTTGTGCGTGGCGCTCGCCGACGACGCGCTGGTGAGTGCGCAGCGGCTCGCGCAGTGGGTGACCGCCGCGCCCGAGCTGGAGATCGAACTGGCCCTCGCCAACATCGGCCTGGACCTGCTCGGCCAGGCGCGGCTGCTGTACGCCCGGGTCGGCCAGATCGACGGCACGGGCCGAGGCGAGGACCACTACGCCTACTTCCGGGACGCCGCCGAGTTCCGCAACATCCGGCTCGCCGAACTGCCCAACGGCGACTTCGCGTTCTCGGTGGCCCGGCTGCTCGCGGGCTCCGCATGGCGGCTGTCCCTGTTCCAGCGGCTCACCTCGGCGCCCGACCCGGTGCTCGCGGCGATCGCCGCGAAGGGCGTCAAGGAGCTGGCCTACCACCGCCAGTTCGCCGCCGACTGGGCGGTGCGCCTGGGGGACGGCACCGAGGAGTCGCGCCGCCGGATGGCGGCGGCGGTCGCCGAGGTCACGCCCTGGCTCGGCGAGCTGGCCGAGGACACCTCGGCCGCCCCCCTCGGGGTCGACGCCGAGGAGGTCGCCACCGAGACGCGCGACGTGTGGGAGCAGGTCCTGACGGCCGCCGGTCTGGCGGTGCCCGCCGCCGCGCCGGTGCCGGGCAGCGGCAGGTCCGGTGACCGTACGGAACACCTGGAGCCGCTACTCACCGAGCTTCAGGCCGTCGCCCGCGCCCATCCCGGAGCGACGTGGTGACCGGGGCGGCGAGCACTCCGCACCAGGTCCCGGCGGACCTCGCCGGCGCCTGGGAGGCCGCGGCGCGGGTCCGGGACCCGGAGCTGCCGATGCTGACCCTCGCGGACCTCGGCGTGCTGCGGGGCGTGGCCCACGACGAGGACGGCACCCTCGTCGTGTCCCTGACCCCGACGTACTCGGGCTGCCCCGCGATGGCCGAGATGCGCGCGTCGACGGTACGGGCGCTGCGGGAGGCGGGGTACGGCGAGGCGCGGGTGCGGACCGTGCTCGACCCGCCCTGGACCACCGACTGGATCACCGGGAAGGGAAGGGCCGCGCTCGCGGCACACCACATCGTCCCACCGGGACCGGCCCCCCGCCGTCGCACGGGCCCGGTACCCCTGAGCCTGTCGCCCGCCCGCCGCCGCGAGGAGGTGCCGTGCCCGCAGTGCGGAGCGAGCGACACCGAGGAACTCTCCCGCTTCTCGGCGACCTCCTGCCGCGCCCTGCACCGGTGCCGGTCCTGCGGTGAGCCCTTCGAACGCTTCAAGGAGATCTGAGGCACGGCGGCCGCGGCACACCACCAGGGCCGGAAGCGCGGATCCCTCGCGTTACGGCGGTCGCGGGGACGCGACCGCCGTACCGTCAGGAGGTTATTCCCACGCCCTTGTTGGCATGATCTTGACACTGGCGCGGAGGGATGGTGGTCGAGTCCACCCCACCACCTGACCGTGATGGCCCACTTCCGTGGAGGTGCAGGACCCGTATGCGTGAAAGTCATCCGTACTGTCTTCCCCGTGCCCCCCGGCTCCCGCTGTTCGGCGCCGTCGTGCTGTTGGCCCTCGGAACGATCTCCGCTCCGGCCCAGGCGGGCGCACAGCCGGCCACCGCGGCGTCTCCCGCCTCCAGCACCTCGTCGGCGGCCCCGCCCGTCGTCACCCCCACCCCCCAGCGCATGCAGTCGGCGGGGCGCGATCTCCGTGTTCCACGACGCGTGCGCCTCGTCCTGGGCGCCGACGTCGACGCGCCCAGTACGGAGGCCATCAAGCAGGCGCTGGCCTCGGCCGGGGCGCGTGACATCGACACGAGTACGACCGAAGACGCCGCCCCGGCGTCGCGCGGCCACGGAGCGCTCACGGTCGTGGCCGGTTCCCTCCAGGACCCGGCAGTGGCCAACGCCCTGCACGCCACCGGCGGCACCGTACCCGGCGACCTGGTCGCCGAGGGCTACTCCCTCGCTTCGCGGGGCGACACCATCGTGCTCGCCGGCAATGACGGGGACGGCGTCTACTACGCCGCCCAGACACTGCGACAGCTGGTGACCGGGAAGCACACCGTGGCGGCCGTGTCGATCACCGACCACCCGGCCATGCCCCATCGCGGCAGCATCGAGGGCTTCTACGGCGCCCCCTGGTCGCACACGGACCGCGTCGACCAGCTCGCCTTCTACGGCGACATCAAGGCCAACACCTACATCTACACGCCCAAGGACGACGCCTACCTGAGGGAGGAGTGGCGCGAGCCCTACCCCGCCGACAAACTGGCCGACCTGCGTGAACTGATCGAGCAGGCCGACGCACACCACGTCGACTTCACCTACGCGATCTCCCCCGGCCTCTCCGTCTGCTACAGCGACCCCGGAGACATCAGCGCCCTCAAGAAGAAGTTGGGCACCCTCTACGACCAGGGTGCCCGCAGTTTCTACGTGGCGCTCGACGACATCAGCTACACCAAGTGGAACTGCGCCGCCGACCAGGAGAAGTACGGCGCCCCTGGCAGGGGCAGCGCGGGGCAGGCCCAGGCCGACCTGCTCAACACCGTGCAGCACGACTTCATCGACACCCGCTCCGGTGCCGAGCCTCTCCAGTTCGTGCCCACCGAGTACTCCGACACCGCCGACTCCGCCTACAAGTCCGTGCTGCGCGAGCGGCTGGACCCGAAGGTGGTCGTGCAGTGGACGGGGACGGACGTCGTTCCGCCCTCGATCAGCAGGGCGGACGCCGAGGCCGCCTCCGCTGTGTGGGGACGCAAGGTGTTCCTCTGGGACAACTATCCGGTCAACGACTACGGGCAGACGACGGGCCGCCTGCTGATGGCCCCCTACGACAAGCGGGAAGCCGGGCTGCACCAGGCGCTGAGCGGCATCGTGCTCAACCCGATGAACCAGGCCGCGGCGAGCAAGGTAGCTCTCTTCGGCGGAGCCTCGTTCGCCTGGAACGACGAGGACTACGATCCCGACCGCACCTGGCGCGCGGCGGCCGACTACCTGGCCGGCGGTGACCGGGCCACCGCCCGGGCCCTGCTGGCCTTTTTCGACACCGAACATCTCGCTCCGACCTTCGGCGACACGGACTGGCAGCCGCAGGCACCCGAACTGAGCAGGCGGCTCGCCGACTTCTCCCAGGCGTGGAAGGGCGGCGGCCGAGCCCGTCGGCAAGCCGCGCTGCGAGAGCTCGGAGCGTACGCCGACGTGTTGGCCGGGGCTCCGGAGCAGGTACGCGCCGGGGTACGGGACCCGGCTTTCCTGGCGCAGACGAAGCCGTGGCTGGACGCCCTCGACGTGTGGGGCAGCGCACTGAACGCCACCCTGGACGGGCTGGCCGCCACCCTGCACTCGGGCAGCGGCCAGGCGGACTTCACCAGGGCCGCCGACCTGGCCGAGCGGGCCGCCACGTTCACCACCATCCCGGGCACCACCCGGCCGCAGGGCCCAGTCAAGGTGGCCGACGGGGTACTGGACACGTTCATCGCACAGGCGCCGAAGATGTGACACACGCCGCCGGGCGTCCGGACCCGGCACCCGGCGGCGTTCTCGCGGTGCGCGGTTTCGAGGAACATCACTACAACCGGCCTCGTCCGGGACACCGCCACCGAGCATTCCGCGAGGCCACCCGGCCACGTCGCTCACCTTGGTTCTCTCCCCGGAGCACCTCCCGCACGCACGCTCCGGCGTCCCAGGCGGCGAAGAACCTCGCGGCCAACCGTCCCGTCGGTCCCGGCCTCCCCCGCCCTCCTGACGGCCGGACACCGCCCCGTCGCCGGGCACCCTGTCCGACCGCCTCACACGCGGGTCCGGCAGGAGCGGCGGCACGCCGGGGCGACGGACTCGCGTCCGCCGCCCGTCCGGACCCCGCGATCTGTGGGCGTCAGTTGTCGGTGAGCAGGCCGGTGCGGAGGGCGGTCAGGGTGCGGTTCAGGAGCCGGGAGACGTGCATCTGGGAGACGCCGAGTTCGGCTCCGATCTGTGCCTGGGTCATCTCCCGCACGAAGCGCATGTCGATGATCCGCCGTTCCCGCTCGTCGAGTTGTTCCAGGAGCGGGGCCAGGGCGTGGAGATTCTCGATGAGTTCGATCTCGGGGTCGCAGTCACCGCGGATGTCGGCCAGCGTCTGACCGGAGCCGTCGGCCTCGCCGGAACCGTCGACGGGCAGGTCCAGGGAGCCGGCGGTGTAGCCGTTGGAGGCGACGAGCCCCTCGATGATCTCCTCCTCGCTCAGGCCGAGGTCCTGGGCGAGTTCGGCGATCGTCGGCTTGCGGCCCTGGACGGTCGACAGGCGTTCCTGGGCGCGGGCCAGGTCGACCCGCAGTTCCTGGAGGCGGCGCGGCACGTGGACGGCCCAGGTCGTGTCCCGGAAGAACCGCTTGATCTCCCCGACGATGTAGGGGATGGCGAAGGAGGTGAACTCCACCTCGCGGGAGAGGTCGAAACGGTCGATGGCCTTGATCAGACCGATGGTGCCCACCTGGAGGAGGTCCTCCATGTCACCGTTGCCGCGGTTGCGGAAGCGGTTCGCGGCGAACCGCACCAGCGTCTGGTTCATCTCGATCAGTGTGTTGCGCGCGTACTGGTACTCGCGCGTGCCCTCCTCCAGGACCTGCAACCGGTCCAGGAAGAGCTTCGACAGTTGCCGCGCGTCCTTCGGCGCGATCCTGCCCGTGTCCTCGATCCAGGGCAGCTCCCCAACGGACCGCCGAGCGCCCTCGGCGCCGACCGTGCCCTGTTGTTCGGGAGACGTCTGTGTCGACGGGAAAACGCTCACGTCATCACCTTCACGTCGTGGGTTGCTCGGGGAGCTTCTGCCCCCGTCCCGCGACGCTACCCTTCGCAGAGGACAACAGTTTCCATGCGGCACCATTTCGACGAGAAAATGCTGGCCAAGACCTGAGGCGAAGCCCCTCGCCGATGATCGAGGGCCCCGAGAAGGAATCCGCCCCGCCGAGTGAGCGCCGCACGAAGGCGGCGGGCAGACGGACCGTGCCCGACAGCCGAGGGCCATCGAGACATCACCGGCTTGTTCCGGGCGGGTTAAACGGCCGTGCGCAAACGCTTGACCATGCCGATGAGCGCTTCTACTCTCATGCTCAATCGTTTGACCAGGAGGGCGTTATGCAGGACCGCGTGTTTTTTCAGCCAGACGACGGCTGGGTCGGAGACGTCATCCCCTTCGAACGGGACGGTGCGCTGCACCTCTTCTACCTGCACGAACAGCGCGAGGTGCCGAAGCCGGGAACCTCGTGGTCCCTGATCAGCACCAGCGACCTGCTGCACGTCGTGGACGAGGGCACCGCACTGCCGCACGGCGGCGCGGGCGAGGCCGACTTCAACGCCTACACCGGGAGTGTGGTGCGTGACGACGAAGGCGTGCAGCACCTTTTCTACACGGGGCAGAACCCGGCGATCCGGGGTGCGGACGGGAAGCCGGTGCAGGTGGTCATGCACGCCACAAGTACGGGGTCGCTGACCTCGTGGACCAAGCACCCCGAGCACACCTTCGGCGCTCCGGAGGGATACGAGAGCGCCGACTGGCGCGACCCGTTCGTGTTCTTCGACGAGAGCCGCGGGGTGTGGCGGATGCTGATCGCCGCCCGGCACCGTGCAGGCGCCGAGCGCCGTCGCGGGGTGATCGCGCAGTGCGAATCCAGCGATCTGCAGAGCTGGAAGCCTGTGGAGCCCTTCTGGGACCCGCGCCGTTACATCACGCACGAATGCCCCGAGGTCTTCCGGCTCGGGGACTGGTGGTACCTGGTCTACTCGGAGTTCTCGGAGTCCTTCACGACGCGGTATCGCATGGCGAGGAGCCCGGACGGACCGTGGAGTGTTCCCCCCCGGGACACGGTCGACGGGCGGGCCTTCTACGCGGCGAAGTCGGCGGAGTTCGGCAGTCGCCGTATCTTCGCCGGATGGATCGCCAGCAAGGAGGGCGGCACCGACGAGGGGCCGTGGCAGTGGGCGGGCACCATGTCCCTCCTGGAGGCCGTCCAGAACGCGGACGGCACACTGGCCTTCACCCTCCCCGAGGAGATCCTCGCCGCTTTCGGCGAAGAGGTACCCCACGGCATCGCCCCGGCCACGCTCTGCGCCGACGACGGCTTCGTCTGCGCGGTCGGAACCGAGCCGCTGCCCGCCCAGTGCTCCATCCATGCCGAGTTCGACGTCTCCCCCGGCACCACCGAGTGCGGTCTGCTGCTGCGGACGAGCGAGGACGGTGACCGGGGGTACGTCGTGCGCCTGGAGCCCGGCCGCTCACGGCTCGTACTCGACCGCTGGCCCCGCCCCCGCACCGGCGGCGAGCAGTGGCAGATCTCCGGCGACGTCCCGCACGCGATCGAGCTGGAACGGCCCGCTGACCTGGGCGGCCGGCGGCACACCCTCGACATAGTGATCGAACAGGACCTCGCTGTCGTCGTCCTGGACCGTCAGGTCTGCCTCAGCACACGCCTCTACGACACCTCGCACCACAATCTGGGCGTCTTCGTAGGAGAGGGATCCGCCGAACTGCTCGGCCTGCGGGTCCACATACGCGGTACCACCGGCTGACGTCTCCGGACCCGTCTCCCCCTGCCTTCTTCCTCCCGCCACCGCACCATTCGTCACCCGCACCCACCGTTCGAAGGAGAACGCCGGTGAAAAGAACGCTCACCACGGCGGCCGTGGCGCTGTCCCTGTCCCTGTCCCTCATGCTGTCCCTCTCCGGTTGCGCCGGGGAGGACGAGGGGGCGGCAGCAGCGGCCACGCGTGTCGACCCGTCCGGTGCCGTGCGCCCCCATGAGATCTCCTGGCTCCTGTCCCGCCCGGCCGACGGAGCCGTCATCCACACCATGCGCGTACTCGCCAAGGAGTACGCGGCCTCACACCCCGGGTTCAAGCTGAACTTCATCACCACCCCGGACCGTCCCTCCTACATCCAGAAGTACGAGACGCTCGCGGCGGCCGGAAAGCTTCCGGAGCTGTTCGACACGGACGCGACACCCTTCGCCCGGAAACTCGCGGATCACGGCCGGATGATGGACGCCGACAAGTTGCTGCGCAGCCTCGGCCTCTACGACCGCTACCGTCCGGCCGCGCTCGACTACCAGCGTTTCGACGACGGTTCGCTCTACACGATCCCCTTCGAGTACGGCGCGGAGTACTTCTGGTACAACAAGGAGCTCTTCAGGAAGGCAGGCGTGCGGCCGCCGAAGTCGCTCGACGACTTCCCAGCGATGTGCCGCGCCCTGCACCAGGCCGGCATCACGCCGATCGCGCTCGACGGCCAGGACCAGTGGCCTTTGGAGCGGTACGCCGCCTACCAGCCCTTCCGCGCCGAGGGGCCGTCCTGGATCAGCCGGCTCAAGCAGGCGAAGGCGAAGTTCAGCGACCCGGCGGGACACAGAACCGTCACCTGGCTCAGCGACCTCGGCAAGGCGGGCTGCTTCCAGAAGGGCTTCTCCTCGGTGGGCTACGCCGACGCGCAGAATCTCTTCACCTCCGGCAAGGCCGCCGTGTACAACATCGGCACCTGGGAGCTGAAAAGCCTGGCGACGACCGCTCTCGACCCTGCCGTCCGTGACGACGTCGACTTCTTCACCCTCCCCCTCACCCGGGGCTCGGTCACCGGCGCCGACGAGTTCATGGCCCCTTCCGGGATCGGCATGGCGGTCAACTCCCGTACTTTCGACCCGCTGGTGCGCGACTTCCTCAAGTTCGCGCTCACCCGCTACCCGCAGAAGTACGCGGCCGCCGGGGAACTCGCGCCGACCTCCGACGCGCGGACCGCGATCCCGAAGAACGCCACCTCGCTCTACCGCAGGGCGGTCGCCGCCGCGGACGACATCGGCGACGACGTCGCGGTGCCCTGGGACACCCAGCTCGACCCCACTTCCAACAGCAAGCTCCAGCAGGAACTCGTCCTGCTCGTCCAGGGCGACACCTCCCCCTCCTCGTTCGTCTCGAAGATGGACTCCGTCATAGGCAGGAACGCGCAGAGGTACGCCAAGTGATCTCCTCCACTGCCCCGCGCGGGCGCCTTCGCCGGACCAGCGGAAGGGCCACGATGCTTCCCTCCCGTTCCAGACTGTCGGTCGTGGTGTTCCTGGCCCCACCGCTCCTGCTGTTCTCGGCCGCGGTGCTGCTGCCGATCGTGCAGTCTCTGGTGCTCAGCTTCTTCACCTGGGACGGCATCAGCGACATGCGGTTCGCCGGGCTGTCGAACTACACGTACATGCTCGCGGAGGCGGACTTCTGGACCGCCGTCGGCAACCAGCTCGTCTATCTCGCCGTGTGCCTGGTGCTGCAGCTCGGCGGCGGTCTCCTCGTCGCCGGCCTGCTGATCTCGCTGACCCGGGGCCGTGAGCTGGTCAAGGTGTTGTACCTGCTGCCCGCGGTGATCTCGACAGTGGCGATCGCTCTGCTCTTCCAGCGGATCTACTCGCTGGACCCGGTCGGGCCGCTCAACGGGCTTCTGGACCTGGCCGGTCTCGACGGCCTGGAGCGACCCTGGCTCTCCGACGTGCACACCGTCCTCGCGGCGGTCTCGGCGCCCGAGGGCTGGCGGTTCGTCGGCCTGTACACGGTGATCATCTACGCGGCGCTGCTGGCCGTGCCCAAGGAACTGGAGGAGGCCGCACGCCTCGACGGCGCCAGCCCGTGGCAGGTCTTCACCCGGATCCGCTTCCCGTACATCCGGCCGGTGTGGACGACGACGTCCATCATGGCGGTCACCTACGCGATGCGCGGGTTCGACATCCCCTATCTGCTGACCAACGGCGGCCCCGGCCAGTCCTCCGAGCTGGTCACCACCTACATGTACAAGACCGCGTTCCTGAGCACGGATTACGGCTACGCGAGCGCCATGGCGGTGTTCATCGTGGTGGAGAGCCTGGTTGCTGTCGGCCTGATCCTGTTCCTCCTCCGGCGGAAGGCCGTCTGATGTCCCTGCTCGCCTCTGCCCGCCCCGCCGCCCGCCCCCTCAGCAAGGTCCCGGCCGCTCCCACGCGACGCAGGCCCTCTGTGTACCGGGTCCTGTCCCGGGTACTCGTCGCCCTGCTGGCCGTCGTCCAGGTCTACCCACTGTTGTGGCTGTTCCTCAGCAGCGTCCGCACCGAGAAGGACTTCGCCTCCTCAAGCCCCTTCGGGCTGCCGGGCTCCTTCACACTCGACAACTTCGCCCGGGCCTTCGACCACGCCGACCTCGGGCGGTACATCCTCAACAGTCTGATCGTCACGCTCGGCGCGGACGCACTGATCGTGGTGTGCGGGCTGACGGGCGCCTACGCGATCCAGGTACTCGGCTTCCGCTTCAGCAACGTGGTGCGCGGCCTGTTCCTGCTGGGCATCGTCGTCCCGGTGCAGATCGCCCTCGTGCCGCTGTTCATCGACTACACGAAGGTGGGCCTCCTGGACACCTATCCGTCGATGATGGTCCCCCTCGCCGGCTTCGGCCTGCCGATGTCGCTCTACCTCTTCTCCTCCTTCTTCGGGTACGTCCCGCGCGAGACCTACGAGGCGGCCTCCCTCGACGGCGCCGGCCCGTACCGCATCTTCGCCCGCATCACGCTGCCGCTGTCGGTCAACACGATCGTCACCGTGGTGATGGTCAACAGCATCTTCATCTGGAACGACTTCGTCTTCGCCAACACCTTCGTGCTGTCCGACAGCCTCAAGACCATTCCAGTGGGCCTGCAGAATTACATCGGAGCGATGGGAAAGACCGACTGGACCGCGACCTTCGCCGGTGTGTGCGTGACCGTGACGCCGCTGCTGCTGGTCTTCCTCGTACTCAACAAGGCGATGATCTACGGGCTTGAGAGCGGAGCGACCAAGGGATGAAGAGACAAGACGACAGTCACCGTGCCGTCACCATGCGGGACGTGGCCGAGGCCGCCGGCGTGTCGGTGTCGACCGTCTCGCATGTCGTCAACAACACGGGCGCCCGCATCGGCAAGGACGCGAGGGAACGGGTGCGCCGGGCGATCGAGACGCTCGGGTACCGCCCGAACGCCATGGCGAAGAACCTGGTGAAGGGCGGCTCACGCTTCCTGGGCCTGGTCGCGGACGCCATCGCGACCACGCCGTTCGCCGGGCAGATCATCCACGGTGCCCAGGAAGAGGCATGGAAGCACGGCTACGTCCTGCTCATCGCCAACACCGAGGGGAACGCGGCCGCCGAGGCGAGCGCGATCTCGATGATGCTGGAGCACAAGGTGCGCGGCATCCTCTACTCGACGTGGTACCACCGCGCGGTCGACCTGCCCGGCGGCCTCGCCGAGGCGAACACCGTACTCGTCAACTGCTACACGCCCGGTCACTCCGTACCGGCTGTCGTCCCCGACGAGAGAGCCGGCGGCCAGGACGCCACCGGGATGCTGCTCGCCGAGGGCCACCGGCGGATCGCCTTCCTCAACACCCGCACCCCCTCTCCCGCACGCGAGGGACGGCTGCGGGGATACCGCGAGGCCCTCAGCGCGGCCGGCCTGCCCTTCGACCCCGCGCTCGTCGTCGATGTCCAGCCCGATCAGGAGGGCGGACACAGCGCCGTCGAGGAGGTACTCGCCCAGCGAGCCACCGGCGTCTTCTGTCACAACGACCGGGTCGCCATGGGCCTGTACGACGGGCTGCGCGAGCGGGGACTGCGCGTTCCCGAGGATCTCTCCGTCGTCGGCTTCGACAACCAGGAGGTCATCGCGGCGCACCTGCGCCCTGCGCTGTCCACCGTCGCCCTTCCCCACGACGAACTCGGCCGACGCGGCGTCCGCGTCCTGCTGGGCCTCGACCAGCCTCAGAACGACGGCCCGACGGGCGTCAACTGCCCCCCTGTCCCGCGCCGTTCAGTCTCCACCGCGGCCGGCGCCTGAGCACCCCGTGTGCCAGGCCCCGGCCTGCCATGTCCGTCTCACCAGAAGGAGCCGCACCATGCCCCGCCTCACCCGACGCGCCGTGCTCCGCTCCGTGGGTGTGGCCGCCCTCGCGGCGGCCACCACGCGCATACCGCTCTCCTCGGCCGCGGCGGCGGACTCGCTGCGCGCCGTCTACCACCTGACGCCGCCCTCCGGGTGGCTCAGCGACCCCCAGCGGCCGGTGTACGCCGGTGGCGCCTACCACCTGTACTACCTGCACAGCGACAAGAACAACGCACCCGGCTGGTGGCAGCACGCGACGACGGCCGACAACGTCGCCTTCACCGACCGGGGCACGGCGATCCCGCTGAGCGAGGACATCCCCGTCTGGACCGGATCGGGCGTGGTCGACACCGGCAACACCGCCGGCTTCGGCGAGAACGCCCTGGTCGTGCTGGCCACCAGGCCCACCGACGGGGACCGCTACGAACAGGGTCAGTACCTCTACTACTCGACCGACGACGGCTACAGCTTCACCGCCTACGGCCCCGCCGTCATCGACAACCCCGACCACAACGACTGGTTCCGCGACCCGAAGATCCACTGGGACTCGGCACGCGGCGCGTGGATCGCCGTGATCGGCCGCCAACAGGCCATGTGGTTCTACACCTCACCCGACCTGATCCACTGGACGCACACCTCGGTCTTCACCTACACCACCCCCAATATCGGCGGCTTCGAGTGCCCCGACCTCTTCGAGATGACCGCGGACGACGGCAGCCGGCACTGGGTGCTGGGTGCCAGCACCCAGGGCGACTACAGCGGACTGCCCGACACCTACGCGTACTGGACCGGCTCCTGGGACGGCACGTCCTGGACCTCCGACAACCAGGACCCGCAGTGGCTCGACCGGGGCTGGGACTGGTACGCCGCCGTCTCCTGGCCGAACGAGGTGTCTCCGGACACCAGCCGCTACGCACTGGCCTGGATGAACAACTGGCAGTACGCCGCACGCGACGTGCCCACCGACGCCAGTGACGGATACAACGGGCAGATGTCAGTGGTCCGCGAACTGCGCCTGGCCCGGCAGCCGGAGGGCTGGTACACCCTGCTCTCCCAACCGGTGCCCGCCCTGCGGGACCGCGTCACCCGCACCGTCCGGATCGACGACGTCACCACCGACACCGCCGCCGAACTGCCGTATCGGGGAAGCTCCTACGATCTCGAACTCGACATCGGCTGGGACCAGGCCCAGAACGTCGGGATCTGTGTCGGCCGTTCGGCGGACGGCTCCAGGCACACCAACATCGGCGTGTACCAGGGCAAGGTCTACGTGGACCGGCGGCCCTCCGACCGGTCCGACTACTCCTTCGGCGCCCATGGCCAGAGCGAGGCTCCCCTGGACGCCGACGCCCGCTCCGTGCGTCTGCGCGTCCTCGTCGACCGGCAGAGCGTCGAAGTGTTCGTCAACGCCGGCCACACCGTCCTCTCCCACCAGGTCTACTTCACGTCGGGGGACACCGGCCTGTCCGTGTACGCCGACGGCGGCAGTGCCACCTTCTCGGACATCACCGTGCGCGAGATCGGCTGAAGCACGTGACCCACGAGAACACCACCACCGGCCGGTCCCCGGACATCCACTTCCCGCAGGCGCACCTGCGGCCGTCGCACCACTGGGTCAACGACCCCAACGGACTCGTCCACCACGACGGCCACTACCACGTGTACTTCCAGTACAACCCGTACGGCACCGAGCACGCCCACATGCACTGGGGCCACTACCGCAGCCCCGACCTGCTGCACTGGGAGCCGCTGCCCGTCGCGCTCGGGCCCGCACCGGACGGCGACGACGCGGACGGGGTGTGGTCGGGCAACGCCGTCGAAGCCGGTGAGGGCCTCGTCGCCTTCTATTCCGCCAGACGTGCGGACCGCTGGTGGCAGCCCGTCATGAGCGCGCACTCCCACGACGGCGGCCGTACCTTCCGCAAACAGGCCCGTCCGCTGATCCCGGTGGCGCCTTCCGGCACGACCATGTTCCGGGACCCGTACGTGTGGCGGGACGGAGATCGCTGGCGGATGCTCGTCGGCTCGGCGCTGCGGGACGGCCGGGCCGCCGCACAGCACTACGTCTCCGAGGACCTGGAACGCTGGGAGTACACCGGCGCCTTCCTCGCCCGGCCGCCCGAGCCCCTGACCGGCGGTGGGACCACGGAAGGTGGCTGGGAGTGCGTCCAGTACGCGCCACTCGACGGGCGGCGCGGGGCCCTGCTCCTCAGCGCCTGGAACCCGGAAGAGGGCGCGGCGCGCACCGCCGTGTACACCGGGCAGGACGAGGGGACCTCCTTCCTGGCCGGAGCACCTCAGCCTCTCGACCACGGCCCGGACTTCTACGCCCCCGCCGTCATGGCGGTCCCCGAGGGACCCTCGCGCACCCGGTGGCTGCTGTGGGCCTGGATCTGGGAGGCACGGGACGCGGAGCGGGTCGGTGCGTACAGCGCCTGGGCCGAGGAGGTGGGCTGGGCCGGGATGCTGACGGTGCCCCGCGAGATCGGCCTCGGCCCGGACGGACAGCTGACCCAGCGGCCCGCGCGCGAGACGGAGCTCCTGCGCGAGGAGAAGATCCTGGACGTGCGGACCACCGTGACGTCCGGCGAACCGCGCGACCTGGCACGTACCGGGCGCGCCTTCGATCTGACGGCCCGGCTGCATCGCACGGCGGCGGGAGCGGCGGCGGGAATCCGCCTGATCACCACCGAGGACGGCTCGGAGTACCTGGACATCGCCCTCGATCCGGACACGGGCGATCTCGTCGCCGACCGAAGCCGTGCCTCTCTGGACCCCCGGGCGCTGGGCGGCTCCTGGCGGGTCCCCGAGGCGGCAGGGCCTGGGGGGAGTGTGGGAGTGCGCGTGCTCGTGGACCACTCCGTCGCGGAGATCTTCCTCGACGACGGGCGGACCCTCACCCTCCGCTTCTACCCCACGGGCCCCGCCCCCTGGCGGCTCCAGGCCCGATCCGCCGCCGGCGCCGCACGTGTCGAACTGAGCGCCTGGCGCCTCGGCTGCCTGCGTGAGCGCCGCTCCCCCAAAGCCCCGCTCATCAGGAGGACCCCCGTATGAACACCGCTTCCCGCGTTGTCGTGATCGGCGAAAGCCTCGTCGACCTCGTATGGCACCCCGGTGCCGACCAGGTCCGGCCGGTTCCCGGCGGCAGCCCCGCCAACGTGGCCACGGGGCTGCGCCGCCTCGGCCGTCCCGTGATCCTCGTGACCTGCTGGGGCGACGATCCGCCGGGCGAACTGGTCGCGCGCTGGCTCAGCGGCACCGGACTCGACGTCGTCCGGGCACCCAGCGCCTCGGCACGGACAACGGTGGCGCTCGCGTACGTCGACGCGGTAAGCGGCTCCGCCACCTACGATTTCGTGCCCCACTGGGACCCCGTCGATCTGCCGACGGCCGACGGCGCCGCGCTCGTCCACACCGGTTCGCTGGCCGCCGTCCTCGCACCGGGCGCCGACAGCGTGCTGGAGGTGTGCGAGCGCCTGCACGGCCGCCCGGGTTGTGCCGTCTCAGCGGACCTCAACGTCCGCCCCGCCGTCCAGCCGGACCGCGCCCTCTACCGGGCCGCCGTCGAACGGCTGGCCACCGTCACCGACGTCGTCAAGGCCAGCGACGAGGACCTGCGCTGGCTCTGGCCCGACCGCGACCCGGGCCGCTCCGCCCGCGCCCTGCTCGCTCTCGGTCCCCGGCTGGTCGTTCTGACCCGGGGAGCCAAGGGCGCCAGCGCCTACACCGGAGCCGAGGGCACCGAGGTGTCGGTGGCCGCTCCACCGGTACAGGTCGTGGACACCATAGGGGCGGGCGACGCCTTCCAGTCGGCCCTGCTCGACGGCCTCCTCGTGGCGGAACCGGGCGTCGGCGTGTCCGTGCGACTACCGGACACACCGCAGGCACTGCGCGAACTACTCGTACGCTCGGTGGTCGCGGGCGCGCTCGCCACGACCCGTCCCGGCGCACAACCACCGCACGCGAAGGAACTCATGGCCGCACTGGAGAATCCCGCCGGCCGGTAGCGACGGAGTGCTCGTGGAGCGCCGGCGGGAACCCGGCTCTCCGGGGCCCCGCCTGTCCTGCCTCCCGCCCCGGCCCCGCTCGCCGTGCCGAGCGGGGCCCGTCGAGCGGGGCCGGGGCGGCTTTCGCGACGCCGCCCCTGCGGGCGGCGTCACGGGGTGAGGGCTGTGCGTTCGCCCTCGACGGGATGCTCCGCCACGGCGAACGCGACCGGGTCACCGACGCGCTTGATGCCTTTGCGCCGGGGCCGGTTGAACGCCCAGTTGAGGCTGAAGGCGACCAGGGTCGCGCTCGTGACCGGGGAGCCGAGGGCGATCTCGACGCCGTCGGGCAGCCTCGAGTAGATGCCGGGGGCCACCTCGGGTGCCAGGCCGGCGCCGATCGCCACCGCGACGATCAGCAGGTTGTCCGTACCCTCGAACTCCACCTTGCGCAGGGTGCCGATGCCCACGGCCGCCACGGTCGCGAACATCACCAGACCGGTCGCGCCCACCACCGGTCCGGGCAGCCCCGCGACCAGCGCCCCCATCTTGGGCACCGCCCCGAGCGCGACCAGGATGGTGCCGGCGACGGTCGCCACATGACGGCTGCGCACGCCGGTCATGGACACCAGACCCACGTTCTGGGCGAAGACGGTGTCGACGAAGGCGTTCATCACCCCGCCCAGCACCCCCGAGAGGCCGTCCGCGGCCAGTCCACGCGCCAGGTCCTTGTCCGTCAGTTCCCGGCCGGTGAGTTCGGCCACCGCAATGAGGTCGGCGGTGGACTCGGCGAAGAGCACCAGCATCACGACGCACATGGAGACGACGGCTACCGGCGGGAACCGGGGCGCACCGAAGTGGAACGGTGCGCTCATCCCGATCCAGTCCGCCGCGCCGATGCCCGCGAAGTCCACCCACCCCAGCGGTACGGCCACGGCGGTGCCCGCGAGGAGTCCCAGCAGGACCCCGGTCTGGGCGAGGAACCCACGTCCGAACCGTGCCACCAGGAGGATCACGAGGACGACGAACGCGGCGACCGCCAGCCGGGACGGCGCCGCGTAGTCGGACGCCCGCGGGTCGTCGCCGACGACGAGACCGACACCGACCCCGATCAGCGAGAGGCCGACCACGGTGATCACGATGCCGCTGACCAGGGGTGGGAAGAAACGCACCGATCTGGCGAACGGCCGGGCGACGAGGATGCCGAAGACCCCCGCGGCGAGCATGGAGCCGTACACCGCCTGGATCCCGTACTCCCCGGCGATGAGGATCATCGGGGTGACGGCCGTGAACGCCGCTCCGGCCATGACGGGCATGCGGACGCCGAGCAACCGCCCGACGCCCGCGCCCTGCACGATCGTGACGAGGCCGGCGACCAGCAGGTCGGCGTTGATGAGCAGAGCGACGGCCGACTCGTCGAGTCCCGCGGCCGCTCCGAACACCAGTGGCACGGTGACGCATCCCGTGTACATCACCAGCACGTGCTGGACTCCCAGCACCGCGAGCCGCCCGGACGGGGCCCGCATGTTCACCGACTTCCTCACGGTGGCCCTCCTATCGCGCGAAGTTGGCGGCGATGCGCTGCTGGATGTAGTCGTGCGCGGTGATCGGCCGGTAGCGGCCGTCCGGGTCCGCGATGACCACGTCACGGTCTGCCTGGGCGAAGAAGGCGATGCTGTAGCGGGCGCCTCGGTCCTCGTCCGGGCCGGGCGACTTCACGCGGTGGAAGTTGGAGGGCAGCCGGTCGCCGCTCCAGCGCATGAGCATGTCCCCGATGTTGCAGGTGATCACCTCGGACGAGGGCACGACGGGGGTCCACTCGCCGGTCTCCGCCTCCTTGCCGGGGCACACTTGCAGGCCGCCCTGCCCGTCCCGTTGGAACAGGAGTGTGAGGCAGTCGAAGTCGGTGTGGGCACCGGCCCGCCAGACGTCGGTGCTCACTTCGGCGTCCCCGGGGGTCGCGAAGTAGTGCAGCATGCGCAGGGTGGACTGGTAGGCCTCGCTCGCCGGGTCGTGGGCGCGGTCGAAGAAGCCGCTGTCGAGGCCGAGCCGGTCGGCGAAGCAGGACAGCACCCGCAGGGCGACCGTCCGGCACTCCGCCTCGAAGGCAAGGGTCCGGTCGCGGAAGCCGGACAGTTCCTCTTCGGGCCACAACCCGTCCATGTGCGGCCGGGTCACCTGGTACGACTCTTTCTGATCGGGTGTCCCGACGGACGGCCTGACCTGGGTCATCGACTCCCAGCCTGCGTTCAGCCCTTTCTTCAGGGGGTGTTGCGCCTTGGTCTCGTGGGGCAGGGCGAAGAATGCCTCGGCATCGGCGAACGCCCGGTCCACCACGCTCTGTTCGATGCCGTGGTGGACGAGCTGGAAGAAGCCGATGTCGGTGGCGGCCGCCCACAGCTCCTCGGTGATCTCGGCCTTGCGGTTCTCGAAGTCGGAGAGGTCGACGCGTCGGATCTCGCGGTCGGTGGTCTCCGTACCGGCCCCGCCCATACGGGTTTCCCTGTCGAGTTCGGCGAGGGTGTACGTCGTGTCGGTCATCGCGGCAGCTGCTCCCGGTTCCATGGGGTATCGGGTCAGGACGCAGTCACCGCCCCTGCAGTCCCCACCGCGGAGGCGTGGAGCTCCGCGGGCACGGTCGCCGAGGGCCCGTTGCGGGCCCCGCGCTCCGTGGGCTGGCATGTGAACCATGCGCGATGCGGACACTCTGCCGCCGCCGTGTTTCGCGCGAGAGCCGGGACATTAAGCGGGCGTAACAACAGCACCGGGCCCGGCCGCCGGAGTGCCGCGCACCGGCTCTCGTGGTGTGCTCGGTCCATGGCGAAGAAAAAAGAGGTCCGGGCCCCGCGCAAGGGTGAGCACGTCGAGTGGAAGTCGCACGGCGGCACCGCCGAGGGCACGGTCGAGAAGAAGATCACCCGCTCGACGGAGGCGGCCGGCCGGCACGTGAAGGCCTCCGAGGAGGACCCGCAGTACGAGGTGCGCAGCGAGAAGTCCGGCGGCAAGGCGGTGCACCGGCCGGAGTCGCTGCGCAAGAAGGGCAAGCGCACATGAGGGTGTCGGGGCGGAAGGGGCCGGAGCGTCCGTGGCGTCCTTGACGGTGAGCCGTTCGGGCCCCGTTCCGCCCGGGCGCGCGTGGGAGCGGTACGCCCGCCCGGACCAGTGGTCCGGGTGGGCGCCGCACATCACCCGGGTGGAGACCGACGCGGACCGGATCGCTCCGGGAGCGCACGGCCGGGTCTGGTCCTGGTGCCGGGTGCGGGTGCGGTTCGAGGTGGACGAGGTCGACGAGGCGCACGGCGTGTGGACGTGGCGGGCCCGCCTGGGACCACTGCCGCTGTTCATGCGCCACGAGGTCGCCCCCGACGGCCGGGGCGGCACCCGCACCCGCCTCACCCTGCACGGCCCGCTCCCCGTGATCGCCGCGTACCGGCCCCTCGCCTCCCTCGCGCTGGGCCGGCTCGTCACGCGGGACTGAGTGAACGGCCGGGGGCTGTCCGCTCAGGTCGTTCAGCGTTGTCCCCTGCGGTCGCGGTGGGTCAGGCGGTCCTGGAGGTGGGACAGTGCGCCGGAGCGCCGGTCGCGCAGGGCACAGCGCGCGGCGTTGGCTCCGGGGGCGCCGTGCACCCCGCCGCCCGGATGGGCGGAGGCGGAGGCGAGGTAGAGCCCGGGGACGGGGGTCTCGGGGCGGCCGGTGCCGGGGGTGGGGCGGAAGAAGAGCTGCTGGTGCATGGCCGCCGTGCCACCGTTGATGGCGCCGCCGCGGAGGTTGGCGTCCAGGTTCTCCAGCGTCGGCGGGGCCAGGATCCGGCGGGCTCTGACCAGGGCGCGGAAGCCGGGGGCGTACCGCTCGACCTGCGCCTCCACACGGTCCGCCATCACCTGCTGCTCCCGGGCGTCCCAGCTGCCGGTCAGCCCTTCGTCTCCCGCGTCGCCCCGCACCCGGTGCGGTACGTGCGTGTAGGCCCAGGCCGATTCGGTGCCCAGGGGTGAGCGGCCGGGGTCGGTGGTGGTCATCTGGCCGAAGAGGGCGAAGGGCTCGTCGGGGACACGGCCCATGGCGATCTGCGCGGCGAAGCGGGTGAGGCCGTCGACGCCCTCGGCGAGGTGGACGGTTCCCGCCCGCGCGGCTTCCGGGCAGGACCAGGGGACGGGACCGTTCAGAGCCCAGTCGACCTTGAAGGTGGCGAAGTCCCACTGGAAGCGCTTCAGATCGGCGAGCAGCCGTCCGGGGAGGTGGTGCTCGGCCACGAGGGAGCCGTAGAGGTCGCTCGCGGACACGTCGGCCAGTACCGCCCTGCGGGCCGGCACCTCCTCGCCGCCCGCGGTACGGACGCCGACGGCCCGGCCGCCCCGGACGAGGACCTCGGTGACCCGTTCCCCGCAGCGCACCGTTCCGCCGCGCCGCGCCAGCCGGCGGACGAGAGCGGCGGTGAGCGCCCCGGAGCCGCCGGCGGGGACGGGGAATCCGTAGGTCTGGCCGAGCATGGACATGAGCCAGCCGAAGCCGCCGCTGCCCGCCGCCTCCGGCGCGAGGTCCGCGTGCAGGGCGTTGCCCGCGAGCAGCAGTCTGCCGCCCTCGCCGCGGAACTCCTCCTCGCCCAGCCGCCGGACCGGCAGCACCATCGTCCTGGCCAGGCGCAGCCCGCCCGCCGCGCGCAGCCGCAGGGCCAGCCGGGCCACGGCGCGGACCGGCGGAAACGGGGTGAACAGGGCGTCGACGATGCCGGGCCGCAGCGTCTCCCACACCGTGCGCAGCTCCTCCCACGCGGCCCCGTCCCCGGGGGCGAAGGTGTCGAGGTTCGCGGCCGTCTCCTGCGGGTCGCGGCTGAGGACCGCGCAGCGCCCGTCCCGCAGCGGATGGGCGAGTACCTTCGGGGCGTGGCTCCAGCGCAGCCCCTCCCGCTCCAGGTGCAGGCCGGCCAGGACCGGGGAGGCCGCCGCGAGGGGGTAGAAGGTGCTGAAGAGGTCGCTGACGAACTCGGGGTCGACGCCCCGGTCGTGCCGGACCGCTCCCCCGGGCTGGTCCTGGGCCTCCAGGACCTCCACCGACCAGCCGGCGTCGGCCAGGAGGTTCGCGGCCACCAGCCCGTTGGGGCCCGCCCCGATCACAATCGCGTCCGGCATGGATCACTCCCGGCTCGGTGGGTGGCGCGGCCCGCGTCCCGGGTCCCGGAGCGCCCGGATCGACCGTGACCGGACGGCGCGCGTCCCGCTCCCGCGTCTCGGTACGGTCAGGTGTGCCCGGGGCGAGGGCGCGGTCGTCCCGGAGTGGTGCGGGCCGGGGCCTCGTCCTGTTCGCACAGCCGGGCGAGGCGGCGCAGCATCGCGCGGTGCCGCACCTGCTGCGCGGCCTCCAGGACACCGTTGTGCAGGACGCCGCCGGCCCCGCGGAGCGGGTGCTCGTCGAGGACGACCAGCGTGTCCTCGCCCCAGGGCCGCAGTTCCAGCGCGATTCTCGCCGTCCCCAGGGGCCCGCTCTTCGCCTCCAGTTCGAGGACGCGGGGCGGCTCGCTACGGCGTACGACGGTCTGGTTGTGCAGCGTGAGCGGCCCGATCCTGATCTCGTAGCGCACTTCCGCGTCCAGCTCGGGCCAGCGCCCCTCGTCGGGCTCGACCTGGGCGGTTCCGACCACCCAGTCCCCGTACCGTTCCACGTCGGACAGGACCGCCCAGACGTCCTCGGGAGGCTTCCTGATCAACCGGTGCCGTACGGCCATGGGGTTCCTCCACCGTCCGATTGCCGCTTTGTCCTCGCCGCGCGTTCCCACGCTAGGCCCGGGGGCCCGCTCCCGCGCGGGGACGGCGGCCGTCCCGGTGCCGGCGGCCGTCCCCGCGAGGCCGTCTGCCCTGGCCGCGGGCATCCTGGGAACGGCCGGGGCCGGCCCGTCGCGTCGTGTGGAGGTGCCATGTCTGTTGCGAGTCCGCTGGACGGCCGTACGGCGGTGGTGACCGGGGCCGCTCGTGGCCTGGGTGCCGAGATGGCGGGGGCGCTGGTGCGGCGCGGCGCCCGGGTGGCGCTGCTGGGGCTGGAGGCCGGGGAGCTGGCGAGGACGGCTGCCACGTTGCCCGAGGGGTCCGCGCACTGGTGGGCGGTGGACGTCAGTGACGCCGAGGCGATGGCGCGGACGGCGGCGCTCGTACGGTCCCGCTTCGGCTCTCCCTCGGTGGTGGTCGGCAACGCGGGCATCGCGGAGACCGGCCCGTTCATGGGCTCCGATCCGGGCGAGTGGCGAAGGGTCGTCGAGGTGAACGTGGTGGGCAGCGCGGTGACGGCACGGGTCTTCCTGCCCGATCTGCTGCGCACCGGGGGCTACTACCTCCAGGTGTCCTCCCTCGCGGCGCTCGCTCCGGCCCCCCTCATGAGCGCCTACTGCACCTCGAAGGCGGGGGCCGAGACGTTCGCGCAGGTGTTGCGTACCGAGGTGGCGCACCGGGGTGTGGGGGTGGGGGTGGCCTATCTGAGCTGGGCGGACACGGAGATGATCCGGGCGGGCGACACCACCCGTGCGCTGCGTGCGCTGCGCTCCGCGCTGCCGTGGCCCGCCTCGCGGACCTACCCGGCCCCGCTGGTCGCGGAGCGACTGGTGCGCGGGATCGAACGCCGTGCCGCCACGGTCGACGCCCAGCAGTGGGTGCGCGGGGTCCGGCTCGTGCGGACCTGGCTGCCGCCACTGGTCACCCTCCGCTCCCGGTGGCTGATGCGCCGCCTGGAGCGGGAGGGAGGGGTCGCGGCGAGCGGCCCCCTGGGCAGGGGCGGGGAGGCGGCGGCGGGCGGGCCCGACGCCGGCCCCGCAGGCCGCAGCCCCGCTCGCGAAGGGGGCGGCGGGGCCCCCGACTGACCGGCGGCGTACGGGCGTTCGGCTCCGGACCGGCTGCCGCGCCGCTCCGCTACGCCTCGTCCGGGCCGGTCGCGCGGCCCAGTTCCTCGGACATGACCTGTGCCGACCGCAGCAGTTCCCGCGAGAGACCGGCCAGTTCCTCCTCGGTGGTGCCACGCGTCGGCATGACGAGGGTGACGACCAGGGGCAGCGACTGCCCGGCGGTGAACACCGGGGCGGCCAGCGAGGTGACGCCGGGGATGACCCCGCCGACGGTGCCGGCCACTCCGTCGCGCAGGACGCCGGCCCGGATCTTCCCGACGCGTTCGCGGGTGGCCGCGTCCAGGCGGTCGACTTCGAGCTGGACGCGCAGGACCGGCTCGGTGAGCTGATCCGGCAGATGGGCCAGGAACGCGCGCCCCATCGCGCTGTTGAGCAGGGGCATGGTGGCTCCGACCCGCACCGTGATGGGCAGGGTGTGGGCCCCGTACTCCCAGCGGACGACGACGGGCCCGTGGTCCCCCCACACCGCGAGGTTGACCGCGTGCGAGGTGCGGTCGCGCAGTACGGGCAGGTGCTCGCTCACCAGCGCGACCTCGTCCATCCTGCGCAGCGACTCGACCCCGAGCCGCCGCATGGCCGGCCCCATGTCGTACCGCCCCGAGCTGGGCGAGCGGGCGACGAGGCCGACCCGGGCGAGGCTGACGAGGTAGCGGTGGGCCTTGCTCGGCTGCATCCCGCTGGCCGCGGCGATCTGCGTCAGGCTCATCGGGCCCCGCGCCTCCTCCAGGGCCACCAGCACCGTCATCGCCAGTTCGACGGACTGGATGCCCTGCCGTGCGGGCGGCGCTTCGTTGTTCTCCGGTGCGGAGGGGGGCTGTGGGGTCACGGGGGCGATCATAGTGACTCGTCGGCAAAGGGGGCGGGGGCCGTTCGGGAACTCGGCGGCGGGTGGTTCAGACGTCGGGTGGTTCAGGCGTCGGTCCCACCGGCCGTTGGCGCGAAGTCCGCGCCGAGCGTCCGCAGCAGTTCCTCGGCGAGCGGAACTGCCGCGCCGGGGTCACCGGCGGCGCCGAACACGTGGAAGTCGGGGCGCACCACGACGGCCGAGCAGTTCAGTTCGGCGAACCAGTCGCGGTAGGTGCCGTCGGCGTCCCGCACGAGGGTCGCGCCGGGGTGCGCGGCGGCCCGTTCGCCGGGGACGACGACCCGGACCCCGGCGCGGGCGAGGTGGTCGAGCAGTCCGGCGCCCTCCAGCGCGTCCAGCGACCTGCGCTCGGCGAGCAGGTGGAAGCCGCCGCCCACCACCTGGTCCAGACGGTCGCGGCGTGCTCCGTCGTCCACCACACCCTGCACGGACAACTGCCCGCGCGCCGGGTGCGGTTGCCGCGCCAGCATGCCCGCTCGCAGGCTCGGGAAGCGCATCCGCTCGGGCTCCTGCGCGCTCGCCCGCCGGGCGAGCATCGTCCGGTCGCGCTCGGCGGCGCGCTCGGGGTCCCTGAGCGTCTGCAGGTGGCCCAGCTCGATGCCCTTCTCGATCACCGCGCGCACATGCGGCTCACGCTCCGTCTGGTAGGTGTCGAGGAGCCCGTCCGGTGCGGCCCCGCGCAGCACGAGGTCCAGTTTGAACGCGAGGTTCTGCGCGTCGCGGAAGCCGGAGCACATGCCCTGTCCGAGGAAGGGCGGCATCTGGTGCGCGGCGTCCCCGGCGAGCAGCACGCGGCCGCGCCGCCAGTCCTCGGCCACGAGCGAGCGGAAGGTGTACGTCGCGACCCTGATCAGGTCCGCGTCCGCGGGGTCGAGCCGGGGGGCGACGCGCTTCCACACCCGCTCCGGAGCGCGCTCGGTCGCGAAGTCCTCGACCGAGTCGAGCATGAAGCTGAAGCGGTGGTGCCCGGGCCCGAGGGAGATGATCGAGGTGGGGCCCTGCGGATCACCGAGTTGCAGGGCCCGGGGGACGTCCGAGGGGCGGCGGAAGCGGAAGTCGCACACCATCCACGGTTCGGAGAAGCCGTAGTCCTCCAGGCCGACGCCGAGCGCCGAGCGCACGAAGCTGTTGCCGCCGTCGCAGGCCACGACCCAGCGCGCGGTGACGTTCTGCCGCCCGTCGGGTCCGTCCACGGTGAGGCCGACGCCCGTCCCGGTCTGCTCCACCGCGACCACGGGGCTGGAGTGGCGCACCTCCACCTGCGGAAGGGAGCGGCAGACCCGGTCCAGCGCCTCTTCCAGATCCGGCTGGTACATCATGTACCACTCGGCCCAGCCGCTGCGTCCCAGGTCCTCGAAGCGCTGTTCCATCAGCAGGTCGCCGGTGCCGTTGCGCCATTCGTACGTGGGCTGCACGCGCACCTTCGGCAGCAGTTCCCCGGCCACGCCGAGCCGGGCCAGCGTACGCATCGTCTCGTCGTCGAAGCTCGCCGCGCGCGGCAGGTTGTACAGGCCCGCGTAGCGCTCCAGCACCACGACGCGGTGGCCGGCCCGCCCGAGCAGGGCGGCCGTGACCATGCCGACGGGTCCGTAGCCCACCACGGCCACGTCCACCGTCGTGCTGTTCGCTTCGGGGCGGCCCTGGCCCACGCCTTCCGCACCCGCCATCGGGGCACCTCCGTTTTCTCGGACAGCTTCCAGAGGGTTGACACCGGTGGAAGCTACGTTTGACCATCCATGAAGTCAATGCATATTCGTGAAACGAACAGGAGCGCCGGGATGCGGACCATCGGCCTGGAGGAACACTTCGTCACACCGGAGCTGGTGGGCTACGGGGCGGGATCGGCCTCGATCGCTCAGCCGGAGAGGTGGCGCGAGGCGTCCCGGCGGCTGCTCGACCTCACCGGGGAGCGGCTGACGGAGATGGACGCGGCGGGACTGGACGTACAGGTGCTGTCCCTCAACTCCCCCGGTATCCAGGCCGAGCCGGACGCCGCGACCGCCGTCTCGCAGGCCGCGGCGGTGAACGACCTGCTCGCCGGGGTGATCGCCGACCACCCCGGCCGGTTCGCCGGCTTCGCCGCGCTGCCCCTGCAGGACCCGCGGGCGGCGGCGAAGGAGCTGGAGCGCGCCGTCACCGAACTGGGCATGCGCGGAGCCCTGGTGAACGCCCACACCCAGGGCCGCTACCTGGACGACCCGGAGCTGCGTGTGGTGTGGGAACGCGCCGAAGGGCTCGGCGTGCCCCTCTACCTGCACCCGGCCAACGGGGTCGGCACGCCCCACGTGATGGAGGGGCACCCCGAACTCATCGGGCCGATGTGGAGCTGGGGGACGGAGACCGCCTCGCACGTCCTGCGCCTGGTGTTCGGTGGTGTCTTCGACGACTTCCCCGAGGCGAAGCTGCTGCTCGGCCACATGGGCGAGGGGCTGCCCTACGTCCTGTGGCGGCTGGACTCGCGCTGGGGTTTCCACAACCACCACGGCGTCGAACTCGCCCGGGAGAACCCCTCGGACTACCTGCGCCACAACCTCTACATCACGACCAGCGGAGTGTGCTCGGCGCCTCCCCTGCTGTGCGCGCTGCTGGCGCTCGGCTCCGAGCACATCCTCTTCGGCACCGACTACCCCTTCGAGGACATGGCGGCGGCCACCGAGTTCCTGCGCACCGCTCCGGTCAGCGAGGCCGACCGCGCCAAGATCGCCCACCTCAACGCGGAGCAGTTGCTCGGCCTGTAGGACGCGGCCCCGCATATCCGCTCCCCCTTCTCCCTCATTTCCGCGCTTTCGACAGGAGTTGCCGACATGGCCGAAGGAAACACCGCACGGCACTGGATCGCCGGCGAGTGGGTCGGTTCGTCCCGTACGTCCGACAGCGTCGATCCGGCGACCGGCGAGGTGATCGGCGCCTACGCGGAGGCCGATGCCGCGCTCGGACAGGCCGCGATCGACGCGGCCGCCGCGGCTTTCGCCGAGCCGGCCTGGCGCCTGGACCCCATGCTGCGGGCCACCGCGCTGAGCCACCTCGCCGACGCGTACGACGCGCGCATGGACGAGGTCGTGGCCACCCTGTGCCAGGAGAACGGCAAGCTCGGGCCCGAGGCCGGTTTCGAGGCGCACTTCATCGTCCGCGCGCTGCGTTTCGCGGCGGGGCTGGCCCTGCATCCGCACGGCCGGGTCACCGACACCCAGCCGGGACGTCAGTCCATGTCGATCCGGCAGCCGGTCGGGGTCGCCGGTCTCGTGGTGCCGTGGAACTCCCCCGCCTACCTGTGCGTCCGTGCGCTGGCCCCGGCCCTGGCGGCGGGGTGCACGGCCGTGGTGAAGATGCCCGGCCAGGCCGCGCGGACCGCCGCGCTCATGAGCGAGATCCTGGCCTCGGTGCCCGAGCTGCCCAGGGGAGCGGTGAACGTCGTCATCGAATCCGGCTCCGAGGTGGCGCAGCTGCTGGTCGAGTCGCCGCGGGTACCGGTGATCAGCTTCACCGGCAGCACGAGGACCGGCCGGCTCGTGGCGCAGGGGGCCGCGGCCCACTTCAAGCGGGTGGGCCTGGAACTGGGCGGGAAGACCCCGCACCTCGTCTTCGCCGACGCGGACCTCGACCGGGCGCTGGCCACGGTCGTCCAGTCGTGCACGGTGTTCGCCGGGCAGTTCTGCATGACGGGAAGCCGTGTCCTCGTGCAGCGGGCCATAGCCGACGAGTTCACCGAGGCACTGGCCGGGCGGCTCGCCGCTGTACGTCCCGGTCCGGCCTCCGACCCGGCCAGTGAGATCGGGCCGCTGATCGACAAGGCCTCGGTCGCCCGGGTCGACGCGGCGGTGGAGGCGGCGATCGCGGCCGGCGCCAAGCCGCTGGTGCGCGGTGGGCCGAGCACCCGTCCCGAGCTGGCGGGCGGCGCCTTCTACCACCCGACCCTCCTCGCGGTGACCGACTCCGCGCTCCCGATCGTGCAGGAGGAGACCTTCGGGCCGGTGCAGACGGTGCAGGTGTTCGAGGACGAGGCGGAGGCGGTCGCCCTCGCCAACGCCACCGAGTACGGGCTCAGCGCCTGTGTCTGGAGCCGTGACGCGGACCGGCCGGTGCGCCTGGCGCGGCAGCTCGACGCGGGCCTCATCTCCGTCAACAGCTGGGCCAACCTCACCGTCGAGTTCGAGGAGGGCGGGTTCAAGTCCAGCGGGGTCGGCCGGCTCGGCGGGCTCGCCTCCGTGGAGGACTTCCTGGAGTACAAGCAGATCACCCAGGACTACGCGCCGTCGGGCGGGTGACCCCGTCGAGCGGCCCCGATCGGGCCGCCGCCACCGGGCACCCCCGCGCGAAGAGAAGCCGCACGAACGACAAACCGCACCACCAGAAAGCCGCACCACCAGAAGCCGCACCACCAGGAAGAGGAGCACCTCTTGTCCTCACAGCAGTCCACGCACAGCGGCCGGATCGCGGTGGTCACCGGCGCGGCAGGGGGCTTCGGGCACGCGATCTGCCGTGAACTCGCCCTGCGGGGCGCCGACATCATCGCCGTCGACCTGAAGCCGGCCGAGCACACCGTCGCGGCCGTCGAGGAGGCCGGGCGCCGCGCCCTCATGCTGCGGGCCGACATCTCCGACCCCGAGCAGGTCGAGGCCCTCGCCCCGAGCCTGCTGGACTTCGGCGGGGGCGTCGACATCCTCGTGAACAACGCGGGGGTCTTCCCCTTCAAGGACGTCTTCGAGCTGGACTTCGCCCAGTGGAAGCGGACTCAGGAGATCAACATCGACTCGCAGTTCCTCATGGCGAAGGCGGTCATGTCCTCGATGCGGGACCGCGGTTGGGGGCGCATCGTCAATCTGGCCTCCAACTCCCTGGGCCTGGCCGTCCCCGGCATGGTCCACTACATGGCCAGCAAGGGGGCCGTCGTCGGCTTCACCCGGGCGCTGGCCAGCGATCTGGCGCCGTACGGCATCACCGTCAACGCGATCTCCCCGAGCGCCTCCCGTACTCCCGGGGGCGAGCGGTTCATCGGGGAGGACATGCTGCGCACGGTCGCCGGGATGCAGGCGATCAAGCGGGTCGGCACGGCGGCCGACATCGTCGGGCTGGCCTCCTTCCTGACCAGTGAGGACTGCGCCTTCGTGACCGGCCAGACCGTCGTGGCCGACGGCGGCCTGGTCCGGCACTGATCCCGCGGCCTCCGGCCTCGGGAGTCGTCAACCACGCAGCCGGGAGCCGCGACGCGGCCCCCGGCACTCACCCGGCCAGGAGGCCAGATGGGCGAGCAGCCCGATTCCGTTGTCCGTGTCCCCGAGGAGTGCGCCGGGCAGGTCCCCGAGGTGTCGGCCGAAAGGAGGCGACTGCCGCGCCATGTCCAGGTGCTCGTCGCCGGGGGCGGCCCGGTGGGCCTCTCCGCCGCCGTCGAACTGGGCCTGCGCGGTGTCGGCTGCCTGGTCGTGGAGCCGCGGCCGACCGTCTCCCGGGCCCGTCCGCGGTGCAAGACGCTCAACGTGCGCACCATGGAGCATCTCCGTCGCTGGGGCCTGGCCGACCGCCTGCGTGAACGCGCCCCGATTCCGGTGTCCTGGTCGCAGGACGTCGTGTTCTGCACGTCGCTGAGCGGGCGGGAGCTGTCGCGCTTCACCGGTGTCCTCGGGCTCACCCCGGAGGGCGACCGTTTCGCGGAGACCGGCCAGCAGGCGCCGCAGTACGTCCTGGAGGAGGTGCTGCGCGAGGCGGTGTCGGGACTCGACGCGTGCGAGCTGCTGCTCGGCTCGCGCGTCGTCGCCGTGCGGCAGGACGGCGACCTCGTGACCGCCACCGTCGAGCACGGCGGCGGGGAGCGGGAGGTGGTCACCGCCGACTACCTGATCGGCTGCGACGGCCCCCGCAGCCTCGTCCGGGAGCAGATCGGTTCCCGCTACCTGGGCGAGCAGGCCCTGCGCCCCAACTTCGGCATGGTCTTCGAGAGTCCCGGTCTGTGGGAGCACGTACGGCACGGCCCGGCGGTCCAGTACTGGATCATCAATCCCTCCGCCCCGGCGCTCGTCGGCCCGCTGGACCGGAAGGACACGTGGTGGGCGATCGCCTTCGGGGTCGACCGGGAGAGCGGGGAACGCGAGGCGCGTCGCCTGATAGAAGGCGTCGCGGGCCGTCCGGTGAATGCCGAGGTGCTGTCCACCGACCCGTGGACGGCCCGGATGCAGCTGGTGGACCGCATGCGGCACGGCCGGGTGTTCCTCGCTGGTGACGCCGCTCACCTCAACCCTCCCTTCGGTGGCCACGGCCTCAACACGGGGATCGGGGACGCCGTGGACCTCGGCTGGAAACTCGCCTCCGTGCTGGCCGGCTGGGGCGGCCCCCACCTCCTGGACAGTTACGAGAGCGAGCGGCGCCCCGTGCAGGAGCAGGTCATCCGCGAGGCCACGGCCAACATGCGGGTGCTGTCGACCGAGTTGCTCGCGGACAACCTCGACGCGGCCGACACGGCCGGGGTCCGGGCGCGCGAGGCGGCGGCCGCGCGCATCCAGGACACCAAGAAGGCGGAGTTCCACTCACTCGACCTGGTCCTCGGCCTGCGCATCACCACGTCCCCGGTCATCCCCCCGGCCCCGGAAGAGCCGGGGCGCGCCGCGCTCACCGGTGCCCGCCTGCCGCACGGCTTCCTCCGGGACGGCCGTTCGGTGTACGACGTGCTCGGTGCCGACCTGACGCTGCTCGTACTGCGCCCGGGTGCGCGGGAACGGGCCATCGAGGAGGCGGCACGGGCGCGCGGCGTACCGCTCACCGTGCGGGACCTGTCGCGGGCGGCTCCCGAGGAGTACGTCCGGCTGCTGGGCGCCCGCCTGCTGCTGGTCCGCCCGGACCAGGTCGTCGGCTGGCTCGGCGACGAGGCGCCCGACGACACCTGCGCCCTGATGGACACCGTGCGGGGCTTCGCGCCGCCGCACCTCGGCACGGCCTGAGCATGACCCCTCGTAAACCGCATCGACGTGCACGCCCACTACCTCTGGCGGGTCGTACGCCGGTGGCGGGCGGTCGAGCAGCGTCGCCCCGCCCCGCCCCGATCACACCGTGTCGGCCGGCAGTGACTGGTGGTGTCACGTAGGGCGACACGGTCCGAACCCTTGACGCGCACCACACCCCGGCCCCACCCGGTCGCCCACCGGCGCACGCCTTCCGCACTCGCGCGAGGGACACCCGCATGGAAGAGAGGCACCCCACGATGTGCATTCCCGAATCGAACCGACGCAGCTTCCTCAGGACGGCCGCAGGAGCCGGCCTCGCCGTCGCAGGTCTTCAGACGGTCGTCACGCCCGGCACCGCACTGGCCCAGGAGCACACCACCGAACTCGCCGAGCGAGTGGCGCTGACCAATGTCCGGGTATTCGACGGCTCCGCGCTGACGGCTCCGCGCACCGTGGTCATCAGCCAGGGGCTGATCGGCATCACCGCACTCGGCGCGCAGAAGATCGATTGCGCCGGGGCCGTACTGCTGCCGGGGCTGATCGACGCCCACCTGCACCTCCAGGACCTGGACACCCTGCGGCAGCTGACCGGTGCGGGCGTCACGACCGGCCTGGACATGGCCTCCTTCCCGCCTTCCGTCGTCGACGCCCTGCGCCGGCGCCCCGGACTGACCGACATCCGCAGCGCGTGCACCCCGGCCGTGGCGCCCGGCAGTCCCCAGAGCCAGATTCCGGCCTTCCCCGCCGACGGGGTGGTGACGGGGCCCCAACAGGCCCAGGCGTTCGTCCGGGCGAGGATCGCCGAGGGCGCGGACTACATCAAGATCATCGTGGACGAACCAGGGCTGGCACCGGACACGATCGCGGCGATCACGAAGGCCGCGCACACCTTCGGCAAGCGCGTGATGGCCCATGCGACGACCGTCGCCACCGTCGAACGCGCGCTCACGGCGGGCGTCGACACGATCCACCACGTTCCCCTGGACAGCGCTCTGTCCGCCCGGACCGCGGCCCGCTACGCCAGTGGCGGCCGCGTCTGCGTACCGACCCTGACGATGATGGAGGGCTTCGCGCGGTTAGGCATCCCCGGCATGGACTACGCGGCGGCGGAGGGCAGCGTCGCCGCGCTGCACCGTGCGGGGGTGCCCGTCCTGGCGGGAACCGACGCCAACCGCACTGCGGGGATACCGGTGCAGCCCGCGTACGGCAGCAGCCTGCACCACGAACTGGAGTTGCTGGTCGACGCGGGACTCACCCCGCGGGAGGCGCTGCGCTCCGCGACCAGTCTGCCGGCCGCGTCCTTCGGGCTGCGGGACCGCGGCGCCGTCCTGCCCGGATACCGCGCCGACCTGGTTCTGATCGACGGCGACCCGCTCACCGACATCACCGCGACGCGCCGCGTCCTGCGCGTGTGGGCGGGCGGCGTCGGTTTCACCCCTGCCTCCTGAGGCGCGCACCGACGCCGCGCGCGGACCGGCGGCGGGCGGGTGCCCGCCGCCGGTCCGTCCGGCCTCCCGCCACTCCGGACCCCGGCGTGGAAGGCGGAGAGCTCCCGGGGCGGTCGCCCCGAGTTCCCCGTGGTTGAGCGAGCGTCCGTCGCGGGCCGGGTCCCGGGCGAGTGCCGCGCCCCGGGCCGGCAGCCGCCGAGGCCCACCGGCGAGGACGCCCGTGGTCTCGCCGGGACGCAGGGGTGAGGCCGGCGTGCTCGTAGACGGCGTCCAGGGCGTCCAGGGACCGGACAGTACGGGGCCGCCGTCTGCTCCCGCCGGCCGCGGCCGCTCCCCTGACGTCACGCGAGAACGATCCCGGTCGCCCCTGCGAGGTCCGCACCGCTCCCGGCGGCAATCGCCTCCGCCCGGCCGGCTCCCGCACCCGTCGTAGTCGTCCCGTCCTCCTCATCGCGTGACGCGCCCCCGGATCAACGGATCCGCACCCGGGAACTCCCGCTCAGGCGCGCCGGTTCGTCCCGCATGAGGACCGCGGACCGGTCCGGTTCGGGGTCTCGGCGAAGCCGTCCCCCTCGGAGAGCCGTTCCCACGCGAAGGGAACGGTGACCGCTTCGGCACGGGAACCACGTGGAGCGTGGTCACCACCTGATGGAGCTGCCGCACCGCGCGGGCGCCGGAGCCGACCCGCCGTGGCTGACGAAGCCGGCCGCCTCGTCCGCCCCCTCCTGGCACGGACGTCCCGCGCGTGCTTCAGCACGGCGTCGCTGCCGTTATTGTTCCTCGGCCTTGAGAACGTCGTACGCGCGGGCGGTGGCGGCGGACCACGCGAGCGGAAGCGGGCCCGGCGCAGGTGGGCCGGTACGGCCGACGACGACGCGTGGACACGAACGTCCGGCGCCCGACGTGCTCCCTTCCTCGAACGGCGGCCCGGGTCGGCCACGGCCGATCCGCAAAGAGCCGGGCCCAAGAACGACGCAGGTGCTATCACTTATTGCATGCGTCCGCGGAATCACCGCCTTGCCCGTCGGTGAACGTCGTCGGCGCTACCCTTGGCGACAGTCCGAGCGCGAAAGCAGGAGCATCGATGAAGCCCCCCGTCCAGCCGATCGAGGCCCGTTCCGTCCCGGATCTGGTCACCACCGAGTTGCGGCGCTCGATCGTCTCGGGGGACCTCGCTCCCGGTGAGACCTTCTCCCTGCGGAAGATCGCCACCATGCTCGACGTCAGCTTCATCCCCGTCCGCGAAGCGCTGCGCAACCTGGAGGCGGAAGGGCTGGTGATCACCCGGCCGGGGCGCAGCGCGTGCGTCGCCCCGTTGTACCTGGAGGATCTGCAGAGCATCTACCGGCTCCGTCGCAGCCTCGAACCCGAACTCGCGGCGCGCGCCTGCACCTTGATCTCGGACGCGGAGCTGAGCCGGCTGCAGGCCATGGCGGAGGACTTCGGGGACGAGCGGCACACCATCCAGACGGTGTACGACGCGCACCACGAGTTCCACGCCGCGCTGCTCGCGCCGGCCGCGACGGTGTGGGACATGCGAGTCCTCAACTCACTGTGGCGCGCGGCCGAACGCTACATCCGGATCGGGTTCGGCAAGATCGACCCCGACCCGGAGACCAGTCCGCACCGACGGCACGTGCACGAGAACCTGGTCGACACCTTCCGGCGGCGTGACCCCGAAGCCGCCGCCCGGACGCTGCTGGACCATCTCGACCGGAACGAGAAGACGGCGCTGCGCGCGCTCGCCGCCGACCCGCACGTCGTGACGGAGCCGGGAGAGGCCGCACCTCCCGCCTAGTGCCGCGCCCCTCGGAGCCGCCGGGCGCCGTGCCGTAGCTCTCGCGGCACACCGTCGGCCGGACGCCCGCGTGCCGTGCGGGACCTCGCAGTCGCGCCAGATCCGTTGCAGCGGGTCGGCCGTGGCGAAGCTTCCGGAGCCGTCCACGTGGAGCAGCATGTCGATCGCTGCACGACGTGCCCGAGCGCCCGCCTGACGGCGGCCCGGGGCGGCGGGTTTCGAGGAGATCCCCCCAGGGGCCCGTCCGCCCGTGCTCGCGCGGTTCGCTCACGGACGGCGCGATGTCGACGGCCCTGACGCTCTCGCCTCGCCCGGCTGGGCACTCGGCGGACTGCGTCCGGTCCGGGCGGCGGCCGCTGTGGTCGGCATCGTGAGGACCTCCGGACGATGTCAGCCGGGTGCCGCCGGGGAGCCCGGCGGCCGGATCCGGCCTTGGCCCTGTGCGGAGCCCCGGGCTCAGTAGGCCACGGTGAAGCGCCGGCGGTGGTGTGCCGGACGCTCGATCTCGTCCACCAGGGCCGTGGCGAAGTCCGGCCCGGAGATGGCCTCCTCCCCCTTCTCGTCGGTCAGGACGACGTCATCGCCCACGCGGTACTTCCCGGTGGCCTCCCCGGGCGCCCAGTGCCCGAAGCTCCGGGGCGGGCTCAGTACGAACCAGTCCAGGCCCGGCTCGCTGTCGCGCAGGACCTGCAGCACCCCGTCGCTCGCCCGCGAGAAGCCCCGAAACCGCTCGGGGAACTCCGGCGTCTCGTACACCTTCGGCCCGTCCTCGGCGAGCAGCAGGGTGCCGGCGCCGCCGATTACCCCGAGCCGGGCGCCCACGCCGCGGGCGAGGTCGGCGATCTGCGCGTTCAGCTCCACGAAGTCATCCGCGAGCACGCCGCTCGGTGCCAGTGCGACGACGACCACCTCGGCGTCCCGCACCGCGCGTTCGAGGTCGGCCCGGACGAGCGCGGAGCCCGTGACGGTCTCGACTCCGGCGACTTCCTCGCCCGGCGCGTTGCGGCTGAAGGAAACGACGTGGTGCCCTCGCGAAGCAGCCTCGCGGACGACGGCTCCACCGGCGTAACCAGTGCCGCCGAGGACGGTGATGCGGGTCATGTGTACTCCCACAGAAGTGCGTCGGGACCCTTTCCCGGCGCGGGCTGTCCGGCGGCGACGCTGCACGTCACCGCCTGCTCGGGGGAGATGTTACGAGTGCTTCCTGAGCGAGTTGCGCGTAGGCCGCCCGCACCGCGGGGACCAGGGTTCCGGCGCGTTCGCGGCCGGCCTGCTCGGCGCGGAGTCGAGGATGGCCCCACCGCGGCGGTCGGTGGGCACCTCGGCGGTGCGGGCGGTGATCAGCACGTGGCAGTGGGGGAACATCGGCCTCCACGGCCTCGTCGAGCCGCACTGCTCCCGCCGGGGCCGCCCCGGCGGCTGGAGGGGCGGTCCCCGTCACGCGCGAGATGGCCGGAGAGGCGCCGCACGCCTGGCACGCCGGTGAGGCATACCGCTTGCCTTCAGTGGCCGCCACCCATGAGGACGGGCATCGGGTCGGGAAGCCCCAGCCGCAGCGCCCAGGCACGCTCGGAGAGTTCCTCCACCGTGGCGCCCCCGCGCCGGGCTTCGAGCAGTGCCTCGGGGTCGAAGGAGGGCCCCACCGAATCGGCCGCGTACTCGGGTCCCCGCATGTAGGCGGTGGCCTCGTCGGGTTCGGCGAACCGGTCGATCTGCATCTCCACCAGGTTTCCGTCGGGGTCGCGGAAGTACATGGAGGTGGTGACGCCGTGCGCGATGCAGACGGTCGGCCGGACCCCCTGGTCACGCAGGAGCACGTACCTGTCGAGAAGCTCGTCCAGGGAGTCGAAGGTGTACGCCACGTGGTGCATCGCGGCCGTCTCGGGCGACTTGCGCTGGAGGGGCGTCGGCGTGGGCGGGTGGAGTAGGGCCACCCGGTGGTGCTCCTCGTCGAACGTGATGAACGAGAGCGCTTCGTCCGAGTAGACGACGTGGCCGTCGAGGACGGCGCAGTACCAGTCGCGCATCTCCTGCGGCTGGGACGTCTGGAAGACGACGTGGGCGAACTTCGGGCTCGCTGCCATGGCGGGATCTCCCTGAAAGCTGGGCGTCGGCCATGCGGGACCGGCGGCGACGCGACTCGGGTGGTGCGAGAGCCTGCGATGCGGAACACCGTAGCGGTGATATGTGATAGCAGAAACCCTGCGGAGCGAGATCTTTCACGAGACGGCAATGTGCGCCTGGCAGAGGCAGAGGCAGAGGCAGAGGCCGGGGGAAGCGCGTCCACCGGCCTTCGGGCGTTCGGGGGCGGCCACCGGCACAGCGCAGACGGGTGGGGGAGGAGCCCACCGGCTTCTCCCCCACCCGTCATCGGTTCACGCCCGGGGCGTAAGGGCTCAGTACGGACCGTTCACGTTGTCGATCGAGCCGTAGACGTGCGCGGCGTAGTTGCACGCGGCGGTGATGTTGGCGACCGGGTCGAAGCTGTCCATGGACGTGCCGGGCACGTGGTACGCCTGGAACGTCGGGTCGATGACCTGGAGCAGCCCCTTCGACGGGGTGCCGGCGGCGGCGTTGGAGTCCCAGTCGTTGACGATCGTCGGGTTGCCCGAGGACTCCCGCATGACATTGCGGTGGATGCCCTCGTAGCTGCCGGGGATGCCGTGCTCGGCCATGATGGCCAGCGACTGCTTGATCCAGCCGTCGAGGTCGTTCGTGTACGTCGCGGGCTGCGCGGCGGGGGCGGCGGCCTTGCTCGCGGCCGTCTCGGTGGCGGGCTTCGCCGGGGCGGCGGGCGGCGTGCTGGTGCGCTGCGAGCGGTCGGCACGGTCGGCGCCGCCGCTCCGGCCGGCCGAGGCGCCGGAGACCTTGGCCTCGGCCTTGCCGCCGATGGTCAGCTTCAGGCCGGGGTGGATCAGGTCCGGGTTGTCACCGACGGCCTGGCGGTTGTCCTGGTACAGCTTGTGCCAGCCGCCGTCGACCGAGTGGTTCCTGGCGATCTTGGCCAGGGTGTCCCCGGAGACCACGGAGTAGGCGGCGGGGGTGGTTTCCCCGGCCGGGGCGCCGGCCGCGACCTTCTGCTCGGCCGCCGGGTGGGACTGCGCCGCGGAGGCGATGTTCGCGCCGAACAGGGGAAGGGCCAGGGCGGCTCCACCCGTACTCACGGCGATCA
Source organism: Streptomyces sp. NPDC049954 (assembly GCF_040656295.1). Lineage (NCBI taxonomy): Bacteria > Bacillati > Actinomycetota > Actinomycetes > Kitasatosporales > Streptomycetaceae > Streptomyces > Streptomyces sp. NPDC049954. Next base: position 200,280 of record NZ_JBFALS010000008.1, read on the forward strand.
GGCCGCGGGTCAGCGAACGGGACGTGCGACGACGATTGTTACCCATTGCGGGCATGGTGCGTTCCTCTCCGTCGCCTGCGAGGTGAGCTGTCGGGTTCAGGCTGGAGATGCCTGGCCGCGATGAACGCGACTTCACCCCGAGCCGTTCCGGAAATCCGGACCGGCGACTTACCTGGGTCCCCCGCTCCTGCCGTACGTGAATAGGTCGGGTTTCCGGACAGCGGCAGGATTCGGCGTTCTGCCCGGATGGACCGTGACGTTAAGCGAGAAGCGCCGGATCGGACAAGCTTCACATTCTTGATCACCGTGCATTTACATGATCAATGAGGGCGAAAGCGAGTTCCGCCGCTTTCTTCGCGCAGTCAACTTTCCCCGCACGGCGCGAAATGGACCGCGCCCCGGGAGCGCCGTCCCCTCCGAACGTGACCCTCGCCACCGCGTCCGATTAGCGCGTTTTGCTCCGCCGTGAACGGAGCCGGGAGTGCCACGACAAGGGCGCGAACCCGCACTCACACGTCACTACAAAAGACTCATATCGGGCGGCGAACGGGACGTATCGACGCGAGACCAGCCCGCAGGGCACCTCAGAGCACCTCAGCGCACTCAGGTGCGCCTCGGAGTCCGAGAGACGTCCGCCGCCCGGCCGATCCGTCTCGGTCGGGCCACGAAAGGCGGCTCGGCGGACCAGAAAAGATCACGCGGGGGCGGATATCGAAGATCGCGCGGACGGCCGGAGATCACGGTCGGACATCACGGCCGGATCGGCGATCGAGTGAGGGACTGATTACCTGAGCGGACACCCCCCTCCCCGGCATCCCACTCCTCTGCCTCCAGCCGATGAAATTGATCAATGAATTGTCCCCGGGATGCCCCCTTTCCGGCACCGGCGCCCACCCGGGTGGAAATTTGCCTCATTCCTTTTGTCATAAGCCCGGTGACGGGACGACAACAACGCGATGGCCGCCTTTCGGCGCCAAGGCCGTTTGCCGCGCCCGCAGTTCGGCCCGGCAGAGCCCGGCGGGCTCGCGCCCCGCGGACGGCGCGCCCGGGCGTGCACGTGCGCACCCGGGCGTCCGGACGCGGAGACGGGCGGAGACGGTGGGAGACAGTGAAGACCGAGGGGCGGCCGCCTTGCCCCGTCGGGGTGAAGATTCCCTCCTCGGGGGCAGCAGGGCGGCCGATGCGGTGCGCATCGGCCCGGCGCCACGAGCACCGGACCGTACGGTCACGTCCCATGAGTATCTGGCTGCCTCTGTCCGCGGTCGTCCGGCTGATCCGCGCGACGGCCCTCGGAGCGGTGGCGGGCGTCGTGGTCGGCGTACTGGTCGACGCGGCGTTCGGCGCCCTCGCCGGAATCGCCGTGACAGAACTCGTCTTCGTCCTGGCCGGCTGGCTCACGCTGTGGCCGATGGACGCCGGGGGCACGCACCGCAACGCCAGCCGTGAGGACTTCCGGCCCGCCCTTGAGGAGTGCGTCGTCGTCGGGACCGCGCTGTGCGGACTGGTCGCCATCGTGGTGCTGCTCCTGGACGGCAAGTCGGGCAAGGGGAACGCCGCCGCTGCGGTGGCGCTGGGCGGGGTGTTCATGTCCTGGGCCGCACTGCACCTCATGTACTGCGCCCGCTACGCCTACGCCTACTACCGGACCGGCGGCGGTATCGACTTCAACTCCCAGGAGCCGCCGACGTACCGCGACTTCCTCTACTTCAGCTACAACCTGGGCATGACCTACCAGGTCTCGGACACCGACGTCTCCAGCCCCGGGATCCGCGCGATCGCCCTGCGCCACTGCCTGCTCTCCTACGTGTTCGGCACGAGCATCCTGGCGACCACGATCAACCTCGTCACCGGCATCGTCACGGGCTGAACCGGCGCCCCTCCCCCACCGGACCCGGATGACGACCGCCGTCCGGACACCACGTGTGCCCCCGCCACGGGCGGTCACGAGGCCGTCCACCTCCCCATGCATACGTTCGGACGCCCAGGGCACTCGCAGTTCAACCACGAACGAGCGGCCGAACGCGCTGATCGCGACGGTCGCGGCAGGAACTTCTGACGACGCACTACGGGCGGGAACATGTCGACGAGCGAGGACACCGAAAACAAGAGCGACAGCGGTGGAAAGAAGTCGGAGCGGGTCAGCATCGCGACCGCGATGCGCAGTGCGGCCGCCCAGCTCACCGAACTGCTCCAGCGCGAGGCCGTCTCCGTGTCCTCGGTGAAGGCCACGGACGAGGGCTGGATGGCGGACGTCGAGGTGGTGGAGATCGAGAAGATCCCGGACACCATGAGCGTGATGGCCACCTACCACGTCTCCCTCGACGGTCAGGGCCAGCTCATCGGTTACGAGCGGGTGCGCCGCTACGCGCGAGGACAGGTCGACCGCTGAGTCGCACCTGGTTCCCGAGGAAGTTATCCGTACCGAGCGTGTGAGGCCGCTCGATCACTGACCGGAAGGAAGATCGACCATGAGTCTCGTACAGCAGAGCAATGCGTCCGGCAGCGGAGGTGGCTCCGGCAATCTCTACGACGTCCTTGAGCTGATCCTGGACCGGGGGCTCGTCATCGACGCCTTCGTCCGCGTTTCCCTCGTGGGAATCGAGATACTCAAGATCGACGTCCGCGTCGTCGTCGCGAGTGTGGACACCTACCTCCGCTTCGCCGAGGCGTGCAACCGGCTCGACCTCGAGTCGGGGCGCAAGGCCCCCACCCAGCTCACCGACATCGTCGGCGACTCGATGGAGAGCGGGGCGAAGGGGAAGTCGAAAGGAGCGTTGACCGGCGCCGTGGAGGCGTTCAGCGAGTCCTTCAAGGGCGGTCGCGACAGCTCCGGGAACGAAGAAGAGGAAGAGGAGAAGGAGAAGCGCCCCGCGCGCAAGACCTCCTCCAGCAGCCGCCGTACGACTTCCCGTCGGGAGGACTAGTCGATGCCCACGTACATCTACGCCATCACGGCAGCGGACCACCCGCTGAAGCTGGACGGCCTGAACGGCGTCGGCGAGCCGGCGTCCCAGCTGCGCACGCTCAGGACCGGCAGTCTCGCCGCCGTCGTCAGTGACGCCCCCGAGGACCTGCGCGCCAAGCGGCGCGACCTGGTCGCGCACCAGAGCGTGCTGGAGCGGCTGATGGCCGACGGCGCGGCTCTGCCGATGCGCTTCGGACTGGTCGGCCCCGACGACGAGCAGGTGCTCGACGTCCTCGGCCAGGAGGAGGAGGGGTACAGCGCCCGGCTCACCGAGCTGGACGGCCGCCTCGAGTACAACCTCAAGGTCTCCCGTGCGGAGGAGGGGCTCCTGCGCGAGATCCTCACCGAGTCGCAGGAGGCCAGGCGCCTGAGCGACTACACCAGGCAGAACCCCGGCGCGCAGGACCAGAAGATGGCCCTCGGCGAGCTGATCTCCCGCGAGGTGCAGGCACGGGAGGACCAGGAGGCCCAGGAGCTGACGGCCGCGCTCGCCCCCGCCGCGGAGCGCACCGCACAGGCCGACCCGACCAAGAAGCACTTCCTGAACGCGTCCTTCCTCGTGAAGCGCGAGGAGGCCGCCCGGTTCTCGCAGGCGGTGGACGAAGAGGCCGAACGGCGCGGCGACGAATACGAGTTCGCTCTCAACGGCCCGCTCCCGCCGTACAGCTTCGTCTGAGTCTCCTCTCCCCCGATCGGAGGGCCCCGTGGGTCTCATCTCTCACCTCCTCACCCTTCCGCTCGCGCCGGTACGAGGGACGGCCTGGGTCGTCGATCAGGTGGTCCTCGCCGCGGAGCGCGAGTACTACGACCCGGCGACCGTGCGAGCCGAACTGGGGGAACTGGAGAAGGAACTGCTGAGCGGCGCCATCGACGAAGCGGAATTCGACCGGCGCGAGGACGAACTGCTGGACCGGCTCGGCGAGTACGAGGCCCACCAGGCACGGCTACGAAACAACTCCTGAATGCGGGAGATTGAGGTGTTCAAGAGATGACAGAGATGAACGGCAACACGAAGATAGGCGTGGCTCTGGTGGGTGGTTACCTGCTGGGGCGTACGAAGAAGGCCAAGATGGCCGTTGGCCTGGGCATGTATCTCGCCGGCAAGAAGCTGAACTTCGACCCGAAGCAGCTCGGGAAGCTGGTCGCCGACTCGCCCGTGCTCGGGTCGCTCAACGACCAGGTGCGCAAGGAGCTGGTGGGCGCCACCAAGACGGCGGCGACGAAGGCCCTGACCCAGCGGGCGAGCGGTCTGGCCGACTCCCTGCACCGGCGGACCGCCGGCCTGGAGGACCCGGACGGCAAGCAGGACCGCGACCAGGAGTCCGGGGAACAGGACGACCAGGACGGGCCGGACGCCGAGGACCGCGCGGCCGACGGGGACGAGGACACGGACGAGGGCGAGGAGAAGCCCGCGCCGCGCCGCAAGGCCGCCACCGCCAAGAAGACGGCGAAGAAGACAGCGGGTTCAGGGGGTTCGCAGTCCTCGCGGGCCGGCGGCTCCTCGGACGGCGGCGCCCGCAAGAAGTCCGCCTCGACCGCGCGCAAGACGACTTCCGGGGCCCGCAGGACCGCCTCCTCCGCGACGCGCAAGGAGCGGGGTGGCGACAATGGCTGACTCGACCTTCGGCAAGCTCAAGGACGAGGTGGTCAAGAACCCGGCCACCGACCGCCTCAAGGAGGAGTTGCAGAACTACCTCAAGGCGCGGGCCCAGCACGCCATCTCGGACCTGAGCGGCAGGCTCGGGGAGGGGATGGGCAAACTCGCCGAGGGCAAGGTCGGCCCCGGTGGCGCGGTCAAGAGCCTCGCCAAGGGCGGCCAGGCACTGAGCGAGGGCAAGTCCCCGGGGCAGGCGGCCATGACGGCCGGTGTCTCTCACCTCAAGGACACGGTCAAGGACAAGGTCAAGGGATTGTTCGGCAAGGGCCGCAAGGGCGGCGGCGGCAAGTCGAAGAGCGTGACGATCTCCGAGGACATCGACGTCGGCGTCCCCGTGCGCGAGGCGTACGACCAGTGGACGCAGTTCCAGGAGTTCAGCACCTTCGGGAAGGGTGTCGTCAGCGTCGAGAAGGCCGACGACACCACGAGCAACTGGAAGGTGAAGGTCGCCAAGTCCACCCGCAGTTGGAAGGCGAACGTCACCGAGCAGGTGCCGGACGAACGGATCACCTGGACCACGGAGGGCGCGAAGGGCACGGTCAAGGGCGTGGTCACCTTCCACGCCCTCACCGACAACCTGACCCGCGTCCTGCTCGTCCTGGAGTACTTCCCCAAGGGCCTGTTCGAGAAGACCGGCAACATCTGGCGCGCCCAGGGCCGCCGGGCCCGCCTCGACCTGAAGCTCTACCGCAAGTTCATCATGATGCGCGGTGAGGCCACCGACGGCTGGCGCGGTGAGATCCGTGACGGTGAGGTCGTGGTCGAGCACGACGACGCGATCGAGGAGGAAGAGGCGCGCACCGCCGAGGAGGAGTCCTCGCAGGACGACGGTCCCGAGACGGACGAGGGCGAGCCCGAGGACGCGGACCCCGAGGACCCCGAGGACGACTCCGACTCCGACTCCGACTCCGACGAGGAGTACCTCGACGAGGACGAGGAGGAGGTCCCGGAGGAGGAACTTCCCGAGGACGAGGACGACGGGGAGTACGAGGACGAGGACGTTCCCGCCGATGAGGAGCCCGAAGAGGACTCCGAGGACGAGCCCGAGGAGCACGCGGCTTCGGAGGACGAGGAGCCGCCCGCCGAGGAAGAGCCCGAGGAGGACCCGGCCGAGGAAGAGCCCGAGGAGGACCCGGCCCCGCGTAAGCGGCGCCGTACCGCCTCCGCGCGTGGCTGACGCGCCCGTGACGCGCGCCGTCTCCCCGCCCGCGCTGCCTCGACACGGCGAAGGGCGCGGGCAGGACTGAGCGGCACGCGGCCCCACGCACCGGCCGGGCGTACGGGGGAGTCCTTTCGGGACTCCCCCGTACGCCCGGCCGGACTCGTGTCGGCTCCCGCGCGCGGAAGACTGCTCGACGCCCCGGGGAACGGCCGCGGTGAAGTGCCCGGCGCTTGCGCGCTCGCCACGGGCCGGGCCAACCCATCTGGTTTCAGACGGGATCGAACGGCCATACGGATGTCATGACTGCACAGAGCGAAGAGAACAAGAACTCCAAGGGTGCGGCCGCGAAGGTCGCCGAGGGAGCGAAGGCCACGGCCGACAAGGGGCGCGGTACGACGAGCTCCGTCGGGACCGCCGCCAGGAACAGCTCAGCGGTCGCAACCGAGAAGGCCAAGTCCTCTGTCCACGCGGCCAAGGAGTCGGCGCAGGGGGCCGGCAAGCTCGTCGGCGCCGGCTGGCAGAACAGCCGCGAGGCCGTCAAGTCGACGGCGGGCAAGGCGGCCGGTGCCGCGGGTACGGCGTGGACGGTGGTCAAGCACCGCAAGGCCATCGCCGCGGGTGCCGCGGGAGCCGTGGCCGGTGCGGTGGGCGGTGCCTACGCGCTGGGCCGCCGTACGGCGGCCGGCCGGCGCGGACCGCTCACCCGGCTGACCGGCGGCCGGATCTGAGGACGGCCTCCGAGGAGCGGGGCCGAAGGGCACGATTCAGGGCACGAGACGACGGAGGACCGGCGGATGCCGCCGGTCCTCCGTCGTCTCGTGCCCCTTCCGCGTGCGGCGGCCCGCACCGGTCTCTCGCGCGCACCGGCCACCCGCGCGGTCCGGGGCCGCCCCTCGGCCGGCCTGCGTCCCTCGGCTCGAACGAGGGGCGCCCGGGTGCGAACAGCGGGCCCCGGCCTCACCCGATGAGGTAGGTACCAGGGGTTTATCTCCTCGCGCCGCCGAAGAATGTAGTGCGAACGCAGTCCGTCCCCTAATCTCTCGGAAGAGAAGGGTCCGGAGAGGTGAGTACGCCTCAAATACCTTTTGAGTGACGGTCGTTGACTGCCACTCATCACCGTTCAGGATTTCCGCGTTCGTACCGTTCTCCTCTGTGAGGGACGCGAATGGACCCGCACTCGGCGTTGTCCACTCTTTTCACCCCGGCCGGCCGGGAAAACCCCTATCCCGTTTTCGCCGCACTCAGGAGTTCCGCACCCGTCCACCACGACGCGGAACTCGACACCTATTTCCTCACCCGCTTCGCCGACTGCCGGTACGCGCTGGGCGATCCCGCCCTCCTCGTCCCCGACCTCGACTGGTACGCCCGCCAGGACCCCGGCTGGCAGGAGCACTCCGGCGCCGACTTCTTCTACTCCTGTCTGCTGCGGCGCAACGGGGCCGACCACGGCCGGCTGCGGCGGCTGGTCTCCGGTGCCTTCTCGCTGCGCCGCGTGCACGCGCTGCGCGCCGGAGTCGGCCATCTGACCGACGGCTTCCTCGACCGCCTCGCCGACGCCTGCGCGGACGGTGGCACCGCCGACTTCCAGGCCCTGGTGGGGTACCCGCTGCCCGTCGCGGTCGTCGGGCGGCTGATCGGTGTACCGGCCGAGGAACAGCCGGACTTCCAGCGGCTGGGCCGTGACGCCGGCCGGCTGCTGGAGCCCCTGCGCACCGCGCGGGACTGGGAGCTGGCCGACCGGGCGGTGGACACGCTGCGCGCCTACTTCACCGCGCTCGTCCAGCGGCGGCGCGCCGAGCCCGCCGACGACCTGACGACCGACCTGTTGCGCGCCAGGGACGCCGACGACACGAGGCTCGACGAGCGGGAACTCGTCGACACCCTGCTCCTGGTGCTCGTCGCCGGCTACGAGACCACGGCGGGCCTGCTCGGGCTCGCCGTCCACGCCCTGCTGACCCATCCCGCCCAGTGGCGGGCTCTGCGGGCGCACCCCGCGCTCGTCCCCCGCGCCGTCGAGGAGGCCATGCGCTGGGACACCCCGGTGCAGATGACCGAGCGGATCGCCGCCCGGGCGCTGGTGATCGGCGGGGTCCCGGTCCCCGAAGGGGCCAATGTGACGACCGTGCTCGCCGCCGCGCACCGGGACCCCGAGCGGCACCCGGAGCCCGACGCCTTCCGGGTGGACCGGACCGACATCAAGGTGCTCGGGTTCGGGGGCGGCGCGCACTACTGTCTCGGCGCGGCCCTGGCCCGGCTGGAGGCCGCCGAACTCCTCGAACGGCTCCTGGTCCGCTTCCCCGCGCTCTCGCTCGCGGGCGGCGCCGTCCGGCGCTCCTCGGTCAGTCTGCGCGCCTTCGACGTCCTGCCCCTGTCCGTACGCGGCTGACCTTCCGAAAGGGTTCCCGTGAGATTTCTCGACCAGGAACGTACCGCTGCCGAACGACTGTTACCCGGCCTGGACGCCGCCCTCGCGCGTCATCCGCTCGGGGAGCTGGAGAGCTGCCCGAGCCCCGGGATCGCCGCGTTCCGCGCGAGCGGTGGCCCCGGGCTGCTCGTGCCGCGCCGGTACGGCGGGCTCGGCGCGAGTCCGCTGGAGGCCGTCCGGGTGCAGCGCGCCGTCGGTGCCCGCTGCCCCTCGCTCGCGGTGGCCACCACCATGCACCACTTCTCCGTGGCGGGGCTCGTCCAGGCGGTCCCCGGCGACGGGGGGCCACCGGGTCCCGGGGGGCTGCTGCTTGCCTCGGTCGCCGCTGAACGGCTGCTGCTCGCCTCGGCGTTCGCGGAGGGACGTACCGGTCAGAACATCCTGCGCCCGCACATCGTCGCGCGGCGCAGGAACGGCCGCGTCGTGCTCAACGGCAGCAAGATGCCGTGCAGTCTGTCCCGGTCGATGGATCTGCTGACGGTGTCCGTCGTCCTGCCCGAGGACGAGGGCCCCGGCCCGCGGGAGCAGGGGCCGGCCGGCCCGGGCCGGCTGGCCGTGGCCCTCGTACCGGCGGGGACACCCGGAGTGGAGGTCGTGCCGTTCTGGGGCAGTCCGCTGCTCGCCGGCGCGGAGAGCGAGCAGGTCGTCCTGCGTGAGGTGGAGATCGACCCGCAGCAGGTCGTCACCACGGAGGTGACCGCGGACGCCGTGCCCGACGACCTCCACCTCGCCGGTTTCCTGTGGTTCGAACTTCTGCTGACGGCGGGCTACTTGGGGATGGCCAGCGCGCTGGTCGAGCGGGTCCTCGGGCGGAGCGGCCCGCCCGCCGACCCCACTTTGCTCGTGACCGGTGTCGAGGCGGCCGCGCTGTCGCTGGAGGCGGTGGCCCGCGCCATGGAGACGGAGGAGTGGACCGACACCCTGCTGGCCGGCGCGCTCGCCGCCCGCTACGCGGCGCAGGACACCATCGCCCGCACCACGCGCGACTGTCTCACCGCCCTCGGCGGCATGGCCTTCGCCGGTGACCCGGACGGCAGTTACCTCGCCTCGGCCGCCGGCGCCCTCGCCTTCCATCCTCCGGCGCGCAGCCGCATGGCGCGGCCACTGGGCGACTACCTCGGCGGCCGGCCCCTGCGCATCGGCTGAGGAGAGACACCGGCCCCGCTCACAGAGAGGTGAACGACACCGTGGAAACCGCGGACACCGGCCCCCGAGGACACCACGTCGACGTGGTGCGCACCATCGACGCGCTGCCGCCCGGACTGTGGGAGCGACTCGCCCCGCCGCACGACCCGATGTGGTCGCCCGCCGTCTTCGCCGCGATGGAGAGCGGCCGGCTCGGCCCCGAGGGCTACGCCTATCTCGTCGTGTACGAGAACCTCGTGTACGAGGACACCCTGTCCGAGAAGGCCCTGTCCCGGAGGGCCGGGTACGAGGAGGCCGCGAGGGACGGCCGGAAGGGCGGCGTGCTGGGGGACGGCGGCCGGATCAGGCCCTTGCTCCGCTCCCGCCCCAGGCCCTGTCTCCTGGACGTCGAGCCGTACCGGGACGGGCGCGTGCCCGTCGCCGTGCTGCCGCTGTGCCTCTTCCGCTCGCTGCGTCTGGACGCCGTGGTGGCCCCCCGGGAGCGGCGTCTGCTGGCGCCGCTGCGCCGTCTCGCGCCCGGGCTGCTGCGGGTGCCCATGCTGCTGTGCGGTCATCTGCTCGGGCAGGGCCACGTGCTGAGCGTCCGGCCGCTGACCGCTCCCCTCGCCCGGGTCCTGGTGCGCGCCGTGGTCGACTTCGCGCGCCGCGAGCGGCTCGGCACGGTCGTGCTCAAGGACTTCGCCCCCGACGCGCTCGCCCCGTGGGGCGCGGCTCTGCGCGAGGCCGGATTCTTCCTCGCGCCGGGCCTGCCCGACACCGAACTGCGTCTCGAACCGGACCGCCCACCGCGCCCCGGGCACACCGCTGCCGACTCCCTCTTCGACGCGTACGTGGCCTCGCTGCCGGCCGCGCCGCGGCGCAACGCGCGCCGCAACATGCGCACCCACGCGGCCCACCCGGGGCTGCGCACGGAGACCGTCGAGGACTTCGCGCACCTGGTCCCCGAGATGCTCGGGCTGTACGGGCAGGTGATGGAGCGCGCCGACCAGACCCTCGACGTCATCGACGCCGCCTTCCTGCACCGGCTCAACGCCGACCGGGACAGCTGCCTCGTCGCCTGTTTCCACGGGGAGCGGCTCGTCGCGTTCCTGCTGTGCCTGTTCACCGGCGAGGGCGCGACGGGGGCCAGGATCGGCCTCGACTACGCACTCGCCCACCGGGCCCGCCTGTACCACCACGTCCACTACGCGGCGATCCGCCTCGCGCTGTCGCGCGGCTGCCGCCGCATCCGCTTCGCGCAGACCGCGTACACCCCGAAGACCGAGATGGGCTGTGCGCTGGTCGAGCAGACGTACGCCCTCACCCATGTGCGGCGGCTGCCCCGCGCCGTGCTGCGCGCCCTGCTGCCGAACGCCCTCGCGGCGGCGCGCGACCGGGCGCTGGGCCGCGCGGGGCGCGGCGCCGCCGGCCGGACCCGGGAGACGGTGCCGGCGCCCGGCGCGCACCGGGAAGGGGGGAAGCCGTGCCCCGAGTAGAGGTGGACCTGGACATCGCGGTGCCGCCCGCGGCCGCCTGGGCCGCCGTCGTGGACGTCGAGGCGTTCGCCGACCGCATGGCCGCCGTCGAGTCCGTCACCGTCCTCGCCCGGCCGCGGGCCTGCCGCCGCACCACCGCGTGGTCGGTGCGGCTGAGCGGTTCGGTGCTGCGCTGGACCGAGGACGAGGTGATCGACGAGGCCGCGCGGCGCTTCGACTTCCGGCAGACCAGCGGCGACCTCGGGGCCTTCGCCGGGCACTGGGGTGTCACCGCGGGCCCGGACGGCGGCAGCACCGTGTCCCTGCACGTGGACTTCGACATCGGCATCCCGCTGCTCGCCGACCTCCTCAACCCGGTGGCCGCCGAGGCCCTGCGGGAGAACGCCGGCCAGATGCTCGCCGCCCTCGAACAGCAGCTGACCGCCCGCGCACCGCACCCGCCGCGCGAGGGCCGCACCCCGGAGGGTACGAGTGCCCCGGCCTGAGACCACTCCCCCGCCCCGCCCCGACGGTCCGTCCTCCGTCTTCGATCTCGTGCGCCGCCACTTCTCGCCCAAGCTCGCCCTCACCGGCTCCTTCGCGGGGCGCGGCGCCCACGAGGAGTCCGCCGAGGGCTGCCGGGTCACGCTGTCCGACGGGCGGCGTGCCCTGGACTTCGGTTCCTACGCCGTGACCCTGCTCGGCCACCGGCACCCCGCCGTGGTCGCGGCGGTCCGCGACCAGCTCGACCTGATGCCGGCCTCGACGCGTGGTCTGACCAACCCCACCGCCGCCCGCGCCGCCGAAACCCTCAGCGGCTACTTCGGCGACGTCCTGCCGAAGGTGTACTTCGGCCTGAACGGGGCGGACGCCGTCGAGGTCGCCGTCAAACTCGCGCGGCTGGCCACGGGCCGTCCCCGGGTCCTCGCGGTGCGCGGCGGCTTCCACGGGAAGTCGGCGGGCGCCCTGTCCCTCACCCACCATTCCGCCTACCGCGTGGGCCTGTTCGGCAACGCCGCCGACACCGCGCACCTCGATCCCGGTGATCCGGGCGCCTTCCGGCGCGCCCTGGGCGCGGGCGACGCCGCCGCCCTCGTCCTGGAGCCGGTCCAGGGGGAGAACGGGGCCTTCCCGCTGCCGCTGGAGGTGGTGCGCGAGTGGTGCGCCGAGGCCCGCGCCCACGGCACTCTGGTGATCTCGGACGAGATCCAGTGCGGGCTGCGCCGCTGCGGCGACCGCTCCCCCGCGCTGGCCGCGGGGCTGCCCGTGGACGCCCTGCTGGTCGGCAAGGCGCTGGGCGGGGGCGTGGTCCCGCTGTCGGCCGTGGTGTGCTCGCCGCGGATGTACGCCCCGCTCGCCGACGATCCCTTCCTGCACTCGGCGACCTTCGGCGGCCATCCCCTCAGTTGTGCCGCGCTGCCCGCCGCCCTCGGCGCGATCGAAGGGCTCGCCGGCCACGGCGACGTCCTGTCCGCCGCTCTCGACACCGCCCTCGAAGGCCTGCGCCGCGCTCACCCGGAGGTGGTGCGGACGGTGCGGGGCCGGGGGCTGCTACGCGGGCTCGACCTGTGCTCGCCGCGCGCGGCGGGCCGGGTCGTCGTGGAACTCGCCGCCGCGGGCCTCCTGGTGTCCCCGTGCCTGAGCCGGCCCACCACCGTCCGGCTGCTGCCGCCCCTGGTCAGCACCGTGCGGGACGTCGAAGAGGCAGCGGCGATCCTCGACACGGCGCTGCTCGCGGCCGCCACCGATCTCGACCGGGCCACGGCCGCCACCGACCACGAGAACAGGAACCGCCCGTGACAGCATCCGAACCCCCGCTCGCTCCCGCACCCGCCGGGCAGCGCCCCGGCCCGGTCTCCCGCGCCGAGATCTCCGTGCTCGTACGGACCGCCGCGGCCGACGTCCTGGGCGCCGTGCCCGAGGAGATCGACGAACAGACGGACCTGGAGCGCGACTTCGGTATCGACAGCCTGGAGCTCATGGACATCGGGTCCCGGCTGGAGAACACGCTGCGCGTCCGGATCCCGCTCGCCGACCTGGTGGGGGCGAGGACCGTGTCGGACGCCGTCACCCTGCTCCACGACCGGCTGGCGGGCCGCCGGTGATCCTCCACCGTCCGGCAGACGGCCCGGCCCGGGACCGTACGCGCGTCGTCGTCACCGGCATGGGCGTGAAGTGCCCGGCGGGCAACAGCGTGGAGGAGGTGTACCGCGCGCTGTTCGCCGCCCGTTCGACCGCGGCACGGGTACCCGAACTGACGGCGGCCGGGCTGCCCGTGGACTTCGCCTGTCTCGTCCCGGCGTTCGACACCGGCCCCTACGTGCCCGCTCGGGAGCTGCGCCAGATCGACCGCACCACCCTGCTCCTGCTGTGCGCGGCGGCCGACGCGCTGGGCGACTCCGGTCCGCTGCCCGACGTGCCGCCGCACCGCGTCGGCGTGCAGATCGGCACCGGGGTGGGCGGGCTGCCGAGCATGGAGGCGACCACCCGCGAGCACGACGACCGGCCCTCGCGGATGCCGGTGCACACCGTGCCCCGCGCGATGGCGAACTCCCCGGCCTGCCGGCTCGCCATGCGGCACGGTTTCCGGGGCGACTGCACCACTTACTCGACCGCGTGCGCGAGCGGTACGACCGCGATCGGCGAGGCCGCGCGCAGAATCCGCTGCGGGGAGCTGGACGTCGCCGTGGCCGGCGGGGTGGACGCGGCCGTCACGACGGTCATCATGAGCGGCTTCGCGCGGCTGCGCGCCCTGTCCCCGCGCGGCGGCGAACCGGCCCTCGCCAGCCGCCCCTTCGACACCGACCGGGACGGTTTCGTCCTGGGCGAGGGGGCCGCCGTCCTCGTCCTGGAACGGCTGGACCGGGCGCGGGCGCGCGGCGCCCGCGTGTACGGCGAGGTGTGCGGGTACGCCTCCACCTGCGACGCCTTCCACATCGTCGCCCCGCAGGAGGACGGGCTCATGGCGAGCACCTGCATGAGCGCCGCTCTCGCCGACGCGGGTCTGGGCCTCGCCGACATCGGGCACGTGAGCGCGCACGGCACCTCCACGCTGCGCAACGACCGGGCGGAGGCCCGCGCCGTGCACCACTGCTTCGGGGGCGGCTCGCCGCCGGTGACGGCGGTCAAGGGGGTCACCGGGCACCTCATCGGCGGTTCGGGCGCCGTCGAGGCCGTCCTCGGCCTCCTGTGCGCCGCCCGGGGGCAGGTGCCGCCCGTCGCCAACACGCGTACCAACGCGGAGGCGGACCTCCTGGACGTGGTCATCGGCGCGCCACGCCGTGTGCCGCCCTCGCACGTGCTGTCCAACTCCTTCGGCTTCGGCGGCCAGAACGCCTGCCTCGTGCTGGGCCCGCCCCCCTGATCCGGTCCTCCTTTCGGCCGGTCGCCCCTCCCCCACCTCTCCTGGACGGCTGACATGCGCATCCTCGTCACTGGCGCCACCGGCGTCGTCGGCACCGAGGTCCTCGCCCGGCTGCGGGCCCATCCCCTGTGCCGCCACGGCCGGGTGACCGGCGTCGCCCGGCGCGCGGCCCCGGACGTCGTGTCCTGGGACATGGGGGCCGCGCCCGCTCCGGCCGGCCTCGCGGGCCCGTGGGACGTCATCGTGCACACGGCGGCCTCCACCCGCTGGACGCTGACCAGACCGCAGGCGCGGCAGGCGAACCTGCTGCCGCTGCGGGCCGTGCTCGCGCTCGCCGGGCGCGGCACCCATCTCGTGCACGTCTCGACAGCGTACGTGGACGGGGCGCGGGCCCCCGAGGACCTGCGCGGCACGGAGTTCGAGGGGTACCGCAACGGCTACGAGTGGTCGAAGGCCCGCTGCGAGGAGGTCGTCAGGAACGAGCACCGCGGGCCGCTCACGGTGGTGCGGCCGCCGCTGATCGTCGGCCGGAGCGGCACCGGCGAGATCGCCCGTTTCTCGGGCCCCTACACCCTGCTCCAGGCACTCGTCTCGGGCCTCGCCGCCGTCGTCGTCGGCGATCCGGAGGGCTACGCGGAGATCGGCCCGGTCGACGAGGTCGCGCGGGCCGTGGTGGACGCCGCCCTGAGCGCCCCGCCGCTGCTGGCCCGCACGGAGGTCGTCGCGGGCGGCCGCCAGTGCCTGCGGCTGTCCGGACTGCTCGACGTGGTGTGCACGACCCTGAACGAGTTCCGCGCCGCCCACGGAGCGCCCCCGGTGCCCCGCCCGCCCATCGTCCCCACCGAGACGTGGAACCGCTTCTTCCTACCGCTGGCGGAGCAGTACCTGTCGCCGCTCCAGCAGCAGGCCGTCCGCCTCCTGGCCATGTTCCAGAGCTACACCAGCATGAGCGCGCCCTTCGAGCCGACCCGTCAGGTCGAGGACCCGGCGGCGGTCATGGCGGCCTCGGTGCGGCACTGGGCGCGGAGCAGGCCGCGACTGGCACTGGCCCGGCCCACCCCGTGGACGCTTCTGGGTGAGTGACCGGAGGTGCCGTCCGGCCCTGGCTCCGTGCCCCGGTCCGCGTCCGCGGCGACCCGCGTGTCCGGGGCACCGGTGGCGGCCGGGTCGCCGCGATACGCCCTGTCTCATACGATACGAGGCGTCCCGCACCAGCGGGACGCGGACCGGCGAGGCAGGAGGTGCCTTCACCATGGACCCCCGGATGGACCGCACGCGCAGGCATGTCCTCGCCTGCGCCCGGGAGTTGCTGGCCGACCGGGGGGCGGCGGGTGTCACCTTCACGACGGTCGCCCGGACGGCGCGAGTCTCCCGCAACACCCTGTACCGGCACTGGTCCACCCGGGAGCAGCTGCTCGTCGACGTGACCTTGATGCAGTACGAGGAGGAGACGCGGAGCCGGGCGCCGAGGGGACCGGAGGAGTTCCTGCACACGGTGCGCGACAGCCTCGGTTCGGCCGGGGGCGCCGCCGCGCTCGCGAGCCTGATCGCCCGGGCCGGGCACGATCAGGTGAGCGCGGACGTCCTGCGCCAGGTCGCCGGCCTGCGCCAGAGCATCCTGGCCGAGGCGGTCGGACCGGTCTCCGACGCCGAGTTCGCCTCCCTGGTGGGCCCGCTCTTCTACCAGGCCCTCATCGCCCGCCGCCCGGTGGACGACGCCTTCCTCGCCGACCTCGCGCACGCTTTCACCGAGCGCCGCGAAGGCCGGTCCTGAGCCGCATGCGAGAGTGACCGGGCAGCGGCTCCGTGGGCCGCGTGAGGGTCCCGGCAGCGCGTTGACGTCTCCGGTGGCGAGGGACGACCCCGCGACTTCCTAGGGTGCCGGGACGCAGCAGTCGAAGGCGAAGGCGAGCTGAGCGAGCTGGAAGCCGGCGCCCGCCCGGTGGAAGTCGACGCAGTGGCCGGCGGAGCGGACGAGGCGCGCGTCGACGTGCGGAGCGGCGCGGAAGGCGGCGCCGAACTCCTCGACCTGCCGGGTGTCGGTCAGCCACAGCCGGTCGAACTCGCCCTGCCTGCTGTGCACGGGAACGGTGACCTGGGCGGCGACCGAGCGGACCCGCTGCGGCCACGAGGTGTTGATGTCGATGAGTTCGGCGGGCGGGGTCGGCGCGTCCGAGCGGTGACTGGCCTGCGGCATGTGCGCCTCGTACGTCCCCGGCGGGCCGAACATCACGGCGTCCTTGATCTGCTGCGGCATCCGGGCCGGGGTGTCCGGCAGCTCGCCGAACGCGGCCAGTTGCTCCTTCGGGACCTGGAGCAGGCAGCCGGAGACGGCGATGCCGAGCAGCGGCCAGGACGGCGTGCGCGCGGCGGTCGCGATGACGACGGCCCCGCCGATCGAGTGCCCGACCAGGACCACGCCCGCAGTTCCCGTGCCGAACCGCACCCAGAGTTCGGCGGCCAGATGGTCGAGGGCTTCGGCATTCTCCAGGATGACGGAGTCGGGCCCGCCCTTGGCGACGGGTGAACTGCCGCCGTACGAGGGGCGGTCGATCGCGATGACGGGGACACCGGCCGCCGCGGCGCGGTCGAGCAGCGAGTGGCCCGGGACGTCGAAGTACGCCGAGGTGTAGGTGCCTCCGTGCACCGCGATGATCAGCGGTGTCCCGGCGGCCGGTTCCCCTTCCCCGGCCTCACGGCGGCGGCCGGTGAAGGACATGCCCTGAGCGGGTCCAGGAGTGCTGACGCTGTGGGTGAAGCGGACCGTGCCCGTCGCCGTCGCCATGGGCCCTCATTTCCTCGGTCGGTGTCCGTCTCCGGCGCGGTGCCGTCCGCCGGTTTCCTCGGTCCGCACACCGTAAGGGCGATATATGATAGCGACAAGGCTCTGTACGAGCTGAATCCTCCGTACGCGTCACGGCCTGCGCGGCGCCGGCTGCTGCGCGGCACGGCGCAGCAGCGGAGCGAGCCGGTGGTCGACGAGCTGCCGCATGACGAGAGCGGTGTGGGTGCGCTCGACCCCGGGTATCGCGAGCACCCGGCCCGCCACGCGGTACAGGTCCTCCGCGTCGGTGGCGACGACGTGCACCAGGAGGTCGCTCGGTCCGCTGAGCCCGTGCACCTCGATGACCTCCGGGACGGCGGCGAGGGCGCTCCCCACCTCGTCGAGCCTGCGCTGCTCGACCTGGGTGGTGATGAACGCGGTGAGCGGGTAGCCGAGCGCGGCCGGGTCGATCGCGCGCTCGAAGGAGTCGATCGCCCCTTCGCGTTCGAGGGCCGCGAGCCGGGACTGCACGGTGTTGCGGCTCAGTCCGCACGCCTCGGCCAGGGCGACGGTGGTGGCGCGCGGATGCTCGGCGAGGGCGAGCAGAAGCCGCGCGTCGGTGGGATCGGTCCGTCCGTTGCTGGGCACCTTGCTCACCTTCCGGGGCTGGGGAGTTCACGGACTGAGCAGTATGCACATATATTCTTCCGGTTGTTGTGCGCCGCCGGAAGCGGTGCTTTTGTCGACGGGTCGACGGCAGGCCACGTGCCGCCGTCCCGAGCCCTGCCCTCCGTGCCCCGCGGGCGCCCTGGGCGTCACCCGCTTCGGGCAGTCGGGTGCGCCGCAGGAGGTGTACCGCCACCACGAGATCGACGCCGCCAGCGTGGTCCGCGCGGCCCTCGGCCTGACGGAGTGAGGCCCCCGCGACGCGTGGGGGGCACCCGGCCGTGGGCTAGATTGGATATATGGCTGACGACACGAAGGCGGCGCGGCGCCAGGGTCTGCGCTCAGTGGCCTCGACCGGGGACTCGGCGGTCGACCGGGTCACCGCCGAGGTACGGCGCGCGGTGCTCCACGGCACCCTCGCGCCCGGGTCGACCTTCTCCATCGCGGAGTTGAGCACCCAGCTGGAGGTCAGCCACATTCCGGTGCGGGAGGCGCTGCGCCGGCTGGAGGCGCAGGGGCTGATCGTCCTGCGCCCGGGGCGCAGCGCGATGGTGAGTCCGCTGCACCGTGACGAACTGCGCGCGATCTACCGGTTGCGTCAGCTGATCGAGCCCGATCTCGCGGCGCGCGCCTGCCCGTTGCTGACCCCGGCCGACCTCGCCCGCGCGGAGTCCCTGCTGGCCGCTTACGGGACGGGGTCGGACAACGCGGACGACCTGTGGTCCACCCACCACGACCTGCACCTGGTCCTGATGCGGCCCGCCGCTTCGGAGTGGGACCTGCGGCTGCTCAACCAGCTGTGGCACGCGTGCGACCGCTACACGCGCATCGTCTTCGACCCGTACGCGGCCAGCTCCCACGACCTCGCCTCGCGCGAAACCGCCCACCGCGGCCTGCTCGCGGCGGCCCGCTCGGGCTCCCCGGCCGAGGCGCGGCTCGCGGTCGCCTCCCACCTCGCGGAGAACGAGGCGGCGACGCTGGAGGCGCTGGCGGTCCTGTCCGCCGGCTCCCGGGGGGAGAAGGCCACCACCCCGAGCGGGACCGCGACCAGGTCCAGGTCCGCGCGGAGCTGAAGCGGCCGGCCGGCAGTTCTCGGCCTTCCCGGTACGGGAGGAGATCCCGGACTCCCGCTTGGTTTCTCGTATACAGCTCCTCGCGCGCATGCGCCTCGCGCTCCGGATGACCGAGCCGGTGGCGACAACGCTGAGCCGGTGACGATCGCCCGCCGCCTGTCGCGAGCAGTTCCCGACAGAGCCGCACGCCCGAGCGCGTGCGGCTCATCCACGCCCCCCTGCCATGCCCCCCTGCGTGCTCGGAGATCAGCGCGCGCTGTTGAATAGTCTATGTGGACTGATACAGTTCGACCATGCCGCGTCGCACTCTCGACAACCCCGTCGTCCTCGCCGTCCTGGGCCTCCTGCTGGAACAGCCTTCGCATCCGCACCAGATGCTGGGCGAGCTGCGCCGCCGCAGTGAGCACCACGCCGCGGCGATCAGCCGGGGCACGCTCTACAACACCGTGGCGGCGCTGGTCGAGGCGGGCTGGGTGGCCGAGCAGGGCAGACAGCGCGCCGGGAACCGCCCGGAGCGGACCGTCTACGCCCTCACCCCGGCGGGCCGCACCGAACTCGTCCGGCGCCTCGACGTCCAGATCCGTACGCCCGAGCGGGACTTTCCGCAGTTCCTGGGCGCGGTCACCTATCTGGGGGCCCTGGGCCCCGAGGGCGCGACGGCGGCCCTGTCCGAACGGGCCCGGCGACTCGGGGAGCGGACGGCCGGCGACGAGGAGCGACTCGCCGGGGCCCTCGCCGCCGGTGTTCCGCGGCTCCACGTCATCGAGGCCGAGTACGCGCTGCGCCTGGCCCGCGCCGAGTGCGAGTGGATCGGCGCGGTCCTCTCGGACATCCGCTCCGGCGCGCTCGCCTGGCCCAAGGCGTCGCAGGACCGCGCACCGGCCGGGGAGTGACCGACTCCGACCGACCTTTCCCGTAGCGGGATGTACCGACCGACAATCCATCGAGAGGCGCCTGCCGCCGGAGGTGTAGCAGCATGACATGGGACACGCGGGACGGACTGCTCTTCGGGATCTACCCGGGTTCGGTCACCGGGGACGACACGGGTGGCCTGGCGCGGGGAGCGCCCGACGACCCGGCGCGGGTGGAGGAGGCGCTCGATCGTCTCCAGGGAGAGCGGGAGCGCCCGTTCCTCGTGCGTGCGTACACCGCTTTCGAGGACTCCACCCGCCTCGGTGCGGCGCACCGGACCGAGACCCCGGCCGACGCCGCCCGGTACGCCCGCGGTGGACGGCGCCTCGACCTCGTCGCGCAGTACCGCTCGGCCTCCGGTGACGTCGACGGGTACTGCGCGTTCCTGTGTGAACTCGTGGAACAGTACGGCGCGGTGACGGACACCCTGCAAGTGGCGGAGGAGCCGAACGTCACGGGCAACCCCACGCTGGACGGGTACTGGCCACGGGTGGCCGAGGCGATCGTGCGGGGTGTGCCGGTCGTCAGGGCGCGCGCCCGCGAACTGGGCCACACCCATCTGCGGGTCGGCTTCAACACCACTGCGCTGTTCGGTCCAGGGGCGTCCTTCGTGAGTGACCTGGCGGCCCTCGGCGGCGAGAGGTTCCGCGCCGATGTGGACTACGTGGGGCTGGACTTCTTCCCGGACGTCTTCCGCCCCGTCGCGGGGCCCGAACTGGCACCGGCCGTCGAGGGGTTGCTGCGTCACCACCGTGATGCGGTGCTGACGCCGGCCGGTCTCGGCGCGGTTCCCCTGCACATCACCGAGCACGGCTGGCCCACCGGCCCCGATCGCTCCCCGGCCCGGCAGGCCGCCGTGGTGGAGACCGTGGTCGAGACGGTGGCCACTCAGGCCCGGGCGCTCCGCCTGAGTGGTTACACCCACTTCGCGCTGCGCGACGCGGACAGCGCACGCCCGGGCCTGTTCCACCGCTTCGGGCTCACGACGGACGACTACACCCCCAAGCCCGCCTTCGAAACGCTGCGGGGGCTCGTGGAGCGGTTCGGCGCCCGGTGAGGGAGAGGGCGTGGAGCAAGCTCACCGCACCGCTGTGGACAGGCCGGGCGGTCTTTGGTCAACTGCGCGGATGACACCATCGATATGGGCGGGTGACCTGGTGCGGCTGCGCGCGGTCGAGCCGGAGGACTGGGTCGCGTTGCGGGGTTTCACCGAGCAGGAGGAGCGCCTCGGAGACCTGGCGCAGCCGCCTCGTTCCGCCGAGAGCCACCGCCGGCGGGTCAAGGAGCAGTCGGTGCCGGAGGACGAGAGCGACCGGTTCGTCCTGGCCGTCGAGGCGGTGGAGAGCGGGGAGATCGTCGGCGCCGTCGGCTCGCACCTCACGGACACGCGGGCGGGCTGGTTCGAGTACGGCGTGTCGATCGGGGCGGAGCACCGGCGCAAGGGGTACGCGGCACAGGCCGCGCTGCTGCTGATGCGTTTCCTGTTCGAGGAGCGGCGCTACCACAAGTGTGTGGCCCGGGTCTTCGCCCACAACGAGGCCTCGCTGAGGCTCCAGCGTCGGCTCGGTTTCGTGGAGGAGGGCCGGCTGCGCGACCAGGTGTTCGTCGCGGGACGCCACCGCGACCTCGTCGTCCTGGGCCTGCTCGCCGAGGAGTACACGCGCCTGCACACGCTGGACGGTGCCCGGGAGCTGTGAGGCGGCGAGGCCCCCGCAGGGCTACGGCCGTCAGGGCCGAAGGTGGCGCAGGGTGAACTCCGGTGTGGCGAAGGCGCCGCCCTGGGGCGCCGAGGGGTCGACGGGGGCCTGCGCGCCCGGAATCTGCTCGGCGTACGCCTCCGCGTCGTCGACGGGCGTGTAGTCCAGCTCCTGCCTGCCGGGCAGCGTCCAGAAGCGCCGGGTGTTCGCGGAGACGGCGTACACCGTGGCGAAGCGGGTGGTGGCCGGGGCGCTCAGCGCGGCGCGGAAGTAGCCGAGCGCGTCGCGCGGGCTGAGCCAGGTCGACAGGTGGCGCGGCTCGCGGGGAGCCTGCTCGTAGCTGCCGATCCGCAGACAGATCACCGACAGCCCGAACTTGTCGGCGTACAGCCTTCCCAGCGCCTCGACCGCCACCTTGCTCACCCCGTACAGGCTGTCCGGCCGCGGTGGCTCCCCCGGCCCGGTCAGCTGCCCGGCGGGGTGGAAGCCGGTCAGGCGGTTGCTGCTGGCCAGCACCACGCGGGAGATCCGCCGGCGGCGCGCGGCCTCCAGGACGTGGTGGGTGCCCAGCACGTTGGCGTCCAGCAGGTCGGCCAGGGGCGCCTCGTCGGGCAGCCCGCCGAGGTGGAGTACGCGGTCCACTCCGGTCAGGGCCGACTCGACGGCTGTCTCGTCCCTCAGGTCGACGGTCAGGGTCTCCTCGTTGTCGGCCTCGGGCCGCAGTGGCGTCCGGTCGAGCAGCACCAGCCGGCTCACCTCGGGGCGCAGCGCCCCGCGTACCGCCGTGCCGATCCTGCCCGCCGCACCGGTGACGGCCACCGTTCCCTCGACCACGTCGCTGCTCCCCCGCCGCTGCCGGCACTTGACGGTCAGGGGGCGATCCTGTCACCGGTGGGCGCACCTGTGAAGGCACGGGGCGCGGTGACGCCGCGCATCACCCCCTCGGGGGCATGTCGTCCAACAGTCCGCAGTCCAGGGGTACGGCGTCCGCGGTGTGCAGGCCGCCGCGGCCGGGGCGTGTGCACGACGCCCGTACGGGCGCGGCGGCCTGTCACCCGGGGTTCAGCTGCCCGGGACGGTGTCCTCGAAGGCGGTGCCCGCCGAACGGTAGGCGGCGACCTTCGCCGCCACCTGCTGCGGGGTCAGCACCTGGTCCTTGACGTGCAGGACGTAGTCCACCTTCTGGTCGTAGGCGCGCGGGGTCGTGGAGGTCTGACCCGCCAGGTCGATCAGCCACTGGTTGAAGTTGATGGACATCGGCGTCTCGGGCAGGTACTTCGCGTCGTGCTTGCCGAACTCGGTGCCGTCCACGTAGTAGGTGATGGACTGCTTGTCGATGGTGAGGACGAGGTCGTGCCAGCCGGCGTAGGACTGCCGGGACTCGGAGTGCTGGTTGACGGCCTCCCAGGGGTCGGGGCGGTACGTCTCCCAGGAGGTGGTGTACAGGATGTTGGAGGGCTCGCCCCAGCCGCCGTTGGGCAGGTACTCGAAGTCGTACTCGCCGTAGTCGTCGTCCATCGGGGCTTTGAGCGCGTTGATGGTGAAGAAGGTCTGCACGAGGTGGTCGCCGTCCGGGCCGTTCTTCGGGGTGTCCGCGAACTGGACCCGGGCCGCGTAGGTCCCGTCCTTGAACTTCGTGGCCTTGGTGAGGACTTCGGTGTGCTTCGTGGACTCCCCGGTGCCGGCCGTGGAGGTCTCCATGTTCATGATGGTGTTGGTGCCCTCCTTGGCGAAGGTCACCTTCGAGGGGTCCCAGTTCGCTCCGGGCACTCCGGGGCCACCCGAGTTGGAGCGGACGCTCCAGCCGTGCGCGTCGATCTTCGGGTCGTTGTAGGCGGTGTAGGTGAAGTCGTCGAACAGTGCGCCCTGGTCGCCGGTCGGCGGGTCGGTGGGCGGGTCGGTGGGGTCGACCGGTCCGTTGCCCTCGGGGGCGGTGCCCCACACCCGGGTCTGGTCGACGGTCGCGGTGACCTTGTCCCAGTCGGCGTACGAGGTCCGGGCGGCGCTGAACGAGTAGTCGTCCGACTGGTTGAGGGCGCCCCAGTTGGAGCGGTAGAAGCGCAGCTGGATGTCGCCGGTGTCGGCGCCGGGGGCGAGGGTGCCGGCGTTCGCACCGAAGCCGACCTCCAGGTAGCGGTCGGAGTTCGCCGTGGACTTCGACGGGGTGCCGAAGGTGCCGGAGATGTTGGCGCAGCCCTTGACCGCCCAGGAACAGGCGAAGGTGTACGCGGAGCCGCCGTCGGTCTTGAAGTAGTACCGGAACTTGACCTTGCTGAGGGCGATGGGCGTACTGCCGTTGTTGACGACCTTGAACCAGGGTTCGGCCTGGTCCGCCCCGGTCGAGCTCTGGCGGTACTGGATCTTGACGGACTCGCCGGCGGCGTTCGCCGGGAAGACGGTCAGGGCGGTGCAGCCGAGGCCGGTGGCCAGGGCCGCGGCCAGCAGGGTCCTGCCCCTGAAAGTGCGGAGGGTACGAGACGTGCGGGCGGTGCGGGAGGTTCTGAGTGCGGTGCGCATCAGGCGGTTTCCTCTCCGGGTGGGGGTGTTGCCGTTGCCGTCCAGCGACGGCCCCGGACGCCGAGGGCGTCCAGGCGTTCTTGGTGGTGGTCCAGGCGCAGGGCGAAGCCGTCCCAGTCCCGCCGCGCCGACCAGCCTCGTTCCGCGAGGGCGGTCAGGCGCGGGAAGGCCAGGTATTCGAGGTGCGCGGGGGTCGGCGCGTACTCGCTCCACAACTGGGCCTGGACGCCGAGGACATGGCGCGCGGCCGGGGCCTCCCACGACGTGGGGACGGCCTCCGCCTCGTAGACGTCCCGCAGGGTGAGCAGTCCGGGCTGGCCGGGCGGTTCCGCGGGGTGGTCGCTCTGCGGGTAGTCGAAGTAGCTCGTGCGGTAGGGGGCCATGATCACGTCGTGTCCGCGACGGGCGGCGACGTGGCCGTGGTCCGCGTCGCGCCACGGGAGCACGGTGAAGGACTCGGGCAGGTCCTCGCCGGACTCGGTCCAGCCGAGCGGGTGCCGTCCGTGCTCGACGAGGTGGTCGCCCACCTGCCCCATGAACCAGGTGTGCAGGGCTTCGGGCCCGGGCAGGCCCGCCTCGCGTACGCGTTCCAGGGCGCTCGGCGAGGTGTACCACTCGGCTTTCGGGCACTCGTCGCCGCCGAGGTGCACGTACCGCGAGGGGAAGGCGTCCATGACCTCGTCGAGGACGGTGCGGCAGAAGTCGAGGGTCGCGTCGTGGACGCCGAAGACGTTCTCGCACACCCCCCACCGGGTCCACACCTCGTGTCGTACGGAGGGGTGGTTGCCCAGCTCGGGGTAGGCGGCGAGCGCGGCGCGGGCGTGCCCGGGCATCTCGATCTCGGGCACCACGGTGACCCCCCGCGCGGCGGCGTACGCGACCAGGGCGCGCAGTTCCTCGGTGGTGTAGGAGCCGCCGTGCGGGACGCCGTCCCCGGCGCTCTCGGCGCGGTGTCCGCCGATCTCGGTGAGCAGCGGGTAGTCCGCCACGGGCAGGCGCCAGCCCTGGTCGTCGGTGAGGTGCAGTTGGAGGACGTTGAGTTTGTGCAGGGCGAGGAGGTCGGTGAGGTGGTGGAGCCACTCGACGGGCTGGAAGTGACGGGCCACGTCGATCATGAAGCCGCGCCGGGCCAGCCGGGGGGTGTCGGTGATCTGGACGCAGGGCAGTTCCCAGCGGGTGCGCCGTACGGGGGCGGAGCCGAGCGCCGCAGGCGGCAGGAGCTGGCGGATGGTCTGGACCCCGTGCAGCAGTCCGGCCGGGCGGGCGGCGCGCAGGAGCAGGGCGTCGGGTCCGACGGTGAGCCCGTAGCCCTCCTCGCCGAGTCCGCTGAGCGCGGGGTCGAGTGCGAGCACGATCCGGCCGTCGGGCGAGGGGCCGAGGGAGAGTCCGGTGGCGGGGCGCAGCAGGGCGCGCAGCAGGTCGGCGGCTTCCTGTGCTCCGCTGTCCGCGTGGACACGGGTGTGCGGGTCGAGGACGAAGTGGCCGGATCGGCGGCTGACCCGGGTGGGCCGGGGCAGGAGGGCGAGCTGCTGGTGCGGTGGGGGCATGGCGGCGCCTTCGGTCGGCGGGCGGGACGGGTGCCGGGTGGTGGTGCGGGTGGTGTGCGGGGGCGCGCGCGGGCGGCGGCGGGCGGCGGGGAGTGCCCCGCCCGACCGGGGTGCGGCGGCGCGGCGGGTGTGCGCGAGCAGGTGCGGGTGGGGCTCAGCCCTTGACCGCTCCGCCGGTCATGCCGGCGCCGACCCGGCGCTGGAGGACCAGGAACAGGACGAGGACGGGCAGCGCGAACAGGGTCGAGGCGGCCATGGTGGCCCCCCAGTCGGTGCCGAAGACGTTGGAGAACGAGGAGAGCCACACCGGCAGCGTGCGGTCGCCCTGGTTCTTGATGATGAGCATGTTGGCGAAGGCGAACTCGTTCCAGGCGGTGATGAAGCCGAAGAGCGAGGTGGCGAGCAGCCCGGGGGCGAGCAGCGGCAGGGTGACCCGCCGGAAGGCCTGGGTGCGGGTGCAGCCGTCGACCTGTGCGGCCTCCTCCAGCTCGGCGGGGATGCCGGTGAGGAAGGAGCGCAGGGTGACGATGGTGAAGGGCAGGGTGAGCATGAAGTAGACGAGGGTCAGCATCGAGAGCCGGTCGAGCATGCCGAAGTCCCGCGCGATGATGTACATCGGGATCAACAGGGCTTCCCAGGGCGCCACTTGGGCGAGGAAGACCATCAGGATGAACCCGCGCCGGCCGCGCCAGCGCAACCGGGCGACGGCGAAGGCCGCGGCGAGGGCGACGACCAGGGCCAGCAGGACGCAGCTCACCGTCACGATCAGGCTGTTGCGCCAGAACCCCCAGAAGCCCTCGGTGCGCACGGCGTCCGCGAAGTGGTCGAGGGTGAGGTGGGTGGGCAGGAACACCGGGGTGTCGGCCTGGATGTCGGCGGTCGGCTTGAACGCCGTCAGGATCATCCAGTAGACGGGGAAGACGGAGAGCACGAGGACGAGCGCGGCGGCGCAGTGCAGCAGGAGCCGGCGCGGAAGGCGGCCGCGGGGCCGGAGACCGCGCGTGGTGGTGCGCGAGCGGGTGGGGCCGGGTGCGGCGAGCGGGGCGGGGGCGGGGAGGGTCACAGTTCGGCCTCCTGCCGGAACATGCTGCGCAGGTACACGATGAGGACGGCGACCAGGAGCAGCACGGTGATGCTGGAGACGGCGGCGCCGAGGTCGTAGCGGTGCAGGGACTGGGCGATGCGGTAGGCGTAGACGGGCAGGGTGGTGGTGGCACCGTCCGGGCCGCCCTTGCTGATGGCCCAGATCTGGGCGAAGCAGCGGAAGACCCAGATGATTTCGAGGCACACCACGAGGCCGAACACCGGGCGCAGGATCGGCAGGGTCACGGAGCGGAAGACCCGCCAGGGTCCGGCACCGTCCATCCGGGCGGACTCGACGAGTTCGGCGGGGATGGTCAGCAGCGCCGAGTGCAGGGTGATCGCCGCGAAGGGCACGGACTGCCACACGACGAGCAGGACGAGGATGACGAAGGTGGCCCGGCCGTTCGCGAACCAGGAGAAGTCCTGGAAGGAGTCGAAGCCCAGTTGTGTCAGGAGCCAGTTGACGACTCCGAGCCGGGAGGCGAACAGCCACTGGAAGACGGTGGTGGTGGCGATGACGGGGCTGGCCCAGGCGAGGACGAGTCCGCTCAGCACGGCGACGCGCCAGCGTCTGCCGAGCCGTTGCAGCATGAGGGCGACGAGGGTGCCCAGGCCCACGATGAGGACGACGTTGACGGCGGTCCACAGCACCGTGCGCCGGACCACCTCCCAGAACTCGGGATCGCTCAGCACGGAACGGTAGTTGTCGAAGGCGGCCCCCTTGGCGCCGCCCCTGATGAGTTCGCCCATCCCGAAGTGCTGGAAGGAGATGACGAGGTTGCGTACGAGGGGGTAGCCGAGCAGGAGCAGGGCGCCCAGGACGGTGGGCGTGACGAGCAGGTAGGGCCACCAGCCGGCGCCGCGCGGGCGGCGGGGGGTCGTCGCGGTGGGCGCGGGTGCGGCGGCGGACGGCCCCGAGGGGCCGGGCTCCGCCGGTGCGGTCTTCAGGGGTGGCGCGGTGGGCGTGGTCTGGCGGGCCACGGGCTCCTCCTCACGGGGGTCGGCCGGCTGGGGGCGCGGGTCACGGGTTGAGGGTCTTGGTGATGGACTCCGAGGCGGTGCGGGCGGCCTTTTCGGGGTCGGTGCCGGTGAGGACGGCCGTCATGTACTCCTTGATCGGGTTGGTCGCCTCGACGGCGGCCCACTCCGGGGAGTTGGGGGTCGCGTGCCCCTGGGCCGCGCCGGCCGCCATGGCCGCGGTGCCCTCGTCGCCGGCGATGACCTCGGCGAGGGAGGTGCGGTTGGGCACGTAGCTCATGGTCTTGGCCATGTCGCTCTGCCACTTGGTGCCGGCGAGGGCCTTGACCACCTCGTAGGCCGCCTCCGGGTGGGCGGAGGCTTCGGGGACGATGAGGTCGGAGCCGCCGGTGAAGACGGAGCCGGGCTTGTCCGCGGTCTTTCCGGGGATCGGGAAGAAGCCGATCCTCCCCTTGAGCGCGGGGTTGGCCTGCTCGACTATCTTGGCGCCGCCCGGCACCGCGACGACCTGTGCGACGTCGCCCTTGGCGAACACGTCGGCCTGCGGGGGCTTGGCCTCGTCGGAGTCCTTGGGGCCCTTGCCGAGGGCCTGGAGCTCGCGGTACTGCGCCATCCCGGCGAGGGACTCGGGGCTGTCCAGGGTGCCGGCCCACTTGCCGCCGGTCTTCTTCGCGAGGTCGCCGCCCTCGTCCCAGATGAACCCGGCGAGGGTGTACCAGTTCTGACCCGGCAGGTAAATCCCCTGGATCCTGCCCTTGTTGAGCTTCTTGGTGTCGCTGAGCCATTCGTCCCGGGTGGTGGGCGGCTTCGTGATGCCGGCCTTGGCGAAGAGGTCCTTGTTGTAGAGCACCACGCGGTTGGCGGCGTACCAGGGGATGCCGTACTGCTTCCCGTCGATCTTGCCGGGTTCGGCCAGTCCGGGCAGCCAGTCCCCGCCCTTGAGGTCGGACACCCGGTCGCTGAGGTCCGCGACCCCACCGCTCGCCGCGTACTGCGCGACCTGGGTGTTGCCCACCTCGATGACGTCGGGCGCGTCCTTGCTGGCGAGCGCGGCGGTGACCTTCTCGCCGATCCCGTCCCACTCCTGGATCTGCACGTCGATGTCGATGTGGTCGTGCCGCTTCTCGAAGTCCTTGGTGAAGCGGTCGAGGAAGGCGTCGGTGACGCTGTCCTTCATGACCCACACGGTGACCTTCTCCGGGCCGCTCGCACTGTCGGAGTCGTCGTCGGACGAACAGCCGGTCAGCGCGGCGGCGGTCGCGAGGAGAGCGAACGGGCCGGCGAGGAGTCGGATCTTCACGGGGCACTCCACGGAAATAGTTGACCAATTGGCCAACTGGTCAGTTGGCGTTGCTAGAAGGTGGCATAGACCACATCGACCGTCAAGACCCTTGTGCCACAAGCGGTTTCGGGCGAGTTACGAATTCCGGCGCGGACTCGCGCGCCCGGGTACGCTGGCGTCAACTGACCAGTGGTCGACCACTGGTCAGCAGCATGATGAACTAGGCGGCACCAACGGAATCGGTGACGGAGGCGGAACGGCGATGACGAGCAGCTCTTCGGGGGCGGTGCCCAAGCGAGAGAGGGTGCGGGAGTTCCTGCTGTCCCTGATCGAGTCCCGGGGGGCGGGCGAGGCGATCCCCTCGGAGCGCACGCTGAGCGCCGAACTAGGCGTGTCACGGCCCACCCTGCGAGCGGCCGTGGACGAACTGGTGGCGACCGGGGCGCTCGTGCGCGAGCACGGGCGGGGCATGTTCGTGGCCCCGGCGAAGATCACCCAGGAACTGGTGTCGGACGACACGACGCTGTCCGTGCCCGCGGCGCAGGGCACCTGGTCGAGCCGGGTGCTGGAACAGTCCACGATCCAGGCGGGGGCGCGGATCGGCCGCCGGCTGCGGCTGTCCCCGGCGGCGCGGCTGGTCTACATCGCGCGGCTGCGACTGGTGGACGGACTGCCCATGGCGATCGAGCACCTGCACATCCCGCAGGAACTCGTTCCCGGTCTCACACCACCGGAACTGGAGGCGGGAGACCTCTACGAGCATCTGCGGGAGCACCACGACGTCCATGTCCACGAGGCCACGCAGTCGATCGAACCCACCGTGGTGAACGAGGCGGAGGCCGAGGTCCTGGACGTGCCGGTGCTGTCCCCCGCCCTGCTCATCGAACGGCTGACCACCGACTCCTCGGGCCGGCCGGTGGAGTACGTGCACTCCGTGTACCGGGGTGACCGCTACCGCATCGTGTCGCGGCTGGCCCTGGGCACCGGCCCCGGGCAGCGGGCCGCCGCCCGGCCGGGGCACCACCCCGGCATCCCCCCGGGGGACTTCGCACACGGCGACATCATCACCTCGTCCACGGTGGGGGACGTCCAGGACGGGTGAGGGGGCGGTGGGGCTCACCGGCCGGGCGAGCTGTCGCGTCGGCGCTCCGGCCGGAACACGCGTGTCCGGGGTCCGCCGAACGAGGCGAGCGGGCTGTCGCGTGTGCCCGTCGGTCCCCTGGCCGCGCGCTGTCGCGGACTCTCGGCCTCCGGGGGCGGCGCCTCCTCGCGCCGCCCCCGCGCTACGAGGCCGGATGCACCGAAGGCCCGGACGACCGGCGGCAACCGGTGTCCGGCACCCCCGCCGTCCGGCAAGGGCCTCCCACCGAACGGGCGCGACCGCCAACGGGACCCGGCTCCGGATCCGGGATGCGACGGCGCCGACACCAGAAGTTCCGTCCCGGCTGACAGTCGGCCCCGACGTCGCCGGAGTGCCCGCACCGCCCGCACGTGCGCGTACGCGGGACGGGCACCCCGCACCGCCTCACCCCAGCGCCCCCACGACAAGGCGCGCCACCTCGGCCACCAGGGCGTTGTCGCCCTCGGCGTCCGCCGTGTGCCGGGTGGTCAGGACCGTGAGGAGGATCGGTGCCCGCCCGGGCGGGAAGGCGACGCCCGCGTCGTTGCTCGTGCCCCAGTCCCCACTGCCGGTCTTGTCGGCCAGGGCCCAGTCGGCGGGCAGGCCGGCGCGGAACTTGTCGTCGCTGGTGCGGTTGGCCCGCATCCACGCGCCGAGCCGCGCGCGGTCCTCGGGGTCGAGCACCTTGCCGAGCAGCAGCCGGCCGTAGGTCGTGCCGAGGGCGCGTGGGGTCGTGGTGTCGGTGACGCGCCCGGGTTCCGCCGAGTTCAGTTCGGGCTCGTACCGGTCGAGGCGGGTCACCCGGTCCCCCGTGGAGCGGCAGAACCGGGTGACTGCCGCCGGGCCGCCGAGGGCGCGCAGCAACAGGTTCGCCGCCGCGTTGTCGCTGTGGATCAGGGCGGCGGCGCACAGCTGCGCGACGGTCAAGCCCGCGCGCAGGTTCTCCGGGGTGCCCGTGACGGGCGCGTAGCCGGCGGCGTCGACCTCCCGCTGCGTGTAGTGGATCCGCCGCTCCAGGCAGCGGCCGTCGTGGTCGAGGTCGCGCAGGACGGCGCCCACCGCGAGCGTCTTGAACAGGGAGCACATCGGGAACAGTTCGTCGGCCCGGTGGCTCAGGGTCCTGCCGCTCCCGGTGTCGTGGACGTGGACGCCCAGTCGCGCGCAGTGCCCCCGCTCCAGGGCGGCGAAACGGGCCGGCAGGTCCGCGGTCCGGTCCGCACCGGCGGCGCGTTCGCCGCCCCACGCGGCCGGTGCTGCACTCGCGAGCGCGGCGGCCGTCGCCCCGGCGCCCAGGACGAGGACGGACCGGCGTCCGGGCCCCGGCCGGACGGATGTGGGACCGGTGTGGTCCGGGGTGTGGTGGTGCCTCATGGAGTCCTCCCGAGTGCGTGCTCCTGCTGCTGCGGTGCCCCCGTTCTAGTGGCCCGCTCCCCCCACTTCCAGCAGGCCGGTGTCCGGGCCTGGTGGCCCGGCGTGGTGCGGGGCTCCTCCGCTGAGGCTCTCCCGCAGGGGCTTGCACGTGCCGGGAATCTTTGCGACGCTGCTACCGAACGAATGGTCGGTAGACGGTCTGGCCGACGCGCCCGGGCGAGCACGGCACGGCCGGCGGCTCCGGCTCCCGTACCGGCCCGCTCCAGCCGTGGTGGCTCGCCGCCCCGAACCGTTCGCGTACGTCGAGGAGAACCGTCATGACCGCGCCCACGACCGCAGCCGGGGACGTGCGCCCGCCTGCCCGCCGCCGCCCCGCCTTCCACATCCTGCGGGTCGCCGATGTCGAGCACCTTTGCGACGACGCGGTGTCCGTGTCCTTCGAGATCCCCACGGAACTCGAAGCGGACTACGCGCACCGGCCCGGTCAGTCGCTCACGCTGCGCCGCGAGGTGGACGGCCGGGACGAGCGTCGTTCGTACTCGATCTGCTCCCCGGCCGGCAGCACCCCGAGGATCGGTGTGCGTGAGGTGTCCGGCGGGCTGTTCTCCTCCTGGCTGGTGCACGAGGTACGGCCCGGCGACGAGATCGAGGTCATGGCACCGACCGGCGTCTTCACCCCCGATCTGGCTACCGCCGGGCACCACGTCCTGATCGCGGCGGGCTCCGGCATCACGCCGATGCTGTCGATCGCCGGTTCGGTCCTGGCCGCCGACGACTCCTCGCGGGTCACGCTGTTCTACGGCAACCGGCGCACCGGCACGGTGATGTTCGCCGACGAGCTGGCCGACCTGAAGGACAGGTACCCGAGCCGTTTCGAGCTGGGCCACGTCCTGTCCCGGGAGCCGCGTGAGGCCGCGATGTTCTCGGGCCGTCTCGACGCCGACCGGCTGGGCGCTCTCATCAGCGCCCTCGTGGACGTCGAGGCCGCCGACCACTGGTGGCTGTGCGGACCGCACGGCATGGTCACCGACGCGCAGCGGGTCCTCTCGCGCCTCGGGGTGCCCGAGGCCCGCGTCCACCAGGAGCTGTTCTTCGCGGACGGCGAGCCGGTCACCCCCGCCCGCCACGAGGACGGCCCCCACGGCGGCGAGGCGGGCCCGACGAGTCAGGTCACCATCACGCTCGACGGCCGTTCCACCACCTCCGCCCTGCCCCGTGACCGCACGGTGCTGGACGGCGCGCAGAAGGCCCGCTCCGATCTCCCCTTCGCGTGCAAGGGCGGGGTGTGCGGCACCTGCCGGGCGCTCGTCACGCGGGGCGAGGCGGACATGCGCCGCAACTTCGCGCTGGAGAAGGGCGAGATCGAGGCCGGGTACGTCCTGACCTGCCAGACCTTCCCGGTCTCCGACACCCTCACCGTGGACTACGACAGCTGAGTGCGGCAGCGGACGGCCGAGCGGCTGCCGGGCCCGCCCTCCCGCAGTACGGTGGACGGGTCGGGGGTCCGACGTGCGCGGCTGCCCGTGGCCGTACCGCCCCCGCCGTACCGACACACCGGGTGAGCGTGTTCCCGGGGGGAGCCCGGTCGGGTTGGGGGTTTCCTGATGACTGCACTGATCGTCGTACTGGTGGTCGTGGTCCTGCTCGTCCTCTTCGTCCTCGCGCTGAGTGTGCGCAACGTGCAGCAGTACGAGAAGGGAGTGGTGTTCCGCTTCGGCCGGCTGCTGCCGCACATCCGGGAGCCGGGGCTGCGGCTGATCTGGCCCGTGGCGGACCGCATGCAGAAGGTGTCGATCCAGACCGAGGTGCTCGGTGTGCCGCCCCAGGGCGCGATCACCCGCGACAACGTGACGGTCACGGTCGACGCCGTCGTGTACTTCCGGGTCCTCGACCCGGTGAAGGCGCTCGTCAACGTGACCGACTACCCGGGCGCCGTCTCGCAGATCGCGCAGACCTCGCTGCGGTCGGTCATCGGCCGCGCCGACCTCGACACGCTGCTCGCGGACCGGGACCAGATCAACTCCGAGCTGAAGACCGTGATGGACGCGCCGACCGAGGGTCCGTGGGGGGTGCGGATCGAGCGGGTGGAGATCAAGGACATCGCGCTGCCCGGCGACATGATGCGTTCGATGTCGAAGCAGGCGGAGGCGGAACGTGAACGGCGGGCCCGGGTCATCGCGGCCGACGGCGAGTTCCAGGCCTCGCGCAAGCTGACGGACGCCGCCGGCACGATGGCCGACACGCCGGGCGCGCTGCAACTGCGGCTGCTGCAGACCGTGGTGGACGTCGCCGCCGAGAAGAACAGCACGCTCGTCATGCCGTTCCCCGTCGAGCTCCTCCGCTTCTTCCAGGGCGGCAAGGACCTCAGCTCCGACAAGGGCGGTGACGTCGGGCGCCCGGACGCCCGGATCACCGACGGCCCGGCCGCCGAGCCGCGCAGGACCCCGGGCGGCTCCTCGCCCGCGCGCCCCTCCCGCGGCGCCGGGGCCCGTCGCCCGGCCGCTCCCGCCGCGCACTGTGCACCGGCGCTGGACGGCCGCGTCGACGACCAACTGGCCGCCACCCGCACCCGCGCCGAGGTGGCCAGGCTGCGCCGCGACACCTGGCCCGAGCCGCTGGCGGGCTCGTTGAGCACCGAGGAGGAACGTCCGGTACGGGCCTGAGCCCCACACCGCCCCCGTTTCCCACCGCCCTCCGCGTATCCGCCCCGACCGGTCCGCCGTGCGCTGTCCCGCACGACGGACGCGGCCGGGGCGGATTCGTGCGAAAGGTCCGCCAGGCCCGGGTGGCCGCTCATGCTACGAGAGGCGCGCACCCATCCGCGGCGCCGACGGCACCGGATCACCTGCGGGCGCCGCGGCGTCCGGGGGCTGCGCGGGGTACGCGGTCCGGGTGGTGCCGTCGGCACCCGGCCAAGGGAGCAGAGGGAGACGTATGAGGTCGACGACAGTGGACGGCGGCGCGGTGGCCGACACCTCGCCGGGGGCGCGGGCGCTCGTGCTGGCGCGGGAGCCGGCGGGGGCGCGGCATGTCGCGCTGCTGCTGCACGGCGGGCGGTCGGAGGGCCGTCAGGCGGCACGGCCCTGGCAGCTCGCCGCCCTGCGCATGCGGCCGTTCGCGAGCGCGCTGTCCCGCGTACTGCCGACCGGTTCCACGGTCCTGGGGACGGTGCGCTACCGCTACCGGGGCTGGAACGGCGGGGCCGCGGACGCGCTCGGCGACACGGTGGCGGCCCTCGACGAGCTGGAGCGTCGTACCGGCGGTCTGCCGGTCGTGCTGCTCGGTCACTCGATGGGCGGCCGGGCGGCCCTGCGGGCGGCGGCGCATCCTTCGGTGCGCGCGGTGGTGGCGCTCGCGCCGTGGTGCCCCGAGGGCGAGCCGGTCGAGCAGTTGACGGGCACCGGACTGGTCGTCCTGCACGGCGACCACGACCGCGTCACCTCGGCGCGCGCCTCGTGGGCCCTCCTGAGGCGGGCCGAGGAGGCGGGTGCCCGCACCGCCGGGGTGTGCGTGGCGGGCGGGGAGCACACGATGCTGCGCCGGGCCCCGGTGTGGCAGCGCACGGCGGCCGGGGCGGTGGCGGGGCTCCTGGAGGTCGGCCCGTACCCGGCCGCCGTGACGCAGGGGTTCGCGAGCGAAGGGCCGGTGACGGTCTGAGGGAGGCGCCCGGGGAAGAGGCCCGGGGGCGGACGGCGTCGGCCCCCGGCCTTCTTGACAGGCCAGGACGGCGGCTGTTGGATCGTGGGCATGAGGATGCGAGTGGTTCTGACGCGGCGTCGCCACGTCGATCTCGCGTTCGTCTCCAGCGCCACCTGTCGCGCCACGCACCGCTTTTGCCGCGCCGTCGGCATCCGCTGACCCACCGCCCGCCGCCGCCCCGGTAACTCTCGGGACCGGCCAGGGCCCCGGGCCGACGGTGCCCGCACGCGCTCCCCTCCCGGCCGCTTCGGAAGCCGCCCGCCTCGCGGGGCGGCTGTCCGCGCCGTGAGCACACCGTGCCCCGCTGCGCTTGCGCCCTCGCTCCCTCCCCCGTCGATCCCCCTCCCGCGCTCCCGCGCTCTCGAACGGAGTCACCTCCCGTGAGTCTGACCTTCCACTGGTTCCTGCCCACCAACGGCGACAGTCGCGATGTCGTGGGCGGAGGGCACGGCACCCCCGTCACGGCGGCGGGCCGCGACCGGCCGCCCACGGTCGCCTATCTCAGCCAGATCGCCCGCGCCGCCGAGCAGGTCGGCTTCGCCGGCGCGCTCACCCCGACCGGCGCGTGGTGCGAGGACGCGTGGCTGACCACGGCGATGGTGAGCCAGAACACCGAACGTCTCAAGTTCCTCGTGGCCTTCCGTCCGGGGTCGGTCTCCCCCACCCTCGCCGCGCAGATGGCCTCGACCTACCAGCGGCAGTCCGGCGGCCGCTTGCTACTCAACGTGGTGACGGGCGGGGAGAGCCGGGAGCAACGCGCGTTCGGCGACTTCCTCGACAAGGACGCGCGCTACGCCCGTACCGGCGAGTTCCTGCACATCGTGCGGGAGTTGTGGCGCGGGGGCACGGTGAACCACCTCGGTGAGCACCTCCGGGTGGAGGAGGCGCGGCTGAACCGTCTGCCCGACCCGGTGCCGGAGGTCTACTTCGGCGGCTCCTCCCCCGCCGCGGTCTCGGTGGCCGCCCGCTACAGCGACGTGTACCTGACCTGGGGCGAGCCGCCGGCCGATGTGGCGCTCAAGATCGACCGGGTCAGGGAACTGGCCGCGCGCGAGGGCCGTTCGGTGCGCTTCGGCATCCGTCTGCACGTCATCAGCCGGGACCGGTCCGAGCAGGCGTGGGCGGAGGCACGACGCCTGCTGGAGGGCTTCGACCCCCGACTGGTCGCGGACATCCAGCAGGGCCTCGGGCAGAGCGAGTCGGAGGGGCAGCGGCGGATGCTCGCGCTGCACGGCGGGCGGCAGGACGCCCTGGAGATCCACCCGAACCTGTGGGCGGGCATCGGTCTCGTCCGCGGTGGGGCGGGTACGGCGCTGGTCGGCTCCCACGAGGAGGTCGCCGACCTGATCGAGGAGTACCACGCGCTGGGCATCGAGGAGTTCGTGCTCTCCGGGTATCCGCATCTGGAGGAGGCGTACTGGTTCGGCGAGGGGGTGCTGCCGGTCCTGGCCGGGCGCGGGCTGTGGCGGCACCCGTTCCCCGGTCCGGGCACGCACGACGCCGTACCGGAACCCGCCCTGGGGGTGCCCGCCGCGCGCAGGGGCTGAGGGGCCCGCCCCTCAGCCCCTGCGCGCGGCGCGCACGGTCCGGCCGGGGCAGTGGACGGCGCGGCAGGGCGGCGGCTCGTGTCGGGTGTGAGGGGGAGGGCCCCGGCCGGGCCCGCGCGGACTCACGGTGAGCCGTCCGGACGCTCCGCGGGCCGGGTTCCCCGGTCCCGCGAGGTCGCCCCGACGGACGCGCGAGGCCCGGTCACGCCATGCTGGTGGGGGTTTCGTGACCACCCCTGAACGGGGGAATACGCCCGCCGCGCCGGGAGGTTGAGCCGGTACGTGCCTTCCCTGGCCGGGAGCCCGCGCACGCGGCCCGAGGCGGTCCGGGCGGGGCGCGTGAACCGTACGGAGAGCACTGAGCAGAGGAGTCGTTCATGGACGTCGGCCGCTTCGGCATCTGGGACCACCACTTGGCCCGCGCCCCGCGGACGGAGGCCGTCGAGGCGGTCGCCGAGCTGGAGGAGCTGGGCTTCGGGACGGTGTGGCTGGGCGGTAACAGCTCGGTCGAGTCCGCCGTCCCGCTGGTGCGCGGCACTTCCCGGATCACCGTGGCCAACGGCATCCTGAGCATCTGGGAGCACGAGGCGCACGACGTCGCCCGGGAGCGCGCCGAGCTGGAGGCCACCCACCCCGGCCGCTATCTGCTCGGGCTCGGCGTGAGCCACTCGGCCCTCGCGGAGAGCTACCACAAGCCGTACTCCGCGATGGTCGCCTACCTCGACGCGCTGGACGCCGCCGAGGTCCCGGTGCCGCCGGGCTCCCGGGTACTCGCCGCGCTCGGCCCGAAGATGCTCCGGCTGGCCGGCTCGCGGTCCCGTGGCGCGCACCCCTACCTGGTGACGGCCGGGCACACGGCCGAGGCCCGCGAGGCGCTCGGCCCGGACGCCCTGCTGGCCCCTGAGGTCAAGGTGGTGCTGAGCGAGGACGCCGAACAGGCCCGGGCGATCGGCCGCGGCGTGCTGGAGATGTACCTGAAGCTGCCGAACTACACAGACAACTGGCTGCGTCTCGGCTTCACGGAGGAGGACTTCCGGGCGGGCGGCAGCGATCGGCTGGTCGACGCGACAGTCGTGTGGGGCAGTCCGGAGACGGTGCGGGCGCGGCTGGCCGAGTTCCACGAGGCGGGCGCCGACCACGTCGCCGTACAGCTGCTCGACGGCAACCCCGAGAAGCTGCCGCGCGACGGCTGGCGCGAACTGGCGGGGGTCCTCGGGCTGGGCTGAGCCCCCTGCCGGTGCCCGACCGCGCCCCGCCCCGCGGGCCCCGGGCCCCGCGTCACCCGTTCGGCCCACCCCGGTGGGGTGCGGCCGGGCGCGCGGGGGAGATCGGCCCGAGGCTGGGAGGGACCGTCCGCCGTTCCGGGGCCCGGCGCGCGTCTCCCCCTCGGAGGCGTGCGCTCGTGGTCGCCGGGCGTGGTCCACTGCGGACCGGGCACCCGGACCGGGTCCGGCCGAACGCCGCCGGGACGGTCCGGACCCTAGGGAGCAGCGATGCGCGCACTGACCTGGCAGGGCAAGCGGGACGTACGGGTCGAGACCGTGCCCGACGCCCGGATCGAACAGCCCGACGACATCGTCGTCCGGGTCACCTCGACCGGGATCTGCGGCTCGGACCTGCACCTGTACGAACTGTTCGGTCCGTTCATCGACCCCGGGGACATCCTCGGCCACGAGGCCATGGGCGTGGTCGAGGAGGTTGGCCCGGCCGTGCGCTCCCTCTCCCCCGGGGACCGGGTCGTCGTCCCGTTCAACGTGTCGTGCGGGAAGTGCTTCATGTGCTCCCAGGGCCTGCACTCGCAGTGCGAGACCACCCAGGTCAGGGACCAGGGCATGGGCGCCTCGCTGTTCGGCTACACGAAGCTGTACGGGCAGGTGCCGGGCGGTCAGGCCGAGTTCCTGCGGGTGCCCTTCGGCGACCAGCTGCCGGTCAAGGTGCCGGACGGCCCGCCCGACGACCGCTTCGTGTACCTCTCCGACGTCCTGCCGACCGCCTGGCAGGCCGTCGAGTACGCGTCGGTGCCGCCCGGCGGTTCCGTCACGGTGCTGGGGCTCGGCCCGATCGGCGACATGGCCACGCGCATCGCCCAGCAGCGGGGCGCGGGCCTGGTCATCGGGGTGGACCTGGTCCCCGAACGACTGTCCAGGGCCGCGGCGCACGGCGTGAAGTGCCTCGACGTGCGGCGGCACGGCAAGGACCTCGGGGACGCGATCAGGGAACTGACGGAGGGCCGCGGCACCGACGCGGTGATCGACGCCGTCGGCATGGAGGCGCACGGGGCGCCGGTCGCGAAGGCCGCGCACTGGGCGGTCGGCCTCCTGCCGGACGCGGTGGCCGAACCCCTGATGCAGCGCGCGGGCGTGGACCGCCTCAGCGCGCTGTACGCGGCGATCGACCTGGTGCGTCGCGGTGGGACGATCTCCCTCTCCGGGGTGTACGGCGGTGCCGCCGACCCCATGCCCCTGCTCCAGATGTTCGACAAGCAGCTTCAGTTGCGCATGGGGCAGGCCAACGTGTGGCGCTGGGTCGAGGACATCCTGCCGCTGCTCACCGACGAGGACCCGCTCGGGGTGGACACCTTCGCCACGCACCACCTCCCCCTGGAGGCGGCCCCGAAGGCGTACGCGACCTTCCAGGCCAAGGAGGACGGCATGATCAAGACCCTCCTGCGGCCGTGACGACCGTCCCTCCCCCGCCCTCATTCCGCTCGACCGACCCCCGCCCCGAGAGGTGTTCATGACCCGCGCCGCCCTGTTCGACGTCGACGGCACTCTCGTCGACACCAACCACCTCCATGTGACCGCGTGGTGGGAGGCCTTCCGGCAGGCCGGGCACCGGGTGCCCATGACGGCTGTGCACCAGGCGCTCGGCCTCGGCTCGACCGACCTGATCGCCCATGTGCTCGGCGCGGACCGCGACACCGGGCAGGACGCGGACATCAGCGCCGGCCACAAGGCGCTGTACGGCACGTACTTCGAGCGCCTGGACGCGTTCGAGGACGCGGCCGGGCTGTTGCGCACGCTGCACGGCGCCGGATGGTCCGTCGTGCTCGCCACCTCGGCGGGCGGACCGGAACTCGGCGCACTGCTGCGCGCGATCGGGGCCGACGAGGCGATCGAGGACACCGCGAGCGCCGACGACGTCGAGGAGGGCAAGCCCGCTGCGGAGCCCGTCCGGCACGCCCTGGAACTGGCCGGGGCCGAGGCCGCGGACAGCGTCTTCGTGGGGGACTCGGTGTGGGACATGCGCGCCGCGCGCGCGGCGGGCGTCACCCCGATCGGTCTGCTGTCCGGCGGCATCGCGCGCGCCGACCTGGTGGCGGCCGGGGCCGCGGAGATCTACGCGGACCCGGCTCAGTTGCTGGCCCGGCTCGGGAAGAGCGCCTTCGCCGGCGGCGCGTGACCAGAGGCCGTACGAGCGGACGCTCCCCGGACAAAGAGCCGGGGAGCGTC
Organism: Streptomyces sp. NPDC049954; assembly: GCF_040656295.1. NCBI lineage: Bacteria > Bacillati > Actinomycetota > Actinomycetes > Kitasatosporales > Streptomycetaceae > Streptomyces > Streptomyces sp. NPDC049954. The sequence goes on from NZ_JBFALS010000008.1 coordinate 240,161, forward strand.
CGCTCGTAGGGCTTCCGCGGGCGGCTCAGGCGCTCGTCGTCGGTCCGGGGCGGCGCTGGTTTCCGGGGCCGACCGCGCGGTCGTTGAGTTTACTGCCCCAGGTCCTGAGCTTCCTGGCCACCGGGTGCGCGGGCTCGCCCGCCTGGTGTCCCTGCCGCAGACCGCCGGGGCCGGACGCCTCGGGCAGGGCCTTCGCCACCAGCGTCGTGAGCTTCGTCGTCAGCGCGGGCGCGAGGCCGTGTGCGAGGCCGGCGGCCCGGGCCATCGGGGTGAGGACGAGCCGGGTGCGCCGGTGGCCCACGGCGCGCACGACGCGGGCGGCGGCGCGCCGTGCGTCCATCGACACGACGGGCGCCCCGGCGAGCGCGCTGAACCAGCCGAACTCGCGGTCCGCGTCGCCGCCGAACTCGGCCTGGAGGTGCGAGCCGGTGCGCATGAGCCCGGGGTGGACGGCGGTCACGCTCACGCCGGGGCCCGCCTCCGCGTGCAGCCCCTCGGCGAGGGAGCCCACGGCGGCCTTCGCGCAGGAGTACGGCAGCAGGTGCGGGACGGCGAGCAGGCCGCCCACCGATCCGATCAGGGCGAGCCGGCCGCCCGCCGGGCTCTGCCGCAGATACGGCAGCGCCTCCAGCGACGTGTGCAGGGCCCCTTCGAAGATCGTGCCCATCGCGTCCTGGAACTGCTCGGCGGCGACGGCCGCGAGCGGGGCCACCTGGATGACGCCGGCGTTGGCGATCACCACGTCGAGACCGCAGGCCTCGTGCGTGGTGCGCATGAGTTCCCGCACGGTCGCACGCTCCCGCACGTCGCACACCGCGACCCGGATCGTGGCGGAGGTGCGCTCGCGCAGCAGTTCGGCGGCGCGCTCCAGTTCGTCCCGGTCGCGCGCGGCGATGGTGACGGTGGCGGCTCCCTGGGCGGCGAGTTGTTCCGCGAGCAGCAGCCCGAGCCCGCGGGAGCCACCGGTGACGAGGGCGGAGAGGTCGTCGAGAGGGCGCGTACGGGAGCCGGGGCGTGTCATGGGTGAGCCTCCTGGTCGGGTACGTTCCGGGTTCCACCCTGGCAGGAAGCCATGCGCGCCGCCTGCCGGGGCCGGGCGTTCAGGGGGCGAGCACGAGGGCGAGTTCGTCGAGGGAGCCGAGGGTGAGGTCGGGCCCCCTGCCGGGTCGCGGTGCCTCGGCGTGGGTGCGCGGGAGCAGTGCGGTGCGGTAGCCGTGGGCGGCGGCGCCTCGCAGGTCCCAGGGGTGGGCGGACACGAACAGGGTGCGCCGCGGGTCGAGTCCGAGCAGGCCGGTGGGCAGGCGGTAGGCGGCGGGCGCGGGTTTGAAGGTGTGCGCGAGTTCGGTGGAGAGCACCGCGTGCCAGCACAGCCCGCCGCGTGCCGAGATCTCGGCGATCCGGGCGAGGTCCGCGTTGGACAGCGCGGTGACGAGGACCCGGGCCGCGAGGACCCCGAGCTGCTCCGGCACCTCGGGCCACGGGGTGAGACGGCCGCCCGCGTGGCCGAGCCGGTCGAGGGCCGCGTCGGGCAGCTCCAGCCCGTGGGCGGCGAGGGCCCCGGGCAGCAGCTCGCGCCGCAGGCGCGTCTCCGGGGCCCAGTCGCGGCGGCCGTCGGCGACCGCGGAGAACTCCTCGTGGCAGCGTGCCCTCCAGTGGTCCGCCACCGACTGCGCCGGTCCCTCGTCCAGGCCGTGCGCGGCGAAGGCCTCGCACATCTCGCGGCGCAGGCTGCCCACCTCGTCGACCAGGGTCCCGACGACGTCGAAGACGAGCGCCTCGATCCTTCCCAGGGAGCCGACGCCGACCACCGGGTCCTCGACCGGGCTCGCCCCCGTGTCCGTACCCGTACGCATGTGTGGTCTCCTCGTCGTCGGCCGGTCTCGGAGGCCAGACGATGCCCGCGCCGGCGCGGCCGGACAGGCAGGCGGGCGGCGGGCCGCCACGGGTTCACCCGAAAGCGGCCGCCGCCCGCGTGCCCGTCACACCGGTCGCTCTAGGAGAACGTGTCGACGCCGGTCAGTTCGGCCGAGAGGGCCCACAGCCGGGCGGCCTCCTTCGGGTCGCCGGCGTACGTTCGTACGCCGGTGCGGCCCTCCCCGGCGGGCCGTGCGATGTCGCAGTCCTCCAGGTAGACGCCGCCCGCGTCGGCCAGGCGCGGGGAGGTCGCGGCCCACACGGAGGTCGCGGCGCCCTGCTCGGGGGTCTTGAAGGCGTCGTTGATCTGGTTGCCGTCCTCGTCGATCCAGCCGAGGGCGACCATCTCCTCCTTCGGGAGGTGGCGCTGGAGCGGAGTGAGGATGCCGCCGGGGTGCAGCGAGAAGGCGCGCACCCCCGCGTCCTTGCCGAGCGCGTCGAGGTGGACGGCGAACAGCGCGTTGGCGGTCTTCGCCTGGCCGTACGCCTTCCACTTGTCGTAGCCCTGCTCGAACTGGATGTCGTCCCAGCGGATCGGCGAATTGTGGTGACCGACCGAGGAGACCGAGACGACCCGGGCACCGCCGTCGCGCACGAGGGCGGGCCGCAGCCGGTTCACCAGCGCGTAGTGGCCCAGGTGGTTGGTCGCGAACTGCGCCTCCCAGCCGGGGCCGACGCGGGTCTCGGGGGCGGCCATGATCGCCGCGTTGTCGATGAGGAGGTCGACGGAGCGGTCGGAGGCCAGGAAGCGGTCGGCGAACTCCTCGACGCTGTCGAGGTCGCCCAGGTCGAGAGCGTCCACCTCGGTGTTCTCGATGCCGGCGAGGTTCTCCCGGGCCACCTCGGGGCGCCGGGCGGGGACGACGACGTGGGCGCCGGCCCCGGCCAGCGCACGGACGGTCTCCAGGCCGAGGCCCGAGTAGCCGCCCGTGACGATCGCCAGCTTTCCGCCGAGGTCGATTCCCTCGACGACTTCGCGGGCGGTACTGCGGGCGCCGAAGCCGGAGCCGATGGGGTGCTGTGTGGTGGTCATGCCCCGACGCTACGAGTTGGAGCACGCTCCAAGTCAAGGCCGCCGCGCGTCGGGCCCCCCTCGGGGCAGCCGTTCCCCTGGCGACGGCGGCACGGATCGCGGCGGCACGGGCCGGCCCGGCGGGCGGTCCGGGCGCGCGGCGGCCGCGGGGCGAGGACTGCCGTCCCGCGGTGAGCCGCCGACGCCGCCCGGTCGCCCGGGAACTGCGGGGGCTTCGGGCGGTCGGGGTGACCGTCCCTCCCGGCAGTCACCGGGGCGCGGGCTTACTCCGGGACCATGTTGAAGGTGTCCGGGTCCGGTCCGGTGCGCTCGTCGCGGTTGAGGGCGCTGATCTCCGCGAGGTCTCCCTCGCTCAGCTCGAAGCCGAAGAGGTCGAAGTTCTCCTCGACGCGCGAGCGCGTCACCGACTTCGGGAAGACGATGTCGCCCCGCTGGAGGTGCCAGCGCAGGGTCACCTGGGCCGGGGTCTTCCCGAGCCGTTCGGCGATGCTCACGATGACCGGGTCGCCCAGGACCTTGCCCTGTGCGATCGGGGACCACGCCTCGGTGGCGATGCCGTGCTCCGCGTCGAAGGCGCGCACCGTCTCCTGGGTGAGGTACGGGTGCACCTCGATCTGGTTGACGGCGGGCACGACGTCGGTGTTCTCCAGCAGCCGGCGCAGGTGGTGCGGCTGGAAGTTGGAGACGCCGACGGCCTTGGCGCGGCCGGAGCGGTAGATCTCCTCCATCGCCTTCCAGGTCTCCACGAAGTCGCCCACGGCGGGCAGCGGCCAGTGGATCAGGAACAGGTCGAGGTAGCCGATGTCCAGGTCCTCCAGCGACTGCTCGAAGGCCGCGAGGGCGTCGTCGTGGGCGTGGAACCCGTTGTTCAGCTTGCTGGTGACGAACAGCTCGGAGCGGTCGACGCCGGACTCCCTGACGGCCTGGCCCACCTCCTTCTCGTTGCCGTACATCTCGGCGGTGTCGATGTGCCGGTAGCCGGTCTCCAGGGCTGCCAGGGTCGCGTCCCTGGTCTTCTCCGGCGGGATCTGGAACACCCCGAAGCCGAGCTGGGGGATCTCCACGCCGTTGTTCAGGGTGATGCTCGGTACTGCGGACACGTGCCTCTCCTCGGGTTGTCGGCCGGGCGGGCGGAGGCCGGATCGGGGCGCCGTCCGGGGGGCGCGGCCCTCCCGCCGTGCAGGGGGCATGTCCCCGTCCCCTCGGCCGAAAAACATCCTTTGTACAGCTTTGCCGCGTTTTTCCCACTTGGCCAGCCGGCAGTGGGCCGGTTTCCGGCGGGTGCGCGGTGCGGTTCCCGGATCGACGCGAGCGCCCCCGGACTCTCTCCTTCCCGCGCCCCGCGTCACCACACGGCCGGGTTCACCGGAGCGCCCCGCCCCCTGGGGCCCGGCGCCGGCAGGTCACTCCTTGCCCCTGGCCCTCTTGAACCGTTCGAGCCCTTCGGAGAGACCGACGACAGGCTCCGGGTAGTCGTACCGGTCGCGGTCGGCGAGCTTCCACGGCTCGTGGACCGCCCCGCCCCCGACCTCGCGCAGTTCCGGGACCCAGCGTCGTACGTACGCGCCGTCCGGGTCGTACCGCCGGGCCTGGATCACCGGGTTGAGGACCCGGTTGGGACGCGAGTCGGTGCCGGTGCCCGCGGTCCACTGCCAGTTCATCTGGTTGTTCGCGAGGTCGCCGTCGACCAGGAGGCTCAGGAAGTGCTCGGCGCCGGTGCGCCAGTCCACGTAGAGCGTTTTGGTCAGGAAGCTCGCGGTCAGCAGCCGCCCCCGGTTGTGCATCCAGCCCTCGTGGGCGAGCTGGCGCATCGCGGCGTCCACCACGGGGTAGCCGGTACGGCCCTCGCGCCAGGCGGCGGTCTCGGCCTGCGCCTCCCGGCCGCGCCGCCAGTGGTCACCCCTGGTGCGGTAGTCCTGTTCGGCGCTCGCGGGGCGGGCGGCGAGCACCTGGTGGTGGAAGTCGCGCCAGCACAGTTGCCGGACGAAGGCCTCGGCGCCCGCGCCGCCGGCCGCTCGGGCCCGGGCCACGCACTCCGCGGCGGACACCGCCCCGAAGTGCAGGTACGGGGAGAGCCGCGAGGTGGCGTCGCCCGCCATGTCGTCGTGCCGCTCCTCGTAGGCGTCGAGCCCCGAACGCCGCCAGGAGGCGAGCCGGGAGCGGGCCTCGCTCTCGCCTCCGGGGGCGAGGCCGGGCGAGACGCCCGCGACCTCACCGCGACGCGGCAGCGGCTCGGAGCGGACCGAGCGGGGGACGGTGACGGAGCGCGGTGCGCCGAGCGGGGTGCGCAGGGACTGCTCGGACCAGCGGCGGAAGTACGGGGTGAAGACGGCGAAGTGGTCTCCCCCGCCCGGGGTGACCTCGCCGGGCGGCAGCGCGGTGACGACGGCCTCGTGCTCGACGAGTTCCCTGCCCTCGGCGGCGAGCGCCGAGGACAGCCGCTCGGCCCTGTTCCGCGCGTAGCGGCTGACGCCTGCCGCGAGGTGCACCCGGGCGGCGTCGGTCTCGGCGGCCACGGCGCACGTTTCACGGACCACGTCCCCGGAGCGGATCACGAGCCGGCCGCCGCGCTCACGCAGGCCCCCGTCCAGGTCGGCGAGGCAGTCGGCAAGGAAGGCCGCCCGGTTGGGCGGGGCGAACCCCCGCGCCTCCAGCGCCTCGTCGCGCACGAACAGGGGCACCACCTCCTCGGCCTCGCGCAGCGCGGCGCGCAGCGGCGGATGGTCGTGCAGCCGCAGGTCGGAGGTGAACAGGACGAGAGAGGTTCTGGGGTGCTGGTCTGGCATGGCGAGGGCGCTCCGGGACGACTGGACGGGATGTACCGGATGATCCCCCGGGTCACGGTCGGCCTTGCGCCGCCACACGTGTGCGCCCGTGTCGCACTGGTGCCCGCACGGGTCCTCGTGGGCGGGGGTGGGTACCCGCGCCACCACCGGCGCACACATCGAATCGCCACCAAGCCTTGTACGCAGGCGAGTTGGCGGATCATACGGGATCCGTCCCTCCTCGCACGGCGGGACGGCCGAGTCTCCCCGACTCTCTTGACGCGGACGCGTCGACCGGTATGGTCTAGTCCAAGTGGCCCAGACCTTTGGGAACTCCGGTGCACGCATGCGGAGTTCGCATCGGCGCAGGCCAGGTCCCTTCGCGTCTCTTGACCCCCCACCTTGAGAGGCCGGTCCGTCGCCGCGGCATCCCCACTCGTCCGGGCGCACGGGCAGACCTTGGTGAAGGAGTAGGTATGCACACCAAAAGGAAGACGGCCGCGCTGCTCGGCGCCGTTCTCGCCCCCGTCCTCGCGCTGACCCTGCCGGCCGCCTCGGCGAGCGCGCACGGCTACATCTCCAACCCGCCCAGCCGGCAGGCCCAGTGTTCGGCCGGCACGGTGTCCTGCGGTGACATCAAGTACGAACCGCAGAGCGTCGAGGGACCCAAGGGCCTGACCAGCTGCAGCGGCGGCAACAGCCGCTTCGCCGAGCTGGACGACGACTCGAAGGGCTGGGTGGCCACCCCGGTCAGCACGAGCACGCAGTTCACCTGGACGCTCACCGCGCAGCACGCGACGAGCACCTGGCAGTACTTCGTCGGCAGCCAGAAGATCGCCGAGTTCAACGACAACGGCGCCAAGCCCGGCGCGACCGTGACCCACACCGTCCACTTCGGGAGCCTCAAGGGCAAGCAGAAGGTGCTCGCGGTGTGGAACATCGCCGACACCACCAACGCCTTCTACACCTGCATCGACGTCAACGTGAGCTGACTCGTGGCGGTGCGGGGCGGGCCCCACACCCCTCGCACCGCCTTCCGCCTCTCCCCCACCCCCCACACCGGCGGGCCGCCGCGCCCCACGCGGCGGCCCGCTCCGGCGAAGGAGCGACAGCGTGCGCACACGCCTTCTCACCCTGCTCTCCACGGCCGCCTCGGCCGCCGCACTCACCGCGCTCACCCTGACCGGCTCGGCGGGCGCGACCCCCGCACCGCACACCTCGGCGGCCGAGTTCGTGGTCAGTGAGGGCCAGTTCAACGACATGTTCCCGGGCCGGAACTCGTTCTACACCTACCAGGGACTGACCGCCGCGCTCGACGCCTACCCCGGGTTCTCCGGCACCGGCAGCGACACGGTGCGCAAGCAGGAGGCCGCGGCCTTCCTCGCGAACGTCTCCCACGAGACGGGCGGCCTGGTGTACGTCGTGGAGCAGAACACGGCCAACTACCCGCACTACTGCGACACTTCGCAGTCGTACGGCTGCCCGGCCGGAAACGACAAGTACTACGGCCGGGGCCCCGTCCAGCTCAGCTGGAACTTCAACTACAAGGCGGCCGGGGACGCGCTCGGCATCGATCTGCTGAACAACCCCGACCTCGTGCAGAACGACGCGGCCGTCGCCTGGAAGACCGGTCTGTGGTACTGGAACACCCAGAGCGGTCCGGGCACGATGACCCCGCACGACGCCATGGTGAACGGCAACGGCTTCGGCGAGACGATCCGCAGCATCAACGGAAGCCTGGAGTGCGACGGGAAGAACCCCGCGCAGGTCCAGAGCAGGATCGACAACTACACCCGCTTCAGCCAGATCCTCGGCGTCGACCCCGGGGCGAACCTGAGCTGCTGAGCGGCACACCGGAACCCGGCCGGGGCCAGTCCGCGGCGGGCGTACGCCGTGGACCGGCCCCGGTCGCGTCCGTCGGGGGCCGGGTCAGGAAGGCCCCGCCCCCGGCTTCAGGGTCGTGACGGTGAAGGTGTCCCCGCACACCCGGAACGCCCCGCTGCGGGTCGTCATGGCCTCGCGGGAGCCCGGCGGGTAGACCCGCAGGAGCTTGCCGCCCGGCCGGCAACCGCCGTTGATCCCCTCGTTGACCGTGTGCACCACGCTGTACGCACGCGCGCCGGGGGCCAGCCGCACACCGTCGGCGGTCTCGCCCTCGCGCGTGGCCGGCGCACCGATCTGCTGACCGTCACCCGCGAGCAGTGACACCCCGGGGTAGCCGCTGAGCGTGCAGGACCGGCCGGAGGTATTGGTGAAGACCAATGAGTAGTGCAGGTTGCCCGCCCCCGCGTCCCCGCGGCCCAGTTCCAGCCGCATCCCCGCCGAAGGGCAGCGGTCCCCCGCGGCCGCGTCCTTGGAGGTGGCCGGGGCGGAGGGCTTCGTGGTGCCGGAGGCGGCCGGGGTGTCCGGTCCCGAGGGCGAGCTGCTCTGCGGCGCTCGGGTGCTGCTGCGGCCCGCCCCCGGGGGCGTACTCTGCGAGGGCGCCGGCGAGGAGGCGGCCGGTGGAGCGGACGAGTCGGCCACGCTCTGTGCCCCGTCACCCCCACCCCCTCCTCCCGAGCAGGCGGCGAGCGCCGCGCCGAGCAGCAGGCACAACGCGGGGGCGGACCCCCGGCGCAGTACGGCCCGGCGCCCGCGCCCGCCGGCGCCGGTGGTCAGTGGCTCACGCACGTTCCTCACAGTCCCCATAGTCGGCCTGTGCCCCGCCGGGGCCCGGTCGAATCCGTACCGGGGGCGGCGCGGGAGGCTCCGGGGAGATACGGAGCGTCTCCCGCGCCGAGAACCGCCGGTGGCGCGGGCGCCCCGCACCGGCGCGCGCACGAGGTGCCGCGCGCCGGTCACCGCGACTGTTCGAGGCGGCCGGACGTGGGCCGCCACGCGACTCCCCCTGTCGCGGACGCCTGCGGCGTGGGCGCGCCGGTGGTTCAGGCTCCGGCGGCCTGGGGGGCCGGCTCCTGCACGCGTGCCGCGTCGACATGGGTGTAGAACACGGACTTCTGCTGCTTGGAGCGGTGCACGAGGCCCTTGGCGACCAGCGCTTCCAGGGTCGTACGCACGACGTTGCCCTTGATCTCGCGCTCGGGGTGCTCCTGAGCGAGCGTCGCGGACACCTCGGAGGCGGACCTCGGCTCACCGTGGTCGGCGAGCTGACGGGCGATGAGCTCCCGGAGGCTGAGGCGGGCGCCGGCGTCGTCCTGCGCGGGGGCGGCGGACTTCGCCGCGCCCTTGGCTGCGGGCTTCGCGGCGGCGGCCCTGCCGGTGTCCTTGCCGCCGGCCCTGCCCGCGGACTTCGGGCCGGACTTGGCACCCTTGGGCGCGGAGGTCTTCCTGGCGGCCCGGCCGCTCTTCTTCTCGGGCGACTTCTCGGCCGGCTCCTCGGCGGTCTCCTGCGTGGCCTCGGCGCCGGTGCCGCGCGGCCTGCGCGCCCGGGGGACCTTGGCGGTCTGCGGCTGCGCGGCCGGGGTCTCGTCCGGTGCGGCGGCGGAGGCGTCCTCGGGCGCGGCCTGGGTGGTGCTCGCGCCGGCCGCGATGGCCTGCTGCACGCCGACCAGCATGGCCTGTTCGCGTTCGAGGACGGTGAGCCGCTCGCGCAGGTCGCCGATCTGCTCGCCGATCCTGGTCTGCTCCTCGACGTTGGCCTGGAGGTCGGAGGCCACTTTGGCCTCGTACTCGTTCTTGAGGTTCTGGACCTCGGTGGAGTGTTGGGTCACGAATGGCTCGCTTCCTGCGTGGTGGTGGTGTGACCCGGTCCTGTGGACCGGGTGGTGCGCGCGGCCGTCCGTGGTCCGGACTCGTGTTCCTCGTGGGCCGCCGGCGGTGCCCGGTGGCGTGCCGTCCGGCCGCGGGCAACCCCGCTCGGAGTGGCGCCAGTCAGCGGAGGGCGGTAGTGCGCGGTGGGCTGAGAGTACCCCCGTCGACGGCTTTCGTGGGCCGTGGGCGGTGAAGTGCACTCCTGAGGGGCCCACCGCGCTGTTCAGCGGGGCGCCCAGGTGTAGGAGTCCCCGCCCACCCACCGGACCTTGTCGGGGTCGTCGAGGTCCTCGGCGGTGTACCCGAGGCTCACGGCCACGGCCACGACCTCGCTGATCGCGGTCGCCTCTCCCACCACCTGTCCGTCCACCTGGATCACCCGGAAGGGCGGATCGGCGGGTTGCGGAGCGAGGATCACGAGACGCGGAAGCGCGGTGCGGGGGCTGTCTCTCTCTGTCATGCCTTCAGCCGTTCCCCGGGCCGCCCGCGCGCATACGTCCCCCAAACGCCTGCCGGACACCTGCCCGGCGGGCCCGGGCGGTACCCAACTGCGCTTTTCCGCAGCCGTTTTGGCTTCCGGTGCGATTGTCCGTACGATCCCACGATGATCATGAAGAAATACCTGGCGGTGGGCGCCTGTGGGCTGCTCGCCGCCTCGTTGACCGGGCTGCTGTCCGGAACGGCCTCGGCGGCCGACGAGCCGGACGCCCCCAAGGACGCGCCGAAAGTGGAACTCGTGCTCGACGTGAGCGGTTCCATGCGCACCCGTGACATCGACGGGGCCTCCCGCATGTCCGCCGCGAAACGTGCCTTCAACGAGGTGCTCGACGCGGTGCCCGCGGACGTGGAACTGGGCATGCGCACCCTCGGCGCCGACTACCCGGGTGAGGACCGCAAGGTCGGCTGCAAGGACACCCGTCAGTTGTACCCGGTGGGCAAGCTCGACCGGACCGAGGCGAAGGCGGCGGTGGCGACCCTCACGCCCACCGGCTGGACCCCGATCGGCCCGGCCCTGCTGGGTGCGGCCGAGGACGTGCAGGGCGGGGAGTCGAGCCGCCGGATCGTGCTGATCACGGACGGCGAGGACACCTGCGCTCCGCTGGACCCGTGCGAGGTGGCCCGGGAGATCGCCGCGAAGGGCGTGCACCTGGTCGTGGACACGCTGGGCCTGGTGCCCGACTCCAAGACCCGCGACCAGCTCTCCTGCATCGCCGAGGCCACCGGCGGAACCTACACGACGGTGCAGCACACGAAGGAACTCTCCGGCCGTGTCAAGCAGTTGGTGCACCGGGCGGCCGATCCGGCGGTGACCCCCTCGGCGGTCTCGGGCGGGGGCGACTGCGCGAAGGCGCCCGAGCTGAAGGCGGGGCTGTACAGCGACCGGGAGGCGATCGGCGAACACCGCTGGTACCGCGTCCAGGTGCGTCCCGGCCAGGAGCTGCGTGCCTCGGTGAGTGTGTCGGCGGACCGCGCGGTCGCGCCCGACTACGGCGTCCTGCTGCGCGCGCTCACGGTGCACGGCCGGGAGATCGTCCGGGGAGCGGAGGCCGGCACCGGCCGCACCGACGCCCTGTCGACGGGGCTGCGCTATCCGAAGCCGGAGCTGGACGACGTGGACGGTGAGGAGGCACCGGCCGAGACGGTGTGCCTCCAGGTGTCCAACTCCTTCTCGTCCCAGGAGGCCGGGAAGAAGGCTCCCGGACTGCCCGTGGAACTGACGGTGGACCTGGTCGACGGCCCCGACGACGGCGCGGATGTCGCCGCCTTCGGCCTGGGCCGCGGCTGGTGGCTGCTGGGCACGCTGGTCCTCGTGGGCCTGCTGACCGGACTGGTGTGGGGCTTCCTGTCCCGCTGGCGCGTAGCGGTGTGGAGGAGCAACTGATGGGCACGCGGCTACTGCGAGCGAACACCACCACGTACCGGCCGGGGCCCCGTACCCGCCGTACGGTCCGGCCGCGCTGGGCCGCCGCGCTGGCGGGCGCCCTGCTCGCGCTGGGCGCGGCGGGCGGTGCGAGCGCCGACGACGACGCGAAGAGCGAGGCGCCCACCGAGGCCGGTACCTCCTTCCGTACGGCGACGGCGCTCGCCCAGGACCAGCGGGCGAGTGCGCACGCCTCGACCGGGGACTACCTGTACTGGGTGTTCCCCGCCGACATCGGGCAGACCCCGACGGTCACGGCGACGGTGCATCTCCCCGAGCAGGCCGCGCGGCACGGAGCCTCGACCTGGCAGGTGGACGTGTACGACGGGCTGCGCCGTCGGCAGGCGTGCCGGTACGGCGCGCAGACCCGGACGGTGGCGGCCGGGGCGACCTCGGTGAAGCTCTCGTGCACCCTGCGCGTGGTGCGGGCCTGGGCCGAGCCGTGGTCGAACGATCCGCTGCCGGGGAGCTACTTCGTACGGCTCACCTCGCTCGACGCCGCGGCGCAGGACCTCGGGCTGCCCGTGGACACCGAGGTGGAGGTGGTCTCCGGGGACAAGGGCGGGGCGCAGGCGGTGGGCGGTTCGCTGTCGAAGCCGCTGGTTCCGGCCTCCGTACCGCAGGCCGTGGCCCCGGAGGACGGCTGGTCCTCGGGGTGGTGGACGGACCGCTGGCTGTGGACGGCGGCCGGCGGGGTGCTCGGCGCCCTCGCGGGGATCGGCGGTTACGCGCTGACCCGGGGCCGGGGGCGTCCCTCGTACGTGCCGCCGAACGCCTGACCACTCCGGTCGACGCGTGGGCCCCGTCCGGTGACCGGACGGGGCCCACGCGTCTGTGCGCGGCGGTCAGCCTCGGCCCGCGACGGTGAGGGCCGCGCACGCGAGACTGCCCGCGGCGGCGGTGACGCCGAGGACGGCCGTGGCGACGCAGCGGCGCCGCAGCCGCTCGTAGCGCGCGGTGTACTCGGCGCGCAGGCTCACCGAGCGTTCCGCGATCCGGGTCAGCGTCGCCCGGGAGGCGGCCAGCCGGTCGGCGGCGTAAACCCGCTCCACGTCCTCGCGCTGAGCGGTGGTCAGCCAGGGCAGTTGCTCGCACAGCTCACGGGCCCGGCGCCGGGCGTCCGCCACCTCGGCGTTCCACAGGAGGTATCCCTCCAGCTGGACGAGGCCGCGGGTGCTGTCGGGGGTGGGCTGCTCCACGTGTGACTCCTTGCTGCCGGCAGGGCCCGCCGGGGCCCGCACGGCGGGCTCAGTCCTCGCGGTGGTCGCGGTCGCCGGGGGCGATGGTGGCGGACTTCTGCGGCGCGTTGACCGCCTGGTCCATGGCGCCGATGGCCGGGTGGTGCAGTTCGAAGGCCGGGGACTCGCTGCGGATACGGGGCAGCGTGGTGAAGTTGTGGCGCGGCGGCGGGCAGGAGGTGGCCCACTCCAGGGAGCGGCCGAAGCCCCACGGGTCGTCCACCTCGACCTTCTTGCCGTACCTGGCGGTCTTCCACACGTTGTAGAAGAACGGCAGCATCGACAGGCCCAGCAGGAACGAGCTGATGGTGGACGTCATGTTCAGGGCGGTGAAGCCGTCGGCGTCGAGGTAGTCGGCGTAACGGCGCGGCATGCCCTCGGCGCCCAGCCAGTGCTGGACCAGGAAGGTGCCGTGGAAGCCGACGAACAGGGTCCAGAAGGTGATCTTGCCGAGCCGCTCGTCGAGCATCTTGCCGGTGAACTTCGGCCACCAGAAGTGGAATCCGGCGAACATCGCGAAGACCACGGTGCCGAAGACGACGTAGTGGAAGTGCGCGACGACGAAGTACGAGTCGGAGACGTGGAAGTCGAGCGGCGGCGCGGCGAGGATGACGCCGGTCAGCCCGCCGAACAGGAAGGTCACGAGGAAGCCGATGGCCCACAGCATCGGTGTCTCGAAGGACAGGGAGCCCTTCCACATGGTGCCGATCCAGTTGAAGAACTTCACCCCGGTCGGTACCGCGATCAGGAAGGTCATGAAGGAGAAGAACGGCAGCAGCACTCCGCCGGTGACGTACATGTGGTGGGCCCACACCGTGACGGAGAGGCCGGCGATGGCGATGGTCGCGCCGATCAGGCCCACGTAGCCGAAGACCGGCTTGCGGGAGAAGACCGGAAAGATCTCCGTGACGATCCCGAAGAACGGCAGCGCGATGATGTACACCTCCGGATGCCCGAAGAACCAGAAGAGGTGCTGCCACAGCAAGGGGCCCCCGTTGGCCGGGTCGAAGACGTGCGCGCCGAACTTGCGGTCCGCCTCCAGTGCGAGCAGCGCGGCGGCCAGCACGGGGAAGGCGAGCAGCACGAGGACGGCCGTCAGCAGGACGTTCCACACGAAGATCGGCATGCGGAACATCGTCATTCCGGGCGCGCGCATGCAGACGATGGTGGTGATGAAGTTGACCGCGCCGAGGATGGTGCCGAAGCCCTGGAAGGCCAGGCCCATGATCCACAGGTCGCCGCCGACCCCCGGCGAGTGCACCGCGTCGGTCAGCGGCGAGTAGGCGAACCAGCCGAAGTCGGCCGCTCCGTTCGGGGTGAGGAAACCGCCGATCGCGATGAGGGAGCCGAAGAGGTAGAGCCAGTACGAGAACATGTTGAGCCGGGGGAAGGCCACGTCCGGCGACCCGATCTGGAGCGGCATGATCCAGTTCGCGAAGCCGACGAACAACGGGGTGGCGAACATCAGCAGCATGATCGTGCCGTGCATCGTGAACGCCTGGTTGAACTGCCCGGGCGACACGATCTCCAGCCCGGGCCGGGCCAGTTCCGCGCGCATCACCAGGGCGAGGATGCCGCCGATGATGAAGAAGCTGAACGACGTCGCCAGGTAGGAGGTGCCGATCATCTTGTGATCGGTGGTGGTGATCCAGCGGATCACCCAGCCTCCGGGATGCCGCCTTACGGGTGCGGGAGGCGTCGGGGGGAGGGTGTCCACCCGGGTGTCTGCCGAGCTCACTCGGTCTCCATTCGTCATTCGTCAGGCGGCGTTGCGGGAAGACCCGTTTCGCCCGTATGGCGACCGAAGCCTATAAATGCGGATACACCGGATGTACACGCCGCGCGGGACACGCCCCCCGATCGGTTGACATGGGCGGGCGACGGGATGACGAAAGCCCCGCCACCGGGTGGTGACGGGGCACGGGCAGCGGGCCGGAGGCGGGAGGTTACCGGGGGGTGGCCAGGAGGGGGCGGGGCTCCAGCCGGAAGTCCTGGCGCGCGGGGCGGCCGTCCACGACCGAGACGCGGGCCACGCTCGCGAGCCAGGCCGGCGCGCTCGCGATGACGTTCACGAACTGCTCGTCCATACCGCCCGCGGCGTACTCGCCGTTCGCGTCGGTCGTGGCCCGCACGAGTTCGCGGCCGTGCGTGCCGGTGACGGTGATGACGACGTCGCGCAGCGGCTCGCCCGACTCACCGCCGACGCGTCCGGACAGTTGCGGCAGCGGCCGCCGCGCGTCCCGCTCGTGCGGCGGGAGGGCGGCCGGTCGCGGCATCTCGATCGAGGGGTCCTCGACCGGCGGCTCGGGCGGCGAGGTCTCCTCGGTCGCGGCCTCGCGCGCGGCGGCCCGCCGCTCCTTCCACACGCCCAGGCCGTGCAGGGCGAACCCGGCGGCCACCCAGGCGCAGATCACCAGGACGTGGCCGGTGACCCCGTTGCCGTGGAAGTAGAAGAGCCCGCGCAGCGCCTCGATGAGGTTACCCATCGGCATGACGGGGTGCAGGGCACGGAAGAACCCGGGCACCATCTGCACCGGGATCGCGCCGCCGCTGGAGGGCATGCTGAGCAGCACGAACAGGCCCATCGCGACGCCGGGCAGGTACTGCTTGACGAAGGGCACGAGCCCCAGGGAGGTCTGCGAGACCGCCTGCGTCATGAGGAACAGGAAGAGGATGGCCAGCGGGTCGCCGGGGATGACGTTCATCCAGCGGGCGACGCCGTAGGCGACCAGCGCGAGGACCGCGCCCGCGAAGGCGAGCGTGAGGATCTTCTTGCGCCGCCCGAAGCTCGTGGCCCGCAGCAGCATCATCACCATGACGTAGGCGGGGACGGTGCAGGCCAGGACGGCGTAGAACAGGCCGGTGCCCAGACCGTCGCCCGGTGCGATGGGGGCGACCTCACTGGTCCGCAGTTGGCCGCCGCCGTGCTGGGCGACGCCGGTGAAGGTCTTCTGCAGCGCCGACTCCAGGGAGTACCCGTCGGCCTTGGCGGTGTAGAGCTGCGGGTCGCCGGGGCCCGGGACGTACCCGGCGATCGCCTGCCGGTCGGTGACCGCACTGCGGGCCTGCGCCGCACTGTCGACCGGGACGATGTCGTAGCCGCCCGGCAGACTCCGGTCGAGACTCTGTTGCAGGGGCCGGGCGGCCGCGGCGGGCACGGCGACCCTGACGTGGTGGGGGGTGGGGTTGTGGAAGGGCAGCAGGTAGCACACGAGGAACCCGGTGAACATGAACGCCGGGAACCAGAGGGTCTGGACGAGGGTCCGGGCGGTCTCCCGCAGCCCCTCGCCCCGCGTGGACCGCGTGGGACTCTCCGGTGTTGCCGATGACGCCATGAACCTTTCCCGCCTCCTCGCGACACCCCGGGGCGCCTCGTCCCCGCCGGGGACGGCCCACATGGATGCATGTATCAATATTTAGCCAGGCTAACATTAAGGTTCAGTCGCACAAAAATACGGAGGTGTACGGATATGGTCACGTCGTCCCGGACCGGGCGGTGTGCACCACCGCGTACCGGCGGAGCACCGAGAATCCGGTCGACACCCCCGGTGTCGCACGGCAGGATTCGGCCATGACGAACACCACACTCGCGGCGCCCCGGCAGGGGCGCTCCTTCTGGCCCCTGCACGGTCTGCGCATCCGTACGCCGCGCCTGGAACTGCGGTTGCCCGACCTGGCGCTGCTCGAAGAGCTGAGCGCGGTGGCGGCGGCCGGAGTGAACGCCCCGGGCACCATGCCGTTCTCCGTTCCGTGGACGGACGCCACTCCTCTGGAGCGGGGGCGGGCGACCTACCAGCACGTGCTGGAGACCATCGCCTCGTGGCGTCCGGAGCGCTGGACGCTGTCCCTCGTCGTGTCGCACGCCGGTCAGGTCATCGGCCGCCAGGACGTCATGGCCACCGATTTCGCCGTCTCCCGGGAGACGCACACCGGCTCGTGGCTGGGCCTGGCCCGTCACGGCCGGGGTTTCGGCACCGAGATGCGGGCGGCGGTCTGCCATCTCGCCTTCGAGGGGCTCGGGGCGCTCGCCGTCACCTCGGAGGCGATGACCGACAACCCCGCCTCCCTCGGCGTCTCGCGCCGGCTGGGCTACCGGCCGGACGGGGTGTCCACCTGCGTGGTGCGGGGCGAGCGCCGCACGTTGCAGCGGCTGCGGATGGAGCGCGCGGACTGGGAACGCCACCGGACCGTCGAGGTGACGATCGAGGGGCTGGAGGAGTGCCGCGGACTGTTCGGACTCGCCCCGGGCGACTGTGGCCCCCGGAGCGCCTCCCCCGCCGACGGCGGCGCCTGAGGTTCCCGCCCCGCCCCATGCGGGCACCACCCATGTGGCGCCGCCTGCCGCGACGGTCACCGGCCGACCGGTCCCGGTGCACGGCTCGGCTCCACCACTGCGACCGTCTCCCTCTCCCGCAACCCTGACCTGCGAGGATCGCCGTTCGCACAGTGCGGGCGGGGGTGGGGGCCGGGGCGTTCGGCCCGGTGGGGCGCCCCCGCCGAAACGGGAGACATGGGCACCGGGACGTGCGCCTGGTGGTCGTGACGGCGGTTTGTGGTGATTCTGGGGAGTGAGGCCCTGTCCAGGGACCGTCTCCGGCAACCGCCGGTCCTCCGACCTGGAGCACCCGAACCAGAGACCATGACCTTGATCCCCGAGAGTGCCCACCTCGCCGCAGCCCACGCCGAAGGGCCCGCGTGGCTGCTCGTCGACGTGGGCGCCGGCCCCGCGGAGGGACGCGTCCTGGACGTCGGTCCGCGAGTCGCCTCCCTGCTGGAGACGGACCGCGCACACCTGCTGGGCCGCCTGCTCACCGAGGTGGTGGCCGAGCGCAGCAGGCAGAGCGCGCTGGCCCTGCTCACGGAGGTCGCCGATCCGACCGGCGAGGGCCCCGACACCGCGGCGCCCATGCAACCCGTGGAGTTCGCCCTGGCGAGCGGCGCGGTGATCTGCACCCTGAGCGCGCGCCGGCTCGGCGGCTCCGACGGACGGCCACTCGTGCTGCTGTCCTTCGAGGAGAGCGACGAACGACGGCGCTGGGAGGCGTTGCGCCTGGGCATCGTGCTCAGTGGCGAGTCGCTGTGGCTGTTCGACGAGGACCACGACGTCTTCCACTGGCTGGAGGGCGAGTCCCCGTTCTCGACGCTCAGCCCCGGCCGGAGCCTGCCCCGGGCGCAGTTGTTTCCGCGGGTGCACCCGGACGACCGCGCGGGCCTGTCCCAGATGTTCGAGGACCTGCGGGCGAACAGCGCCGACAGCGGGGAACTGCTCTTGCGGATCGCGGACGGGGCGGGTGGCTGGAGAAGACTGCGCTCCCGGGCGCGAGCGGTGCGTTTCGGCTTCGGCGGCCGGCGCCGCGTCGTGGGCACCACGGCGGACACGACGCCGTTCATCGAGCAGCACGAGGCGCTGCGCGCCGCGTACGCCGGCGAACGCAGGCGGGGCGAGCTGGTCGAGCAGCTCTCGGCGGCGTTCATCGGTGCCTCGACGGAGGAGGAGCTGACGGAGGCGGTGCTGCACCGGGTGGCTCCCGCCTTCGGCGGGGTCGGAACGCTGCTCGCGTACGTCGAGGGGGACCATCTGCGGGTGGCCTTCGGCGACGAGATCGACCGGGCGCTGGCTCGCACGCTGGACGGACTCTCGCTGGCCGCGGAGAAACCCCTGCCGTACGCCATCAGGACCGGGGAGGCCCAGTTCATCCCGAGCCGGGAGGAGTACCGCCGCAAGTGGCCCGCGGCGCACAGCCTGCTCGACGCCACCGAGGCGCGGTCCTTCGCGATGGTCCCGCTGCGTGCGGCGGGCCGGGCGCTGGGCGCGTGGGTCATGACGTACCACGAGCGCGACGGGGCCGCGGAGGAGGATCGCACGCTCATGCGGACCCTGGGCACGCTGGCCGGTCAGGCGCTGGAACGCATCCGGTTGCAGGAGGCCAGGATCGAGCTGGCCAGGATCGTGCAGCGCAACATGCTGCCCGAGACGCTTCCCGAGGTGCCGGGCGTCGAGTTGCAGGCGCTGTACCACCCGGCGCAGACCGGTCTGGACGTGGGCGGCGACTGGTACGACGTGGTGCCGCTCCAGAACGGGGGCGCCGCCTTCGTCATCGGCGACGTCCAGGGGCACGACCTGCACGCCGCCGGGCTCATGGGGCAGGTGCGCACCGCGCTGCGGGCCTACACGTGGCAGGACCCGGAGCCGGGCAAGGTGCTGGCCCGCACCAACGACCTGCTGATCCAGATGGGCGTGCGGGCCTTCACGACCTGCCTGTACGTCCTGCTGACCCCGGACGGGCGGCTGCTCACCGCACGGGCGGGACACCCTCCGATGGTCCAGCTCGACGCCGGGGGCGTGGTGCGGGTCAGGGACGAGGAGCCCGGCCCTCCGCTGGGGATCGTGGAGGGCGCGACGTATCCGGTGTGGGAGTACGCCTTCGGGGACAGCGGCATCCTGGCGCTGCTCACGGACGGCGTCGTGGAGGGGCCGAGGTTCACCGCCGAGGAGGGGCTGAGCCGGGTCGGCACACTGCTGGTCGAGAAGGGCCACGAGTCGCTGGACCTGCTGGCCCAGTACCTGATGTCCACGGCGGGCAACACCGGTCACCTGGACGACTCGGCTCTCCTGCTGGTGCGCAGGCCGCCCGGACGGTGAGCGGGCCGCCCCGGCGCCCGGGCACCGGGGCGGCCCGCGCTCAGGTGCGGATCCGGCGTCCGCTGAGCCGGTCGGGGTGGACGAGGAACCAGACGGCCCGGCCGGGGTCGGCCCACGGCTTCGAGAAGGCCGCGCGCTCCAGCCGGTCGGCCTCCCGCGCTTCGCGCACCCGGCGGGCCGCTCCGGTGACGAGGACGGACCAGCCGGCGCTGAGCGCGTCGTCGATCCGGTCGACCTCGAAGGCGACCCGCTCGCCCTCGGCGGTGGTGAGCGCGGTGTCCTCACCGGTGCGGAAGGCGATGTCCCCGTCGACGACGCAGTAGTTGACGGGCAGGATCTGCGGGTCCGCCCCGCCCGTCAGGAGCCCGACCCGGCCGACTCCGTGCTCCGCCAGCCGGGCGCGGCACTCGTCCTCGCTCAGCGCCTCGAAGACGGGGGCGGCTGACGCCCCGCCGCGTCCTTGCGGGTACTCGACGGCGGTGCCGCGCAGATCGGCGAGGTTGACCCCCAGGGCAGCGGCGATGCGCAGCAGGACGGCGGTGCCGGGGGCGGCGTTCTCCTCCTCGATGTAGCGCAGGTAGGAGGGGTCGGCGCCGACGGCACGGGCCAGTTCCGCGCGGCTGAGACCCGCCTCCTCGCGGCGGTGGGCGATGCGCCTGCCGACATCGCCCCCCGCGCTGCCGGGTGCGGTGAACTGGGAGACGGGACTCATGGGACGGACCTCCTGGTGGCGGTGAGGCCGCTCGCGTGGACAGGGAGCGGGGAGGTGTGGGCGGGGTTCAGCGCCGCGGCAGTTCGGTGACGGTGAACAGGGCGCCGTCGGGGTCACGCAGCATCGCCTCCCTGCCCTGCGGACTGTCGTGCACGTCCACGAGCCCGCCGCCGTACTCGGTGGTCGTCCGCAATGCCGTGTCCAGGTCGTCCACCGGGAAGTGCACGCGCCACATCGGGCGGACCAGCGGGTCGGGGGCCGCCTCGACCGCTCCCGAACTGATCCTGGCGAGCTGCTGCCCCTCCGTGCGCACGACGACCTCCTCCAGCTCGTAGTGGACCTCGGGGGCGCCGGGCCGGTCACTGCCCCAGCCGAGCACCTCTCCGTAGAAGATCGCGGCCTCGAAGGCGTCGCGGGTGCGCAGCCGCAGCCAGGCGCGGGGGCTGCGGCCGGAGATGCGGCCCGGTACGCCGTCGTCCTGCCACATGCCGAAGACGGCCCCGTCGCGGTCGGCGCCCAGCGCGGCGCGGCCGTAGGGCAGCCGCAGCGGGCCGACCGCGACGGTGCCGCTGCGTTCGCGTACCCGGGCGACGACGTCGTCCAGGTCGTAGACGGCGAAGAAGGGGGTCCAGGCGACGGCGACCTGGAGCGTCGAGGCGATCGCGCCGATCACCGCCGCCGGGGTCCCGTCGGGGCGCTGTGCGACGCAGAAGTCCTCGCCGAGCCTGCCGCTGCGGAAGCTCCAGCCCATGACGGCCCCGTAGAAGCGCTGGGCCTCGGCGAGGTCCCGGGTCATGAGGTTGACCGAGCCTCTCGTACCCAGCCCGATGCCGTCCTGGTCCTGCGTTCCGGGCCTGTCAGCCATCACCCTACGGCCGCCTTCCTCAGTCCTTCGGTCCCCCGCTCGGGGGCGCGCGGCGCGCGGGCGTGCGGGGCTGCGTTCATCTTCGGCCCGGCGGCCTCGGCGCGCATCCGCTGACATGCCGGGGCCGTGCCCCCGTTTCACCCCCACGCACGGTCGCCCGTAACCGTGATCGACGCACGCACGTTCACGTGGTTGACCGATGACCGCGACAGAACGGAGCGCACCATGGCCAAGCGTCGTCAGCAGAAGGGCCGCAGGCACCGGACGGTCGACCGGACCCCGCGTCCTGTGAGCCGCACGGGTGCCGCGCGGCGGGCCGTGGCGACGGCCGCCACGCCGGCCGGTTCCCCGGCCGGAGCGTCCGCCGCCGCCACGGCCCCCACCACCGCGCCCGCGCCCTCCGCGACCGTGTCCCCCGCCCCCTCGCCCACTCCGCCTCCCGCCTCCGGCGGCGCCGGGCCGGGCGGCCGGGCCGTGCCCGGCACGGAGCTGTTCGCCCCGGCGAGCAGCGGGGGCCTGGGCCGTACCGCGGCGCGCACCTGGCAGCGGCTCAGTTCCGCCGGCGCGGCGGGGCTGACGCAGGAGGAACTCGCCGAGCGGGCCGGCTACCAGCCGGCGACCGTGGCGAAGCACCTGAGCGGGCTCGCGGAACGCGGGCTCGCCGAGCGTCGCGGGGAGCGCTGGTTCCCGGTGACGGAGGCCGGTGTGCCCGCCTGATCCGCTCGCCCCGCCACAAGCCGGGCGCGGCGCGGCGGGCCGGTCGTGCCGCCGCCGGTGGTGGCCGCTGTGCTCGTGGCGGGGCGAAACGTTCAGCCCGCGACGGCGTTCGCCCCGGAGGGCTTCCTGGCCCCGAGGGGCTGCTGGAGTTCGGTGATCCAGTCGGCGGGGTCCTCGGGGCAGTGGAGGTACAGCTCGCGGGTGTACCCGAGCGCCTCGGCCCCTTCGGTGTCGAGCCAGTGGCCGAGGAGCTGCTCCGAGACGAGGACGTGGTCCATGGAGCCCCGGTGGACGAGGGTCGCGGCCCGCTCCACGGCGGGCAGGTCCACGAGAGTCCAGCCCCCGGCGGCGGGCGCCGTCGGGGGCAGGGGGAAGGCGGCGTGCGCGGTGACGGTCTCGCCGTCCCCTCCGGCCGGCGTGTAGTAGGCCAGCCCGGGGCCGCTCGGGCGGACCCCCGCCTCCGCCAGGAGGGCGCACAGCCGGCCGAAGAGGGGACCGAGCACCTGTCCGACCTCCTCGGGGCTGAAGTCGGCCACCGTGCCGCTCAGTTCGGCGACCCGCACCGCGGGCAGGGCTTTGACGACGATGTCCTCGACGGGCATGTGTCCCTCACTCTCGATCGAACGGAGTCTCGCCTCGATCCGGGCCAGGCCCGCGCGCCCCGCCGCGACCGCCTCGGCCAGCTCCGCCTGCCGCAGCCGCAGCATGCCGCGCAACTGGGCGGTGTCCACCTCGTCGTCGAGGACGCGGCCCACCTGTCGGAGGCTGAAGCCGAGGTCCTTGAGGGCGACGACGCGGTTAAGCCGCGAGAGCTGGGCAGCCTCGTAGGAGCGGTAGCCGCTGACCGGGTCGGTCCGGGCAGGGCGCAGCAGGCCGAGGGCGTCGTAGTGTCGCAGCATGCGGACGGACACCCGGCCGTGCCGTGCGAACTCTCCGATGGTCAACATGATGGGCTCCACTGCACAGGCTGACACGGTGTGAGGGGCAAGCATCGCCGACCGGCACCACCTCCCGGGCGGGTCCTCCGCAGCAAATGTAGTCACCGCCTACAAGGGGGTAGGGTGGGCCCATGGAGACTACGGAGCGTCCGCGTACCGCCTACCACCACGGAAACCTGCGAGCGGCTCTCCTGGAACGGGCCGAGGAGATGCTCGACGTCGTCGGTCCGCACGAGCTGTCGCTGCGCGAACTGGCCCGTTCGGTGGGGGTGAGCCACGGAGCGCCGCGGCGGCACTTCCCCGACCGGCAGGCGCTGCTCGACGCGCTGTCCGAGGCCGGTTTCGAACGCCTGGGCGCCGAGCTGGACTCGGCGACGGCGGGCCTGCCGCGGGCGCCTGTCGCCGGGGGCGTCGTGGACGAGGAGGCGTTCGTGCGGCACCTCTCGGTGTTCGCCCACGCCTGGGTGCGGTTCGCGGTGCGGCACACGGCTCTGCTGGAGCTGATGTTCGCCCCGCGCGACCGGCCCGGGGCGGCGCGGCTGCGGGTGGCGGCCGAACGCTCCGTCGGCCCTTCCGCGCGCTTCCTCGCGGCGGCGCCCGAAGGAGCGCAGACGACGGTCCTCGCCGCCCTTCAGGGGCTGGCCGCGCTCATCGGCAGCGGGATGACCGGCGAGCGCCCGGCGCGGGAGCTGATCGACGACACCGTACGGACGCTGGCGCGTGGGCTGCTGCCGCGCTGAGCAGGCAGTCACCGATGGGCGGGGGCGGGCCCCCTCCGTCCGTATGTCCGGCACCCCGGCGGCCCGCCCCGGCGCGTGAGCAGGGGTCAGGAGCGGCGCGTCCGCAGGCGGTCCAGGACGGCCTGGAGGCGCGGCCGCCGTTCGTGGGTGCGGGCGGTGAGCCGGTCGAGTTCCTCGATGAGCCGGGCGGAGCGCTTCTCGACGTCGAGTTCGTCGAGCACCCGGTCCGCCTCGGCGAGCAGCGCGCCGTGCAGCTGCCACTGGCGGGGCTGTTCCCGCACGAGGTCGAGCAGGCGGTCGGCGAGGCGGTCGCGGTCGGCCCGGCTCGCGGTGAGGGCGGCTTCCAGGCTGTCCTCGGCCGCGTCGGCTCCGGAGGCCGCCGAGGTGGTGATGAGGGTCGCGAAGCTCTCGACGGCCTCGGCGGTGTGACGCAGCAGTTGCGCGTACGCCTGGGCGGCGTCGTCCGGCAGCATGGCCTCGTCGGGTCGCGCCTTGGCGAGGTCGGTCAGCGAGCGGAACTGCACGCGCTGGACGACGGCGCAGATCTCCAGGGTGTCGAGTCCGGTGCGCAGCGCGACCCGGCTCAGCAGCCCCTCCTTGACCCGGGGGTTGAGGCGGGTGCTGTCCTCGGCCTGGCGCAGTTCGGCGTCCACCTCCGAGATGTCGTCGTCCAGGCGGCGGGCCGCGTGCAGGCGCTGGGCCGCCTCGGCGACCGGGACGTGGCCGGTGACCTCCTCGGCCATGTCGCGGTAGAGCCGGCCCATGCTGCTGGCCATCCCGGTGATGGCGTCGCCCGCGCTCTGCACCCACACCGGTGGGGCGAGCGAGTTGAAGACGAGGCCCACCACGGCTCCGATGAGGGTTTCGAAGACGCGGTCCAGGGCGGTCGCGGTGACCTGGGCGACGCCGAGGACGAGCATCGCGCTGATCGCCACTTCGGGAACGAACTCGCCGACCCGGACGACGCGGCCGATGACGAGGGCGGTGAGGATCGTGAGACCCAGGGTCCACCAGGTGAGTCCGACCAGGGCGCTGAATCCGGTGGCGATGAGCACTCCGGCGAGCACCGCGTTGACGCGCCGGATGCCCGTCTTGAGGGTCGCGTAGAGGGTCACCTGCACGACCAGCAGGGCGGTGAGGGGCGCGGTGAGCGGCGCCGGCTGCGGAAGCAGGAGGGTGGCGATCACATAGGACACGACCGCGGCTGCCGTCGAGCGGATGGTCTGGGCGACGACGGGTTCCGTGGTCCTGCGCACCAGGGCGACGACGGGGGCGGGGACTTCGGGCACGCCCCCATCTTGACCAGGCACACCCGCGCCAGGTGTGGCGCCGCGCGGGGGCCGGAAGGTGATTTCGCGGGGGTGGTGGGACGTTCGCTCCGCTCCTGGGGAAGGAGTGGAGGGACAGCGGGACCGTACGACGGAGGGACAGCCATGGCCGAGGACAGCGACGCGACGCGGGGCGGCGCGGGGAGCGACGGCAACAGCTCCTACGGCAGCAAGCCGTTCAGGCGTTCGCGCAGTCACTTCGCGGACCGGGTGACGGCGGACGGCCGGGGCGGCTGGCCGGTGGAGGCCGGCCGCTACCGGCTCGTGGTGAGCCGGGCCTGTCCGTGGGCGAGCCGGGCGGTGATCTCACGGCGGCTGCTGGGCCTGGAGGACGCGCTCTCGCTCGCGGTCACCGACCCCATCCAGGACGACCGCAGCTGGCGCTTCACGCTCGACCCGGGCGGTCGCGACCCGGTGCTGGGCATCCGCTATCTGAGTGAGGCGTACGACGCGCGGGAGACGGGCTACCCGGGCGGGGTGAGCGTCCCGGCGCTCGTGGACGTCCCGAGCGGGAAGCTCGTGACCAACGACTACCAGCAGCTCACTCTCGACCTCGCGACCGAGTGGGGCGCGCTGCACCGGCCGGGCGCCCCCGATCTGTACCCCGAGGAGCTGCGGAGCGAGATCGACGAGGTGATGGACGGGATCTACCGGGACGTCAACAACGGCGTCTACCGCGCGGGCTTCGCGGACTCGCAGGAGAGGTACGAGGAGGCGTACGGCGACGTGTTCCGGCGTCTGGAACAGGTGTCGCGGCGGCTCGCCGACCGCCGCTATCTGGTCGGGGACACCCTCACGGAGGCCGACATCCGGCTGTTCACGACGCTCGTGCGTTTCGACGCGGTGTACCACGGCCACTTCAAGTGCAACCGGTTCAAGATCGCGGAGGACCGGGTGCTGTGGGGGTACGCACGGGACCTGTTCCAGACACCCGGCTTCGGGGACACCGTGGACTTCGACCACATCAAGCGGCACTACTACATGGTGCACACGGGGCTCAACCCCACCCGGATCGTGCCCCTCGGGCCGGATCTGAGCGGCTGGCTGTCCCCGCACCACCGCGAGGAGCTGGGAGGCCGGCCCTTCGGCGACGGGACGCCGCCGGGGCCGGTGCCCGCGGGTGAGGTGGTGCCGGAGGCCGGGCGGGCCTGAGCCCCGGTCCGGGCGGCACCCCGCCTCATTCGTCGCGTTCGAAGTCCGCCTCCTTCGCCTCCACGTCGAGGTCGTGGCGCGCCGCGTCGTACAGCTCCCGCACGAAGCCCCGTGCGGACTTCTCGTCCAGCGCGGGCGCGGTTTCGCGCAGGCGCCCGGTCCAGTGGTCTATGGCCTGATCGCTCATGGTTCCAGGGGACTACGGACCCACGTGCCGCGCCACTGGGGAGGAGGTTCCGCCGCTCACCGGGGCAGGGTGGCGCCGACGCGCGGGCGCAGCACGTAGCCGCCCACGACCGCGGCCAGGACGAGTACGCAGGCGGAGAACAGCAGGCCCGCGTCCTTCAGCCCGACGGCCTGGGCGAGGGCGCCGACCGCGACGACCGGTACGGAGATGCCGACGTAGGCCACCACGAAGTAGGCGGAGAGCGTCGCGCCCCGGTGTTCCTCGGGGGCCTTCGCGCCGATCGCGGTGGTCCCGGCGCGGAAGGAGAGCCCCTGGCCGACGCCGCCGATCACCCCGCCCACGACGAGGAGCGGCAGCAGTTCGAAGGCGAGGCCGGCGGCGACCATGAGGAGCCCCGCGACCAGCAGGAAGCAGCCGGCCGGCAGGGCGCGGCGCACCCCGAGCCGGCCGAGCGCGGACTGCCCGGCGATGGAGCCGAGGAAGACGAGGAAGACCACGAGCCCGACGACGGCGAGGTTGCGCTGGCCGAGGGTCTCGGTGAGGAAGCTCGGCGAGACGGCGGTGAACAGCCCCATGAGCGAGAAACCGGCGAAGGCCGCGCAGGCGGCGGGGACGAACACCGTGCGCACCTCGGGCGGCACGGCCATCCCCTCGGGGTGCGGAGCGGACCGGGGATTGGCGCCGGGGAGCGGTTCGGGCAGCAGCTGGACGGCGAGCCCCGCGAGCAGCAGCAGCCCGAGGTGGACGAGGTAGGGCAGGCGCAGCGGCCACGGGGCGTACTGGGCGAGCAGTCCGGCGAGCAGCGGACCGCAGCCGAGGCCGCCCATGTTGGCGGCGGTCGCGGCGAGCCCGGCGCGGGTCTTGTGCGGCGGGGCCAGATCGAGGACGTAGGCGGTGGCCGCCCCGGAGAACAGCCCCGCCGCGAAACCGGACAGGAGCCGGCCGGCGAACAGGGCGGGCAGTCCGGCCTCGAACACGAAGCACAGCGCGCTGGCCACGGACAGCACGAGCCCCCAGCGCACGGTGGCGCGGCGGCCCGCCAGATCGGAGTAGTTGCCGGCCAGCAGCAGGACGGCGATGACTCCGAGGGCGTACACGGCGAAGACGACCGTCACGAGCAGCTGGGAGAAGCCGATCTCCGCGCGGTACAGACCGTAGAGCGGCGTGGGCAGGGTGGTGCCGGCCATGCCGACGGCGAAGACGCCCGCGACGACGAGGTAGGCGCGCGGCGGGGGTTGGGCGGCGGGTGCGGTCGTCATGGCACCACGTTAGTTCGCACACAGGTCCGGGACCCGTCGGTGGGTGCGGACCTGACGGTCCCGCCCGCCCCCGGCCGGAGGGCCGCGAGCAGCGGGACGCCCCGGCACGGGTCAGCGTCGCGCCGGGTACCGCGCGCGGCGCCGGGAGGCCGTGACACGCAGCGCGACCACCACCGCGCTCAGCAGCCAGGCCACCGCGCAGTAGGCCCAGGCGGTGTCGCCCCGGACCACGCCCACAGCCGTCCAGACGCCCCACAGGAGGACGACGGTGCACAGGGCCGTCCAGGCGACGTCCATCGACCTGGCCCGCAGTTCGGCGCGCTGCCGGGTGCCGGGCTCCAGTGCGCCGAGCCCCTCCTCGTGTTCCGTGCCGTACCGCTCGCGGGCGGAGTCCTGTGTCATGACCACTCCTCAGGGGGTGTGCCGGGGCGGGGACGGGGGGTGTGGATGCGGGTGCCCGCGCGGCCGCCGCTCAAGCCCGGCGGCCGCGTGGCCGGCTCACAGGGTGAGTTCCGGGTCGACACGCGCCCCGGGCACCGGCGGCGCCTCGGTGATGTCGAGGAAGACCTGGTCGGCCTCGGGCCAGCGCTCGGCGATCGCGTCCTTGACGCGTTCCATCACCAGCTCCACCTGTTCGCTGTCCCGGCCGGGTGCGAGGTCGATCCGCGCGGCGACCAGCGTCGAGTCGAGCCCCAGGCGCATCGTCAGGAGGGTGGCGACCCGGTCGATCTCGGGCTGGCGGGCGAGGAACTCGGCGATGCCGTCGCGCAGTTCCGGGTCGACCGCCTCGCCGATGAGCTGGTCGCGGGCGTCCTTGCCGAGGCGGTAGGCGACGGCCACCAGGAGCAGGCCGATACCGATGGAGGCGGCCGCCTCGTAGGCGACCTGACCGGTCGCCATGTGCAGACCCATCCCGATCATCGCGAGGGTCACGCCGAGCACGGCCGTACCGTCCTCGGCGATGACGGTGCGCAGCGCCGGGTCGGAGCCCACCCCGCCCTCCTGGCCGCGTACCTGCCACAGGGCGCGGGCCAGGGAGCTGCCCTCGGCGAGGAAGGCGACCGCGAGGACGACGAGGCCGATGATGTAGCCACTGGTGGACTCGGCGGCTCCCGAGCGCAGCGCCTCGACGCCCTGGAAGACCGAGAAGCAGCCTCCGGTGACGAAGATGCCGACGGCGGCGAGCAGCGACCAGAAGTAGCGCTCCTTGCCGTAGCCGAAGGGGTGGCGGGGGTCGGCGGGTTTGCGGCTGCGGCGCAACGCTGCCAGCAGGAAGACCTCGTTCATGCTGTCGGCGACGGAGTGCGCCGCCTCGGACAGCAGGGCGGGGGAGCCCGCGAAGAGACCGCCG
Source organism: Streptomyces sp. NPDC049954 (assembly GCF_040656295.1). NCBI lineage: Bacteria > Bacillati > Actinomycetota > Actinomycetes > Kitasatosporales > Streptomycetaceae > Streptomyces > Streptomyces sp. NPDC049954. Next base: position 268,674 of record NZ_JBFALS010000008.1, read on the forward strand.
ACGATCTTGGCCACGGCGATGACCAGGTTGGCGGCGAGAGCCACCCAGACGGTCAGCTTGGTGTGCTGGTCCTTGGACTTCTCCTCAGGGGCTCCTTCGGGAGCCTCGTTCCGGCGGTGGGCGCTCTCGTCGCTCATCGGGCCTCACAGTCGGTGCAGGGGACACTCACGAGGACCGGATACCCCTGCCGGCACCGTCCAGACCCGGCCTCTGCGTTACAGGGGGCCGCCGGCTTCGTGGGCGCACCCCGTCGTCATCGCGGCGCGCCCGGTGGTGCCCGGCCTGTCCGCCCGCGCGACACGCGGACACTCGACACGCGGACACCGCCGGCCTCGTCCGTACGGGTCCCCTCACCCACTCCTACGGCACAGTCACGCGGCATACGTGAGCGCGGGCGGGGAAGGTGGGCCTGCCGGAAAGAGACAGGAGGCCGGCGCCGCGCGGTACGGCGGAGAGGCCGGAGCTACAGCGGAGGGCAGGACTTTTCATGCCGGGACCGAATCGACAGCCGCGCGTCCCCCGGCGCCAGGGTGGCTCTCAGGCGACGACGGACCAGATGCTGCGGACGCTGCTGCGGCGTCGCAAGAAGGCCTTGGCCGCCGCCGACGTGACGGTCACCGATCCGCCGAAGGTGCGCCGCGCCGTGACGGCGGCGGCGCTCGGCAACACCATGGAGTGGTTCGACTTCGGTGTCTACGCCTATCTCGCGGGGACCCTCGGCAAGGTGTTCTTCCCGTCGAGTTCGCCGGGCGCGCAGGTGGTGTCGACCTTCGCGACCTTCGCGGCCGCCTTCCTGGTACGGCCGCTCGGTGGTCTGGTGTTCGGTCCGCTCGGTGACCGGGTGGGGCGTCAGAAGGTGCTCGCGGTCACCATGATCATGATGGCGGCCAGCACCTTCGCCGTCGGCTTCCTGCCCACGTACGCCTCGGCCGGCTTCGCCGCTCCGTTGCTGCTGCTGCTGTGCCGTCTGGTGCAGGGCTTCTCGACCGGTGGGGAGTACGCGGGCGCCACGACGTACATCGCCGAGTACGCGCCGGACAAGCGACGCGGCTTCCTCGGCAGCTGGCTGGACTTCGGTACCTTCGTCGGCTATTCGCTGGGCTCGGGCCTGGTGACCGTGCTGACCGCGACCCTCGGCACGGACGGGCTGACGGACTGGGGCTGGCGCATCCCGTTCTTCGTCGCGGGGCCCCTGGGCCTGATCGGTCTGTACATGCGGCTGAAGCTGGAGGAGACCCCCGCCTTCCAGCGCGAGGAGGAGGCCCAGGCCGAGGCGCTGTCCGAGGGCGACCCCGTCGAGGAGGCCCGGCAGTCCGGCAAGGGCCGGCTCAAGGAGATCTTCACCGGGCACTGGGAGGCGGTGCTCGTCTGCATGGGCCTGGTACTGCTCTACAACGTCACGAACTACATGGTGACCTCCTACCTGCCGACGTACATGTCCGAGACGCTCGGCGAGCCGGAGACGAGTTCCCAGCTCCTGGTCCTCGGCACGATGCTGCTCGTGGTCCTGCTGATCACCACGGTCGGCAGGTCGTCCGACCGCTGGGGGCGGCGCCCGGTGTTCCTGCTGGGGAGCGTGGCGCTCATCGTGTTCGCGATCCCCGCCTTCCTGCTCATCCGGCAGGGCGGCATCCTGCTCCCGGCGATCGGCTGCGGGGTGCTCGGTCTGCTGCTGGTGTGCTTCGCCGGCACCTCGGCCTCGACGCTCCCGGCGCTGTTCCCGACCCGGATGCGCTACGGGGCCCTGTCGATCGCCTTCAACATCTCGGTGTCCCTGTTCGGCGGCACCACACCGCTGGTCGCCTCCGCGCTCGTGGAGGCGACGGGCAGCGACATGATCCCGGCGTACTACCTGATGGTGGCGGGGGTCGTCGGCCTGATCGCGACCTTCTTCCTGCACGAGACGGCGGGCAAGCCGCTGCGCGGTTCCGGCCCCATGGTGGAGACCCACGAACAGGCGCGCACCCTCGTCGCGCGCAGCAGGACGCGGGCGAGCCGGCAGGCGCGCGACGTGTGGATCCGGATGCGGCACCCCTGGGGCGGTGGCCACGACGGCGACTGAGTCCGTCAGTCGCGCGGCCCCCGGTCGTATCGGCTGTATCCGTGGACGACGAGGACGGTGGCGATCAGCGCGAGGACGGCGACGATCCGCAGCCCGGTGCCCATCGCGTGGGTGAAGGCGCCGGTCCCGGCCGCCGAGTGTGCGGCGCCGGAGTGTCCGGACAGGGCCGTCCCCACGACGGCGACACCGAGCGCCGCGCCGATCTCCCGGGCGGCCGTGTTGAGTCCCGAGCCCAGCCCCGCCTGGTGGGCGGGCAGTTCGGAGACGAGGGTCGTGGTGAGGGAGGGCCCGCACAGCCCGGTCCCGGCCGAGAGGACCAGCAGGTAGCAGGCGTACAGCGGGTACGGGGTGCCGGCGTCGGCCGTGGAGACGAGCAGCAGTCCGGCGCCGATGAGGGCGAGGCCGAGGGCGACGAGCGGTCGCGGCCCGCTGCGGGCGGCCCAGCGCACACCGATCCGGGGCAGGAGCGCCATGCCCACGGTGACCGGCACGATCGCGAGGCCCGTGCGCAGCACCCCGTACCCCTTGGCGTACTGGAGGTACTGGGCGTTGACGTAGAAGAGTGCGAAGAGCGCGAAGAAACTGACGGCGATGCCGAGGGCGCCGGCCCGCAGCCGCGGGTTGCGGAAGATCCGCGGGTCGAACAGCGGGCGTTCGGCACGCAGGGCGTGGGTGACGAACACGGCGAGGAGAAGGGCGCCCGCGGCGAAGGAGCCGAGGACACGTGGTGCGCTCCAGCCGTGTTCGGGCCCCGCGATCAGTGCGTGCACGAGAGCGACGAGGGCGCCGGTGAGCAGGGCGGAGCCGAGCGGGTCGACGGCCGCGTCGTGCCGGGCGGTACGCGGTACGGCCAGGGCCACCGCCAGGGCGAGCAGTGCGGCGAGCGGCACCATGGCCCAGAACAGTGCGCGCCAGGAGAAGTACTGACCGGCCACTCCCCCGCCGAGGTTGCCGGCCAGCCCTCCGAGCCCCATCGCGAGGGTCCAGGCGGCGAGGGCCTGTGGCCGGCGCGCGGGCGCGGCGAGGTGGACGATCGCGGCCATGGTCGCCGGGATGGCGAGGGCGGCGCCGCAGCCGCACACCGCGCGGCCCGCGATCAGCAGCGCCGGGGTGGTGGCCAGACCGCTCGTCGCTGCTCCCGCCCCGAAGAGCCCGAGGCCGGTGAGCAGGACCCCTTTACGGCCCAGGCGGTCGCCCACCGCGCCGGCGGGGACGAGCAGGCACGCGAAGGCGATGACGTAGGCGTCGACGGCCCACAGGAGCTGTCCTGAGGACGGGTGCAGGCTGGAGGCGGCGAGTTGCGGGATGAGCAGGTTGATCGCGGCGACCATGCTCTGCGCGACGAGGACGCAGGCGCACAGGGCGAGGAGGGCGGCACGGCTGAGGCGGTCGGGGGCGGCGGGGGCTTGCTCCGGGGCGGGCCCGCCGGGGGAGGCCGGGGCGGCGGGGGGCGCGAGAGGGAGTTTCCGTTCATGGGCAGGGCTCGTCATGGCTCCTCCTGGAGCGAGGCGGTGACGGGGTGTGCCGTCACCGTAGGCTGGGTCCAGCCCTGCTTTCCAATGCATGTTTCGCAAGGAATGAATGCGCGTGACGCACTCGTCTTCTCTCGACCTGAATCTCCTGCTGGCGCTGGACGTCCTCCTTGAGGAGTCCAGCGTGACGGGCGCCGCCGAACGCCTGCACCTGTCGGAGCCCGCGATGAGCCGGACCCTGGGGCGGATCAGGAAGGCGCTCGGCGATCCCGTGCTGGTGCGCGCCGGACGGTCGATGGTGCCCACGCCCCGGGCGCTCGCGATGCGCGGTGAGGTGCGGGCGGTGGTGGAGCGGGCGCGGGGCATCTTCCTGGCACGCGAGGGTGTGGACCCGTCCTCTCTGGAGCGGACGTTCACGGTGATCGCGGCGGACGCGCTGACGGCCGTGCTGGGCGGCCCCCTGCTGCGCCGGCTGGCCGGTGAGGCGCCGGGGGTGCGGCTGCGTTTCCTGGCGGAGACGCACTCCGACGCGCCGGTGCTGCGGGAGGGCCGTGCGGACCTGGAGGTGGGGGTGATCGACTCCCGCTCACCCGAGGTGCGGGTGGAGCCGCTGTACCGGGACCGGATGGTGGGCGTGGTCCGGGAGGGCCATCCGCTGCTGGACGGGCGGGTCACCGCGCGGCGGTTCGCGGCGGCCGACCACCTCATCTCCTCGCGGCGCGGCCGGCTGCACGGCCCCGTGGACGCGGCGCTCGCCGAACTCGGCCTGTCGCGGCGGGTGGTGGGTTCGGTAGGGACTTTTCCGGCCTCGCTGCACCTGCTGGCGGACAGCGATCTGGTGGGGCTCGCGACGGCGGGCGCGGCGCGACTGCCGCACCGGCTCGGCCTGCGGATCTTCGAGGTGCCCCTGGACCTCCCGCCGCTCGACATGGCGCTGGCCTGGCATCCGCGCCACGAGGCCGACCCCGCGCACCGCTGGCTGCGGGAGCTGGTGCGTCAGGAGGCGCTTCTCCAGGCGGGCGAGGAGGCCGGCGGCCCGGCCGGGGTCACAGCGCCCGGTGCATGACGTGCAGGCCCACGTAGCCGTGCCGGGGGTGGCGGAAACCCTCGGGCAGGGTGCCGAGGATCTCGAAGCCGAGGGAGCGGTAGAGCCCGACGGCCCGGGTGTTGGTCTCCACGACCGCGTTGAACTGCATCCGCCGGAACCCCGCCGTACGCGCCCAGTCGAGGGTGTGCGCGCACAGCGCGCGGCCCACGCCTCGGCCTTCGTGGGCCGGGTCGACCAGGTAGCTGGCGCTCGCGACGTGCGCGCCGTTGCCGCGCTGGTTGGCGTTCGTCTTCGCGGTGCCGAGGATCGTGCCGGTGCTCTCGTCGACGGCGACGACCGTGCGGTCCGGCGCGTCGAGCAGCCACCAGGAGCGTGCCTGTTCTTCGGGGAGGTCGGTGGGGTAGGTGAAGGTCTCGCCGGCCGCGACGACGGTGTGGAAGAACGGCCAGATGGCGGGCCAGTCCTCGGCGGTCGCTTCCCTGATCTGCATGGGGCCATGATCGGGAACCGGGCACGGGTGGGGCAAGGGGTTTCGGGCGGGGACGCCGGCCGGCTCAGGGGGTACGCCGAAGCGCCCTGACGCCCGCTTCGAGGAAGGCCATGGCCGCGCCGATGGCCTCCTCGCGGTCGTCTCCCGTGGGGCGTTCCACGATCTCCGTCACGACGGCCGCCGCGGCGGCTGCGGCCAGCCGGGGGCCGATGCCGTCGGGCGGCTCGCCGGTGTCCTCGGCGATGATGCGGGCGCCCTCCTCGATGGCGTGGGCCATCCGCGCGGTGCGCACCGCGCGCAGCTCCGGGTTGGCCTCGAACATGCGCAGGCCCAGTTCGTCGAGCTCGTCGTGGCAGGCCGTCTCCTCGCGCAGCCAGCTCTCCAGGGCGCGCACCGCGCTGGTCCCGGGGGCCCGGCCGCGCAACGCCCGGGTGAGCTCCTCCACCGAGGCGTCGAAGGTCGCGAAGGCGATGTCCTGTTTGGAACGGAAATACAGGGTGACCGTACGAGGGGACACCTCGGCCCGAGCGGCGATCTCGGCGATCGTGGTGCTGCCGTAGCCCTGCTCGGCGAAGAGCTCGAACGCCGCCCGTGTGATCGCGGCACGGCGTCGCGCCTTTCCGCGTTCGCGCAGGCCGCCCTCGGCCGCACTGCTGTCCATGGCACGCAGCATAACGGCCCCGAGGATCTTTACCACCCAGGGTAAAAATGCATTACAGTGCAAAAACTCTGCTGGAGCTTTGTGGTCACCGGGGACGGGAGAGACCTGCCGTGGCGAAACGCTTGTACGCGCTGGGACGTTGGGCGGCACGCCGCCGGGGCCGGGTGGTCGCCGTGTGGGTGCTGCTGCTCGCCGTGGCGGTCGGGCTCGGGACGACGCTGAGCGGGAAGCTCACGACCGAGTTCACCGTGCCCGGCATCGAGTCGCAACAGGCCCAGGACCTGCTGAAGAAGGAGTTCCCCCAGGCGGCTGGCGGAACGGCACGCGTCGTGTTCGCCGCCCCGGACGGGAAGCGGCTGACGGGCAGGACAGAGCAGCGGGCCGTCAGCGCCACGCTCCGGGAGGTCGCCGAGGTGCCCGGCGTCATCGACGTCACGGACCCGGCGAAGACGGGCACCGTCTCGAAGGACCGCGCGATCGGCTACGCGGACGCCGTGTTCGCCACCCCCGCCGACAGCGTGCCGCAGTCCGCGAAGGACCGGCTGGAGCGTGCTCTCGCCCCGGCCCGGGACGCCGGTCTGACCGTCGAACTGGGCGGTACGGTGTCCACTCCCCCGGTCGAGGTCGGCGGCCCCGCCGAGATCGTGGGCGTGGTGGTCGCCTTCGTGGTCCTGGCGGTGGCGCTCGGCTCCCTGCTCGCGGCCGGGCTTCCCCTGGTCACCGCGCTGGTGGGGGTCGGCACCGGTGTGCTGACCGTGCAGTTCCTGTCCCGGTTCGTGGAGATGACCAACACCGCGACCGTGCTCGCCCTGATGATCGGCCTCGCGGTCGGCATCGACTACGCGCTGTTCATCGTGTCCCGGCACCGCGAGCAACTCGCCGACCCGGAACAGGATCTGGAGGACTCGATCGCCCGGGCCACCGCGACGGCCGGCAGTGCGGTGACCTTCGCGGGGGTCACGGTGATGGTCGCGCTCGCCGCGCTGTCCGCCGCCGGCATCCCCTTCCTCACCGTCATGGGGCTGGCCGCGGCCGGCACGGTGCTCATCGCGGTCCTGATCGCGCTCACCCTCGTACCGGCGCTGCTGGCCTTCCTCGGTGAACGGCTGCGCCCGAAGACCCGCGCGACCGGGGCGGGGCGGGAGCGCCGGGCGGGTGCGTGGGGGCTGGCCTGGGGCCGGCTGATGACGCGTTTCCCGATTCCCGTCCTGGTGGCGAGCGTGGTGGGGCTGCTGGCCCTCGCGGTGCCCGCGAAGGACCTGCGTCTCGGCCTGCCGAGCAACGAGACCCAGCCGGCCGCCAGCACCCAGCACAAGAGCTACGACCTGCTGGCGAAAGGCTTCGGGCCCGGGTTCAACGCGACACTCACCGTGGTCGTGGACAACGCGAAGGTGCCCCGGGAGCGGCGGGAGACCCTCGTCAAGGAGGTCGGCGGCGTCCTGGAGAAGGACCGGAACGTGGCCACCGTGATCCCGCCGCGCGCGACGAAGGACGGCCGGATCACGGTCCTCGGCGTCGTTCCGAAGACCGGTCCGGACGACCGGGCCACCACCGACATGGTGCACCGGCTGCGCGACGAGGCCGCCCGCCCCGTCGACCGGGCGGGCGGCACGGCGTACGTCGCGGGCCAGACGGCGGCCGGGATCGACGTGTCCGCGAAGCTGTCCGCCGCGCTCCCGCTGTTCATCGCGATCATCGTGGTCCTCGCGCTGCTCCTGCTGCTGACCGCCTTCCGGTCGCTCCTCGTCCCCCTCAAGGCCGTCCTGGGCTTCCTGCTGTCGATCGCGGCCAGCCTGGGCGCGGTGGTGTGGGTCTTCCAGGAGGGGCGTCTGTCGGGGCTGTTCCAGCTCGGCGCGGCGGCCCCGGTCGTGAGCTTCCTGCCGGTGCTGCTGATCGGGGTGCTGTTCGGCCTGGCGATGGACTACGAGGTGTTCGTCGTCAGCCGGATGCGGGAGCACTTCCACCACCACCGGGACGCGCGGGCCGCCGTCGAGCACGGTGTGGAGCGCAGCGGACGCGTCGTCACGGCCGCCGCGCTCATCATGGCGGCCGTGTTCGGCGGCTTCATCTTCAACCACGACCCGATCATCAAGTCGATCGGTTTCGCGCTCACCGTCGGCGTGCTCATCGACGCGTTCGTGGTGCGGCTGACGGTGGTGCCCGCCGTCCTGGCGCTCCTGGGCCGGTACGCCTGGGCGCTGCCGCGGTGGCTGGAGCGCGCCGTGCCGAACGTGGATGTCGAGGGGGACGCACTGCCGCCGCGCGCGAGCCGGGTGACGGCGCCCGCCGCCGCCTCCGACACCAGGGGCGAGGTGAGCTGAGGGGCGTCGGTACCTGCTTCGGGGCGGGCACTCCCACACGGAGCGCCCGCCCCTCACTCATGCCCGGTGCGCCACCCCGCACGGCCCGAAGGAGATCGCGGTCTCGGCGCCGTCCGCCCAGCGCACGCGTACGGTGCGGTCCCCCTCGGCGTGGGCCTGCGGCAGTTCGCGGTCCGGGGCCTGTTCGCCCAGGCGGGCCAGGGAGGCGAACAGGGCGGTGCCCGAGGCCGGTGCGGTGAGCCGGGGGACCTGGGCCCAGCGCGTCATGGCCGTTCCCTGCGGGGCCCGGGCGGTGTCGTGCGCGCTCCAGCCCAGCAGGGGGTGGAGCGTGGCGGCCGGGGACGCGTCGGGGGCGGTGGCCCAGCCCGTCTCGCGTACGGCCGCACCGGGCGGGGCGCCCAGTACGCGGTGCACGCGCAGTTCGTCGCGGCCGCGGGCCACGGTCACCGACTCGACGCGCAGGCCGGGGTGGGCCACGGGCCCTGCCGGGAAGACCGGGCCGTGCCAGGAACCGGCCCAGCCCCAGTCCCCGCCTCCACCGGCGCCGAGCGGGTGGACCCGGCGCCGTACGCTCGCCGCACCGTCCACGACCACGGCGAAGTGGTTGTCGGGGACGTTGTGCACGGCGGTCGGGCCGGTGCTGGTGGAGTACGCGAGGCGGCCGTACAGGGGATCGTCCGCCGCCGGGTCCTCGCCCTCGGGCGGACGCAGCTTGTGGCTGCCGTGGTTGTGCAGCCGTACGATCCCGTCGCCGCCGGTGGACTGGACGAGGAACCCGGGGGCGGGCACGGCGAGGACGCGGTCCGGCCCCTCGCTGGGCGCCGCCTCCTCGGTCGCCGTCCAGAGGGGGTGGCCGGCCGGGGCGAGCAGCGCCGCGAACGCCTTCGAGGCCCAGTACGGGGAGCCGGGGCCCGAGTAGGGCTGGAGGGTCGCGGGGTGCGGGCCGTGCCAGCCGAGGCTCAGCAGGCCGTCGTCCCCGGTGGCCCCGCGCTGAAGGAAGTGGCGCAGGGTGCCGCTCAGCAGACGGCGGGAGGTGCCGGGGCTCAGCGGGGTGTGCCCGGTGACCGCGCCGAGGGCCACGGCGGCCCCGGCGGCGAACCGGTAGGTGAGGGAGCGCCCGAAGTGGATCGGCGCGCCGTCGGCCCCGAACAGCAGGGAGAGGCTTTCGAGGTGTGCGCTCAGGCGGGGCCCGAGGTGTGCGGACAGCCCGGTGTCCTTCGCGAGGTGGGCGTGCAGCAGCGGGTAGAGGTGCAGCGCCCATCCGTTGTAGTGGTCAAAGGCCCGGCCGTCGCCGTCGGTGTACCAGCCGTCGCCGACGTACCAGCCCTCCAGCAGGTCGAGGGCGCGGGTGCGGGCGGCCGCGGTCCGCGCGTCGCCCCGGCCGACCTCCTCCAGGAAGCTCGCGACGGTGAACGGGAAGAGGTACCAGTTGTTGGGGGCGGGGACGGAGTGCAGCGCGCCGCGCAGCCACTGCTCGGCCCGGTCCTGGGTGCCCGCGTCGAGCCGGTCCCACAGCCAGGGCCGCGTCAGGCGCAGGCCGAGGGCGACGGAGGCGGACTCGACCATGGGCTGGCCGAACACCGTGTGGTCGCGGATGACGGGCCAGGACTCGGTGTCCTCGCGGCCGGGGGTGCGGGTGCCCGCGTCCAGGCCGAGCGCGTACCGCTCCAGCCAGCCGTGCGGGTCGGCGCCGCCCGCGCCCGCGACGCGGAAGGCGGCGGCGAGGAAGGTACGCGCATAGCCTTCGAGCCCGTCGGAGCGCACCCCCGAGCGGGAGGGCGGTCCCGGCAGGTCGAGGAGGGCCTGTCCGGGCGTGGCCCACTTCCAGGCGGCGGTCAGCAGTCCGTCGGCTGCGGCCTCCCAGTGGTCGCGGGTGTACCCGGTGTACGGACTGAGCTCGCGGTCCTCGGGCAGGTACGCGGGGCCGCTCGGGTGGGGGGCGTTCATGCGAGGAAGGCCAGCCTTTCGCGTCGTACGGGGTGGGCGAATCCGTGACCCGCGGCCCAGCGGGTCACCTCCTCGGCGGTGAGGTCGGCGAGGCGGCGCCACTCGTTGCCCTGGGAGCCGGCGAGGTGCGGGGTGATGACGGCGTCGGGGCAGTCCCACAACGGGTGCCCGGCCGGGAGTTCCTCGGGGACGGTGACGTCGAGGACGGCGCGGACCCGGCCGGCCAGGACCAGTCCGGTCAGGGCGTCCTGGTCGATCACGGCGCCGCGCGAGGTGTTGATCAGGGTCGCTCTTTCCCGCATGAGGCCGAGGAGTGCGCGGTCGACCAGCCCCCGGGTCTCGGGCAGCAGCGGGGTGTGCACGCTCACCACGTCGCTGCGGCCGAAGAGTTCGGGCAGCTCCACCCGCCGCGCGCCGAGCGCGGCGGCCTCCTCGTCGGTGACGTACGGGTCGTGGAGAAGGACCGTGAAGTCGTGCGGGCGCAGGAGTTCGGCGACCCGCCGGCCGACCAGGGAGGCGGACAACAGCCCTACGGTGCGGCGGTAGTTGCCGACTCGCTGCGGGGTGCTCAGCCAGTTCCCGCGGCGGCGGGTGTCGTGGTAGGCGCGGGCCCGTTCCCGTATCTCCTTGTTGGCCAGCAGGATCATCGCGAGGGTGTACTCGGCGACGGGCACGGCGTTGGCCGCGGCGGCGGAGGACACCTCGACGCCGCGCTCCCAGCAGGCTTCGGTGACGTGTCCGCGCACGGAGCCCGCGGTGTGCGCGACGGCCCGCAGCCGGGGGGCGGCGGCCAGGACGGCGGCGTCCAGCGGCGGGCAGCCCCAGCCGGTCACGAGGAGTTCGGCGTTGGCGAGCACCCCGCGGGCGTACGGGGTGGTGAGATCGTCGAGGACGGGGCCCTCGGCGAGGTCCACGACGGCGCGCAGCCGGGTCAGGGTGTCCTGGTCGAGTACGGCGGTCGCGGCGTCACGGCTCATGGCGAGCGCGGCGCGGGGGCGCCGGGGGGCGGGGCTCATTTGACGGCTCCGGCGGTCAGGCCCGACTTCCAGAAGCGCTGGAGCAGGGAGAAGGCGAGGATCAGCGGGAGGATGGCGAGCAGCGATCCCATGATCACGACGGGATAGTAGTCGGGCGCGACGTTGGCGGAGCTGTTCCAGGTGTAGAGCCCGAGGCTCACGGGATACAGCTTCTGGTCGGAGAGCATGACCATCGGCAGGAAGAAGTTGTTCCAGATCGCGGTGAGCTGGAACAGGAAGACGGTGACCAGTCCGGGGCCGAGCATGCGCAGGGCGACGCGGAACCAGGTCGCCAGTTCTCCCGCTCCGTCGACGCGCGCCGCCTCCAGCACCTCGTCGGGGACGTAGCCCTGGCTGAAGATGCGGCCGAGGTAGACGCCGAAGGGGTTGAACAGGAGAGGGATGAACACGGCCCAGAAGGTGTTGACGACGCCGGTCTTGGAGGCGATCAGGTAGAGCGGCAGGGCGAGGACGGTCTGCGGGACCATGACGGCGGCGAGGACCAGAGCGAACAGCTTCTCCTTGTGCCGGAAGCGGTACTTGTCGAAGGCGTAGCCGCAGGCAACGCTCAGCAGGGCTCCGAGAGCGGCGCCGAGCACGGCGTACAGCAGGCTGTTGCCGTACCAGCGGGCGTAGATCCCGTCGTCCATGGAGAACAGGTCGCGGAGGTTGGCGAGGAACGAGAAGTCGCTCAGCGACAGGATGTCGCTGCTGAAGAGGGCGTCGCGGTTCTTGGTCGAGGCGAGCAGCAGCCACAGCACGGGCAGCAGCGTGTAGAGGACCGAGACCCCGACGACGAGGTTGACGGTGGCCCGGCCGACCGCGCGCGGGCGCGTTCCGGCGGGACCGTGGGTGGCGACGCTCATCGGGTGGCCTCCTCGCGGCCGGCGCGGTTGGTCCAGCGGGTGACCGCGAAGGACAGGGCGATGGTGACGACGAGGAGCACGACGGAGGCGGCGGCCGCGAGGCCGTAGTTGTTGCGGGCGAAGGCCGCGTCGTAGATGTACATGCTCGGCGAGAACCGGTCGCTGATCGTCGGGGTGGACTGGCCGAGCAGCATCGGTTCGGTGAACAGCTGGAGCGCGCCGATCATGGTGAACATCGCGACCATGACGACGGAGGAGCGCACCATCGGTGTCTTGACGCGCAGGGCGGTGCGCACCGGCCCCGCCCCGTCGACCACGGCGGCCTCGACGACCTCGCGGGGCACGGCCTGGAGCGCGGCGTAGAAGACGATCATGTTGTAGCCGAGGTTGCTCCACACCGCGATGTTGACCATCGACGGGATGACGGCGTGCACACCCAGGAAGTTGACGTGCCAGTCGGCCTGGCCGAGGGCCTCGATGACCGGGCTGAGGCCGGGGGTGTAGAGGTACAGCCAGATGACGGCGGCGATGATGCCGGGCACCGCGTGCGGCAGGAACAGGGCGAGTTGGGCGAAGGACCTGAGGCGGGCGACGCCGGAGTCGAGCAGCAGCGCGAGGGCGAGCGAGGCGATGACCAGCAGCGGCAGGTAGAAGACGGCGTAGAGGGCCACCCTGCCGAGTCCGGCGAGGAAGGTGGGGTCGGTCAGGACGGCCGTGTAGCCGCGCAGCCCGGTGAACACGGTGCGTTCGGGCCCGAAGCCGAGTCCCGGCTGGTCGGCGCCGAAGAAGCTGAAGTAGACGGCGGTGCCCAGGGGCACGAGGAACACGGCGACGAGCAGGAGGAAGAAGGGCGCCATCAGGAAACTCGCGGCGCCGAGTTCTCTGCGGCGCGCGGACTTGCGGCCGGGGCGCCGTGGCGGGGCGGGGTGCCGGTCGCTCGCCGCGGTGGGCGGCGGGGGCGTGCTCGCGGTGGCGGTCGTGGTCGTCATGGCGGTTCACCTGCCTCTCTGAAGGTGAGGGGTGCCGGCTGCCGGGGCGCGGCGGGAGGAACGGGAAGGAGGGTGGTGCCGAGCGGCTGTTCAGGGGCGGTTTCGTGCGCGTCGCGGGGGTCGAGGTGCGGGCGACGCGGAAACCGGCGGCGCGCGACGTCAGTTGTCGTGGGCGACGGCGGACAGGCCCATCGCGCGCAGGTCCGGCATGGTGCCGTCCTGGGCGTCGCGCAGCGCGTCGATCAGGGTGCCGCCCGCGCCGTCCACCCGGGCGAAGCCGTCCTGGAGGAGGTTGGTGGTGGAGGTCATGCGGGGCCCCCAAGCCCAGCCGTCGTCGATCTTCTCGGCCTCCTGGCGGAAGAGGGAGTAGATGTCCTGGCCGCCGTAGTAGGAGCGGTCGAAGGCCTTCCGGGCGACGGGCACCAGCGCGGGCACGGCCGGGTACTGGCTGCTGGCTCCGCTGGAGAGCCGGGCGCGCAGCGACGCGGGATTGCTGACCTGCCACTCGACGAACTCCATGGCGGCCTCACGGTTGCGGCAGTCCTTGGTGAGGGCGAAGGTCGAGCCGCCGTTGGTGCTGACGCGGGGCCGGTTCTCGTCCCACTGCGGCATCGGCGCGATGCGCCAGCGGCCCTTCTGGCCGGGCCGCGCGCTCATCTGCGCGCCGGCGTCCCAGGCCCCGTTGAGACGGGTGAGGACCCGGCCGGCGGCGATCTGGGCGTCGCCCTCCTTGCTCTGGCCCGGGTTGACGAAGACGAGGTCCTCGTCGATGAGGTGCTGCCAGAGGGCGGCGACCCGCCGGGTGGGCGCGTCGGTCATCGATATGTGCCAGGTGTCGCCCTCGATCCTGAACCAGCGTGCTCCTCCGGCCCAGTTGTAGGCGGCGAACTCGTTGGCGCCGTCCGACCAGAAGGGGCCCAGGCGCCGGTCGCGGTCGGCCTTGCGCACGGCCCGGGCGGCGTGCTCGTAGGCGTCCCAGGTGCGCGGCACCTCGATGCCGTACTGGTCGAAGAGGTCCTTGCGGTAGTGCAGCACCATGGGTTCGACGTCCAGCGGCACCGCGAAGACCTTGCGGTCGAAGGTCGTCAGTCCGAGGGACTGCGGGAGCAGTTTGCGGCGCAGCCGGTCGCTGAGGAGGTCCGTGATGTCGGTGGCCACCCCGTCGATCGCGAACCCCGGCAGCTGCGGGTACTCGATGGTCGCGATGTCGGGGGCGTTCCCGGCGCGGGCGGCGTTGCTGAGTTTGAGATAGCCGCCCTGCTGCCCTCCCGGGATGAGCTGGAAGTCGACGTGGATGGTGCGGCTGGTCCTGTTGAACGCGTCCACCACCTCCTGGCTGCCCCTGAGGGCCGACCAGAACGTGACGGTCGTCTTTCCCGCGCTGCGCGCTCTGCCCGACTGCTGTCCGCCGCAGGCGCTCAGAGCGCCCGCGAGCGGCAGTGCGGCCATCGCGGCGAGCACGGACCGACGGCTCTGTCGATCCGGCATGTACGCCTCCTGCGGCTCCTGCGGCTCGTCTCCCGGCGCTCGGCGCGTCCGGGACATCGGCATCCTGCTCGATCGAACAAGAGCGGTCAATAGAACGATCAGAAGAAACCGCAAGCGGTCATTCGCTCATTCCGCCGGGGGCAGTTCGCCCACCGATCCGCGTACCTTCAGTTCGGGCAGGAGTTCCGTCCTGCGCACCGGGGCGAGCGTTCCCGCGGCGGCTTCTTCCAGCCGGTCCAGGAGGAGTTGGGCCGCGGCGGCGCCGATCCGCGCCTTGGGCGGGGCGACCGCGGTCAGCGGGGTGCTGCCGAGCCCGGCGACGACGTCGTCGTAGGCGATCACCGAGCAGTCCTCGGGCACCCGCACGCCCGCCTCCGCGAGTCGCTGGACGTGGATCAGCGCGTCCTCGTCCCCGTGCAGGACGGCGGCGGTGGCCCGGTGCGCGCGCAGGAGCGCGGCGAGGTCCAGTTCGCCGGCGTCCGGCTCGTCCGCCGGATCGGGCACCGCCAGCGGGGAGCTGAGCGCCACCACCGCGTGCTCGACCTCCGGACGGGCGGTGGTGATCTCGGCGAAGGCGGCCCGTACGGCGCGCGCGGTGGGGCTGTCGTCGCGCGCGGCGAGCACGATACGGCGGTGCCCGCGGGAGACGAGGTGCTCGACCGCGAGGTGCACCCCGTACCAGTGGTCGGAGCAGACCGAGTCGCGCGCGTGCAGGGGGCTGCCGGGTGCCGGGCGGCGCTCCATCAGGACGGTGGGCACGGGGAGTTCGGCGAGCCACGCGTAGTCGGCGCGCTCGGCGGCCAGACTGCGCCAGCGCGGGGCGATGAGCACTCCACGGGCGCCGCCGGCGAGCGCGGACTCGGTCATCGCCCGTTCGGTGTCCGGGCCCTGCGGCGCGATGTGCAGGGCGATCCGGGTACCGGACGCCTCCAGGACCTGGCGGGCCCCGTTCAGCGTCTCGAACAGGTAGGAGTGCCGCTGGGGGACGACGACGGCGACCGCGCGCCCCTCGTCCGGCGCTTCCCCCGCGCCCCGCGCCTCGGCCACCGGGGCCAGGGACCGCGCGACGCCGTGGCCCCGGGCGAGCCGGCCCGCCCGGGCCAGCTCCTCGACGTCCCTGCGTACGGTCACGACGGACACGTCGAGTTCGGCGGCGAGGTCGGCGACCCTGGCCCGGCCGCGCGCCTCGACGGCCGCGAGGATTCGCTGGCGTCTGACCTCTACCGGCTCACGCATGGTGCCCCTCCCGCCCGGACCGGCCGGCCTCGCGGCGCGCACCCGGGGACGTGATGTTCGTTTGAACGCTTTTCCCGGAAGCATAACGATCAAGTTGAGGGCGCGGAGATCTCGGGGGCGGGGCCGAGGGCCGGTTCCCGGGCCGGAGGCCGCGCGGCGGTCACCCGGCCCCGGGAGGCAGGGCGCGCAGGAACGGGGCGAGCGCCGCGTGCAGGGCCTCCGGTTGTTCGAGGTGGACGTCGTGCCCGGCGCCCGGCACGCCCGCGGACCAGGTCGAGGGACGGGCGTCGAACATGTTCCGCACCGAAGGTGCCGTACCGCCTTCGAGGAAGCCGTGCTGGGCCGTCACCAGCAGCGCGGGGCGGTCGAGCCGCGTCCACGCCTCCCACGCGGGGGCCGTGTCGGCGGCCGCGAGAACCGCCGCCATGACGTCGAGGTCGAAACGCGGCCACCAGCCGTCCGCCCGCCGCTCCAGTCCGTCGGCCCAGCCCTCGCCGAGCCGTCCGCCCCCGAGACGGGTCACCGCCTCGGTGCGGGAGGCGAACGGGACGGGCCAGGACCGCAGCCACGCGAGGGCGGGAGGCTCGGCGGCGGGAGCGCTCGCGGGCGCATCGCGGGCTTCCGCATCGTCCTCCCGGTCCGGCCCGGCATCGGCATCCCGGCCCGGCTGCGCACCGGCCCCGGTCCCGGTCTCCTCGCGCGGCCGCTCACCTGCGTCGCACTCCACCAGGACGACGGCGCGGACGAGTTCGGGGTGGGCGGCGCCGGTCAGCAGCGCCGTCCTGCCACCCAGCGACTGCCCCACGAGCACGACCGGCGCCAGCCGCAGCGCACGGATCACGGCGACCGTGTCGGCCACCTGGGCGGCGTGTCCCACCTCTGCGGGACGCCGTTCGCTGCCGCCGTGGCCCCGCTGGTCGAAGGCGGCCGCCCGCCAGCCCTCCGCGCGCGACGACCGCGCCGTCGCCTCCCACTCCCCCACGTGCCCGGCGAGCCCGTGCAGGAAGAGGACGCCGGGTCCCGTACCGCCCCAGTCACGGCACCGCAGCCGGACGTCGCCGTGTCCGCGCACCGCGAGATCGGCCGCCGGGGCCGCCCGCCCGGCCGGTGTCACCGCCCCGCCCCGGGCACGAGGGTGCGCAGCAGGTCCTCCGTCAGTCCGGGCGGCGGCACCGGGTCCTCAGCGGCCAGGACGCGGTACCAGATGACGCCGAACACGAGGTCGGGAACGAGCGCGGGCGCGGGCTGCGGGGGCAGGTCACCGCGCCGGGCGGCGCGTTCGAGGAGCAGGCCGAGGGCCGCGCGGCGGCGCTGGAGGAACTCCTCCCGGAACACCGGGGCGAAGTCCGGGTCGATCTGCGCCTGCGCCATCAACGCCCGCAGGATGAGGACGACTTCGGGTCGGGAGCCCAGCCTGAAGGAGGCGTCGAGGAAGGCCCGCAGATCCTTCTCCCAGCTCCCGAGGTCCTCGGTGGGGATCTGCAGGTCCGCCTTGTGGCCGAGCCCGTCCAGCAGGACGTGCGCCCGGGAGGGCCACCACCGGTAGATCGTCTGCTTGCCGACGCCCGCCCGCCGCGCGATGCCCTCCACCGTGAGCGCGGCGAAGCCGCCTTCCGCGGCGAGGTGGTACGCGGAGAGGAGGATCGCCTCCCTGCTGGAGGCGCTGCGTTTGCGGCCACGCCGCTCGAACGCGGCTTCCCCGGAGGGGGGTTGAGTGCTCGACGTCATGGGACTACCTTAATACGAGACGCCACGGTTCGGAAAAGCGGGCAGCGTGCGCACCCCTCGTGCGGCGCTGCCCGCCACGCGCGGACGGGCGACGGACGGGGAGGACGTCACGGCTTCGCGGCGCTCCGGTTCCCCTCGGTTCCAGGTAGTACACCTAAGGAGAAGTGTCGGCATGACTCGACCCATCGCCCTCGTCGTCGGGGGCACTTCGGGCATCGGACTGGCCACCGCGCGACTGCTGCTGGCCCACGGCGAGGCGGTGCACGCCACCGGCCGGCGTGCGGAGGTGATCGAGGATCTGGCGGCGCGGGAGCCGGACATCACCTGGCACCGTGCGGACGCCGGTGAGACCGGGGCGATGCGCTCGCTCGGGGAGCGGCTGGGCACCGTCGACCACCTGGTGCTGGCCGCGAGCGGCGGCGCGGGCGCGGGGCGCATCGCCGAGTTGTCCCTCGACGATCTGCGCACCGCCTTCGAGGGGAAGTTCTGGCCGCATCTGGTGACGCTCCAGGCGCTCCTCCCGCACCTCGCCCGGGACGGTTCCGTGACCTTCCTGAGCGCGGTCTCGGCGCGGGCGGCGCTGCCGGGCACCGCCGGGCTCGCCGCGGTCAACGGCGCGCTGGAGGCGATGGTCCGCCCCCTCGCGAACGAACTGGCCCCGGTGCGGGTCAACGCCGTCTCGCCGGGCGTCGTGGACACGCCGTGGTGGTCCGGCATGGAGACCGGGGCACGCGAGTCCTACTTCGCGCAGCTCGGCAAGACGCTGCCCGTCCAGCACGTGGCGCGCCCCGAGGAGATCGCCGAACTCGTCGTCCTCGCGGCCCGCAACGGCAATGTCACGGGCAGCGTGTTCGAGTCGGACGGCGGTGCGCGGCTGGTCACTCTCGGCTGACCGGCGTGGACGTGTCCTGCGTACGGCACGCGCTGCCGGGCACAGGCACGTCCTGCGTACGGCAGGCACTGCCGGCCACGGACACGTTCTGCGTACGGGCACGTCCGCGCACCGGCGCGTCCGGGCGGCACGCGTGGGGGTCCGTGTGCTCCCGGGCGATCCGGCCCGTGTCGGTTCCCGCTCCAGGGGCAGGTGAGCGGTCAAGGTGGGGGGTCCGGCCGTCCTGGCCGGACGAGGAACGGTGGACGGAGACGAGGAACCCCATGAAGAGCGTGGAACTGCTGACGGACGCCTTCGAGCGGATCAACGAGGAGGTGCACGGGACGGTCGAGGACCTCTCGGCGCAGGACCTCAACGCGCGGCTCGACCCCAGGGCCAACTCGGTCACCTGGCTGGTCTGGCATCTGACGCGGGTGCAGGACGACCACCTCGCGGATGCGGCGGGCCAGGAGCAGGTGTGGATCTCGGAGGGCTGGGCGGATCGTTTCTCCCTGCCGCTGCCCCCGGAGGCCACCGGTTTCGGTCAGAGCGCCCACGAGGCCGGCCAGGTGGAGGTGGACTCGGGGGAGCTGCTGCTCGGCTACTTCGACGCGGTCCACGCCCGCACCCAGGCGTACGTGGCGGGCCTGGACGATGCGGCGCTCGACCGGATCGTGGACGAGAACTGGTCCCCTCCGGTGACGCTCGGGGTGCGGCTGGTGAGCGTCGTCTCCGACTGTCTCCAGCACATCGGCCAGGCCGCGTTCGTCCGGGGGGTGCTGGAACGACGCTGACCGGGCGCGCGGGGCCGGTCCCCCTCAGGCCCGCCGCCAGGGCGTGAGGTCGAGCCGGCGCAGGAGCTGGGCGTTGAGCGCCACCACGACCGTCGACGCGGACATCAGCAGGGCGCCCGCCTCCATCGGCAGGGTGAAGCCGACGGGGGCGAGCACCCCTGCGGCGAGCGGCACCGCGAGGATGTTGTAGCCCGCGGCCCAGGCCAGGTTCTGGCGCATCGTGCGGTACGTGGCCACCGACAGGTCGATGACGGACAGCACGGTGCGCGGATCGTCCCCGGCCAGCACGATGCCGGCCGAGGCGATGGCCACGTCGGTGCCCGCGCCGATCGCCAGGCCCACGTCGGCGCGGGCCAGGGCGGGGGCGTCGTTCACCCCGTCCCCCACCATGGCCACGGTGCGGCCCCGCTCCTGGAGCCGCGCGACCTGGGCGCCCTTGCCGTCCGGGCGTACCCCGGCGACGACCTCGTCGACGTCCAGCGCGGTCCCGACGGCGCGGGCCACCGGTTCGGCGTCGCCGGTGAGCATGCCGACACTCAGTCCGCGCCGGTGCAGGGCCCCGACGGCCTCCCGCGACTCGGGGCGCACCTCGTCGGCGAGGGCGAGCGCGCCGCGTACCGTGCCGTCCGCCACGAGGTGCAGGACGGTCGCGCCCCGCTCCTCCCAGCCGCGTGCCTCCGCGAGGGGGCGCAGATGGCGGCGGGCCAGGAGGGCGGGGCCGCCGACCTCGACGGTGCGGCCGTCGACGCGGCCGCTCACCCCCGTGCCGCCGGCGGAGTCGAGGCCGGTGGCGGTCGGCGGGCGCAGTCCGCGTGCCCGGGCCGCCGCGACCACGGCCCTGGCCAGCGGGTGCTGGCTCTCGCTCTCGACGGCCGCCGCCAGGGCGAGCAGGTGCTCCTCCCCCGCCGTTCTCCCGGCTGCCGCGCCGGCCCCCGCGGTCGCGATGCCGGTGACGGCGGGCTCGCCCTTGGTGAGGGTGCCGGTCTTGTCGAAGAGGACGGTGTCGACGAGCCGCATCGCCTCCAGCGCGCGGCGGTCGGTGACGAGCACTCCGCCCCGGGCCGCCTTCTCCGTGGCGAGGGCCACCACCAGCGGGATCGCGAGGCCGAGGGCGTGCGGGCACGCGATGACGAGCACCGTGATGGTGCGGGTGAGCGCGTCCTCGGGCCTGCCGAGAGCGAGCCACACGGTCACGGTGACCGCCGCGGCGGCGAGCGCGTACCAGAACAGCCAGCCCGCCGCCCGGTCGGCGAGGACCTGGCTGCGCGAGGTCGAGTTCTGGGCCTCGGCCACGAGCCGCTGGATTCCGGCGAGCGCGGTGTCCTCGCCCACGGCGGTGACCCGTACCCGCAGCACGTCGTCGGTCGCGACGGTCCCGGCCACGACGCGTTCGCCCTCGCCCCGGTGGACCGGCACCGACTCGCCCGTGATCATCGACTCGTCCACGGCGGCCGCTCCCCCGGTGACCTCGCCGTCCGCCGGGACCCGGGCGCCCGGCCGGACCAGCACCGTGTCGCCGACGCGCAGTTCGGCCGGCGGAACGGGGCGGGGCCGGCCGTCCGCGCCGAGGCGTTCCGCCGTGTCGGGCAGGAGCGCGGCGAGGGACTGGAGGGCGCCGCGCGAGGCCGCGAGGGACTTCATCTCCAGCCAGTGGCCGAGCAGCATGATGACGACGAGCAGGGCCAGCTCCCACCAGAAGTCGAGGTCGTCACCGACGAGACCGAGGCTCGCGCACAGCGAGGACACGAAGGCCACCGTGATCGCCAGGGCGATGAGCGTCATCATGCCGGGACTGCGTCCGCGCAGCTCACTCACGGCCCCGGTCAGAAAGGGACGGCCGCCCCACAGGAACAGCACGGTGCCGAGCACCGGGGAGACCCACCCGACCCAGGCCCCGGACGGCAGGTGGTAGCCGAGCAGGTCGGCGAACATCGGGCTGAAGAGGGTGACCGGGACGGCGAGGACGAGCATCGTCCAGAACAGGCGGCGGAACATCGCGACGTGGTCGCCGTGACCCCTGTGCCCACGATGGCCGCCCTGGCCGCTGCGGTCGCCGTCTGTGCCCTGGCCCCTGCGGCCGCCGGCTCCGCCGTGCTGCGCGTGGTCGCCGTGGGCGTCGCCGTGCGGTCGCGGCCCTCGCGCGTGCTGCTCGTCCATGCCCCCATCATGCGAGCGCCGGACCGCCACCGCGTCCGGGCGGTGACGATCCGGCGCACACCCGCCTCACACAGGTGGAGGCGAGTGGGGGTCAGCCGTGCCTGTCACGGGAGGAGTTCCTCGATCAGGTCGGCGGCCCGCGGGGCTCCGCCCTCTGCCCGGGCCTGGGTGCGCAGCGCGGCGCAGCGCCGGGCCACCTCGGGGTCGCCGGTCAGGTGGTTCAGAGCCGCGCGGAGGTTCGCCGCGTCCGCCTCGTCGGTGTCGAGGCGGCGCGCCACGCCGAGTTCGACGAGCCGGTCGGCGTTGACGAACTGTTCGGCCGCCTGCGGGACGGCGATCATCGGTGTGCCGGTGAGCAGCCCCTCTCCGCAGCCGCCCATGCCCGCGTGGGTGACGAAGAGATCCGCCTGTTCCAGTACGGCGAGCTGCGGCACCCAGGAGTGCACCTCCACGTGCGGCGGCAGCGGCCCCAGTTCGGCCGGGTCGACGTCCGCGCCGATCTGGAGCACGAGGTGCAGACCGGGCAGGCCGCCGAACGCGGCGAGACACTGCCGGTAGAACTCCGGCTGCCGGGTGTAGGCGGAGCCCAGGGACACGAGGACGACGGTCTCGGCGTCCTCGGGGCGCCGCCACGTCTCCCGCCGGGCCCGCTCGCCCGAGCAGGGACCCACGAACGTGACGACGTCCGTGTTCACCCTTTCCGCGTGCGGCTGCATCGCGCGCGGCACGAGGGCCAGGGAACGGGCCGGGGGGCCGACGAAGACGTCCATGTCCAGGGTCCTCGCCCCGCTCTCGCGCAGCCACGCGGTGAAGGCCGCACGGTAGGCGTCGGCGCCGGGCAGTCGCCACACGGCGGCGGCGACCTCCTCCTCGTAGCCCTCCCATCCCACGAAGGTCGGCGAGAGCTGGAGGAGCGGCCGTCCCTGGGCCTCGGCGAGGGCGCGCGCGGCGTAGGCGCCGATGTCGTACAGGTACAGGTCCGCCGGGTCGTCCTCGTACGCGGCGCGCAGCTGGGGCAGTACCCGGCGGGCGTCGTCGAGGAACTCGGTCATACCGGCGATCGGCTCCTCGGGCCAGGCGGCTTTCCGCACGGGCGGGAGCTGCGAGGAGAAGGGCACGAACTCGGCGCCGGTGGCGGTCAGGAGGTCGGCGAGCAGCGGGTCGTTGGCGGCGGTGACCCGGTGTCCTCGGCGTACGAGTTCGCGGACGATCTCCAGGCTGGGCAGCACGTGGCTGATCGCCGGGACACCGATCACCGCGACATGGGCGCGCGGGCGTGCGGGCGTGGTGGGACGAGGCATGGGTGAGCACTCTCGATTCTCTGATCGTGACGGCGGATGGCAGCGTGATCCGGCGGCGGTGCCCCGCTGCGGGGGCGCCGCCGCTCGGTGCGTCGGGCCGTCAGCCGTAGATCTGCAAGAAGCTCATGGGGGCAGCGTAGGGGTGGTGGCGCGCGAGTCTCAACAGGTTTACGGGGGTGGTGCCCGCACGCGGGCCCGCACGTCCGGCGTCCCGGCGTGGCGCGGTGTTCACGCAGGTGGGGCCGCGTTGTCAGACCCGGGTGGAACGATGTGCGGGACGGCTTCAACAGGACGAGGTTCATCAGGACGGGGTGGGGTGGAGGTCATGGGGTTCGTCCGCTATCGGTGCGACAGCTGCGGTGGTCCTTACGGCAGGTGGCGCGGGAGCACACGCATGACGGTGTGTGACAGGTGCGAGCGGGTCGGCGGTGTCTCGCCGGGGCCCGAGCCGGTGCCCTTGGCCGAGGTACTGCCCGAGGTGCTGAGCGCTCTGCGGCCGGCGGCTTCGGTGGCGGGTCCCCCGGTCGCGCGCGGCGGCGGTGCGGTCCGGTCGCCGGTCGCCTCCGGGCAGTCCCCGTCCCGCGCCGCGCGGCGGCTCGCGGCGATACCTGATCAGGGCGGCCCGGACGCCCCGGTGTTCGGGCGGTGCGGGCTGTGCGGGGCGCCCGCGGAGTGGCGGCGGACGGCCCGGGGCCGCTGGGTGCTGCTGGAGCCCGGGGAGCGGCCCTGCGCACTGGTGCCGCCCGGCAGCCGCTGGCGGATCGCCGCCGACGGTACGGCGGTGGGGGTGACGGGCGGCCCGTCCTGGCGCCCGTGCCGCGCCGCCCACCACGAGTTGTGCCCGGCGGGCGCCGCCTCGTTGGCCGCCGGACGCAGATCGGCCTGAGGGCGCGTCGGGGCACGGGCACCTCGTCCCCGCCGCCTCACCCGGGGCGACGGGGACGGAGCGAGCCGTGCCGTGGGCCTAGCCGACCGGCACCGCGCCGTACGCCTCGGGTCGCAGGGGCCGGGCGGGCGGGGTGGGCTGCGGTGGGCGGTCCGGTTCGGGCGGGGCGACGCCGATGGCCCGGCGGCGGCGCAGGGCGACACCGAGGTAGCGCTCGGCGGCGAGGGCGGCCTCCCGGCTGGTGCGCTGCGCCATCAGGACGCACAGGGTGTACGCGGTCGCCTCGAAGCGGCGGCGCACCGTGCCGTTGGACGGGTGGTCGAGCACCAGCCGCTCCCAGGCGCGGTAGCGGTCGAGTACCCGGGCCACGGCACGGCGTTCGGGGTGCAGCATGGCCGGCACCCGGCTCTTCTCCACGGCGCGCTCACCTGCCCTGGGCGGCGGACAGCGTGGGCGTGTCCTCGGTGGCGTCCGCCGCGACGGCGGTCCGCTCCGCGGTGAGCGGTTCGCGGGCCCGCTCGGGCGGGGCGGGCACCTCGTGGGGCAGTGGGAGGGGCGGGACCGGCTGCGCGGCGGGGGCCGTGTGGGTGGGGAGGCTGCCGGGCGCGGGGATGCGCTGGGCGTCCTTGACGAGGCGGGTGAACCAGATGACCTTGCCCTCGGCCGTGGCGCAGGTGCCCCAGCTGTCGCTGAGCGCGGCGACTTTGCCGAGGCCGCCTTTGAGGGAGGTCAGCAGTCGTGGCAGCCGGTGGTCGCGGTCGGCGACCGAGACGGTGAGTTGCCGGCCGCTCCAGCGGATCTCGACGACGCTGCTCTTGTCGCCCCGGGCGTGGGCTGCGACATTGCGCAGAAGTTCGTCGACCGCGCAGCAGACGGGGGCGACCTGGAGATCGAGTCCCCAGTGGCGCAGGTGGGCCGCGGCGATGCGCCGGACCTGTGAGAGCCGCTCCTCGGTCGCTTCGACCTCGAGCGTGCAGCGGCGATTGACCACACCAGCCATGTCCTGGCTCCTTACGCGAAGCCCACTACTCCCTGCCCCGAGTACGAAGAGTGAGCGGTGTCGTTCTGAGGGTCATCGCCACCCTGGCCCGAAAGGGTGACTTCCGCAACACGCAGCCTGTCGCTGTGTCATCGCCGCAGCTCAGGGCCGTGTCCCGGAACACCCGAACGGCAGGTGTCGCCCGCGCCGGCCCTCCGGCTCCCGGGCTCAGCCGCCTGTCGTGGAGGCCCCGGCCCCGGCGGCCCCGGGCGGCGCTTCGGCGGCCGGCCCGGCGGGGGACGTGGCCGCCGTCCCGCCTGCCGTCGTGGCGCTGACGACGCGGCCTCGCGAGGGGCCGCCCAGACGCCACAGGCTCAGCGCGCTCAACAGTCCGATCGCGACCAGGACGCAGGTGTAGACGGTGAGCCCGCCCCAGTGTCCGTGGCTGTAGACGGAGCCGCCCGCCGAGCCACCGATCGCGCTGCCCGCGTAGTAGAAGAACAGGTAGACGGCGGCGCCCTGCACGCCGAGGGCCGAGGAGCGGGCCCCGACCCAGCCGCTGGCCACGGCGTGCGCCGCGAAGAACCCCACCGTGAAGATTACGAGCCCGGGGATGACCCCGCCCAGGTGCGGGATCAGCATGAGCAGGAGCCCCACGAGGGCGACGGCGAGCGCGGGGCCGAGGACGAGCCGCCTGCCGCAGCGGTCCACGAGCCGGCCGGCGAGGGCGGAGGAGAAGGACCCCGAGAGGTAGGTGATGAACAGCAGGCCCGCCGTGCCCTCCGACAGGTTGAAGGGGGCGTCGATGAGCCGGAAGCCGAGGTAGTTGTAGACGGTGACGAAGGCGGCCATGGCCATGAACCCGATGAGGTACAGCCGCAGCAGTCCACTGTCCGGCAGGGCCCGGCCCACTCCGCGCAGGAGCGCCCGCGGCGTGGCCTCCTTGGGCACGAAGCGGACGGAGGGCGGGATCGCGAGGCGGAAGACGAGGGCGCACACGGCGGCGATGACGCCGACGGCCCCGATCGACCAGCGCCAGCTGTGCGTCCACTGCAGGACGCCGTCCGCGGCGAGCCGACCGAGCATCCCGCCGATCCCGTTGCCCGCGACGTACAGGCCCATCGCCTGCCCCAGCGAGCCGGGGTGCACCTCCTCGGCGAGGTAGGACATCGCGGTGGCCTGGAGGCCGGCGAGCGAGAGCCCCTGCAGGAGGCGGAGCAGCAGCAGGACGGGGAAGTTCGGCGCGAAGGCAGAGGCGATACCGAAGACGGCCGCCGCGCCGAGCGCGAGCGACATCATCGAGGTGCGGTTCCAGGCGTCGGAGACAGCGGTCAGCGGGATGACCCCGACCGCCATGGCCAGGGTCGCGACCGAGACGCTGAGCGAGGCCCCGGCGGGCGACAGGTCGAGGTCGGAGGCCAGGGACGGCAGGAGTGCCTGGACGCAGTACAGCGTCATGAAGGTGCCGAGCCCCGCCGCGAAGAGGGCGGCACAGGCACGCCGGAAGGCGGGGGTACCGCTGACATGGGGCGGGGGTATGGACAGGCTCTCGGTCACGCGAACAAATGTATGTACGGACCATTCAATGCGTCCAATGCATGAGGGGGCTCGCGATCATCCAGAAATGGAACAATAGCCCGCGAGGCAGCCGTCGGCGGCCCTCCCTCCGACGCGAACCCCGGCCCCACACACTCGAACTGAAGGACGATCGGGATGCCTGGCCGGGCCGACGTGGGGGAAGGATCGGAGCGTGCGTGATCCACAAGACGTGAAAGCCGCCGTCCGTGCTCTCTGGGGACGCGCCAGGAACGAGCCCGGGTTCGTCCGGACGGTGCGCTCGGCCGCCGCCGCGACCCTCGCCTATGTGGTCGCCCTGCGGCTGAGTGACGAGCCCGCGCCGCTGACGGCCCCTCTGACGGCCCTGCTCGTGGTCCAGGTGACTCTCTACTCGACCCTCACCACGGGGATCCGCCGGGTGACCGCGGTCGTCGTCGGGGTGCTCATCGCGGTCGGCTTCAGCGTCCTGGTGGGGCTCACGTGGTGGAGCCTCGGCCTGATCATCCTGGCCTCGCTGGTGATCGGGCACGCGGTCAGGGTGAGCGAGTTCGTCCCGGAGGTGGCGATCAGCGCGATGCTCGTGCTCGGGGTCGGCCGGGTCACGGACACGGCCTGGGACCGGGTGCTGGAGACCGTCATCGGGGCGCTGGTCGGCCTGCTGTTCAACTTCGTCTTCGCGCCGCCCGTGTGGACGCGGACGGCGGGGGACGCGCTGGAGGACCTGGCACGGCGTATGCGCAGGCTGCTGCTGCGGATCGGTGAGGAGCTGAGCAGCGCGACCCCGGTGGAGGACGCCCGGGCCCGCCTCCAGGAGGCGAGGGACCTCGACCACGACATCGCGGACGTGGACGCGGCGCTGCGGCAGGCGGAGGAGAGCCTGCGGTTCAACCCGCGTGTGAGGGAGGGTCTGCTGAACCGGGTCGTGCTGCGCACCGGGCTGGACACCCTGGAGATCTGCACCGTCGTCCTGCGGGTCCTCGCCCGTACCTTCACCGACCTCGCCCACGGACGGGCGGCGGACGGGGCACGGGAGGGCAAGGACCTGTTCCCGCCCGAGGCCGGGCGGGCGGTGGAGAGCATGCTCGGGCACGTCGCGGACGCGCTGGTGAGTTTCGCGGTGCTCGTGACCACGCCGGTCAGTGACAGCGCCCAGGCCGCGGAGGAGCGGCTCACCGCCGAACTCCTCGCGGCGGCCCGGGGCCGCGAGACCGTGGGCCGACTGCTGCGCGAGAGCACCCGGCACGACGCGGAGCACTGGTTCCTCTACGGAGCACTGCTCACCGAGGTGGACCGCATCCTGGCCGAACTCGACCTGGAGCACCGCTCCCAGCGGCTGCTGGAGGAACTCGACCGCAACGCCAGGGAACAGCGCGAACGCAGCCCCCGTCTGACCCGGCTGCGGACGCGGGCGGCGAGTCTGCGCCGGCGTCGGCGACGCCCCTCCCCCGCCGTGCCGGCTCCCCGAACGGGGCCGGCCGGGGAGCCGGGCGCCACGGCGCGGCCGGCGCCGGGCGAGCGGGCCAGAACCCGCCGGGGTGAGAGCTGACGCCCCTGTCCGGCCCGGGCCGCGGGCCGGTCACGGCCCCTCGTGCAGCCCCCGGTCGGCGGGGCCGAGGACGAATCGGGTGAAGCGCACGGTCAGCGCGTCCCGCTGCGGGGAGCAGCAGAAGGGCCCGGCGCTCACCTCGGCGTCGGCGGGGAGGTGAGCGAGGCGGACCATGCGCCACTCCCCCTCGTCCTTGCGGGCCCGCACCGTGAGGGCGTCGCCGAAGCGGCTGACCCGGACCGTCACCGAGGCTCCCGCCCAGTCGGGTACCGGGCTCAGGGACCAGTCGGACGTGCCGTGCGTGACGACCGCTCCCAGGTGCGGGCTGCCGTCAGTGGACTCGACTCCGGCCTTGACCCAGGTCCCCTCGTCCACCCGGACCATGACGCCCGCCTGGTCGTACAGCTCGGGGAGCGTGGCCTCGAAGGTCACCTCGACGGCGCTGTCCTGCGGGAAGGGGGCGAGCAGCGCGTGTCCGCTGTCGCGGACGAACCCGTACGAGGTGGTGCGCCAGAAGTCGCTGCCCTCGGCGGTGGTGACCCGTAGGCCGCCCGCCGGGTCGGACACCGCCTCGGGGGGTTCGTTGAGCCAGCGCGCCTCGTCCCAGCGCGAGGACTGCCGTGTCCGCATCGGTCTCCTCGGTCTTCCGTCCCGCCGGTGTGCGGCGGGCACCTGCTTCACCCGTTCGGCCCTACCGGTGAAGCCTCGCACAGGGTGCCGGGCCGTGCGCGCGACGGTGTCCGGTGACACGGGCGGGACGGTGCTGCGGTTGCCGCGGGCGCGCGGACGCGGCGCCATGGAGGCAGGACCGGGTCGCGCCCGAGGCAGGGAGGTGGCGGCGATGGCGGTGGACCACGCCCTCGACAACCCCGACGAACTGGACGGCCTCGACGTGTACGACGTCGACGGCGAGAAGATCGGCGGGGTCGACGAGGTCTACCTCGACGACCGCACGGGCCGCCCGGAGTGGGTCACCGTGAAGACGGGCCTGCTCGGCATCCGGGAGCACTTCGTCCCGCTCGCCGGAGCCGAGCGGGAGGGGCGGATGCTGCACGTCCCGTACACCAAGGACCTCGTGCGCGACGCGCCCCGGCCGGACGACGCGGACGAGCACCTGGACGCCGCGCAGGAGAGCGCGCTCTACACGTACTACGGGCTCACGGTCGTACCGGAGGAGGCGGAGGGCTGGGGGGAGACGGAGCGTGAGGTGGCGCGCGAGAACGCCGCGGACGACGACTTCGGCGGGACCGGCGGCACACCTCCCTGAAGTTGACGGCGCCCGGCACCTGCTGGGCAGAGGCGGATCCCGGCGCTCGCGGCCCGCCCGCCGCCGCGCCTTCGCGAGGGCCCCGCGCGGTGCGCCACCCGTCCCGCACCGGGCCGAGTGGCGCACCGCCTCCGCCCGAGGGTCACACGCTGCCGGTGCCGTTCGCGTAGGACTTCATGCTGTACGTGCCGAAGCCGTTCTGCACGGGGTCACCGGTGTCGTTGACGCAGTGCAGGATGCCGCCGCCGCCCGCGTCGTTGAGGCAGACCGACATCAGGTCGGTGAGGACGACGCCCGGGGTGTCGGGGACCTCGTAGGCGCGGTCGGTGTAGATGTTCGCGCCGAGGTTGAAGAAGCAGTAGCTGCCCAGGCCCCACGCGTGGTGGGTGCGCACGTCGTCGGCGACCTTGTAGGCCGCGTAGCCGAGGGTCGAGCCGTGTCTCCAGGCCGACTGGGTCGGCACGTCGTAGGGGTGCTCGTTCTGGAAGAAGTAGGTGCTGCCGTGCTCGCCCTTCCACAGCACCTCGTGCTTCTGGTAGTGCTCGACGGCGAGCGCGTACGCGGTGACGTGGTCCCCGTTGACGATGACGCCGGTGTCGGCGGGGTTGACCGACCAGCCGACGGTGCCGTCGAGCCCGTGGTCGGCGCGCCAGAGCCAGAGGTTGTCGCAGATCACGTCGTTGCTGTCGATCCGGACGCTGACCTCGGCGCCGCCGGCCAGCGCGCCGCCGATCCGGGCGTAGACGTCGAACAGCGCGGTGGGGTCGGCGAGGTGCCGCCGACGGCCGCGGCCGTCGCCGACGCGCAGCAGCAGGGGGGTGTGCCGGGAGGCGGCCTCGAAGAGCACACCGGCGACGGTGACGCCGGAGACGTCGGCGACGTCCAGCACGGTGTTGCCGTGCGTGGAGCGCAGGGTGGCGAGGCCGATCCCCAGGACGACCGTGCCGGGGCGGTGCACGCGCAGCGGCGCCGAGATGTCGTAGACGCCCGGCGTGATCAGCAGGTGCTTGCCCTGGGCGAGCGCGCGGTTCAGAGCGGCGGCGGAGTCGCCGGGCCGGGCCACGTGGAACTGCGAGAGCGGGACGGCGCGGCCGCGGGCCGGGCCGTGCGCCCAGGTGGTACCCGTGCTGTTCCTGCGCAGCGAGGGCACGAACACCTGGTAGGAACCGTGGCGGTCCACCGTGAGGAACGGCTTCTCCCGGATCACCGGGGTGCGGTCGATCGTGGTGTACGGAGGGGTCGGGTAGGACTGTGCGGGCGCGCCCTGCACGCCGACGAAGACCATGTTCCAGTTGGAGCCGCTCCAGCTGCCGAACGTGTCGTTGCGCGACAGCCACTGCTGCTGCGTACCCGACTCGACCTGCCCGTCGACCACGCTGTCGGCCAGGAAGCCGCCGCTGGACCACTGGTTGCCCGGCGGGCTCGGGAACAGCGTCATGTCGCCCTTGATGTGCACGCGGCGCATCGGTCCGGCCTGGGCGACGGCCCAGCGTTCCAGGCCGTCGGGCGGCGCGATGGTCAGGTTCTCCGCGGTGCGCCAGAAGTTCTGGGTGCCGTTTCCCTCCAGCCACTGCGCGTCGACCGTGACGTGCCCGTTGATCACCACGTCCTCGGGGCTCGTGCCGAGGCCCAGGACGTGCGTGTAGAAGCCGACGTTGATGTCGACGTGGTAGGTGCCCGGCAGGAAGGCCAGGGCATAGCGCTCGTCGCCGAACTGGTTGGACTCCTGGGTGGCGAAGACGGCGTCGACCTGGGCCTGGATCGCCGCGTCGCCCATGGACGGATCGAAGACCAGGACGTTCGGTCCGAGGCCGGCGGTGGTGCCGCCCTTTCCGTGGGAGTCGGAGGTGGCGGCCGAC
This sequence comes from Streptomyces sp. NPDC049954, assembly GCF_040656295.1. NCBI lineage: Bacteria > Bacillati > Actinomycetota > Actinomycetes > Kitasatosporales > Streptomycetaceae > Streptomyces > Streptomyces sp. NPDC049954. The sequence continues at coordinate 299,215 of NZ_JBFALS010000008.1, forward strand.
GCGAACGCCGGGCCTGCGCCGATGCCGCCGATCAGCGGCACGGCGGCGACGGCCGCTCCGCGCAGCACGCTGCGGCGAGAGGGAATGGTGGACACGGCTCTCCCTGCGAAGTGGTGGAAATAACTGAACCGCCGGCCGGTCCCTGTCGCTGAGAGCGCTCTCTCAGCCACGAAGTGAATCACCACCGATGTGCAGCGTCAATGAGATGGCGTGATCTCGGAGTTGGGGCTGCCGACGGCACTCGTGCGCCTGTCGGGAGCCTGTGCGGGCGCACGTGCTTCGCTGTGGCCGCGGCCCCTTCGGCCGCCCGTACCACGCGCCGCCGCCCCGGCGATGTTTGGGCGTACGTCACACGGTCACCCGGGTCGGAACAGGACCGTCCGAATTCCCGAGTACCCGAGGAGTGACACGTCGTGGAATGGATTCACCACGCGGCCTGCATCGGCACCGACCCGGAGCTGTTCTTCCCGGTGAGCAGCGAGGGCCCGGGAGCCCGGCAGCGGGAGGAGGCCAAGCAGGTGTGCGCCGGCTGCCCGGTGCGGCAGCAGTGCCTCGAATGGGCCCTGGAGAGCCGTCAGCGCGCCGGGATCTGGGGCGGGCTGGACGAGCGGGAGCGGGCCACGCTGAGCCGCCGCCGGGCGAACCGGCTCCGGTCCGCGGGCGGCGTCGGGCGCTGAGCCCGAGCCGGCCGGCGACGGCGACGTGTCAGCCGCGCAGCCCGCTCACGTCCCGCCCCTCGCTGAGCAGGGAGTCGTCGGCGACCCGCGCCCCGGGCAGACCGTGCACGGCCGCGATGAGCGCGGCGTCCACATCGCTCGTTCCGGTCGCCACACACAACAGCGAGGAGACTTCGGCCAGTTCACGCCGGGCCTCGGGGCCTCCGCGCTCGGCCTCCAGCACCCTCAGGGCGTGGTGACGCTCGACGAGGTTGCGCAGGATCACGGGGTGGGCGAGCAGCACGAGGGGCCTCCGGTGTCGTGACGGTCCGCCGGTCGGGCGGAGACTTCGATCTTCGGCTGCCCTCCGTCTGCCCCTGCGCACTCCTCGCACACCCGCGCGAAGGAAGAAGATCGCCGCGGGACGACGTCCCGGCGCGGATGCCGGTGCCGTCTCAGTCGAGGATCACGTCCGGCTGGTAGAGCTCGTACCACAGGGCGAGGTCGAGGGTGCGTTCAAGTCCGCGCCGGGCGGCCTGAGTCGAGGGCAGGTCCTCGCGGCCGGCCAGGGCGCGCACCCGGTCGGCGTCGACCAGGGTGAACACCGGATGCCCTGGGCGGCTCAGCAGTTCCCTGGCCTGGTCCTGGAGGGCCGCCGCGTACTTGGGGTCCCGGGTCGAGGGGTACGGGCTCTTGACGCGGCCGTGGACGGAGCGCGGGAGCACGTCGCGGACGGCCGCGCGCAGCAGGCTCTTCTCCCGCCCGTCGAAGGACTTGAGCGCCCACGGGGTGTTGTAGACGTACTCGACCAGGTGGTGGTCGCAGAACGGGACCCGCACCTCCAGCCCGACCGCCATGCTCGCGCGGTCCTTGCGGTCGAGCAGGATGCGGACGAACCGGGTCAGGTGCAGGTGGCTGATCCGGCGCATCCGGTACTCGAAGTCGCTCTCCCCTTCGAGGCGTTCCACCTGGGCGACGGCCTCGGCGTAGCTCTGCCGCAGGAAGGCCGGGAGGTCGAGGGCGCGGACGGCCTCGGGACGCAGGACGGTGGAGTCCTCGCCGAAGTGCTCGGCGATCCGCACGAGCCAGGGGAACATCTCGGCCTCGCGCGCCTCTTGGTGGAAGAAGTGCAGGTAGCCGCCGAACACCTCGTCGGCCGACTCCCCGGACAGCGCGACGGTCGCCTGTTCGCGGACGGCGCGGAAGAGCAGCAGGAGCGAGGTGTCGAGGTCGCCCAGGCCCAGGGGCAGGTCGCGGGCGCGGACCATCGCGGCGCGCGCGTCGAGACCGGCAAGAGTGTGGGCGTCCAGGACGAGGTCGTGGTGGTCGGTGCGGTGGGTGTGCGCGACGTCGCGGACGTACGGGGAGTCGGTCGTGGCGCGCACCTGGTCGGCGACGAAGTTCTCGGCCTGTCCGGCGAAGTCTACGGAGAAGGTGCGCAGGGTCTCTTCACTCCCGGCGAGTTGGCGGGCCGCGAGACCGGTGAGCGCGGAGGAGTCGAGTCCGCCGGACAGCAGGACTCCGTGCGGGACGTCGGCGACGAGCTGACGGCGCACGGCGTCCTCCAGGGTCGCGCGGACGGTGGCGATCGTGGTGTCCCGGTCGTCGGTGTGCGGGCGGGTCCGCAGGCTCCAGTAGACGCGTCGGCGGGTGCCGCGCTCGTCGACGGTGAGGACCGTGCCGGGCTCGACCTCGTGCATCCCGTCCCAGACGCCGTGCCCGGGGGTCTTGACGAAGGCGAAGAGTTCCCGCAGCCCGCTCGTGCGGATGCGGGGGCGCACTCCCGGGTGGGCGAGGATCGCCTTGGGCTCGGAGCCGAACAGCACCCCGTCGGGGGTGGGGTGGTAGAAGAGGGGCTTGACGCCGAGGCGGTCGCGGATCAGGACCAGCCGGCGGCTGCGGCCGTCGTACACGGCGAAGGCGTACATGCCGTTGAGGCGCTCGGCGACCTGCTCGCCCCATTCCAGGTAGCCGCGCAGGACGACCTCGGTGTCGGAGGCGGTGGTGAAGCGGTGGCCGCGCGAGCGCAGTTCGGCGCGCAGCTCGGGGTGGTTGTACGTCTCCCCGGAGTACACGAGCGCGATCGGGCCGCCGGGGGTGTCGAGGGTCATCGGCTGCCGGCCGCCGGGCAGGTCGATGACGGCGAGCCTGCGGTGGCCGAGGGCCGCGGGCCCCTCGGTCCAGGTGCCCCGTTCGTCGGGGCCCCGGCAGGCCATCGTGGCCGTCATGGCGTCCAGGGTGTCCCGGGCGGTTCGCGGATCGTGGTCGAAGCCGATCCAGCCGGTGATGCCGCACATCTCTTTACCTCCGCTGACGTCTGCACCCGGCGCTGTCGGAAGGGTGCGCCGGTGCCGGTGTGGCGGGCGCGCTGTGTGCGCCCGCTCCGGGGTCAACGGGGCAGGGGTGCGGCAGGTGGCGGCCGGGGGCGGATGTCCTCGGCCGCCGCGCGCCCTACTGCGCCGTGCGCGGGAGGCGTACGACGGTCACGAAGAAGTCGTCGATCTGCCGTACGGCCGCGATGAACTGGTCGAGGTCCACGGGCTTGGTGACGTACGCGTTGGCGTGCAGCCGGTAGCTGCGCAGGATGTCCTCCTCGGCGGAGGAGGTGGTGAGCACCACGACGGGGATGTGGGCGAGGTTGTCGTCGGACTTGATCCGCTCCAGGACCTGCCGGCCGTCGTACTTCGGCAGGTTGAGGTCGAGCAGGATCAGGTCGGGGCGCGGCGCGTCGGCGTGCTCGCCCTGGTGGTAGAGGAAGTCGAGCGCCTCCTGCCCGTCGCGTACGACGTGCAGGGTGTTGCGGATCTTGTTGTCCTCGAATGCCTCGCGGGTCATCAGCTCGTCGCCGGGGTCGTCCTCGACGAGGAGGACCTCGATGGGCTCCACGGGGGTGTTCACTGGGCTGCTCCAAGCGGTGCGGAGGTGGTGTCGTGCTGGGCCGGGACCGACGGGTCGTCCTCCCCCGGCCCGGCCGGGGACTCGCTGCGCACCGGGAGAGTGAAGCACACCCGGGCGCCTTCTTCGACGGAGTGGTCGAGACCGATGTCCCCGCCGTGGTGCTCGACGATCTTCCGGCACAGGGCGAGGCCGATTCCGGTGCCGCCGTACTCCTCACGGCTGTGCAGGCGCTGGAAGATCACGAAGACCTTCTCGCCGAACTCCTCGGGGACGCCGATGCCGTTGTCGGTGACGGCGAACCGCCACAGGTCGCCGTCCCGGACGCAGGAGACGGTGATGCGGGGGGCGCGGTCGGGGTGGCGGAACTTGACGGCGTTGCCGAGGAGGTTCTGCCACAGCATGGTCAGGGTGGTGCGGTCGCCGTTGACGACGGGCAGCTCCCCCTCGCGTTCGATGACGGCCCCGGACTCCTCGATGGGCACCTGGAGGTCGCTCAGCGCGCGCTCCAGGGTCTTCTCCAGCGGCAGTTCCACGAGTTCGCCGCCGAGCCGCCCGACGCGGGAGAACGCGAGCAGGTCGTTGATGAGGACCTGCATGCGCTTGGCGCCGTCCACCGCGAAGTCGATGTACTGCTTTCCGCGGGCGTCGAGCTGGTCCCCGTAACGCTTCTCCAGGAGCTGGCAGAAGGAGGCGATCTTGCGCAGCGGTTCCTGGAGGTCGTGCGAGGCGACGTAGGCGAACTGCTCCAGCTCGGCGTTGGACCGCTGGAGTTCGGCGGTCTGCGCGTCGAGGTCGGCGGTGCGCTGCGCGAGCAGTTGCTCGCGGGCCCGGGACTCGGAGAGTTCGGAGACGATGCGCCGGCGCATCTCCTCGACTGCGAGCCCGAGGGCCTGTACGTCGGAGGGGCCCTCGATGGCGATGCCCTGCTCGAAGTCGCCCCTGCTGACCTTCTGGGCGCGGGTCTCCAGACCGCGCAGCGGCCGGCCGACGATGCGGTGCAGGAGGACGGCGAGCACACCCCCGCAGGCGAGGAAGGCGATCAGGATGGCGACGAAGGTCCAGTCGCGCAGCCCCTCGGCGTCGTCGAGTTCGCGGCCGGCCTGGTCGCGGACCGCGTCGAGGTCCGCGATCTGCCGGTTGAACAGGGCGCGGATGCCGTCGAAGCTGCGCTTGCTGGCCTCCAGGGTGCCGGTGGGCACGGAGCCCTTCTCGTCGACCCTCGCGATCAGCGGGCGGGCCGTCTCGCGGCGCCACTCCTCGGCCTCCCTGCGGATGGCGGCGAGGTCGGCCAGCGGCTTGGGGTAGTCCCCGAGGCGGCGGGCGGCGCCGTCCCCGAAGGTCTTCTCGTCCTTCTGGCCCTCGGCGTAGGGCGCGAGGAAGCTCTTGTCGCCGGTCAGGGCGTAGCCGCGCACCGCGGTCTCCTGGTCGAGCAGTGCCTTCTGCAACCGGAAGGACGCGGACCTCGCGGGCTGGATGCGGTCGACGAGGTCGGAGGTGCGGTCGCCGCTGCGGGACAGCAGGCCCGCGCCGGTGGCGGCGCCGGCGACGACGAGGAGGGCCATGAGGACGAGGACGAGGTGTATCCAGCCCTGGACGGACAGCCTGCTGGTGAGCGGCTTCCTGGGCTGCTCCCGCTCGGCCGGGGTGGGGGATGTCATTCGGGGCGCTCCCAGGCGAGGTGCAGTACGGCGAGGTCGTCGGAGAGGCCGCCCGCCGGAGCGGCGAGCGCGGTGACCTCCTCGACGACGGTGTCCACGAAGTCCTGGCCGCCGCGGCCGTTGTGCCGGCGGGCCAGGTCGAGCAGTCCGCTCTCGCCCAGACGAGTGCGGGGTCCGGTGCGGCCTTCGAAGAGGCCGTCGGTGCAGGCGACGACGGCGGTACGGGGGTCGGTCGACAGGGCCGCCTCGGGCCAGGCGTCGGCGTCGACGTCCCCGCCGAGCAGTCCGAGCGCCATGCCGCCCTCGGGCTCGTACCAGTCGACGCTGTCCTCGGTGCGCACGAGCAGGCCGTGGTGGCCGGCGCGCACGGTCCGAAGCGTGCGGCGGTCGGGGGAGAAACGCATGGCGACGTAGGTCGCGAAGACGTGGTCCCCGGCCCGTTCCGCGCACAGGATCTCGTTGAGCAGGCGGGCCTGCGCGGAGCCGACGCAGCCGGTGAGCACGGCGGCCCGCCACGCGACCCGCAGACACACGCCGAGGGCGGCCTCGGCCGCGCCGTGCCCGGAGACGTCGCCGACCACGGCGTGCACGGTGCCGTCGGCGGTCTGGACGACGTCGTAGAAGTCCCCGCCCAGCAGGGCGTGGTCGCGACCGGGTTCGTACCGGGCGACGACGGAGAAGTCGGCGGGCTCGCGCAGCAGCGGGGTGGGCAGCAGTCCGCGTTCGAGGCGGGCGTTCTCCTCGGCCCGCAGCCGGCCGGCCTGGAGGGCGGCGGAGGCACGCTCCACCTGCTTGCGCTGGAGGGCGTAGCGGACGGCGCGGCCCAGGGTCTCGGGTTCGACGCGGTTCTTCAGCAGGTAGTCCTGGGCGCCCTGGGCGACGGCGTCAAGGCCGATCTCGCTCTCGGACAGGCCGGTCAGGACGATGATCGCGGCGTCCGGCGCGGCCGAGCGGACCCGGCGTACGGCGTCGAGGCCGTGCACGTCGGGCAGGTGCAGGTCGAGCAGGACGCACACGGGTCCGCGGATGGTGGCGAGCGTGGACTGGGCCTCGGCGAGCGTCTTGCACCATGTCGCCTCCAGGCTCAGGGCGCTGTCGGCGAGGTATTCGGTGACCAGGAGCGCGTCTCCCGCGTCGTCCTCCACCAGGACCAGGGTCGCGTCGAGATCCCAGCCGGGATCATGACTCGTGGACCGCGGTCGTGGCAGCGCGGAATCGAGCCCCGTGGGCCGATCGGCCACTTCACACCCCCACCGGAGAGCAGGCGTCCATGTGCCGGACCTCTGCGAGACAAGTACGAAGCATACTTGCATTCGAACTCGTCCAACGCCGGTGTTCCGTCTTGCTTTCCCCGGGGAGGGGGCGCCGCGGGGAGGCCCTTCGCCAAAGCCGCGAACCGGGAGTCCGGCGGGGCGGCGAGTGCGCCGGGTACGCGGCGCCGGTCCGGGCCGCGGGACGGACGACGCGAATTGCCGGGCCCGCGGGGGGCTAATGTCCGCCGCCCGCTTTCCGGCCCACGCCGGTGACGGGCGGAGAGACCCGGGAGCAGTCGACGCGGTGCGGCGGCCGGCCCGTGCGGGCCGGCCCGGTTCCGCCCTTGTCCGCGCCTTGTCCGTGCATCGGACCCACGAGATTCATGCGCCCCGCACGGGCATCCGCGGAGTTCCGCTCCTCCTGCCCGGGGCGACCCCGGCGCCGCATTGCGGGCTTTCCTCCCGGTCGCACCGGAAGGCGGTGACTGCGCGGTTTTCGCCGTACTTCAGGGCGGTCGCCGACGCTTCGGCCTTCAGGCCGTCACCGTCACCTGGCCAGGGTCGCGACCACCGTCTTCCCGCCCGCGGGGGTGGGCCGGACCGTGACCCCGTCCGCCATGCGCAGCACCATGGGCCAGCCGAAGCCGCCGGCGCTGCCGCTCAGGTCGGGGACGCGCTCGCGGGGCGGCACGGGGCTCGGGTCCTCCACGGTCACCGTCAGCCGGTGCCGGTCGGCGCGCAGCCGCAGGGCGGTCACCGCCCCGGCGTGCCGCAGGGCGTTCGTCACCAGTTCGGAGACGAGCAGCAGCAAATGCTGGGCGGTCTGCGCGGCCACGGCGGGGCTGAGCCCGGCGAGGAACACGCGGACGGCCTCCCTGGCGTCCGCCGCGAGGGCGGGGCGACTGTGGTGCTCGGCGACCGGCTGGTCAAGTCCGGTCATCAGGTCCTGCGCGGTCAGGTACGGGTGGTGCATCGTTTTCACCCCGTCACGAGGAGCTTCGGCAACTCCACTTCGGTATCGAAGGAATACCTACCCCGTGACGACTTCCTGAAAAGGGAAAGGACCGCACCGGAACGGAAAAGCCTTCGCCGCAATAGGCCGATCGCCCACGGCGGCCTTTCGTCTTTCCCGGGTTCGTCGCGGTGAAACGTGCGGAAACGTATCGGCCCTGATGCGGCACGGTCGGTACCGGCTCAGTAAGGCGCAGGAGAGGGGGGCCGGGAATCCCGGAGGGCGGCCGTTTCCCATGACGACGGGCGGTCGCGACGGAATTACGGGGCCGCCGCCCCAAACAGAACGACGCGGCGGCGAAGATGGGCGTACGGGCGTCACAGGCGGCA